>CAZUNG010000003.1:0-289732 GCA_964621905.1 uncultured Ruminococcus sp. | reverse complement strand
TATAGGTGCCGGCCTAAGGCCGGCACCTATAATCAAATTCAACAATTACCTGATGGCTAACATCAGTCGTAATCAGCTACGTTTGTTTTGTCTACACGTTCAAACGGAACCCAGATGATGAATTCATTTTCAGCATCCACACTGTACTCACTGCCTTCGTTGGCAGCTTTTCCTTCAAGCAGATTCTTTGCTGCCAATACAGCTGTTTTTCCCTGACCGATTGCATTCTGGAACGCACTCATAGCCATCTGACCTTCAGCGATTGATTTACGTCCGTCTGTAGATGCATCGATTCCTACGATCGGAATGCTGGCCGGATCCTTTCCTACATCAAGCATTGCCTCAACAGCGCCCAGTGCCATCGCATCATTGTTGGCGATGATACAGTCAAACTCTGTCGTATCCAGAACCGGAGTGATCATATCCTGAGCTTCCGCACGGTTATAATCTGCAACGAGAGGAGCTGTCGCTTCTGTTGCATTGATTCCTCTGTCTTTCAGTCCGTTCAGTGCAGAATCTGTTCTGAGCGTTGTCGCAGTCAGACCGTAATTGCCGCTCAGCAGAATATATTTGATATCTGTCTGTCCTTTTTCTTCAAAATACTCCGACAGATATTCAGCCTGGAGATCGCCTGCCTGATTCTCATCGGAACCAACATAGACAGCACTCTCATTCAAAAGGCTTAAGTCGGTAGGATATCTGTTTACAAATACGACTTTCATATCACCCGCAGCATCGATACATTCCTGACCGGTTTCTGGATCCACCATATTGACAATGACCGCTTTCTGACCGTCATTTTTAGCTGTCTCAATAAACTGCAGCATTTTGCTTGTATCCTTTTGCGCATCCTGTGTTACCAGATCAATTCCTATCTCTTCTGCCGCTGCAAGTGCTCCGGATTCCATCTCACTCAGCCACTCATCACGATCAGATAATATCATGGTCACTCTCATATCTTCCGAAGATGATTCCTCTTTAGATGAGTCGTCAGCTTCCGTTGTCTCTGAAGCTTCCGTTGTCTCTGATTTTTCTGCATCTTTGTTTCCCTGTCCGCAGGCAGTCAATGTTCCAATGACCATACACCCTGCCATAATACCCGCTAATACTCTCTTCTTCATTTCTTAATGCCTCCTTTTGTTTAGCCTTTTCATAGTTTCCCGGAATCTTCCGATCCCATTTTTATAAAATCCCCCGTTCTTTTTTGAATCAGAGGTGATTTTCTTTTTCCATTAGCACGTATCAAAGTACTGTGTTTTCAACAATTCGGTACATTTTTCTAATATTAATATTTTTGTATTTTATTACAACCCCCCCCCCTCAAGAAATGTGTATTTTGCACAAATTATCTATATCATTTTTGTTTTTTCTGTACATTTCGTTGCTTTCTGGATTGAGTATAGCACAAAATTTTCACTTTCTATGAGCACAATATGAGACGATACAAGCACAAAACGCAACAACTTTACTGTTTTATTTTCTTGTAAACGTGCACGCGGAAAAATATGTCTCACAGGAAAAACATCTGCAGATCACGAAGCCGCATTATTAGGTATTCATAATGCACGTATTCGAAAATGGGTTTTCCTCTATCAATCTTTAGGCGAAAATGGGCTACGTACCACTTCCCAAAACACGGTCTATTCTGCGGATACAAAAGAAAAAGCTGTATTGGATGATTTAAACGGTGAAGGTTCTTATGCTGCAATCTGTAGAAAATACGGAATCACCGGATAAAGGGGATCGCCGTATTAGAGATGAGCTTGAAGAAGAATGGTATCGAATATCATAAATGACAGTAACAACAATGCATTCCGTAAAAGCCAATCCAGAGGCACATCCTCTATTTCCTAGTGACAGAGGTTTTCAATATACGAATCCGGTTTTTCACGCAAAGCTGGAAGCGGCTGGAATGACACAAAGTATGTCAAGAGCGGCAAAACGCATTGATAATGGACCGATGGAAGTGTTTTGGGGAATTATAAAAAGAGCGCGTTATTACGGAAAAAGATTTCCCGGCAGGGACGATTTCGTAAACAGGATTACGATTATACAGAGTATTACAATACCAAACGATTACAAAGAAATTTAGGCGTATTAACACCAATAGAAAAAAACGAAGCATACTCACAAGCAGCGTAAAAACTGCCAGCAGGCAACACCTACTGGCAGAAAAAATTTTATTTTTTTAATTGTCTACTTGACGGGGAGCAGTTCATCGAATGGAGTTTTCTCTGTTTTTTATTACTTTAAATTATTTTGTTTTTTACATACAATCCCGGATACTTTTAAAATATTTTGGCGAATATCCCATCACCTTTTTAAACATTCTGGAATAGTAATTAGAATCAAAAATCCCAACTCTGGCAGCCGCATCTGCAATCGTGGATTTATCCATTTCAAGGTATTCCAGAGACTTCACAATTCTCATGCGGTTCAGATAATCAACCGGCGTCAGACCCGTCACATCTTTAAAAATGGACCGGAAATAACTGGGACTCATATAACTTTTTTCTGCAAGACCGGAAAAATCTATTTTTTCATCCAGATGTTCTTCAATGTAAACCAGCGCATCAAAAATCATATCCTTTTTCTGGTTGGAGTGGTGATTGATCTTCTCTGTTCTCTTAATCTGCACGCGGCTGAGCATCACAAGTATCAGCTGCAGATATGCCGACTTTGCATATTCCAGATTGATTTCCTTATTCTCCTGTTCTCTGACCATTTCCTGCAGAAGAGATTCCACATAGCTGAGTTCCGTACTGTTCAGATGAATGATTCCCTGGGCATTCAGGTTCGCCTGCCGGACATTACTCTCCTGCCCGGTATCCTCAAGACTGACATACTGAAGCAGTTCTTCCCACTGCTTTTTAATGTCTTCGCTCTTCTCTCCCATACGGGTACTTTGCAGCATCTGATTGTTTTCAAGGCTTAACTGCTCCGGATAAAACAGACAGTTAATAATGCTTACCTGTGCCTGGATCTCATACCCGTGCGGCTGATTCGGTTCAATCATAAAGATGTCCCCAGGTATCAGAGGGACCTGCACCCCACGGTAATTGTGGATACAGGATCCTTTTGTAATCAATGTAAACTCATAAAACCGATGACAGTGCATTTCCACGGATTTTTGATCATTCCACATCTCAACTGAAATCGGAGTGGAATCATATACTTTAAATTTTTTATAAGGGTACGGGGGCTTTTCTAAAGTCTGTGTGCCTCGATCCATGCAAACTTCCTCCTGTCATTTATCAGTATATCGTTTGTAAATGATATTCATATAAACATTATCACAAAAATTTTTACAGATTGCAACCTTTTATGACTTTATTTTTCGCCCCGGCACTCTGCCATCACTTCTCCCAGCCGTTTTACATAGTACTGGTAATATTCCCAGGGGGTATCCGGCGCTGCCTGATGATCGATTGCACAGAGATACCCGCCCTGCCGGATGACAGGTTCCAGACGTCTGAACTCCCGGTCAATCGCTTCGGGTCCCTTCAAAAGCTCTAATTTATTGAATCCCCCGATAAACTTCAGTGTCGGGTACTGCGCTCTCACCTTTACGATATCCACCCCGGCGTTGACATCGACGGGCAGGAAACCATCCACTCCCGACTCCATGAAGTTCGGAATCAGCCGGGTAAAGTCACCATCCGTATCCACAAACACATGACCAACTCCCCGTTCTTTCAGAAACGGTATCATTTCTTCATAACACGGACGCAGAAATTCATCAAAGGTATCCGGAGATATCATCGGTCCTGTCTTTCCACTCAGGTCCTCCTCAAAGAACAGTACACCCGGCTTTACGATTTTCAGTATCTTATCCATCTGCTCTTTATACAGATCCAGCTGAAAACGGTGAATATCCCGGATCATGTCCGGATAATCATACCACGCATACAGCATAGGCTCATTGTCCATCAGATCCCGCAGGATCCAGAAAAAACCCATAAGCCGAAACCGGATCGGATATTCTCCACTCTCACTGATCAGCCTGTATTTTCCGTACATTTTTTCCATATTTTCATCGGTGCAGTATGTTTGGTATGCCTCAAGCGTATGTATTTTATGCTTTTCCCACGACTCTTCATCCCAGACGATCGGCCGGACCGGTATGGCATCCAGAGATGTCTCGACTGTTCTGTGCTTGTTGTATCTGCGCTGCCATCCGTCAACATCTCTTCGTACAAACGTTTCTTCGTCTTCATCCAGCACTTCTTCTTCATAGCTCAGGAACGGAATGCGAAAAGCCATGCGGACAAGCGGATCATATCCGATTTCCCGCTCCAGCTCAAACACTTCGTCCGCAAGGACCGTCATATAATAATGTTCCCACGGCTCTATTTCCCGATCCTTCGGTAAAAATCCCAGTTCCGTCGGCACTGGCGGCGTCTTCATTTTTTTCGTGAAATCCGACTTTAGACCGGAAGCCTCCCACCTGGCCACAGTCAGATCCCATGGTTCCATCGTTTCTTCTTTTGCTCCTCTGTCCAGCCCTTCATTGGTAAAACACAGGGTCTTATACTCTCTTTCTTTTGCCGTCATCTTTTATCCTCCACAATCAATTTATGTTTCTTTTCATATTGTCTGCCGCTCAACTATTCTTCTGCCCCTTTGCTTTTAACGTCGAGCAGCACGGCACCGATGATAATCACGCCTTTTACTACCTGTTTCCAGTTCGGATCCACGCCAAAAATTGTGAGTGCATTTTCAATCACAGCAATGAGCAGAGCGCCGATCACAACGCCATACCATTTCCCGGATCCTCCCGACATGGACACCCCGCCGATGACTGCTGCCGTGACAGCATCCATCTCATAGGAGACGCCCATCGTCGGAGAACCCTGGTTGGTCCGGGACGCCATCAAAAGACCGGCAAGACCGGAACACAGACCGGAGATGGTATAGACCAACAGGAGATGTGCCTTTACATTGATACCGGAAACTTTTGCCGCAACACTGTTTCCCCCGATCATATAAACGTGGCGGCCAAATACCGTCTGATTCAGCACAAAAGCAAAAATCAGTGCAGTCCCGATGAAATAGAAAGACAGATACGGGACACCTGCCAGAGATCCTGACGACATGCCGGTAAAAGACTCTGACAGATTGATAATCGGAATACCTCCGCTGAAAACCAGCGCAAGTCCGCGGGCAATACTCATCGTTCCCAGTGTAATAATAAACGGGGGCAGCCCGCCGTATGCCACACCGATGCCATTGATCAGACCAAAAAGAGCCCCAGCCGTCAGCGCTACAAGCGCCGAAAGAATCAGAGGATATTCACCCGGATGTGCAAACAGCGCCGCACAGACTCCGGAAAATCCCACAACCGATCCCATGGACAGGTCAATCCCCGCTGTAATCACCACAATCATCATTCCGAAAGCCAGAATTCCATTCACAGATGCCTGCTTGATCACATTTAAAAGGTTCATGGGTTTTCTAAACGTCGGTGTTATGATTGCCAGGATTATCACCACTGCCAGAAAAATAATAATTAACCCGTAGTTTTTCAGCACACTGCTTTTGTTCACTCTCTTCATCACTGCTCATCCTCCCCAAATTTTGCTGCATACGTCATAATCAGCTCCTGCGTAAAATCTTCTCTCATAACTTCTCCCGTCATCTTTCCCGCCGCCATCACGATGACCCTGTCACACAGCCCCATGATTTCCGGAATCTCGGAAGAAATGACGATAACGCCCTTCCCCTGTTTCACCAGTTCTCCAATCAGCAGGTAAATATCGCGCTTAGCACCCACGTCGATCCCTCTTGTCGGTTCATCCAGAATCATGACATCCGGTTCTGTCAGCAGCCATTTTGCCACAACCACTTTCTGCTGGTTTCCCCCGCTCAGATCTCCGGCCGTTGTATCCCGGGTCGGAGTTTTTATCATGAGCTGGTTGATATACTGATCAGCTTGCTCAGCCTCTTTTGCTTTTAAAATCATCCCGCCTTTGGAGATGGTATCCGCCAGGCAGGCCAGTGTGATGTTTTCTTTTACAGAACCCAGCAAATTCAGACCGGTAAATTTTCTGTCCTCTGTAATCAATGCGATCTTATGTTTGATTGCATGTCGCGGATGTGTGATGTGAAGCTCTTTACCATCTTTACAGATAAAACCGCTGTCCTTTTTTCTGATTCCAAAAATCGTTTCCGCCAATTCACTCCGCCCTGCCCCCACAAGTCCTGCGATGCCAAGAATCTCTCCGGCATGAAGCTGAAAACTGACATCTTTTACTTTTCTTTGATAATTCAAATTTTTTACTTCAAAGACAACATCTCCAATAGGAACACGGCATTTGGGATAGACATCATTGATCTCCCTTCCCACCATCATGCGGATCAGTTTTTCCTGGCTCAGATTGGATGCCTGATCATCCCCGATATATTCTCCATCCCGAAGCACTGTAATATGATCACAGATTTGAAAGATTTCATCCATCTTATGAGAAATATAAATGACAGCGACTTTGTTCTTTTTCAGCTGTGCAATCTGTTGGAACAGCGTGGCAATTTCTTTGTCTGTGATCGCCGATGTCGGCTCATCCATGATGACAAGTTTGGCATTGATTGAGATGGCTTTTACAATCTCAATCAGCTGACACTGGGCAACACTGAGATCCCGCATCATCTGTGACGCCAGAATCTGAATACCCAGAGTTTCCAAAAGCTTCTGTGTCTTTCTTTGTTCTTTTTTCTTATTCACAATACCGGGGCCGATTTTTAATTCCCGCCCCATGTAGACATTCTCGTATACCTGCATATCGAGCACCGGATTAAGTTCCTGGTGAATCATGGAGATACCATGTTCCATCGCACTTTTTGGTCCTTTTATATTTTCCTGTTTTCCGTCAAGCAGCACCGTCCCTGCATCTGCAGTGTATATTCCCATCAGGATCTTCATCAGCGTGGACTTCCCTGCTCCGTTTTCCCCCATCAGAGCGTGGACTTCCCCCGGTCTTACCCGAAGGTTCACCCCTTTTAAAACCTTAATGCCTGGAAAACTTTTTTCGATATCCAACATTTCCAATACATACTCTGACATACTGACACTCTCACACCTTCCCTAATCAATATTTCGTATTGCGTTATCCCCAAAATCAGCATGGATGCCGTAAAATTTTCATCTTACGGCATCCGATTTTTTCAGTTGCACGTGAAAACGCCGCAGCAAATAATCCCGCCCAGTTTTTACATGTAATCCGCCACATTATCTTTTGTCACAAAAGCATTTTCCGTAAAATATATTTCATCCACTTGTTTTTTGTCCAGTACCTCTGAGAGAACTTTCACCGCCATCTCTCCCATCTGATAAGCACTCTGACTTACGGTTCCGAACATGTCACCCGCTTCCACTTCCTTAAGAGCCGCCGTCTGTGCGTCCCTCCCGGAAATATTGATGGAGACGCCTGCATCTTTGCACGCCTGCAGCGCTCCGAGCGCCATCTGGTCACTCTGTCCAAGAATTGCATCAAGATCATCATGTTTCTGCAGCCATGTCTCTGTGATGTCCATCGCCTCGTCAATCATCCAGTTTCCGCTCTGTTCCTCAATCACTTCAATATCCGGATAATCTTTCAGTACGGAATCATATCCCGCTGTCAGCTGTATCTGTCCCGTAGATCCCATGACACCGTCAATAATCGCAATTTTACCTTTGCCGCCGAGTGCTTCGCATACTTCCTTCATCTGCAGTGCAGCCGCACCCTCATGGTCAGCGCCAATGTGCGCACTCACAAGACTGGGATCCGAACAATCCTGCATAACTGTCACCATGGCAATTCCTGCATCTTTTGCAGATTTCATCACTGACAGACAGCCGTCGCTGCTGATTGGCTCAATCATCAAACCGTCATATCCTTCCGTAATACACGTCTCAATCTGTGCTACCTGTGTCGCCTGCTCATCATTTCCGATAAAGACCTCCACCGTGATTCCCATCTCTTTCGCAGTCTCTATCGCCTGATCCCGGATTGAAGTGGTTGTCTCATTCGGAACACTGGCCAGGAAAAGTGCATATCTTCTGGATTCTTCACTGTTGGCGCCTTCCTCTGATGACGTTCCCGTTTCTTCCTGCCCTTTTGTGTCACTTTTGGTATCCTCCTGACATCCTGCCAGTGCAAATGCCAGTGCCGCACTCAATAAAATTGCCGCCAGTTTTTTCATTTTTACTTTCCTCCCTTTTGCCTGTTACTGTGCTTGCTGCCGTTCGTTTTCAAGTGATACTTAAATTTTAACTTATTTAGACTTCCACCTCCTAGCACATATCAAGACTATACAAGCACAATAAACGAATTTTCTAATATAAGGATGACGCAGACATAAATTCACAGAGTATTTCATAATGTTATTCCAGATCAATTGCCGTCAGTTTCTACCGGATCCAGATCTTGCTGTCTGTCAAAAAATCATAAAAATCCATGTCAGACAAACCTGCACAATGGCACTTTCCAATTCTTGCACACTTTCCTCCAACACCAACTTTTCGCTTCTTTCAACGCTTGAAATAAGGTATAATATACTTATTAATATGTCGTCCGAAAAAGAGGCGAATATCTGAAAGGAGCAGCAACTATTATGAATGTAAAATTGGGGATTTGTAACTTCTGCGTTCCGGGAACCGGCGTTTTCGCACCGCAGATCGTATCGGAAATGGGACTGGATGGAATGTCTCTGGAATTTGGCAGCTATGAACACGGCTGGGCCCTGTCTCAGAAAAAAATCCAGGATTTATACCTGGATGCACAACAGAAATATGGCATTGAATATCCCAATATCGGATGCAGCGACGGTGACAATGTTCCGTTTTTCACACCGGAGGGGGATCCCATGTACGACACGGTCAATCACTGGGTAACAAAAGCGGTGGATGCAGCAGACTATATGAAAATACCGATGGTGTTCTTCTCTAACTTTAATGCCAGCCTGGCTGATACGGAAGAAAAGCTGGAGCAGACCGCCAAAAGATACCGTTATCTCTGCGACTATGCTGCAGATAAAGGAATTGAGATTTCATGCGAGAATCCTTTAAGTGTTGAAAAACAGCTTCAGCTGGTAGATATGGTTGACCGCAAGAATTTCTCACTGTTCTACGACAGTGATAACTATACATATTTCACAGAATACAAACAAGTGGATGTGTTAAAAGGGATTTATCCGCATATGGGCCGCCAGCTGCATGTAAAAGACAGCACGAAGGGCTGTATCGCCAATGCCGTGATTGGCACCGGCGTTGCCGATTTCTATGGTTCCATCGACTATTTGAAAGAGCAGAATTACGAGGGGTGGATTATTCTTGAAAACCTGTATGAACTGGCACCGATGCGCCATCTGAACCCAGATTATTTTGAAATCATGAAAGAGGATGTACGTGCACTGAAAGAAGCTACAAAATAATTTCTGTTTTACACAATTCCACAGAGCCATCTCCTCTGTCAGAATCGCATTTCATTGGCAGTCTGCCATGGTTCTTTCATTATATCTGTTACAGCTGAAAATCGGATATTCTGATGCCAAAAATAAAAAAGAGCGGAATCCATATTTGTACCGACCCCAAAAAGTTAGACCAAAAATCTAACGATTTGGAGGTCGGTATTTTTATGGCTCAATGAGAAATGGATACATAATTATCAAACTTTTGGTGATGAAGGTTTAATGCGTTCCCGAAAGAATGATGCTTACTCTTTTGAAAAGAAGCTTTATGTGGTAGAGTTATATTTATCAATTGAAGTCTCATATCAGGAGTTGGCACTTAAAGAAGGTATTACAAATCCAAGTATGATTGTTAACTGGGTTAATCGCTTTCGCGTAGCTGCTCCTGAAGCGTTGAGACCGCATAAGAAAGGTCGAAAGAAAACTTTGGATCAGCAAAAAAAGAGACGGTAACTCAACCATTAGAAGAAAATACTGTTGATACAAGTGCGGAGCACGTAAAAGAATTAGAGGATGAACTTCTCAAACTGAGAATAGAGAATGCATTTTTAAAAGAACTGAGGAGACTGCGTTTAGAGGGCGAAGCAAAAATAAGAGAACGGCACGAGTCATCAACAGTCTTCGAAGACAGTTCAAATTAAAAGACCTTCTCTCATATACAGGTATGCCAAAAGCAACATACATGTACTGACAAAAAAGATTTGACAGAGAAAATCCAGACAAAGAACTTGAAGAAAAGATACTTGAAATTCGAGAACTGAATAAGGATTATGGATATCGTCGGATGTTAGGTGAACTTCGTAATCAGGGATATGCTGTCAACAGAAAGAAAGTCCAGCGAATCATGCAAAAACTCGGACTTCAGGCAACATCATTTACACGAAGAAGCAGAAAGTATAGTTCTTACAAAGGAAAAATTGGAATAGTTGCACCTAACAGAATCAGAAGAAGATTTAATACCCACATACCTCATCAGAAAATAACGACTGATACAACTGAGTTTAAATACTATGAAGTAGATGAAAAAGGTCATATGACTATGCATAAGCTCTATTCAGATCCATTTATGGATATGTGTACCGGTGAACATACTTAGTTTTGGCACAGATAAGCAACCGTCTGCTAAAAATGTAATGGATGCATTAGAAAAAGCAATAGAAATTACATCAGACTGCCCATACAGAAGAACCTTCCATTCAGATCAGGGATGGGCTTATCAAATGAAAGCGTATTCGCGTAGACTTAACCTTCTGGCTGCATAAAAATAGCGAGGCAGCCAAAACTGTCTCGCTAATAAAGTCTAACTTTTTGGGGTCACATCCATTATCATGGGATTCCTCTCTTTTTTATTTATTTCATATATTCCTCAGCATTATCTTTTGTGATAAAAATTGTGTCAATTGGTATCTCTTTTTCCACAGTTTCGCCGCTAATTGCTTTGTATGCATTCATGGTGGCAATATAACCCATCTCAGACGGCTGCTGCGCAATCGTAGCTTCCAGATCCCCTGCTGCAACCAGTTCAATTGCAGACTGGTTTCCATCAAATCCAATGATCGTGATATTCTCCGCAACACCTGCATCCTGGCACGCCGACAGTGCACCGATCGCAGTGTCATCATTCATACACAAAACGGCATCAATTTCATTGTTGAAACGGGTCAGCAGATCTTCCATTGCTGCTTTTGCTGTATCGGACACGTTATTCCCTGACATCTCGGCGATCGGTTCAATCCCGAATTCAGCAAGCCCTTCTTTGTATCCCTGTGTTCTTGCGTTCGATGTGCTCTCTCCTTCCTGCCCATAGATAATGACAACTTTCGCATCTTTACCGATTTTTTCCCCGATATACTGTCCGCCCTTTTTGGCAGCATCCACGTTGCTTGTTCCAACGAAAGAAGTTTTCCCTGGGAAATCCACATCCTGGTCGATGAAGAATACCGGAATCTTACCGTTAACACTTTCCAGCGCTCCGGAAACTGCATCTGTATCACACGGAGCTACAATAATGGCATCCACATCCTGAGCAAGCTGATCACCGATCTGAGTAACCTGCTGCGCGATTTCACTCTCCGCATCCGGCCCATTAACGGTCACCTCAATGCCAAGTTCTTCTGCTGCTTTATCGCATCCCGCCTTTACATTTCCCCAGTACTCACTGTTCAGCGTCTTCAGATTGACGGCAATACTGATATCTTTTGCATCTGCCGCACCGGCACTGTCTCCCGCATCCTCCTCGTCTCCTCCGGCATCTTCCGCAGCTGCATCATCTGATGCGCCGCCCGAAGTGCTGTCATCGGACTTTCCTCCACATGCAGTCATTGACAGAACCAGCCCTGCAGTCAGTAATACCGCTAATAATCTTCTCTTCATCCTAAAATCCTCCCTTTTCTTTTATGGTTTAATATGATATGGAAACCGCTTTGCCTGCACGGTATGATTCTGTAGCTGCCAGCGCAAGTTTGATTCCCATCATACCGTCATATGCCGTCACCTGTGACGGTTTATGATCAAGTACACAGTCAATGAATGTCTGCATCTCGATCTCATAAGCATCTTTAAATCTTCCCAGACACCAATTCGCCATATCTACAGTAATCTCCTGATTTCCGATCATCGTATAAGGCGTCAGCTGATTCTGTCCTACAAATACACTTTTATCAAGACCGATAACCTCCGTCCGCGTATCATATACATCATTTGCATTGCGGCTGATCTCAATCATTCCAAGACCGCCATCCTCAAACTTCAGCAGCATCTGTCCGTCATCCACGTCATTCAGATCTTTCAGAAATTCATGTTTTAATACCGCGCCCTGTGCATAGATTTCTGTGATTTCTCTTCCCATCAGCCATCGCGCAACATCCAGATCATGGATTCCCATGTCCACAAAGAGTCCTCCGCTTTCCGGTACGTATGCCGGAGGCGGTCCGTTCGGATCCCGCTGGCAGTCATGAATATAGATCGGCTTTCCACATTTTCCACTCACGATCGCTTCTTTAGCCGCCATATGGCCGGGATCAAAACGGCGCATGAATCCAACCTGAAGGAATACACCCTGTTTTTCCACTTCCTTCATAATCACTTCTGATTCTTCTACCGTAAACGTAATCGGTTTTTCAACAAATATAGGTTTTTTCGCTGCAATACAATTCATCAGCACATCATAATGTGTCTTTGTGGGAGTAGCCACTACGATTGCATCCACTTCTTCACTTGCGATCATTTCTTTATAATCTGCATAGCCTTTTACACCGAAGTTATCGACGCCTCTTTTCAGTGCCTCCGGAAATGGATCTGATACCGCAGTAAGTGCTGCTCTCTGACTCTTGGTTACGTTCATTGCGTGGTGGTATCCCAGTCTTCCAAGACCGATAACACCGATTCTCAGTTTTTTCATTTTTATATTCTCCTTTCTGAATCAACCGCTATTTAGCTGCCAGTCTTCTTGCCTTCGCCTCCATCTGGTTGCGGACAACATCTATGGTAACTGCAAGGATAATAACCGCTCCAATTACAATGTACTGGATATCATTCTTTGTGCCGAACAGATTCAATCCGTTTCGAATCGTTGCGATCAGAATCGCTCCCATCATGGTTCCCCAGATGGTACCCTTTCCGCCGGTAAAAGATGCACCGCCGATAATACAGGCTGCGATCGCATCCGTATCATAGGTAGTACCTGCCGTCGCATTTGCCGTTGTCACACGCCCAACCAGGATGATAGCCGCAAGTCCGCACATAAAACCGGACAGCGAATAGACAAACGTCAATACGTTTTTTGATTTTATCCCGGACAGGCGGGCCGCTTCCGCATTCCCCCCAACACAGTAGATCTGGCGGCCCAGAGCTGTCCTTGTAAGAAAAACATGAAAGATAGCGTAAACAATAATGACTACTATAAAACTGACCGGGAAATCCCCGATTGTTGCAGACCCCAGAAACAATGTGGAATCAACCCCTTTATTCATAAAACCAATTGGTGTGGAATCTGTAATCAGGAGCGCCACGCCCAGCAAAACATTTTTCATGCCCAGGGTGGACACGAAAGGGTGCGGCAGGTTCAGCCTGGTCAGCAGTGTTCCATTGAAAAATCCCATCAGTGTACAGATCAAAAGCGCCGCTCCCATCAGCACAAACGGATTCGTAATTCCGAATTTCTGCATCAGCACCCCGATAAAACAGGCGCCCAGTACTGTGTTGGAACCAACTGACAAATCAATTCCGGCTGTGATTAGTACAACCAGCATACCGCCGGAGATCATACAGTTGATACCCGCCTGTTTCAGGATATTCATAAGGTTGCTGCCCCTTAAGAATTTTCCCGGAAGCATAAATGCCAGGATCATTCCCAGAATGATCAGCGCCAGCAACGGCGCGATTTTCATCAATGCACTTTTCATATTTTTTTTCATGACAGTTTACCTCCCCACGCGGCTTTCATAATCGATTCCTGATTAAAATGTTCTGTTGCTCTTTCAATTTCTCCTGTCACCCGGCCCTCACGCATAACGATCACCCGGTCGCTCATGGCAATCACTTCGGGAAGTTCTGATGAAATCATAATAATACATTTCCCCTGCCTTACCAGTTCATTCATGACGTTATAAACTTCAATCTTGGCTCCTACATCGATGCCTCTTGTCGGTTCATCAAAAATGAATATCTCGGAATCGCTGTTCAGCCATTTTCCGATGACCACTTTCTGCTGGTTGCCGCCGGAGAGCTGCGCAACGACTTCTTCACTGGTCGGTGTTTTGATTCTCAGCTTTTCGATATTCTCTTTGCTGACGGCTTCAATTTTCTTAAAGTCAAACAGCCCGTTCTTTCGAAATCTTTTCATGCTCGACATAATCAAATTCGTCTTCACACTCTGCGAAAGCACAAGTCCCTGTCCTTTTCTGTCCTCTGTCAGAAATGCAATTTTCTTTGCGATCGCTTCCGTAGGATTTTTAATGTGCACTTCTTCCCCTTCAACAAACACTTTACCGCCATCCAGCGGATCCGCTCCAAAGATCGCACGCATCGTCTCTGTTCTTCCTGCACCCACAAGACCTGCAAATCCGAGGATTTCCCCGTGATACGCCGTGAAGCTTACGTCATGCAGCACGCCTTCTTCCATCAGATGTTCTGCCCGCAGTCCTTCTCTGCCGCGTACACCCTGCTCCTTCGGATACAGATTCTCAAGTGTCCGTCCAACCATGGCTTCAATCAGCTTTTCATTGTCCATATTCTCAATGTCTTCGGTAATGATATGCTGTCCGTCACGCATGACTGTCACTCTGTCACACAGTTCAAAAAGTTCTTCCAGTTTATGCGATACAAACAGGATAGCAATTCCTTTTTCTTTCAGTTTCCGTATCGTCTTCATCAGCTGTTTTACTTCACCTTCTCCGAGACTCGATGTCGGCTCATCCATAATGATCAGCCTGGCATTTACGGCAACTGCTTTCGCAATCTCAACCATCTGCTGAAGACCAATTCCCAGTTTCCCGCACTGGGCGTGAAGATCAATTTCCCCATGTCCAAGGGACTCCAGTGCATCCATAGCCTCCCTGTCCATCTTTTTATAGTCCAGCAGACCGTTCTTTTTCTTAATTGATCTGCCAATAAAAATATTATCCGTGACAGACAGCAGAGAAACGATGTTCAGTTCCTGGTAAACACAGGCAACTCCAAGATTTCTTGAATCCACCGGCGAGCGGATGATGCGCTTCTGTCCTCCTATGTAAATCTCGCCTTCTTCAGGGATATTAACCCCAGTCAGCACCTTGATCAATGTCGATTTTCCGGCACCGTTTTCTCCGATCAGCCCGTGAATCTCCCCTGGCCGAATGTCCAGAGACATATCTCTCAATGCCACAACACCGGGAAAACGTTTCGTAATGTGCTTCAGACTAACTACATATTCCTCCATGTTACCCTCCTTCTATTTATCACGTTCCTGTTTTCTTTTTCGTCCTGTCACCATAGTATTATGAATGCTTGGAAATTACTATTGTTTTCTTGCATGGTTTAATATTAATTATTGATTATTTCACGATTTTATCCGGAATTTTAACCGTATTATTTAATATTATTTATTCTTTTATGTAATATTATATTTTATCTTTATTAATATTCAACAAAAACGCTTTCACAATTTCTATAGAATTTCACATGAAGGAATCATCATTGCACTTTCCGTGCAAGAATCCTAAAAAAAGTTTTGATTTTTTCTCATATTGCCCAAAAAAAGCGCAGAAATGCTATATTTGTTTCGCTTTCCTGGCTGTCCCATCCGTTTTGTTCACCATACTCGGCAGGAATGCTAAAGTATATCATTAAAATTAATATTAATATAATGTTTGGATTTGACATTCTGGCATGGATTGATTATAGTAAGAAGGAACATATGTGCATTCAAACTTATTTAGATGAGGAGCTCTTTTATGAAGGTTACAATGAAAGATATCGCAGAAAAGACAGGTGTATCCATCAACACGGTATCCCTTGCTCTTCGCAACATTTCTTCGGTAAAAAAAGAAACCAGAGATCTGATCTGGCAGACCGCAACACAGCTCGGCTACCTGGATCAGAAAAGTAAACCGGATATCCATAATATCGGTCTGATTTCAACCGGGGAACGTCTGCAGGATTCTTATTTTTATATGAGCTTTTATCAGAATATCCTGTCCAAGGTACATGACAAAGGATATAATATGATGGTATTTAAGGGGGATGCCTGCGATACACAGCCGGAAATGCTAAGAGATATATTTGAAACAAATTCTATCTCAGGTTTGATCGTCCTTGGTGACATGGAGGAGCGGATTGTAGCCAAAATTGCCGCAGCACAGATGCCGCTCATCGCTATCGGCACACGGTATCACAGTTTAAAGATCCCCACCATCATCGAAGATAATCTGGAGGGCGCCCATAAAGCTGTAAAATACCTGCTGGAAAAAGGATACCGCAACATCGGCTTTATCGGAAATCCACTGCACAGCACGGGCTTTATGGAACGATTTGAGGGATTCATGGGAGCCATGTATCACTTTGGTCTGCTTCCGAAACAGGAATGGCTGGTAACAGACCTCGATCAGACTCATGTCTATGACTTTGGCAGGCTGCGCAGCAAGCTCAGGGAATTAGAGAGTTATCCGGAGGCATTTATCTGTACCAATGATAACATGGCAGTGCTGGCAGCAAAGATTTTTGCCGAATTCGGACTATCGGTACCGAAAGATATTGCACTGGTGGGATTTGACAACAGCATTATCGGTAAGATGAGTACCCCATCCATCACATCCATTGATGTTCAGTGTGCCCTGCAGGCCGAGACAAGCGTACAGGTTCTGATTGATTATATTGAAAACCGGTCGATGGATCCCCATCGTCTGGTACTTCCGGTGACACTTTCCTGCAAGGAATCCACCTAAAAAACAGCTGCAGAGCATCTCATCTCTGCAGCTGTTCGTATCTGTTATTTAATTCAGTAAATTTTGCATACTTTTCAGGCTTATCGCCAGTGTTGATGTGTTGTGGAACAGGGCTGAAGTAGTTGGCTGCAGGACGCCTCCAATCCCGAGAATGATCAGTCCTGCATTAAAACCCACGATAAACCTGTAATTCCTGCCAATCCGTTTCATCAGCCCGTCACTGATAGCTTTCAGCGTCATAATACCAAATAAATCATCCGCTCCGATCGTGATATCTGCAATTTCCCGGGCAATCTCCGCCCCGTCACTGATGGCAATTCCCACGTCCGCCGCAGAAAGTGCCGGTGAATCATTAATGCCATCTCCGATCATGATGACCTTTCTTCCTTCTGCCTTTTCTTTTTCGATAAACTTTGCCTTGTCTTCAGGCAGTACTTCCGAATAATACTCATCGGCTCCAATTTCGGCCGCAATCGCACACGCTGTGCGCTCGCTGTCCCCAGTCATCATGACAACTTTGCTGATACCCGCTTTTTTCAGAGAATTTACGACCGCCTGCGCTTCATCTCTCAGCGGATCAGCAATGCAGATGACAGCTGCCAGATGATTTTCAATTGCCAGATACAGATGAGAATACTCTGCAGGAAGCTCTTCAAATTTTTGTCTCTGTTCCTCTGTGATCACACATTTTTCATCTTCAAAGACAAAATGGTAACTTCCAATCACCGTCCTCTCGCCATCAATTGTGGTTGAAATCCCATGGGCAACGATATACTCCACTTTTGAATGCTTTTCTTCGTGGTACAGTTTTTTTGCTTTTGCCGCCTGTACGACTGCCTTTGCCATAGAATGCGGAAAATGCTCTTCCAGACACGCCGCTGTGCGCAGCAGCTCCTCCGGTTCCATATCACAGAATGATACCACGTCCACCACCGTCGGTTTTGCCTTCGTCAGTGTTCCGGTTTTGTCAAATACAATCGTATCCGCCTGTGCAACAGCTTCAAGATATTTTCCACCCTTAACCGTCACATGATACAGGCTTGCCTCCCGAATCGCCGACAGTACGGAGATTGGCATCGCCAGTTTCAGTGCGCAGGAGAAATCCACCATGAGAACAGACAGCGCTTTTGTGATATTTCTGGTAAACAGATAGGTAATTGCTGTTCCCGCCAGTGTATAAGGGACGAGCCGGTCGGCCAGATGCTCCGCCTTGCTCTCCAGCACTGACTTTAGCCTCTCCGACTCCTCGATCAATTTGACAATCTTTTCATATCTGCTGGACCCTTCCACTTCTTTCACGCAGACAGTGATCTCACCCTCTTCCACCACAGTTCCGGCATATACGTATTTGCAGGCAGTCTTTCTGACAGGAACAGACTCGCCGGTCAGCGATGTCTGATTCAGCATTGCCTCGCCCGTCGTCACGACCCCGTCAAACGGCACTACATTCCCCACCCGTATCCGTACCTCGTCTCCTGCTTTTATCTCAGACGCCGGTACCAGAATCTCCTGGTCTTTTTGAACCATCCAGACTTTACCGACATTTAAAGACATCGTTCTGGCCAGGTCATCTACGGACTTCTTATGCGTCCACTCTTCCAGAATCTCACCGATTCCAAGCAGAAACATGATGGAACCGGCGGTTTTGATATCCCCCCTTAAAATAGAGACACTGATCGCTGTCGCGTCCAGAACGGGGACTTCAATTTTCCCCTTTGCCAGAGTCTGAATCCCTTTCCAGATGTATTTGACAGATTTCACAGCCGCCAGTGCCGTCTGAACCGGGTATGGCAGCAGCAGCCTGTTGCCGGCGCGCATGATCACCTTGTTCGCCAGTTTCTCCCAGTACTTCGCATTCAGCTCCCTGCCCGAATTTTCAATCAGTTCACTGGGAACTTTTACACACCCGTACTGAAATTTTTTTAAAGCATCCACAATCTCATCTCTGCCGCCGACATAACTGACCACTGCATCCTGTGTTCGTTCATAGACTTTTGCAAACGTAACACATTTTAGATTGTGAAGATAATACAGCAGAATATCCGCCTCCTCATATGTCATATTTTTCTGCATCACATGAATACGGATTCTGCCCTTCATTTCGTGCTTGATTTTAAACTTCATCGTATCCTTCTTTCCAACAAGAAAGTCCGCCGCCGGCAGTCCTTTTTACACCTTATGGGCAAACAGCACCTGTAGTCATTTCCTACAGGTGCTGTTTGCTCTTTATTCGGTTGCTTCCTCTTCCGCCGTCTCTGCAGCAGAGTCTTGAACATTACCCTCCACACCGTCAATTTCTTCTTCTGTCATGCGCTCTTCATTGATCTGCTTTGCCTCCGCATAAATGTCTTCGACATTTTCCTGAACAGTGGTGGCCGTCTTCATCACACATTCTTTCGCTCTTAACACTGCCGCCGTACAGTTAGTATACACTTTTTTTGCATCCTTGCTGGAAAGCAGTTTGATTCCTGCCGTTCCAAATAAAACCCCGGCAGCAAAAAGTCCTGTTTTTTTTAAATGAATACACTTAAAACAATCTAACATCTTATGTACCTCCGTTCTACTTATGCTTATAGCCAGTATACATGGCCATTGTGAGGCAAATCACCATGCCCCACGCCCAAAATTTATGGTGCTTCATATCATCCGCCTCCCAACAGCATTTCTGCCATAATATGGGATTCATTATAATCCTCTCTTTCCTGTTTTTCCATGGTTTTTCAGTTATTGAGAAATTTACTCACGAACGAAAAAAACAGCAGTCCATATCCTGGTTCTGGATATGGGCTGCCGCCTCAATCAGCTTCTAAAAACCTTTTTTTAATTCCATTGATTCATCAACAACAATGCCCAATTTTTTCCCGGGAGCATACTCATCAATACATCTGCGGACTTCCCTGCGGATATCCGCTTCAGAGCTGTAAGGATTATCAATCCTCCGTACGCCGACAGCGTACAGATTGTCAAGCACCGCCTGTACCTGCCCGCAGCAGTGCTGGAGATATTTCATTCCATTTGCTTCCACCGCACTTACAATCTTTTTTAGTCCCCGAGCAATGACTGCATCGAAGACGGCTGGTGATATAAAGGCCCCCCTCTGATGTGCGTAGTCATCCAAATCAGATCTGATTCAGTTTCATATTATAAAGATTCATATGCGTCATATCGGCTCGCCTCCATTTATGAAAAGCATATCATAAAAACGGTACCCCCGCATATGAAAAAGCAGTACTTTTTGCACAATCTTTAGTCTTCCGCGCTCTGGTAAGCCGTCCGGCTATACTCATAAACCCCCTGTATAAATGCCTCAGGAATCCCCCGGGTGGCTGTGCACACATGATGATCAATATATTTTGCCGCCCACTCTTTGCCAAGCCTGCGGTATTCTTCATCACCGAGCCCCTGCGGCACTTCAATTCCCTGTTTTCCAAAAATCAGCGGTTCATCTTTATATGTCTCAACCAGCGAGTCAAAATCGTTGATACTTTGCGGACACCAGATATCCACCTTTGCCTCCAGAATAGCGGGCACCAGTTTTTCCATTTTCCCGCAGCTGTGCAGTTCAAACAACAGTCCGCGCCTGTGTGCCGATTCCACCATTCGCTTCAGATAAGGCGCGATCATTTCCATACACGTCTCCAGCGAAAAAAACGGACCGTTCTGTGTTCCCCAGTCATCATGGACCAGTACGCAGTCGATATCGCAGTATGTTACCATACGTTCAATATATTCGTCGTACAGACAGCACAGCGCGTCGAACAGCCTGTGTACCCCTGCCTTTTGTTCCTCGTCAACCAGCGCAACCGCTGCTCCTTCCACATCCATCAAAGACATCAGTCTTTCCCAGAACCCTGACAGGATTCCCAGCTGATTCATCTTCGGAGTATTTAAGAACTCCCTGTTTTTCTCTCCGCATTCAGCGAAGTCCATAGTATCCAGGTTTGGAAGCGCAACGTAATCTTCCCAGCAGGAAGCATCCAGAACCTTCGGATGCCCCGGTTTGACTGTGGCACCGCCCACATGAGGTACAAATACCCAGTCCAGTCCAAACCAGTCACTCGTCATGGTATTGGAAGTATACGGGTAATCCTCCTCCCCGTCACAGATAATATGTGTCACTACATTGTCAGGATGAATTCTGGGTCTGAACACATTAATGTCACAAAACCCCCATCCTCCCCGCGGGATCCAGTAAGGCTTTTTGCCGGCCACCGCCAGTTTCCAGTTTTCTTTCGGTGTAACCGGTGTGTTATAGACCGGTTCCGGAGGGACATTACCTCCGAACAGGGGCTTAAAAATCGCCATGGCTCCACATTTCTTATAGTCGATAATATCCAGCTCACTGTTATCAAACTTTTTTCTTTCCATACACAGCACATCCTTTCTGATACCCGTTTCCATTTTCTGTTCTTATTATAGCATTTGGTTTCATCCGGATTAACTCTCAGAGTATTGACATTTACAAATGTTTTTGCTACATTTTGTAGTAACAGCTAATGGAGGTGTTTATGGAACTTACCGCAAGTCTGATATATGAAACAATGTCATCAACACTATGTATGGAGCGCCCGGACCATGCTTTTTCAGACATTCCACTCAAAGGATTTTTATTTTATCCGTCTGCTTCCGAGCGCAGCACACAATACCTGCAGATCATCTCTTACCCTGTGTTTGTCCGTTTGGAAGACCGCAGCGGATATACTTTTTTATGTCAAAAAAAGCAAGAGCAGAAAGCGCTCTTTCATGAAGACTGTGACGTCATCTACGTCAATGAAGAAATGTCTGTTTTTGAACTGGCAAATCAGCTTCAGGAAATCTGGACAGATTTTGACCGCTTTCATGATCTCCTGCTGCTGACACGGTCCAGTCTGCAGTATGCAAAAGAATTGTTTGATGTGGCCTCGCGGTTAACCGATATGGAAATGGCCCTTGTCGATGCCGATTATCACTACCTAGTCACAACGAAAAATTTCTACAAAGTGTCTGAATTTCCGCAAACCTCCAGCATGACCTGGGAACAGGTGACGGAATATAATCAGGAAACAGAATTTAAAGAAGCCTTCTCCCTCCACGGAGTTCAGAACTATCCGTCCGGAAACCGTAATCTGCTTCTTTATTATATCAATATTTTTTTAAATGGCAGATATTGTGCCAGACTGGTGGCAAAGTTCAAAAAACACATATATTTCAGCGGAAAACTTGCAGTGATCGAAGCACTCGGCAACTCTATCACCCACGCCTTTTCCGTCGAGAGCAGCTCCTCGCCCTATTCCGACAGCAGACACAGCCTGTACAGTATCGTAAATCATATGATACAGGGGTCTGTTGAAGATATGCACAGATATACTGCGGTGCTCTCCTCCTATGGCTGGGAGAAAAATCATTGCTATCAGGTGCTCAAGTTTAAATTTCTGGAGGAGGAGCATTTTACGATCTCTTTTGATTTTGTGCGGATACAGGTTGAAAACCTTCTTAAAAACAGCTGCTTTATCAGCAATGCAGCCGGAATCTTCTGTGTGCGGAATTTGTCACTGTCACAGGGAGGAGAACAGCTGCCGGATGATCTCAAACTGTTTTTGAGGGAAACGTTATGCAAAACAGGTATCAGCAATTCCTTTACCGACATTTTTAACATTCAGACCTTCTGCAGCGAAGCTGAGACTGCTCTTTCGGTCGGGGAACAGAGGGCACCGTCGTTCTGGTATTACTATTTTTCGGATTTTGTGTACGATTATCTGAAATCTCAGTGTGTGTCCCAGTACCCTGCATCCGAACTCTGTCATCCGGCGATCAGCATATTAAAAAAATACGATGCCCTTCACCCGCACAGTTGTCTGATTCTGACACTGAAAGCACTGACCGAATATAAGTTTAATATTTCCCACACGGCAGAATCACTGTTTGTCCACCGGACAACGTGTATTTACCGCCTCAATAAGATCATCGAACTGACGGGAATTGATTTTAACAACAGAGAGCAGCTGACACATCTGATGATTTCTTTTATGATCGACGATTCTCTGCAGTGATAAACTGACCTATGCCTTTTCCCGGATACTTTTAAAATAGCGGGGCGAGTATCCCATCACTTTTTTAAACAGTCTCGAATAATAGTTGGAATCATAGATTCCGACTCTGGCCGCAGCATCCGTGATGGAGAGCTGCTCCATCTCCAGATACTCCAGCGACTTGACGATCCGCATACGGTTCAGGTACTCAATCGGCGTCAGCCCGGTCACATCTTTAAAAATCGCCCGAAAGTAACTGGGACTCAGAAACGAATTTTGGGAAATCTCTTCAAAATCAATTTTTTCATCCAGGTGTTCCTCAATGTAAGCAAGTGCATCATAGATCATCGCTTTCTTCTGACTGGAATACCTGCCGATCCTCTGGTTTTTCTGAACCTGTACACGCTGAAACAGGATCAGAATCAACTGCAGATACGCTGCTTTGGCGTACTCCGAATTCAGTTCATTTTTCTCCTGCTCATCGACCATAATCCACAGCAGGCGCTCTACCTCTTCCATCTCCTTACTCTCCAGATGGATGATACCCTGCGTGTTCAGATACGACTGGCGCACTTCCTGACTGATTTCCTGCTCCTCCAGCGAAACATAACGAAGCAGTTCATCCCAGTGCCGCTTTGTATCTTCATCCATGCGGGTGCCTGTTCTTGGCTTTGAGGCTCCCGAAATCACCTCATTGCAGTCATCACCCAGTCCCTCTGCGATAAAATTGCAGTTTATAATATGAACCGATGCCTGAATCTCATAACTGTGCTCCTGATGGGGTTCTATCAAGAAGACATCCCCCGGCACCAGCGGTGCTTTCACTCCTTTGTAGCTGTGAACACAAGACCCTTTTGTAACCAGTGCAAATTCATAGTAAGAGTGCCGGTGCGGTTTCACAGAGATATTATCCTCCCATGGCAGCACCGTAATTGCAGAAGTATCCCGCACAGGGAATTCCAGATATCCGTCCCGAAATCCAAGCCCCCAGAAGCAGTCCTGATAGCAGTGCCTCGCCACATATACCTTTCGGTCATCCCAACCCCGCATAAAAAATCCTCCGTATTGATGTCATAATAAAAGCCGTTTGTGTTTATTATAACATTTCACACAAAAAATTCTATGTAATTCCTGTTCTCTTTTTACTGCCGTTCACACCGTACCGGCCGCCCGGCGATTATCCGGCCCCACTTCACGGGCCTAAATTTCCATCGTTCCGAAGATAAACGCATTCACTGCGGTCCTTAAATTGCATCATACCCGGTCTCTTTCGTACGGATTTTCATTGCGGAACGGATTTCATAACTGAAAATTTTTCCGTCCCCCATCTCGCCGGTAAACGCTGCTTTCTGGATTGCTTCGACCGTCTTGGCCTCCCACTCTTCAGAAGACACTACAATCTCAAACTTGATCTTCGGACGCATCTGAATATCTACTTCCATTCCTCTGACAATCTCCTTGTACCCTCTTTGCACACCGCAACCCATCACTTGGGATACTGTCATTCCGTTCACTTCAATATCCTGCAGCGCCTGTTTAATATCCTCAAATTTCTCTTCTCTCACAATTGCTTCTACCTTGATCATCATGACTCTTCCTCCTACTGATCCAGTCCGTTGAAACATGGATATGCGTTTTCTCCATGCTGGGAATTGTCCAAACCAATCTGTTCGTCTTTTACCTCTACCCGCAGCGGTGTAAACACTTTAACGATTGCCACACAAATGAGAGTTCCAACAATCGCAACACCAATCGTAACAGCGATCCCTATGATCTGTGCCGTGAACAGATGATAATCGCCATAGATAAGACCGTCCCAGCGAGCCACACCATTGATGGATCTCTTCGCAAAGATTCCGGTGGCAATTCCACCCCAAATCCCGCCGATTCCATGGCATCCAAACGCATCCAATGCATCATCTATTTTCAATTTTCTCTTAACCAGTGCCACTCCAAAGTAGCAGATCGGGCTGACCAGCGCTCCGATGATGAAGGATGACCAGACCGGCACGAAGCCCGCACCCGGCGTGATTGCCACCAGTCCCACTACCAGTCCTGTTGATGCGCCGACAAGCGTCGGTTTCCCGTTCCGGATCACATCAATCAGCATCCATGATAACAGCGCCGATGCGGCTGCAATTGCAGAGGTCATAAATGCATGTGCTGCCAGACCATCTGCTGCAAGCGCACTGCCCGCATTAAATCCGAACCATCCAAACCAGAGAAGCGTCGCTCCAAGCACAACGAAAGGAATATTATGTACGCGGTATGTCATCACCTCATACCCACGCCGTCTTCCCAAAATAATGGCCAAGGTCAGTGCCGTAATGCCGGAACTGATATGAACCACATCTCCGCCTGCGAAATCCACAGAACCAATCGCTGCCAGCAAACCGCCTTCTCCCCACACCATATGCGCCAGCGGATAATAGACTGCCACCGACCAGAGTGCGATAAAGAAAAACAATGCTTTAAATCTCATTCTTCCCACAACTGCCCCGGTAATCAATGCCGGTGTGATCATTGCGAACATCATCTGAAATGCACAGTAGACCAGATGAGGAATCGTCTCTGCATACGGTCCTGCATCCATTCCCACACCGTTTAGTCCAAGCCAGCGGAAGTCCCCGATTATCCCTGCATGATTTCCTCCAAACGAAAGTGAATATCCGAATAACGTCCACATTACCACAGATAATCCCATAATTGCCACGCAAACCATCATGGTATTCACGACATTTTTCCGTCTCACAAGACCTCCATAAAAAAATGCCAGTGCCGGTGTCATAAGAAATACAAATGCAGTACAAATTAACATAAAGCCTGTGTCCCCGGTATTCATAAAAAAACCTCCTTTTCATCCAGGCAGCGTCAGTTACACCGCCATTGTTTATTATTGAAATCTTCATTTTACGGGAGTTTGCAAGAAGGACTGCTTCGCACTCCCTGACATCCCGGCAGCCCAAAGCTGATATAGGCAGCCGCCATCATATCATTCATTTTCCTATCTTACCTCCTCTTCTACACAAAAAAGGCAATGGTGTCATTTACGGCACCATTGCCTCTAATCCCCTTTCCGGGGTACTATGTTTGTCTTCAGGCGTATTATACAGTAGCAGATTCATTTTGTCAACTTGCAATTTCATCGTGCAGTTTGCTCCTGGCGTCAGCTTTCGCACCAAAGATCTCGGTAAAAAGCATGGATATAACCAACAGCACACACCCCGCTCCTTTGATAACAGAAATTGTCTCCGTTGTCCCGTCCAGCCTTGGAATCCACAGTGCAAACAGTGCTCCAAAGACAGGCTCTAAAACAAAAATGATGGCCACGTGTGACGGCGTCGTGAACTTTTGAACAAAAGTCTGCCCCACAAATGCCAATGCCGTGCCTGCAATCCCTGTTACGAGGATCGTGGTTACAACAATGCCTTTCACTTCAAAGGCAAACCCGATTCCACTGATCAGGCTTAAAAAAAAGTAAATGACGGCCGCCACATTGACTTGCAGACATCCCAGGATCACAGGATCTTCATCAGCCGCAAAAAGATCTGTCAAAATGATTTGAAGTGAAATGCATAATGCACACAGAAAGGCCAGAAAATCTCCCCGGTTAAACTTCAGCTCCACACCGCCCGAGATCAGAAAAAGCCCAATCATGGCAATGAGAACACTTCCCTTTTTGACCCAGTCAACTTTTTTCTTTAGCATTAAGCCGGAAAGCAACGGAACAATCACAATATTCATTCCCGTGATAAAAGCCACATTTGCAGCCGTGGTATAGCGAAGTGCAATAACCGTAAACCCGAGTGCTCCGGATATGGAGACACCCATTAATGCGCCTTTCCACAATACCGTTCTCGTTATGCTTCTGATTTTGCGGTGAAAAATCACCGCCAGTACGATACTCGCCGCCAGAAAACGATAAAACAAATAGGTGAGTTCCGGTATATAATTTAAAGAATTCCGTATGATCGGAAAAGACAGTCCCCATATGGCAGTAATAAATATCAATAAAAGGTCTGCATATTTTCTTTTCATATTAAACTCCTTCACATGATAACACTGTATTTAACTGTTCTGCAAAATCCAGCACATCCGGGTACTGCAAGATCGAAAAGTTGTTGCCTTTCATTTTATAAACCCTCATCGGCTTTTCACAATATTGATCCCATACCGGAAAATTGGCTGCGGTCTCATCAGCCGCCGCAAAAAAGTACGCCTGCACGTTCAGCTTTCGTTCCGGCACATAACACGCTCTGACGTTGTCAAACGTCCGCAGAACATTCATGTAATAGATGATATCCCGTACCGTGATATTATCTGAATCATAATACGGAATCGCCCGGTCCATATCGTCATAGACGCATTCCTTCAATTCCTCTGCAGATAACCCGATGTCACTGTAGTAATCCAGCAGTGAACACCAGAGATCCGAAATACTTTCTATTTTGCCATGTAATACTTTAAACGCTTCAAATCGCGGAAGTCTTTTGGCCGCTTGAATTTCCGTATGGATAGAAAATGCAGGAACCTCGCCCCAGAATTCCCTGTCCGGTGCAAAGCTGTTGATCATAGCAAAAAAGCCGAGTTTTCTCCCCTTTTTCTCAAGCTGCAGTCCCATCTCAAACGCAATGCTGCCCCCGATGCACCATCCGATCAGATGGCAGCACCCTTTTGGCTGTATCGCTTCGAGCCGTTTCACATATGTCTCCGCAATCTCTTCCAGCGTGATATTCCTCGGTGAATCATCGGTTAACCTGTCTGCCCGGATCCCCCATAGATGATAGTCTCCCGACAGATTATCACAAAGATCAACAAACACTTCCGCCTCACCGCTCCCAGCGTGCACCAAAAATATATGTTTCTCAGGATCACTTCCACTTTTCATCAGGAGCAGAGTATCATCCTCCGCCGGTTCCTCTCCTAACAGCCCTGAGTCTATAGTATTCGCTGTATCTCGGATCGTATATGTTAAGATGCGGTTAGGTAAAATCTGTACATGAAAGGTTTCCATCAGAAGGTTGGATAAAATCGCTGCTCTCAGAGAATCTCCTCCGACATTGATAAATTCATCCTCCACACTGATCCGGTCATGCCCGAGAATCCTTCTCCATATATTCGACACTGCTTTTTCAGTCTTGCTCTCAGGAGCTATATACTTTGTGTTCCGGGCGCTGATCTCCCATTTTCTCAACATCTCTTGATCTATTTTTCCATTGACCGTAACCGGCCATTCTGAGATTCTGATATAATGATTCGGAATCATATACTGGGGCAGATATTTACTTAAAAAGTTTTTTACTTTTTTATAGATCACAGAAGCATTGCTTTTATAATACACACATAATGCCCTGCCCCCAT
Source organism: uncultured Ruminococcus sp. (assembly GCA_964621905.1). Classification (GTDB taxonomy): domain Bacteria; phylum Bacillota; class Clostridia; order Lachnospirales; family Lachnospiraceae; genus Ruminococcus_G. The sequence continues at coordinate 261,495 of CAZUNG010000003.1, read as the reverse complement.
AATTATTATTAATAACCGTAACCACTGCCTCCAAAATCCCAGGGTACTGCTTAAAGTAAAATTCAATCTCCTCCAGTTCAATTCGCAGACCGTTGATTTTAACCTGTTGGTCTGAGCGGCCGATAAAGATCAGTTTCCCATTCGGCTGCATAATTGCCAGATCACCGGTCCGGTAAACTTTTTTATGCAGAGAGGGAATCCAGACAAACTTCTCCTCTGTCATCTCTTTTTTTCGGTAATACCCCCCGGACATACCGGCGCCGGCAATGCAGAGCTCTCCCGCCACACCAAATGTCTGCAGTTGTTTGTCCTCGTCAATGATATAAACTTCTGTGTTTGCTATGGGACGCCCCAGATCATTAGAGTCTGGTTCACACTGGCACGCAACGGCATCTACGGTGCATTCCGTCGGGCCGTAGTGGTTAAACAGATGGTATCCTTTTGCCAGAATTTCATTTTTCAGGTCATCGTCCAGCCGATCCCCTCCGCAGATGACAACATTCAGGCATTCTATTTTCGGTTCATCACCCAACAGTTCTTTTAATGTGACCGGAACAAACTGTGCAATCGATATTCCGTTATCCGAGATATAAGCGGCAAACTTCTGCCTGTTTAATTTTATATCCTGTGGAATCAGATATATCACCGCAAAGTTCAGAAGTGTTGTTATCGTTTCTTCCACAGAGACGTCGAACGACATGTTCGTCATATGAAGCACATGCCTGTTCTGTTTTAAATTGTAAGTTTCGCCAAACCACTTGCTGAGATTCACCACGCTGGAGTGCCTGACGATAACTCCTTTCGGTTTGCCGGTGGTACCGGACGTGTAGAGGATATAGGCATTATCCCCGCCGTCCACAGATTCACCCTGAAATTCTTTTGAATACCGTTCCAGATTATCGAGTGTCAGAACATTCTCAAAATCCTCATCTCCGGGTACGCGATTCAGCAGAATCGTGTTTTTCGCCCTCACATCCTGCATGATATATCTGATCCTGATAGATGGCAGTTCCATATCAATGGGCACGTATGCCGCACCGAGTTTCAGTATAGCTAAGATGGAGAGAATCATAAAGCGGCTTCTCTCCCCGATCACAACGACGTGATCTCCCTTCATGACACCATTCACCCGCAGCATATTGGCAATCTGATTCGATATGGAATCAAGCTGCTGATAAGTCAGTTCCCCCTTCTCATCACAAAGTGCCGCATCATTCATGTGTTCATGAAAACCGTGATAGAACTCTTCAATTATCGAATGGCTGAAATCATAGTTGTAATTTTTGCCTGAAGATTTCACCCCATTCCACTTTTGTATGATCTCTTCTTTTGTATCCAGCCGCAGCTCACTGAGCTTTTGTGTATTTCCGCACACCTGATTATGAAACATTGAAAACCAGTGCCCTGCAATTTGCTTTGCATACGCCTCCTGATATACAGACGCCTTATATCGCGCCGAACAGCTGACCTTTCCGCCGTCAGCCTGTACATTTATGATCATATTGTGTTTCATATCTTTCGGGTATTCAGAGGTATCTGAAAAATCCAGCAGGATATCCGCCGCATCAATAAGCGCCGCGTCTGGTTCCTCCCCTGATCTGTCAGAAATTTCCTGAAAAATGTCTGCCGGTGCATACTCCTTGCTCAAACGAATATCCATCATTCGTTCTTTTTCAAAACGATACGTAATCAAAAAATGTTCCCGGTTGGTATATTTAAACACCAGGCAGCTTAGCGCTGTCATTCCGGATGCGGCATACGTATCATAAAATGCACACTGGCCAACGTCAAATGTCTGATAGTTTTCTTCTGTATCATGATGCTTGATTCCGTATACCAAAGAAAATGTTTTATTTGTTTTGTCCTTACTTTTATCGTGATTGATAATAAACGTATCTCTGACACTTCTCATCTCTCATGCTCCATATCTCCATACATACCTTCTATTATACTAAAAAATGCGGATTTTGAAAGCCCTAAAAGAACAACCTCCGTACCGGCTGTCTCATACACGCCATACGGAGGTCATATTTCTTTACCATATTAGATTATCCAAATACTTTCTGATACTCATCCAGCCACACCAGATGATTATCGACCAGTTTACCGGTTACTGTAGTGATCGGACCTGCAGAAGACGCAACGATCAGCCGTTCCCCTTTCACTTCTTCCAAGGCTCTGACCTTATGGCGAATTTCTTCTTCCGATGCCAGTTCCAGATCTGCCCACTCCAGGTTTCCAATCAGTGTCAGCTGGCCTTCTGTAATCTCAAATGCTTCTTTCATCGACACGTTTCCCTGAGGCGCCGGCTCTACAGGCTCTGTCGCATCGTACCCGATCCGCCGCATGACATCGACAGCGTGGCGAACTTTTCCATGACAGTGGCAGCCTACTGCATAGCCGTACTCTTTCATTTTTTTCACGACTCTGGAATCGTACGGTTCTACAAACAAGTCAAAAGCTTCCGGATTCATCATCGGCGGCGTACACTGTTCAGATCCTCCCATCCAGAACACAACCTGGTCAGGAAGCCTTGGAGCGACGGCATCCACCATCCGTATCTGTCTTGCCGTAATTTCTTCCAGCGCATCCAGCATCAGTTCCCGCTCCGTCAGTGACAGTTCCAAAAACATCTCAAACGTCATACAGCGCGAGATTGTCACAATCGGTGAGGGGACGAAGAACTGATAGATCACACGCTCATCCAGGCGGTCAACCGTATCCTGTACCTCCTGCACCGCTTTATCAACAGTTTCATCATTAATTTCAAACGGAGTATCTAAAAGTTCCTCCATCTGCTCTACCTCAGTTACCGGCACCTCCATAATCCACTGTGTACACTGATTCCGAAAGATCGAATCACGAAATTTCAAAACTCCCTTGCCCGTATGTAATTCACCAAAAACGTCCTTCGTATTTTCATCCACATCTTTCGTCACCGTCTTTATCCTGTCTGTGCTCGACATCATGAATCGATTAAACAAAGAGGACTGATCCTGACACAAAATATAGGCATCGCTCTCTTTGACAGCCCGGATCAGCCTTCGGTATTCCGGATCGTTCATCCATCCCGCCTTAAATCTGTCTTTTCCTTTAGGCTCCCACCAGTACTCAAATCCTTCCCGCATCAAAAGCGGAATCTTGTCTGTTTTTTCTCCCCGCATCGCTGCAATGAAATTTTTTCTCGATAACATTTCCTTCCTCCAAACTTCATTTTTTTCATATTTTTTCTACTCTTCATATAACTCATATGTTATAATATATCTATATATTACGCGATATTTTTCTTTATTTCATTATTCAGATTCCAGATATAACATAAGAAAATACAGATTAAGGAGTACTGTTATGAAACCTTTTGGAGAAGCCGGAATCATGCTGAAAGATTCTGAATACTATATTAATTTTCCCTCTGAATTTGCCAAGAAAAATCTCTTTTACACGGAACAGGGCGGTCATTATCATCTGAACAGACATTACGTTACATCACGTCCGCTCTCAAACTTTCGGTACTTTTCCTTCCAGTATGTTGTACGCGGCGAGATGCTGATCATCATCGACGGAAAAGAATACCTGCTGCACGACAACGAGATCGGAGTCATCGACACCTCCAAAGCGCACCTGTATGCAGCCTGCAAGGACACAGAGCTGTTATTTGTACGTTTCCGGGGCAACCACGCACCAGAGCTTGTCTCCCGCATCCATGAATACCGGCATGCGTATACCCCGCCCAACATTAACCGCACGCACCGTGCTCTGATGGAGATTGCTGAGGGATTCATTCAGCAGACACCGCTCTACGAAGAAGTCATCTCCAGTCATATCCATACTATCCTGAGCGACCTTCTCACCCTGCAGCACGGATCAGAAGCAGGAAGGGAATCTGTGATTGATCAGTCTATCCACTATATCGAGGCAAATTATTATCTGCCTGTGACCGTACAGGAGCTTGCCGGTATGGCCTGCCTGAATGCCAGTTACTTTTCCGAAAAATTCAAAAGCAGGACCGGTGTCACGCCGAAACAATACCTGATCCAGACCCGTCTTAATGCCGCCAAGATACTGCTTCGCGATACTGACTGGAGCATACGGGAAATTGCTGACAAAACAGGTTTTCAAAGCGATTCTTATTTTACCAACTATTTTCACACCCAGTTTCACAAAACGCCTACCGAATACCGAAATCTGAAGATCCACGGCATTTAAAGATAAACAAAACGCAGATCCAACTTTCATCGGATCTGCGCTTCTCTAACCTGCTGTGAATTTCTCAGCTGACGGTATCGGTCCAGTATACACTGCATGTTCTGTATGCCTCTGGTCTGTTCTTCAATAATGCCAGAGGCAATATCCTGTAAGGGAATACAGGTTGTATACTGCAGAATATTATGGGACATTTCAATAGCGGTTCTGTGGTGAGGGACCATCGGTACGATAAAGGTATGTCAAAGACTGTCCGTAAGCCTGGCCCCTCCATATCTTCTATCATATTTTTTAATATTTCAGAAACGCAGCACCAGGGCAAAGGATACCAGATTATAACAATTGATCCCGATAATCAATATCATCAATGCATACAAAAGTTTTTCCACTTTTTTCGAATCCAGCCGCCCGGATATCCCGGCACCCAGAATGGCACCGGCAATTCCGCCTGCCGTCATCAGTACCAGACTGCTGACAGAAAATGCAGGAACATTGCCTTTTACCAGTGCCGCTGCCAGGTTAAAGACCTGCGAGAACAGAATGATATAAATAGAGTTTTTGGCGGCTGTCTTCGCGTCCATAGAAAAGAAAAAAAACAGCACGGCAACGTTAATCGGTCCTCCGCCAATTCCCAGAAAAGATGAGATTCCTCCCAGAAAGACACCGATCAGCAGACAGACCGCCATATGTTCCACCTGCATGGCGCTCATCCGGTCCTTTTTGATGACATAGATCAGTACCACGACCGTCGTGAGCAGCAGCAGCGCCGTCTGGATCAATCCCAGCATATTTTCATCAGCAAAACGTGCCCGCACCAGGTCAAACAATGTTTTTCCCAACAGCCCCCCTGCCGCTGCCCCAACCGCAAGCGGTGTGCTGGTCTTCACCATGAGTTTCACACCGTCATTTCTGCCCCGGATCAGAGAGGCAGCTGACATGCCGAGCACCGTACAGCCCGACAGAAAGCTGACAGTGCTCACCGGCAGAATCCCAAATGCATCCAGTACCGGTTTAATGATGACTCCTCCGCCAAATCCGGCCACTGCACCGGCTGTCGATGCAAACAGACATACGGCAAACAAAACTAACGCCATTGCACGCTCACCACCATTTAATCATTTCTGTCACGTGATCTCTCAGTTTGACAAATTCCAGGGACATGACATCCCGCGGACGCGGCAGTGTATTTTCTATTACAGTTTTCACATGACACGGTTTATTTGTCAGAACCATGATATGTTCACTCAGGTAAACTGCCTCTTCCACGTTATGTGTGATAAATAATACCGTTGTCCCGGTTTTCTTCCACAGCTTTACCAGTTCGTCTTCCAGCTTAAAACGCAGGTCAATATCCAGCTGTCCGTACGGTTCATCCATCAGCAGGATCTCCGGCTTTGTAGCAAACGCACGGGCAATCCCAATCCTCTGATTCATACTCGTGGATACCTGCTGCGGATAGAAATTTCTGAAATCGGACAGACCTACAATTTCCAGCATTTCTTCCACCAGTTCCTTTTTTTCCGCCTTTGGAACTTTCTTGATATCCAGTCCGAACCCTACATTCTGTTCGATTGTAAGCCATGGCATTGCTGAGAATTCCTGAAAAATATAGGAAATATTATGTTTTTTCAGATCGACCTCCTCGCCGTTCACAAGGATCTGTCCTGCCGTGATATCATACAACTTGGTCACACTGTTGAGGAATGTTGTTTTTCCACACCCGGTAGGCCCAACGATACAAAGGAATTCTCCTTCTTCTACATTGAATGAAATGTCATCCAAAACCGTAAGATCTCCAAATTTTTTCGTCAGATGATCTACCTGAATTTTAATTTTTTTATCAGCCATATTTCCCTCCCGTTTTTAAAGCGTATGATCCACAACGCTGTTAATCTCACGGCGCAGTTTCAAAAATTCAGGATCAATATAACTTCTCGGTCTCGGCAGATTGATTTCATACTCCGCCTTCACACTGGTCGGACAGTTGCGGATCACGATAATTCTGTCTGCCACGTAGACCGCTTCTTCAATATTGTTGGTGACAAAGATGACGGTCCGCTTTTCCGCTTCCCAGATCCTGATGATCTCATCCTGCATCAGATAACGTGTCTGTGCATCAAGAGCGCCAAATGGTTCATCCATTAAGATCACATCGGGTTCATTGCAGTATGCCCTCGCAATCCCAACACGTTGTTTCATTCCTCCGGATATCTGGACCGGATAATGGTTTTCAAACCCCTTTAATCCTACCAGGTCTATGTAATACTGTGCTCTCTCACGACGTGTCTTTTTATCAATGCCTTTCATCCGCAGACCGTACTCCACATTTCCCATGACAGTCAGCCATGGAAAGATTGCAAGATTCTGAAACACCATCCCTCTGGAGGGGTCCGGTCCGTGGATCTCTTTCCCTTTCATCTTAAGTGTGCCTGCGGTCGGTTCCTGAAACCCTGCGATCATATTCAGGATTGTTGTTTTTCCACATTGGCCCGGACCAAACAGCACCAGAAACTCATTTTCCCTGACATTGATATTCAGATCACCGACAACTTGAAACACGCCGCCTTCTTTGACCTTCTCAAATTCTTTCTCTACATGTTTCAGTTCGATAAAGTTTTCATCTATCTTCCGCGTTTGTTCCATCTGCATAATACATCCTCAACTTTCCTTATCAAAAGTGCCAATATCAGCCCGATCACCGCAATAACCAGGATTCCCACCAGAATCTGCGTCATGTTATTATTCTGCTGTCCCGTCACTACAATCCATCCGATACCGCTCGACGAACGTACCAGTTCTGCCGCTACAACAGACGACCATGCCGAGGCGACGCCAATCTGAAGGCCCGCCGAGATTGCCGGTACAGAGGCCGGGATTACAATCGTAAAAAACAGCTGGCGGTCATTACATCCAAGCATCTGTGCCGCATCCACAATCGAACGGTCGACAGATTTTGCTCCGTGATAAGCATTCTGGACAATGCTCATAAAAGCACCGATGAATACCAGTGTATATTTTGCAAACTCACCGATACCGCACCACAGAATCACAAGCGGAATCCATGCAAGCGTTGGGATCGGACGAACCAGTTCAAAAAGGGGCCGCATAAAAGACTCAAATTTCGGATACCAGCCCATCGCAAGCCCCAGTGCAATGCCGAGTACCGTCGCCGCAATAAATCCCACCGCCCACCTGGACAAGGTAATAAAAACATGGTAAACCATGACATTTTTTCCGATTGGCTCTACGAATGATTCAAAAAACTTTTTCAGAACATCAAACGGGCCCGGCATTACCTGGCTGAAAGTGGGATTCATCGCTGCAAGCTGCCATATTAATATGAAAACTGCAAATGATATCACACCGGCACCCAGCTTCTGCCAAAATTTTGCTTTTCTCAAAGTCATTACCATCTTCCCCCTTTCATCAGATGACGCTCCAGGAGTGTCAGCAGATAGCCAAGCGCCGCTCCGATCAGACCAACACAGATCATCGCCGCAATAATAATATCCGGACGATAAATTCCGCGGCACAGATTAATCAGGTAGCCAAGACCTGCAGTAGCCGCAAGCATCTCTGCTCCGATAATCGTCGACCACGCAACACCGAGACCGACACGCATTCCCGTCAAAACAAAAGGAATCGATGATGGAATCGCAATTTTACGCAGAATCTCGAATTTTGATGCCCCAAACGTCTGTCCTACCCAGATGTGAACTTCTTTCGTCTGTTTAATTCCCGTATAGGTGTTCACCAGTGCCGGGCCGAAAGTTGCCAGTGCGATAACGATCACTTTCGGAAGCATACCGATACCAAACAGCAAAATGAACAACGGTGTCCATGCGATCCCCGGAATTGGCCGGATGAAATCAAAAATTGGATTAATAAAGATATCCGCTTTTTCATACCAGCCCATAAATATCCCCAGCGGTATCCCTACCAGGCATCCTATAAGATATCCGATCAACGTAATCTTCAGACTTGCCCACAGATGCATCTGCATGGTAGCGCCGTCGGGATTCCTGTTGGAAAATTTATCAATCAGTGTGCGCAGCACTTTTATTGGTCCGGGCAGTACATTTTCTTTAATCGTGCCGAGACTTCCCTCTGTAAACAGCCACCAGATAAAGAAAAACAGCACCATCGACAAGACCGACAGCCAGAGATACGACCGTTTCTTTTTTTTCTTTTTAACCTTTTCAGCAGGCATATTAAACCCTCCCGTCTTAACCTGTTCGTTGTTTCAACAGCTGCCCCCTGTGCCTGAATGCTTCAAAATACCTGCTTTTGGCACAGGGGGCAGCTTATGCTTACCTATCGGTACGGCTTTTGTATTTAGTATCCCTCCGGCATTTCAACCGTAATCGAAACACCCGTAGCCTCTTCCATGAGGTCTTTATTGATACTCTTTGCTACTGTTTCTGCACTGCCTTCGTCCAGCAGCCCCAGTTTGGTCAGCTCAATCGCCGAGAATACCACATGATTTCCATATTTGAGATCTTTCAGCTTCTCATAGGAGTAAAGATCACGAACATTGATTTCTGTCCACATTTCGTCTTCTGTGTATTCCGTTCCCATCTCTTTGAAGAACTCCATGCCCTGATCAAATTCCAGCTGTTCATCATTCTGAATTTCATCCAGCGCCTTAAAGACTGCTTTCAAGGACAGCACAATATCATCGCGGTTGCTCTCCATATAATCGTTCGGAACAATGACCGTTGACCCGGTTCCGACACCGGTGATTCCCTCGTAGGTACCCAGACATACCATGCCTGCCGCTTCCGCTGCCGCACAGTAATTCATCGTCAGTGCCGCTCCGTCAACCTCTCCGCTGATCAGTGCATTATAGCAGGAAGCTGCATCCATGCTCACAAGATTGTAATCTTTCTGTCCAAGGTTTGCATAATAAGAGTCCACCATGATCTGCTGTACGGTTCCCAGTGTCACACCGAAGCTCAGTCCCGCTGCCGTCTCGGCATTACCGTACACATCCGGGTTTTCTTTGCTGTACTCTCCCTGTACATCAACCACCGGACAGTCCGGATTTACATAAACAGCAAGCCCTTTTCCGTCATCGCAGTCTGCAACCATTGTATAATCTCCGGTAGCCAGCGCATACACCCCCGCAAATCCGTTAAAGCCGATCTCTGCTTCTCCTGCGGACAACGCTTCATTTTCCAGTGTTCCATTGACAAAATAGGTGATATTTGTTTTTAAACCCAGTTCTTCAAAATACCCCATTTTATCTGCATACCACACAGCAAGCCCATCTGTGTTGATCAACGCGGCAATGTTGACGGTATCCCCACTGGGCGCCAGTTCCCCGTCTTTTTTGTCTTCCGAAGAAGTATCTGCCGCTTCTGTCTCTTGGGTATCCTTACTTTCCTCTTTGGCCTCTTCCTTTTTCCCTCCGCATGCACACAATGCTGCTGCCATTGTCAAAACCAACAATAAACTGATTACTTTTTTCATACTTTTCATTTGTCATCCTCCTATGCATGATATCGTTTTATTTACAAAGCTGCCTTCGCTTTATAAATCTGCTGCCATCCCGTGCTCATTTTACAGACTCTCTGACTACCAGTTTGGGTGTTATGATAATCTGTCTTGTCTCTTCCCGTCTTTCGATCAGCAAGTCGATCGTGTGGTCGATAATCTCCTGGACATCAAATGCAACGGTTGTCAGATGAGGCCGCCACCATTTACACATCGGAATATCATTGATTCCGATGACGCTGATATCACCGGGCACATCAAATCCATGTTCCTGCAGAGCAGCAATCATCCCGATGGCCGCGGCGTCATTCGCCGCAAGAACAGCTGTACATTCATGAAAGGTGTCGATATGGGCTTTTGCCGCCGCATATCCCCCCTCAAAGGTAATGGAACTGATCCCTTTACCCGTACTGACTTCCTGAACCGTACAGTCCCGGGGCAGTGCCCTGCGAAACCCTCTGCATCTGCTGTTGTTGGAACGGTCCCTCGGATTGACCTGCAGCGCGATCCGGCGATGTCCCTGCTGATACAGAAATTCAGCTGCAATCCGTCCCGCACCTTTAAAATCAAGCGCTATGATATTGACCTCTTCTTTCTCATAGTAATGATCATCATCCGCTCTGTCATAGATACAGACAAAAGGAATTTCCTTTTCAAACAGGATCTGCAGGCTGTCTTCGTCATAAAACTTGTCCGTGGCAACCATAATAATTCTGTCCATCTGCCTCTGTCCGATCAGACGGTTTAACATTATCTTCGTTGAACTGTTATATGCATATACCGGAAGTGCGGTAAGCCCTCTGCTCTGCAGTTCTGTGTGCAGCCTTGAGTAGATATTTGACCAGAACAGGTTCTGGTCAAAGCCGACAAAATAATCGGATAAGAAAACACCAACTCTGTTCAATTTTTGTGTTTTCAGACTTCTGGCATTGCCGTCCAGTTCAAAATTATAAATACGGGCAAGCTCCAGCACTTTCTGCCGTTTTCTGTCAGAAACGTTTTCGCAATTATTTAACACTCTGGAAACTGTAGACTGCGACACTCCTGCCAACACCGCAAGCTCTCTGGATGTCATGTTATATCCCGCTTTCCTAAAATTTTGATCAGATGTAATAACCGAATACGTATTCAGATGCGGTATTAAATACCCAGACGTTCATACTGTTCTGCCGGTGCATCATATTCCTGCATACATCGTTTCAACTGTTCCTGATATTTGCGTTCCAGTTTTTCATCCGTAATAGGATGTTCCTGATGGTAATCCTCTGTCAGATCAAACAGAAGATTTTCCTGATTGTACCTGGACCGGCAAGAGAATTCCTGCGATGGATTTCTGAAGTTAATAATATCCGCGGGTATTTTATATACCGGATAATTCGTCCAGGATAAGAATCTTCCCATTTCAATTTTGTCATAATCCTCTGCATTTACTGCATCATCCGCTCCAAAATACTGCCTCAGGATACTGGGCACAGCCGTATAAACATTCAGCGGCCGATTGCTGTCATCTCTGGCGGCTTTGATATACACATAAGTCCCGTCAGTATAGCCAACCTGTTTTCCGAAATATCCAAAGATCGTATCACTTCTCATCTGCGTTACTTTCCCCGAAAGAATTGGCATCAGGCTTTTCCCGTGCAGCGGATAATGCAGTTTACGATCCGCGCCAAAGTATTCCAGCACCGTCGGCATCACATCGATGTTCTGTGTCAGCGCCTGACTGCGCCCCGCCTTACATCCAGGTGCACAGACAATAAGCGGAATATGGAACACTTCATTGTACGGCGCCATATAGTTCTTCGCCATATATCCGTGTTCTCCCAGATGGAAACCATGGTCCGTCGTAAATATCACCATCGTATCCTTCCACATATCGTGCGCATCCAGTACGTCCAGAATCTCACCAATATGGGTATCCGTCATGGTCATCAATGCCCTGCAGCGGTTCTTTAGATGCTTAGTCTCCTCCTCCGTGAAAATATTTGGCTGATAATCCGGGTGTTTTGCGTCAAAACCGGTATAATCTTTTTCATAGAGATCCAGATATTTTTCCGGAACATCATATGGCTCATGCGGATCGAACGCCTCCGCCCACAGCATAAAGTTGTCTGCGTTATGATTTTCTTCCAGCCATCTCGCAGCACTGCTCAATGTTTTTACACTCGGGTAATCGTCCTCCGTTTTTAATCTTCGGCGATTTGCTTCTTCTGACACCGAATACTCACCCTTGAAGTCACTTGGCCTGACATCCTTTTTTATCCCCCCCTTGTCGGGAGTCACACACCAGGGATCTCCTTCCTGACCTCTGAACACTTCCCATGCGGTAAAACCCTTTGTATAATTCTCACCTCCCGGAATCACATAGTGAGAATGGTCACTGAACATCATTGTATGCACATTTTTCTCAGCCAATACCGTCTGTAATGTCTGTTCATAAGGTTCAATCGCCCCCCACGGCTTTTCCAGAAAATTCAGACGCCCCGTCATGATGTCCTTGCGTGCAGGCATGCAGGGCGCACTGCCGCACCAGTGATTGTCAAAAACCATCCCTCTTTTTGCCAGGCGGTTTAGATTCGGCATCAGTGCCGTCTCTTCCCGGCTGCTGTTATAGAGATCCAGCATCCGGCGGTTTACGGTATCACATAAAATAAATACTGTCTTCATCCGGCCTTTCTTACACCTCCCTCTTCTTGCCGTTCTGTTTTACAACATAGTTATATATTACGTGAATATTCTTTGGTTTTCACTATTCAGAATCCAGATATAACATAAGAAAATACAGATTGTTTGCTTTTTTACAGCAAAACACACAATAGTCACCGTTATTTCACACAGATCCCTGTCAGAATACGCACGATTCATCTGTTATTACAGGATTTCTTTGTAAGAAAGTCATAAAAACAGCACAGCAAAAGACTTCTCCTCCACTGTACTGTTTCAGCCGTTACCTGTGTTCAGCCGGAAGAATATCCGGCGTATAATGTTCCACTTCCTCTATATATTTAAGCAAGGTTCTTCGTAGTTTCTTTCTCACCTCTTCGTAATCTGCATCCGTTACCAGATTCACATTTTCATCCGGATCCGCTTCCAGATCATACAAAAACTCTTCCCGGTACAAATCTGCCGCACACACTGCAAATCCGTCAAGCCCGGGGGCAGAAACAGAGTATTTATATTTCCCGTCGCAGACTGCCCGCCCCACCTGTGATTCTGATATCTGGATAAATACCTCCTCTCTCCACTCAACATCTTCCCCTTTCATCAGAGGAAGAAGCGATCTTCCACGATAATGCCGGGGTTTTTCCACCCCCGCCATATCCAGAATCGTAGCCGGTATGTCAATCAGACTCGCAAGTTTTTCATGTTCCTGATACCCGGGCTTTACGCCTGGTCCATGAATCACCATAGGAATATGCGTACACGCATCATGGCACGCCCGCTTGTATTCACTGTTTCTTGTCCGGAAATGACTGCCGTGATCGCTGCTGAATATGAGATATGTATTTTCATACTGACCATTTTTCTTCAGAGCCTCCACCACACGCCCAAGATTTTCATCAATCCTGCGAATCATGCCATAATAGTCCGGAAGATTCTTTTCCCAGTCCCCCTCTCCCCGACGTACGGCCAGATCCCCGGGAACCCATGCATCCCGATACTTATCTGCATATCCGTCCGGCGCCACATACCGGTACATGCAGTTCTGGTGATGCGGTTCGATCAATGACATCATGGTAAAAAACGGATCATCAGAATCTTTTTGCTGTTCCAGGAATTCCAGCAGCAAATCTGTCGTGAAATCTACCCGATACTGGTTTTTATAAGGGACTAATGTTCCGTTTTCGTCATACAGCCCGCCCTCATACGGCAGGGAACCCCATTCTACAACATCCATCGCACGCCAGTAGTCCTTATATCCATAGTGTAATTCGGGCGGCACCGGTCCGTCTGTCGTTTGTGCCAGATGAAGTTTGCCGACGTACCCCGTTTTGTATCCGGCTCTGTTCAGATATTCAGCAAGTGGTGTGCAGGAATTCGGTTCCAGTCTGCGCAGGTTGTGAAAATTTCCAGTCTCCGTGGCATACATTCCAGACTGAAGGCAGGCACGCGCCGGTCCGCAGACGGGCTGACACGTATACGCTTTTCTAAAACACGCCCCGTCTTTTGCCAGTTGGTCCAGATTCGGTGTCAGATCCAGGTTTGGATTCATACATCCACAAGTGTCCCAGCGCTGCTGATCCGTAAAGAAAAACAGAATATTTGCTTTTTTTGTTTCCATATGTACCTCCATATTGTGATAATGTTGGCGTCAAAAGATCTTTTTGACCCCTGATGCATTAGGACTGCATTCTATAATTAGATTGTACATAAGAGATTTTCGCTTTTCATTACCCATATTCCAGTTATAACATAAGAAAACACAGGGACCGCAAAATGATTTCTCATTTTACAGTCCCCGTGTTTTGATTTATAACATTATGAAAAGAGAGTATTGCAGGCTTATTTCGTGATGTGTTCTCCGCGGCAGGCCGCCATGACTTCACCCAGCCGTTTTATATAATACTGATAGTATGCATAGGGAGTGCCCGGAGCCGCCTGATGATCGATCCCGCACAGATAGCCTCCCTGCCGGATCACAGGTTCCAGGCGCTTGAATTCGCGGTCTATTGCCTCCGGACCTTTCAGGATTTCCAGTTTATTGAATCCTCCAATAAATTTAACATCCGGAAAACGTCTTCTTACATCCACGATATCAACACCGGCATTCACGTCCACCGGCAAAAAACCATCGACACCCGATGATGTAAAATTCGGAATCAGCTTTGTAAAGTCGCCGTCCGTGTCCACGAATATATTCTGCACTCCGCGTTCTCTGAGAAATGGAATGATCTCTTCATAACACGGCCTTAAAAACTCATCAAAGGTATCCGGGGAGATCATCGGACCATTCTTTCCACTTAAATCTTCTTCAAAAAACAGTACTTCAGGCTTCACAATTTTTAATATCTTATCCATCTGTTCTTTATAAAGATTCAGCTGAAATCTATGAATGTCCTCAATCATTTCCGGGTAATCATACCATGCATACAGCATCGGTTCGTTGTCCATCAGATCACGGATACTCCAGAAAAATCCCATCAGCCGAAAGCGAATCGGATATTCCCCGCTCTCGCTGATCGCATGATACTTATCATATGCGGCATGCATCGCTTCATCTGTACAGTATTTTTTATAAGCCTTTAACGTATGGTCTTTGTGGCGTTCCCAGGATTCCTCATCAGAAACCACCGGCTGAACGGCAGTAAAAAGATCACGTCCTTTATAATATTTTCTGATCCAGCCGTCAATATCTCTTTTTACCGTATACTCATCCGTATCCTCCATCATTTCCTCATCATAACTGAGAAATGGAATTCGAAAAGCCATACGAAGTACCGGGTCATACCCCAGCGTTTTTTCCAGATCAAAAATCGGATCTGCAAGCATTGTCATATAATAATGGTCAACCCATTCAACGGGCTCATCTTTTTTGATATAGCCGACCTCTGTGGGGACAATCGGCACCTTCAGTTTTTTGTTAAAATCTGTTGTCAGCCCTTCTTTTTCCCAATCCGAAACCGTCAGATCCCACGGTTCAAATGTTTCCTGTTTTGCGCCTCTGTCAAGTCCCTCATTTGAAAAGCTCAATGTACGAAATTCGCGCTCTTTATTCGTCATCATCATCAACCTCCTGCTATTTCTGACTGCCAAATCATCATTTTTGATGATTACAGTATAGCATGGAGATTTGAAATTCTGGTAGCACACGGCACAGTCATACTAGCATAAATCATTGGTAACATCAGTTGATCTTTTTAAAATAACGCGGAGAGTAGCCCATGACCTTCTTGAACATTCTGGAAAAATAATTGGCATCGTATATGCCAACTTTCTCTGCCGCTTCCGCCACACTTATCTGTTCCATTTCCAGATATTCCAGAGATTTCACAACACGCATACGATTCAGATATTCCATCGGCGACAGTCCCGTCACATCTTTGAATGTCGTCCTGAAATAATTGGGGCTTAGATAAACACTCTCTGCGATCTGTGAAACATTTATTTTTTCGGTCAGATGTTCTTCTATATAAGTCATCGCACGATAGATCAGCTTTTTCTTATGGCTTGTATAATTCTGCATCTGCTCATGTTGTCTTGATTTGACACGCTTAAAAAAGACTAAAATCAACTGCAGATAAGCTGATTTTACGTACTCGATCCCTTCCTCTTTTTTATCCTGTTCCTCCATCATTCCATCCAGAAGCTGTTCCACATATTTCATTTCCTGCGTATTTAAATGTATCACTCCCTGTACATTCACTCCAACACGTCTGCTTTCCTCCTCTATCACCGAGTCCCCCAGTGTTACATAGCGAAGCAGCTCGTCCCACTGTTGTTTTACATCCTCGTTGGCATAAGGAGTATTTATCGTTGCATGGCTGAGTGTCTCGCTGCACTCGGCGCCAAGCGGCTCCGGGAAAAAGTGACAATTGATGATAGTTGCTGTCATCTGCACCTCATAGCTGTGCACCTGATGCGGTTCAATCAAAAATACATCTCCCGGCATCAGCAGAGATTGTGCCCCGCGATAATCAAATATACAGGATCCCTTTGTAATGACTACAAATTCATAGTACGTGTGGCAGTGTGCACCTACCCGCCGGTCTACAAGACACGGGACTACAGATATCGCCGTATCGTCCATTTTGGGAAATTCCACATAAAGTTTGCGTATCCTCTGCATCTTCTATCCCTCTTTCATCCTTCAATGCGTACACAAATTTAAAAGAGATGGCTCCCGGCTGACCGCCTTCCAAACCATCTCTCTCCACATTGCTAAAACTCTCAGTGTGTCTCTACATACTTCTGAATGTTTGAAGCATTTACATATTTTTTCATGTTGTCACCGTCCACAATCACCAGTGTCGGAGCCTGCATGATGCCGTATTTTGCTGCGAGATCCGGATTTGCCTCCGCATCGATCACTTCATATTCTTCACCCTCCAGCATCTCTTTGGCCGCCTTACAGTTCGGACACGTTCTTGTCGTAAACAGATATTTCAAGCCGTCGCCATTTTCCACAGATACCGCTTCATCAATGACGGCTGCTGCTGTCCCTTTTGACTTCTTAACAGAAGAGCTTTCGATATCATATACCGTCCGGTTTTTATATTCCTGGCTCTTGCCGTCGTTCCAGTTCTGTACCGGACGATAATATCCTGTAATTCTGCTGTAAACCTCAGCCGGATGACCGCATGTCGGACATGTGAAATGTTCACCTGCAATATAGCCGTGATCCTTGCATACAGAATACGTTGGTGAGAGTGTATAGTACGGCAGGGTATAATTCTCCGCAATCTTTCGGACCAGAGATGCCGCCGACTGCCAGTCCGGCAGTTTCTCCCCAAGGAATGCATGGAATACTGTACCCGAAGTATATAAGCTCTGGAGCTCATCCTGAATGTCAAGCGCATCAAATATATCTGATGTAAATTCAACCGGAAGATGCGAACTGTTGGTATAGTACGGCGTATCACCCTTACTTCCGGCAGTTTTAATATCCGGCCATTTTTCCCTGTCATGCTTTGCCAGACGGTATGTCGTCGACTCTGCCGGTGTTGCCTCCAGATTATACAAATCTCCGTATTCTTCCTGATAATCAGAAAGCTTATTGCGCATATGCTTCAGGACTTCTTTCGTAAATTCCTGTGTACGTGCATCCGTCATGTCTCCTCCGAGCCATTTTGCATTCAGCCCTACCTCATTCATACCAATCAGGCCAATTGTAGAGAAATGATTGTCAAAGGTTCCCAGATATCGCTTCGTGTATGGATAAAGACCTTCATTCAGCAGCTTCGTGATGACTTCGCGTTTCACATGAAGTGACCTTGCGCTCAGGTCCATCATATGATCCAGTCTCTGATAGAAGTCTTTTTCATTTTTTGCCAGATATGCGATTCGCGGCATATTGATTGTCACGACGCCGACTGAGCCAGTGCTCTCACCGGAACCAAAAAATCCGCCCGTCTTCTTTCTCAGTTCTCTCAGATCCAGACGCAGACGGCAACACATGCTCCTCACGTCACTCGGCTCCATATCGCTGTTGATATAATTTGAAAAATACGGTGTTCCGTATTTCGCTGTCATCTCAAACAGCAGACGGTTATTCAGCGTATCCGACCAGTCAAAGTCTGAGGTAATGGAGTATGTCGGAATTGGATACTGAAATCCTCTCCCGTTGGCATCCCCCTCGATCATGGTCTCGATAAATGCCCGGTTGATCATATCCATCTCCGGCTTACAGTCTTTATACCGGAAATCCATCTCTTTTCCGCCCACAATCGCCGGAAGTTCTGCAAGGTCCTGAGGTACGGTCCAGTCCAGCGTGATGTTGGAAAATGGAGCCTGTGTTCCCCAGCGGCTCGGTGTATTCACGCCGTAGATAAAGGATTCAATGCATTTCTTCACCTCCGGATAAGAAAGGTTATCTGCTTTAACAAACGGAGCAAGGTATGTATCAAAAGAAGAAAACGCCTGTGCTCCTGCCCATTCGTTCTGCATGATTCCCAGGAAATTAACCATCTGGTTGCAGAGTACGCTCAGATGCTTTGCCGGCGAAGACGTAATCTTTCCCTTGATGCCCCCCAGGCCTTCCATGATCAGCTGCTTCAGCGACCAGCCGGCACAATATCCGGTCAGCATGGATAAATCGTGAATGTGGATATCTGCATGCCGGTGTGCATCCGCGATCTCCGGATCATAGATCTCCGATAACCAGTAATTGGCAGTCACTGCACCGCTGTTGCTTAAGATCAGGCCTCCTACTGAATACGTTACTGTGGAATTTTCTTTTACACGCCAGTCCTCCACTTTGACATAGCTGTTTACAATCTCTTTGTAGTCCAGGATCGTGGATTTCATATTGCGGACCTTTTCGCGCTGCTTTCTGTACAGGATATAAGCTTTCGCGACGTCCGAATATCCACATTGAATCAAAACATTTTCCACACTGTCCTGAATATCTTCTACATTAACCCGATCCTCTTTGATTTTTTTCTGAAAATCAGAGGTGACACGCAGACTCACCATCTCAAGCATATCCTGACTGTATTGCTTTTGGTTCGCTTCAAATGCCTTGCGAACCGCCTCTGTAATCTTGGCAAGCTCAAAATCAGCAATGGCTCCGTCTCTTTTTTCCACTTTAAACATTACATCTGCCTCCTCTGCAATCTTTAAGTCCCTGACTGCGCTATGGGACTATCATATCAGAGGATTTAAGAGTCGTCAATACAAAAAATACCATATATTGTATGTAAATTTTCCGGCACCCCCAATTCTAGGGGGTTTTCAAAATTTACAGACTTTAACAGTCAGACTTTTCCATAGATCTCCACTGGTACATAGGCTTTGACGGAGATCCCTTCCGGATAGTATTCCTCTTCTACAACCTGCCCGACCTGGCGAATCATACTGATAATATTCGCTCTGTCATACCCATAGAACCGTTCAATATATATCTGATCCGCCTGGAGCATACGAACCAGCTCTTCTTTCAGTTCCTCCAAACCACTCCCCGTCTTGGCCGAGATTCTGATGACACAGTCAGCCTGAAGGTCTTTCAGATTTTCCGGACAGTCTACCTGATCCTGTTTGTTAAAAAGTGTAATGATCTTCTTACCCTCTATCCCCAGCTGCCGAAGGGTGTCATATACAATATGCATCTGCTCGTCCATCTGCGGATTTGATGCATCTACCACATGGATAATAATGTCCGCATATTTTGCCTCTTCCAGCGTGCTCTTAAATGCATCGACCAGATGATGCGGCAGTTTTCTTATGAACCCCACCGTATCCGTCAGTAAAATCTGCTGTCTGCCCGGGAGATCAAGCACACGAGTCGTCGGATCCAGTGTCGCAAACAGCTTGTTTTCCTCGAGCACAGATGCCCCTGTCAGCGTATTCAAAAGCGTTGATTTTCCGGCATTCGTGTACCCGACAATCGCAGCTACTTTCTGGTTGCTCTTGATTCGCTGACCCCGCAGCAGCTCCCTGTGACGTTTCATTTCTTCCAGATCCTGTTTCAGCTGTGTAATCCTGTTGCGGATCATACGGCGGTCCATCTCAAGTTTCTTCTCGCCAGGTCCGCGCGTTCCAATTCCTCCGCCCAGCCGTGACATCGAATTGCGCAGACCTACGAGCCTGGCGGCACGATACTTCAACTGCGCAAGCTCAACCTGCAGCTTACCTTCTTTTGTGACAGCCCGACCTGCAAAAATATCGAGAATTACCAACGTGCGGTCCATTACCTTGCACTGAAGTTCACTTTCCAGTGTCCCGTACTGTGCCGGGGAAAGTTCATCGTCGCAGATAATTCCCGTGGCATCCAGTGTATAGAGAAGTTCTCTCAGCTCTTCCAGCTTCCCCGGACCCACATAACTTACCGGATGAATATTTTCTCTTTTTTGGATGACTTCCCCTACAGTAACAGCTCCCGCCGTTTCCACAAGTTCTTCGAGCTCCCGCAGTGATTTTTGTGTATCGTCACTGGCATCAGTCTGAATCCCGATCAAGATGACCCGCTCTTCCATGTTTTTTGATTCATATAATTGCATAGCCCACCCCTGTTTGTTAAATGCAACTTTTTCGGTTACCTCTCCCCTTACCCGCACTCCCCAGTACAGACTATCTGCTTTTTAAAAATTCATTTTCTCTTATGGCAGTCTGATCATCTGGATATTGTTCCAGATATTCTGCCATCTTAGTCTTTGCAGTCTCAAAATCAAGTTGATACTCATACACGACAATTTCATTAAACAACAGACTCTGGGTTTCTGATTCCTCATTACACTCCAGTCCTTTCTGAATATTGTCCAGTGCATTGTCATAATTTTTTTCGAAGATATCACACATGGCCAGTCCATTGTACGCTTTTGCCTGATTTTTTTCTTCTTTCAGGTAGTCCTGATAAAGTCCCCTTGCACTTGCCGCATCATCGACCGACAGATAGACCTTGCCAAGCAGCAGAACCGCATCCGAGTCCCCTTCATTGATGGCTTCTGTCAGTTCTTCCCTGGCACTCTCATAATCTTTCAGCTCGTAATAGATCCGGCCCCGGTTATAATAATCCGATGCCTCCTTCGGCTTAAACTCGAGTGCTCTTTGGAGATACGTTTCTCCCGTCAGCGTATCATCTTTTTTAGCATATGCCTGGAAAATCTTCAGATACATCTCATAATCCCGGCTGTCCTTTACCGCACTGTCAAAATCATTGGCAGCCTCTTCCTGATCCTCCAGTTCCAGATAAACACAGCCCCGCATGAAATAAGTCTCCGGACTTTTCTCCAGTTTCAAAACATCCGTATAGACTTCTGCTGCTTTCTCATATTCTCCATAATCCATCCGTGCCGATGCAAGATAATACATAACGTCTTTTTCAAATGCGACGTTTGTATTTTCCAATGAATTTAAGCTCCTTGAAAATGCCGCTATGGCAGATGCACTGTCTCCCAGCTCAAGCTGACTGATCCCAAGTGCCCTGTAAGTTTCGGGAAGTCTTTCCTCCTGTGCAACCGCCTGATTCAGCAGTTTTACGGCTCCCTCATAATCATTTTTCTCCATGCAGGCAATTCCCTCTTCATAGTATTCCTCATTGGACGAACTGCCGCAGCCTGACGCGAGGATCATCACGCAGGCTGCCAGCACCAAACACTTTTTTCTCATCTGAACAGTTCCTCTATATCTATCCTACAATTAAATCTTCTTCTGTCATCACCGTGATCACTCTGTCGACACATTCCCGGCAGATCTCATCGTCTTCTGCTTCTACCATCACGCGGATTACCGGCTCAGTTCCGCTTTCGCGCACCAGAATGCGCCCGTCCTCTCCAAGCCTTTCGCTGACAGATTTCACCACGCTCTGCACGTTTATATTCTCACGGGCTTCCTGTTTATTCGCAACACGCACATTTTTCAGCAGCTGCGGATAGATCACCACTTCTGACGCAAGTACAGAAAGCGGCAGCTTCTTTTCCAGGATTACCTCCATAACCATAAGAGAAGTCAGAATCCCATCTCCGGTCGTCGCATGTTTGCTGAAAATGATGTGTCCTGACTGCTCACCGCCCAGACTGTGACCGTATGTCATCATATTTTCACAGACATATTTATCGCCCACCGCCGTCTTTTCATAGTGAATTCCTTCACGGTCACACGCCTTGTAAAGTCCCAGATTGGACATGATCGTCGTTACAATCGTATTGTTGTCAAGACGCCCCTGCTCTTTCAGGTATTTTCCGCAGACATAGAGTATTAAATCCCCGTCAATTACTTTTCCCGTCTCGTCCACTGCAATACAGCGGTCTGCATCCCCGTCATAGGCAAATCCCACATCGAGATGTTTTTCTCTTACAAATTTCTGCAGAATTTCAATATGCGTGGAGCCGCAGTTCTGATTAATATTGGTGCCGTCAGGTTCATTATTGATGACATATGTTTTCGCTCCCAGCGCATCAAACACACTCTTCGCGATCGATGACGCACTTCCGTTTGAGCAGTCCAGGCCTACCCGCATATTCTTAAAGGAGCGGGTGGGCAATGAAATTAAATAACCGATATAACGGTTTCTGCCGGCAGAGAAATCCACCGTCCGTCCGATATCTTCTTTGACCGCAAATGGAATTTTCGGTATCTCATCATCGATATAAGCCTCTATTTCTGCCTCGACATCCGCTTCCATCTTCTGTCCCATACCATTGATAACCTTGATCCCATTGTCGTAGAATGGATTATGACTGGCAGAGATCATAATGCCGCAGTCAAAATTCTCAGTTCGTACAACATAAGATACACTCGGCGTTGTCGTCACATGGAGAAGGTACACATCCGCTCCGGAAGCTGTAAGTCCCGCTACAAGAGAATATTCGAACATGTAACTGCTGCGTCTCGTATCCTTCCCGATCACAATCTGCGCCTTATGCTCCCTTCCAAAGTACCATCCCAGGAAACGGCCTACTTTATAGGCATGCTCCACCGTCAAATCAATATTGGCTTCTCCTCTGAATCCATCAGTTCCGAAATATTTTCCCATTCTGCACTCCTTATCAATCACAAGAATCAAACAATTTTTCCTGATAAACTCCCTCTGCAATCAGCTTTTTGAATGCCGTTACAACAGAATCTTTATCTTCCCGGTATGTAACACCAAACCATTGTGCATCTGTATTGATCACGTGTACCTTTGCTCGTTTTTCCTGCAGCAGTCCGTCAATAATCGTCGGCAGAAGATATTCCTGTTTCGGATCCTCCGGGGACAGTGCGGAAAGAAATTTTACAAACCCCGCTTCAAGCTCATCCACAAATTCAGGCTGCAGTCCCCACATGTTCATGGATACTTTGGAACTCAGGGCAACCGGAATCACGTTGTCTCCCGTCTGAATACCGGCGCCATCAGCAGTTTTTATTATATTTTTCGTCTCTGCTATGCCAACCAGGTT
This sequence comes from uncultured Ruminococcus sp., assembly GCA_964621905.1. GTDB lineage: Bacteria > Bacillota > Clostridia > Lachnospirales > Lachnospiraceae > Ruminococcus_G. The sequence goes on along the minus strand of CAZUNG010000003.1, from coordinate 238,264 downwards.
ATTTTCTTTATCCATACGACAGATCCCGCGGGTCACTCCGCCGTTATCACTCAGTGTATTCCCCAGCATAAATCCTGCCATGCAGATGTCATACTGCCCATCTGCCGCCGGCATCTCATTTACAAGGTAATCATGCAGTTTTACAAACGGCTCTTTGCCATAGTAATCGTCAGCATTGATAACAACGAACGGCTCTTCAATCAACCCCTTACAGCTAAGAACCGCCTGCCCCGTCCCCCACGGTTTTGTACGGTCACCGGGTTTTACAAATCCATTTGGGAGGTCATCAAGCTCCTGAAACGCATATACCACTTCTGTCAGCTTTTCAATCCGGTTTCCAATGATTTCTTTAAAGTCTTTTTCCAGATCTTTCCGGATAATAAACACAACCTTATTAAACCCCGCTTCAAGTGCGTCGTGGATGGAATAATCCATAATGATTTCCCCACTCGGGCCTACCGGCTCCAGCTGTTTGATGCCTTTTCCAAACCGACTGCCAATTCCTGCTGCCATGATTACCAGCGCTGTTTTTTTCACCATAACTTCTCTCCTGTACCTTTTCTTTTTCCTCAGCTTCGGGGCATCAATCCTCCTGCAGTTTGCTGAGCTTTGCAGCCTGATCTGCCGCGATCAGACTATCAATAATTTCATCCAGGTCTCCGTTCATAATGTTATCCAGTTTATGCAATGTCAGTTTAATCCGGTGATCCGTCACGCGCCCCTGCGGGAAATTATACGTACGGATTTTCTCGGAACGGTCCCCCGTTCCGACCTGGCTTCTTCTGGCTTCCGCCTCGGCATCGTGCTGTTTTTCAAGTTCCATCTCATAAAGACGCGCCCTTAACACCTTGAGTGCCTTTTCTTTATTCTTCAGCTGTGATTTTTCGTCCTGACAGGAAATCACAATGCCGCTCGGGATATGTGTCAGGCGCACCGCTGAGTCCGTCGTATTGACACACTGCCCTCCGTTTCCGGAAGCCCGGAACACATCAAATTTACAGTCATTCATATCAAGCTGAAAATCAATTTCCTCTGCCTCAGGCATGATGGCCACAGTGATCGTCGATGTATGGATGCGTCCGCTCGACTCTGTCTCCGGCACACGCTGAACGCGGTGCACACCGCTTTCATACTTCAAACGCGAATAAGCTCCATTACCGTTGATCATAAAGGTAACTTCTTTGAAACCGCCGTTTCCATTTTCGTTCAGACTGATCAACTCTGTTTTCCAGCGGTGTGACTCCGCATATTTTACATACATACGGTACACCTCCGACGCAAACAAAGCAGCCTCATCGCCGCCTGCGCCGCCGCGGATCTCTACGATGACATTCTTGCTGTCATTCGGATCCTTGGGAAGCAGCAGAATCTTCAGCGTGTGCTCCAGCTCTTCCGTTCTTTTTTTCGCATCAGACAGCTCTTCTTTCAGCATCTCACGCATATCTGCATCAGATTCTTCCTCCAACATGGAAAGGCTGTCTTCAATCGTCTGTCTGCAGTTCTTATATTCTTTATATGCATCTACAATGGGCTGTAAATCACTTTGTTCTTTCATCAGCTTCTGGAATCTGGTCTGATCGTTCGCCACGGTCGGCTCATTTAATTCGCTTAAAATTTCCTCAAAACGAATCAGAAGATCTTCCAATTTATCAAACATGATGCTTTCCTCCTGTTATTTCATTTTATTCCTGCATTTCTCCCACTACCACGCGTTCCATTCCGGCAAGATCGCGGATGATCTGTATATCGCCGTATCCCGCATCGCAAAGCAGGTCTTTTAATGCCTCTCCCTGGTCATATCCTATCTCAAATGCCAGAAGTCCATGTTCAGACAGATACCGCCCGGCATACCGGATAATCTCTCTGTAAAAATACAGACCGTCATCTTTTCCGTCCAGCGCAAGCAGCGGTTCATGCAAACGCACTTCTTCCATCAGGGTCGGTATCACATCCGTACGGATATACGGCGGGTTTGATACAATCACATCGTATACTCCCTCAATATCCTCAAACAAATCACTTTTTACAAACCTGGCAGTCACCCCATTTCGGGCTGCATTTTTTTGTGCAGTTTTAAGTGCGTCCTCTGAAACATCTGATCCCGTGCCCTGCAGACCCCTGCCATATTTTAAGAGGCTGATCAAAATACATCCGGAACCCGTACAGAGATCAAGGACACGCCCGTTTTCCGGTATCCTCTCAAGGACAGCTTCAACCAGTGTCTCCGTATCTTGCCTCGGTATCAGAACATGTTCATTCACATAAAAAGACAGACCCATAAAGTAAGCCGTATGGGTCAGGTACTGCAGCGGAACATGCCGGCTTCTTTGCCCGACCAGAAGTCTGTACTGCTCTTCTTTTGTTTCCTCTATTATATCATCCGTGTGCATAAAATAATAGTTTTTATCGATACCGCAAACGTATTCCAGCAAATACCACGCATCCGCTTCACCGTTTTCGATCCCGCACTGCGACAGTTGCTGCCTTCCTTGCCGAAGAAGTTCACCAAGTGTCTTCATCCGGGCTGTCCTTCCCGGCAAACTTCCTCTGAAAAGTTCACTTGCAGATATTCTTTCCAGTCAAACACCGCTTCAACAGCTGCGATCGCAACTTCCACCATATCTTCCTGCGGTTCTCTTGTCGTCAGTCTCTGCAGTGCCATCCCCGGTTTACTCAGCAAATTCACAATTCTATTGTCGCTGCGGCCGGCAATCCGGATAATCTCATAAGAAACTCCGGCAATGACCGGAACGAGCAGCAGGCGCACGACGACGCGAAGCCATGGGGATGGGACCCTTATAAATAAGAAGAAAATGATACTCACGATCATGACAAACAAAAGAAAACTAGTTCCGCATCGTTTATGTTCCCGTGAACTTTTCATGACGTTTTCAACCGTCAGCTCCATTCCGTGTTCCACGCAGTTGATACATTTGTGCTCTGCGCCATGGTACATGAACACTCTCTGAATATCCTTCATTCTGGAGATCAGCAGAATATATCCCAGAAAAATAACAATCCGGACAACCGCCTCAGCGATCGCAATCAGCGGTTCTGAAGCTGTGATCTTTCTCAGAAATCCCGCAATAAAATAAGGAAGCATGATAAAAACAGCTACCGACAGCACAATAGAAAACGCAACCGTCCCATACATCAGCAATTTGTCCTGCTTCTCTTTTTTAGCGTCCGCCTTTTCCTGTTCTTCCTTCGTCAGCGTCACTGTCTCCTCTTCTTCTTCATAAAAGCTCGCGGAATAGGTCAGGCATTTCATTCCTACCACCAGTGATTCTATAAAGTTAAACACTCCGCGGACGATCGGCGTCTTTTTCAACAATGGGCTTTTGATAATGCTTTTATACGGTTCCGTCTTCACTTCGATCTCCCCGTCCTGTTTTCGCACCGCCACGGAATACACATCCTCATGGCGCATCATAATTCCTTCCAGTACTGCCTGCCCGCCAATATTTGATGATTTCATATTGATATTGTCCCCTTATATCTTTTCACATTAGAAAAATAGGTTGAGATTGTGCCAATCTCAACCTGTTTTACGTCTCTTATTTATTATCGCCCATTCCGTATTTCTTATTAAACTTATCGATACGTCCGCGCGCTGCCGCTGCCTTCTGCTGTCCTGTGTAGAACGGATGGCATTTTGAGCAAATTTCTACGTGGATGTCTTTTTTGGTAGATCCCGTTGTAAATGTATTGCCGCAGTTGCAGGTTACAGTTGCCTGATGGTACTCTGGATGGATTCCTTCTCTCATTTTTTTCACCTCTTCTATCTGTTATTCTTCATTATTTAAATCATATCACGATTTTTCCAATTTAAACAGCTTTTGAATTATATCATGTCCTTATTATAAATGCAAGTTTCTTTAAAGAAATTTTTGTTTTTTCACCATTTGCACAAATTCCTGATTTGTCTTCGTTCTGGAGAACATATTCAGGATATTTTCTACTGCATCTTCAGATTTCATTCCATTGAGGGCTTTTCGCATAATATATGTCGCTTCCTGCTCCTCCTGACTCAGCAAAAGATCATCACGGCGGGTACCGGACTTTCCAATATCAATGGCTGGAAACACACGCTTTTCCTGCAGCTTCCGGTCAAGAACAAGTTCCATATTACCCGTTCCTTTAAATTCTTCGTATACTACGTCGTCCATCTTGCTGCCAGTATCCACAAGCGCCGTGGCAAGTATGGTCAGGCTTCCGCCTTCCCGCATATTTCTGGCAGCCCCAAAGAAACGTTTCGGCATATGAAGAGCCGCGGGATCCAGGCCGCCGGAAAGCGTCCTTCCGCTTGGCGGCACCGTCAGATTATATGCCCTTGCAAGCCGCGTAATACTGTCGATAAAGATCGTCACATCTTTTTTATGCTCTACCAGCCGCTTTGCCCTTTCTATGACCATCTCAGATACACGCTTATGGTGTTCCGGAAGCTCGTCGAATGTCGAATATATGACTTCTACATTCGGTCCTTTAATGGCTTCCTTAATATCCGTCACTTCTTCCGGGCGCTCATCGATCAGCAAAATGATCAGATGCATGTCCGGACTATTTTTCAAAATTGATTTTGCTGCATCTTTCAGCAGTGTCGTCTTTCCGGCTTTAGGCGGTGAAACTATCATCCCCCTCTGACCTTTTCCAATCGGACTGACTAAATCTACAATCCTCATCGCAAGACTTCCGCCGGGACGTTCAAGCCGCAGACGTTCATCCGGGAAAACAGGTGTCATATCTTCAAAATTACACCGCTTTACACTGTCATTTGGAGACAGTCCATTTATCCTGGTCACGTACAACAATGCGCTGAATTTTTCATTCTGGGATTTTACCCGGGTATTCCCCTGCAGAATATCGCCTGTTTTTAGATTAAAACGACGTATTTGAGACGGAGAAACGTAAACATCATGCTCTCCTGGAAGATAGTTTTCACATCGGATGAACCCATATCCGTCACTCATCACTTCGAGGATCCCATTCGCCGATTCACCGCTGTCAAGCTGATTGTAATCCATCCTGCCCTTATCTTCTGTCTCTTTCTCAATCCGTTTTTCTGAATCGACCTCCGGTGCAGTTTCTATTTTTTCTTTCTCGTCTTCCTGCACCATAAGCTCTATCAGCTCACTTTTCTTCATCGTGGATATTCCTTTTAACCCACGCCTTTTAGCGGCATCACGCAATACTCCTACCTGTAATGTTTCATATTTTTCTCTCATCAAATCCATTTACCTCGTATTCGAAAATCAGGTTCCAGTTACTTCCAGTATACCAAATCCTAACCTTTCACACAACACCGAAAAATATTCCTTTTGTAGGATTTCAACCAAAAATGCATCTGCGAACTGTTTTTCAATTCGCAGATGCATCTTTCTGATTTAAAAGCTCAGACTCATCAGACAGACATTCCTTCCTCAATATCCCGCATTAACAATCCCAGTATTCTGCCACATGATTTTTGGTATATTCCGCTGCTGTTCTGATATTCTCCTCATTTGAAAGGTTGTAATATTCCGGGCGGAACACTTCCATCGTGCAGACATCCCCCTCAAATCCAATCTTTTTCAATGTATCCGCATAGCGTTTATGATCCAGGCAATCCCCCGGCAGTCCAGGCCACAGACGTTTTTCATCCGTATTATATGCAGCGCCGCACGGCATATTCTCCATACCGTTCAGATGCCACACAAAAATTTTCTTTCCATCTGCCTTTTCAAGATTTTCAAAACAGGAAGCCATCGCATGAAAATGATACTGATCCAGTGTAATGCCCACCATCGGAGAGTCTACTTCCTGTACGATTGCATAGGCATCTTCAAAACGATTGATCGACATCCCCGGCGCGCCACAGAACTCAAGGGAAAGTCTGATACCATGAGGTTCTACCTTTTTCACCATTTCTTTTAACACTGCAACAGCATCGTTGCGAATCTTATCAATCGTTGCATCGACCGGCAGATCCATAGAGGGCACCACCACGATCATCCTGCACTGAAGTTTATTGCACATTTCAATAATGTTGTCCAGCTTTGCCATAACAGCATCTTTTTCTTCCTGTGTCTGTTTCATATTGAAAAAAACCAGTGCATTATAGGAAAGCATTTTGAGCTTATGGTTCGGATCAGCAAACCATGCAGCAAGGTCATCGACTGTATATTTGCCGGCTGCAAGGTCACGGTCGAGGCATTCGGACTGAATATCGATATAATCAAATCCATATTTTTCGCAGAGTTCCAGATCCTCCATCACGGAATGATTTTTGCAGAAACGATTACATCCTTCATTAAAGCCTATTTTCATAACAGATTGTTTCCTTTCTCTTTATTATTTGTTTGTCTTGTAAAAGTCAGGTGTTCCGCCAGTCACGACTTTCTCCGCCTTTCCGGATTTCTGAGAAGCCACCAGTGCATCTGCCGTGATCGCAGCAGTATAACCCTCCCATGCTGAAGATCCGCCGGTTGTCCCTGCTTTTACATTGTCAACCCAATCCTGAAGCTCTACATCGTAGGAGTCAATAAAGCGAAGAATCCAGTTTTTTTCAATAGCCGTAGACACCTCAAAGTTCCTGCGTGTTGTCGGGAACGATGGGCACGGCAGGCTAATGACACCGTCTTCACAGACAACTTCACAGTTGATGTCATATCCAAATCCACAGTTTACGTTGACTTCCAGCACGCAGACTACCCCGCCTTTTGTTTTCATAATCATAACCTGTGGATCTTTCAGTCCCCCATGAGCATTTTTCGTAGTCTTTGGCATAATGCACTGCACTTCATCCCATTCATCGCCCCCGATCAGCCATGGAAGAACATCGATTTCGTGAATCGCAGTATCTGTGACAGCCATCTCTGTTGTATAATCATCCGCAACAGATTCCGCACGGTGTGTGCACTTTAAAACCAGCGGAGCTCCAAACTCACCATTTTCAATCAGTTCCTTGACTTGATTGTATCCGCGGTCATAACGGCGCATAAAGCCAACCTGAACCAAATGTTTTCCGGAAGCAATTTCTGCATCTACAATCTCCCTGCATTCAGCGGCCGTCGTCGTCAGAGGTTTCTCAGTAAATACCGGTTTACCCGCTGCGATTGCTTTGAGAATAGGATCTTTATGAAAATTTCCAGGAGTTGTCACAACAACAGCATCAATTTCCGGATCGTTGATCAGTTCTGCCGCATCCGTATAAATCTTAGCTCCTCCGATCAGTTCAGATGCCGCCTTCGCACCAGCCTCGAAGACATCACACACAGCAGCAACGACAACCCCCTGGATCTTGTACTGAAGACGTTTCGCATGCTCTTTACCGATCATCCCGCATCCAATAATACCCACTCTTAAATCCATTCTCAAATCCTCCATCACTTAATTTTTACACGCATACCTTCTGTATTCGTGTACCCCTATTTGTTAAACACATTATATTCTAGCGTTCACGAGAACGCAAGTGTTTTTACCAAAAAATATAGTTTTTGTAGGAAATTACAATAATCAACGGCTTTTTTTAGGATATACTGACAATCTTTATTGATTTCATCAAATATCTGCACGCAAATCAAAAAAAACGCCGTATCTCTTCGATACAGCGTTTCACTTCTGCGTTCATAGTGAACGCATATTGTCAGACCTGATGGGTATTGATTCACTTAAATTATATTTGGTTACAACACTCGGCTCTATATACTCGGCAGTTTCAGCAGGACGCATCCCCTTTGCCACGTAATCGTACAAAATATAAAGCGGACGGTACCCCTGATACTCTGCCCCCTGGCCAAACAGCAGACTGATACGGCCCGCTTTTAAATCTTCTACATTCACCGGGTTGGCATCAAAGGTGAAGACACGGATTCGTCCGGTCTGTCCGGCTTCCTCAATCGCTCTGCACACGCCCTGCGTACCATTCGATGCCGAAAAGACTCCTGCAATATCCGGATGTTCGCCGAGAGCAGTCTTGGTAATCTCATAGGCAAAGGTATCGTTGTCAAAACACGCCTGCAGCGGCAGGAGCTCAATATTTGGAAAATCATTCTGTATAACTTCCATGAATCCTTTTGCACGAATATAATGTGCATAATTCGTCAGATGCGCCGTAATCGGCAGCACCTTACCCCCTTCAGAAAACATATACCCCATCATGACGCCTGCGATCTGACCGCCCACATAATTGTCCATTCCTACGTAACACAGACGTTTACTGTCCGGCAGATCTCCATTGAAAACAACCACGGGAATCCCCGATTCCACCAGACCGTCAACCCGCTCCGCCACATCCGGCTCCGTAACCGGCGTAAGTGCAATCGCCTGGCACCCCGCCTTCAAAAATTCATCAATCGCAGACATCTCTGCTGCTTTATCGATGGTTGGGTGCGTCTTAATCAACGTAGTGACCCCAAAGGTTTTCAGCTCAGACGCCGCCTTCCTCACTCCCGCAAGGACCATCTGCATGGTGGGCGTCGCGACCGACTGCACGTAGACACCAAATTTAAATTCCCTGCCAGAAAGTACCAGTGCCTGTCCCGCCGGATGCGGCTGATATCCCAGCTCATCTGCAATTCTTCTGATCCGCTCGGCAACCTCCGGTTTCACGCGCCCCCGATTATGCAATGCACGGTCAACGGTCCCACGCGAGACACCGGCCAGCTCTGCAATCTGTTTTGATGTAACCGCCATTTTCACCTCCCATACCGCATCTGCTGCGGCTCAGTTCAGGGATAGGTGAACTTTTCCTTCACCATCCGCCTCACTCTTTAACTTATCTTCCAGTCACTCACAATGTCCTATTACGGCTAATTCTACATGATTATAAATTCTCTGTCAAACAACCTGCTGTCTTCCATTTCTCCCTATTCATGTATATCTTCTCCACATAATGCGCACACTACCAAAAAAGGAGTATACGCATATGGAAAAACAGTCGTTCTTTCCACCCGTCTGGGATATCACCGATGATTATGATGACGGCAATATACCGGAGGTGGATTTGCCGAAAGAGGTGTCAGAGCCTCTGCCGGAAGCTAAATGTCCAGAAAGCAAGAAAACCCAGGAGACCTGAAGCCCTTTCTCCAATTTAATTGCAGAAGAAAATCAAAACCGCCGAAGCTCTGATATATCAGCGTTTCGGCTATTTTTTACAATCCGGACAGCACTGCTTTGCAATTCCATAAAAACCGGGAAACTTTGCGAATAAACATTGAAAAACTCCCGCACCGCCCATATAATAACAGATATAAAGCAAACTATATAAAACAAAATCAGGAGGTTCAATCATGAAACGAGTTCAAGAAATTATTCACGTCGTTCCTGAAGAACGAGATGCTTACCTGCAGCAACATTTAAATCCCTCGAAAGAAGTTGCACAGATTCTTTGGATTCACGGAATTCGCAATCAATGCTATTTCAGCCTGAATCATTTAATTCTGATGAATTTCGAGTATGTGGGAAAGGAATTTTACAAAGACATGGAGGCCATCGCCTCATATCCGGAGATGAACGGTTATCTGGTACAAAAGCGCCGGAAAGATGTGCCGCTTGAGGAACGCGAAACAACTAACTGGTGGGCCCCGCTCAAAATTTTGGGCAGTTCGTTGACAAAAAGTCCAATGCCTTCCGCCGAAGAAGAGTTGACCCTGGAAGAGCAGTATCGTTCCATGCTCAGCGGTTACATGGAAGAGGGTCATGTAACTTCCGACATTTCCTATGATGAAGATGACTGGAGCGAATCAATACATATCTAAAAAACAGAGCCTGCAAACACAGGCTCTGCAGCATGCGGGCAACAGGACTTGAACCTGCACGGTCTCCCACCAGAACCTAAATCTGGCGCGTCTGCCAATTCCGCCATGCCCGCGAAACTACTCATAATTATATACCATATGCTCAATTTATGTCAATGTTTGGTCTTGACTTTTCTATTTTTGCATAGTATATTTAACACATATCAAACATCTGATACCATAACAGAAACCTATGAGCAAGGGTAGTAAGCATTACAAAAACTTTTCCAGAGAACTGCAGGCGGTGGAATTGCAGCAAAGTGAGTATGACGAATGGGCTTGCGAGGGCAAACCAAAAGGAGCAATCCAAGTAGGGGAGACGAATACCGATCGTTACAACGGGACGTGTATGTACGTACATGTGATAAGCGCATTCTGACAGTCAGAATGAAGTTAGGTGGCACCGCAGGTGATCATATTCCTGTCCTATCAATTTGATAGGACAGGTTTTTTATTTAAGTACAAAATACCCAAAGAAAGGATGAACAAAATGAGCGCAGAAAAGAAAATCCCTTACAAAATTTATCTGGAAGAGAATGAGATGCCAACACAATGGTACAATGTCCGCGCAGATATGAAAAACAAGCCGGCACCGCTGTTAAATCCGGGCACTTTAAAACCAATGACATTCGAGGAGCTCCGGCCGGTATTCTGCGATGAACTGGTCCGCCAGGAACTCGACAATGACACCGCATACTTTGATATTCCTCAGGAGATTCAGGATTTTTATAAAATGTACCGTCCATCACCTCTGGTACGTGCATATTTTCTGGAAAAAGCGCTGGACACTCCGGCAAACATCTATTACAAATTTGAGGGCAACAATACTTCCGGGAGCCATAAACTGAATTCAGCCATCGCACAGGCCTATTACGCAAAGAAACAGGGTCTGACAGGCGTCACAACAGAGACCGGTGCCGGACAATGGGGAACAGCCCTTTCCATGGCCTGCTCTTACTTTGACCTTGACTGCAAGGTATATATGGTAAAAGTCTCCTATGAGCAAAAGCCTTTCCGCCGCGAAGTTATGAGAACATACGGAGCCTCTGTCACTCCCTCCCCATCCGAAACCACTGAGGTTGGACGAAAGATCCTCGCAGAACATCCCGGAACCTCCGGCAGCCTCGGCTGTGCGATCTCTGAAGCTGTCGAAGCCGCCATGTCACGTGACGGTTACCGGTATGTGCTGGGATCAGTGCTCAGTCAGGTACTTCTTCACCAGTCGATCATCGGCCTGGAAACCAAAGCCGCTCTGGACAAATATGACATTAAAGCCGACATTGTAATCGGCTGCGCCGGCGGAGGTTCCAACCTGGGCGGCCTGATTTCTCCTTTTGCGGGCGAAAAAATCAAGGGCGAAGCCGATTACCGCATTATTGCAGTAGAGCCTGCATCTTGCCCAAGCCTGACGCGAGGCCGTTATGCCTATGATTTCTGTGACACCGGCATGATTTGTCCGCTCGCAAAAATGTATACGCTTGGGAGTGGATTTATTCCGTCCGCAAATCATGCAGGCGGTCTGCGTTATCACGGCATGAGCTCCATCGTATCACAGCTCTATGATGATAAACTGATTGAGGCAGTTTCTGTTGAACAGACAGAAGTATTCGCTGCAGCAGAACAGTTCGCACGCGTCGAGGGAATCCTTCCGGCTCCGGAGAGCAGCCATGCTATCCGCGTTGCAATCGACGAAGCGCTCAAATGCAAAGAAACCGGAGAAGAAAAAACGATCGTCTTCGGTCTGACAGGCACCGGCTATTTCGATATGGTTGCATACGGAAAATACAACGATGGCGAAATGACGGATTACATCCCAACAGATGCCGATCTGGAACCTGGTTTTGCAGGACTTCCAAAGGTTGACTGATAAAAAAAACGCTCCGGTTCCATTAAAAGGCACCGGAGCGTTTTTTCGTTCTCCATCTATTTATTTCGCCGTCCCCCACTTCGCAGCCGAGAACCAGCCAAACACCAGCCCATCAGAAGTTTTCCGAAAAGCTCTGACTTTATAGTAGTACTTTTTCCCCTTTATCTTTTTTATGGTATCTGTATACGTAACATTACTATTTCCGTTCAGCGTTCTAACATAGGTATATGTTCCCGATGAACTCTCAGCCCGGTAAACGCGGTAACCGTCCGCTCCCGATATTCTCGCCCAGCTGATTTTCATCTTTCCGGCAGAAGGCGCTTGTACACCGGAAATTTGCACCCGGTTAGGAACCGGCTTTACCTCCACAACTTTTGAATAGGCACTGTAGTACGTCTTTCCATCTTCATTGCGGAATGCGCGCATCTTATAATAATAGGTTTTTCCCGTCACAAGTCCGCTGTTCGTATACGACAACGTATTCGCATTGGTCAGGTTACGAATAGCTGAAAAACCGCTGGTTTCTTTTGTACTGCGATAGATCCGGTAACCGCTGACTCCGGGAATTTTGTTCCAGCTAAGCGCCGCTTTTTGATAACTCCAGGATTTCCCCGTCAGTTCCGGCATCTCCAGAGCAGGTGCTACAGCAACCGGTTCAGAATACTCACTGTAGACAGTCACATTCCCCACCGTGCAAAATGCACGCATTTTATAATAGTATGTCTGTCCCGTTTTCAGCGTCTCTTTGCCAGAAAGATACACATTGGAATATGACGTGGTGTTCGGATTTGTCAGATTGCGTATCGCACTGTATCCACTGTTTTTGCTTTTGCTCCGATAAATACGGTACCCCTGTGCACCTTCGATCTTCTGCCAGCTTAAATCCACCTTATTATATCCTCCGGATTTACCGGAAAGAGCCGGCTGCCTCATCTGTGGTTTTGCAGTAACTGCATCTGAATAGGCGCTGTATACTGTATGTCCGTCCGTCTCGCGGAACATACGTATTTTAAAATAATACGTGGTTCCCAGCGGCAGCTGGTCAACGTATGATGTTCCTGATTTTATTTCAGCCGCCAATGAATAACCGCCATCTTTTTGGGTACTTCTCCACACCTGACAGCCGTCTGCACCGTCAGCCTCCTCCCATGCAAGCGTCACACTCTGATAATCCACCGAAGAAACCGTCACTTCAGACACCGCAAGAGAGGTAACCGCCGACACTACATTACTGGACAGGCTTTCCAGCATCAGATCATTTTCGGTCACATACCATTTTACCCGATAGTAATACTGGATCCCCGGTTCAACATCAGTATCTGTGTAAGTGACGCTCTGCTCGCCGCTTACATTTCCCAAACAGACGTATTCTCCATCTTCGGAAGTACTGCGATAGACGGAATATCCTTCCGCACCGCTATGCACTGTCCACTCTAATAAAATCTGATTTTCCGCGGATCTTTCTGCACTGGCCGCCACCCTGTCCGCGCCTACATCTGCTGATTCATTCGTATAAGCCTTGATCCTGGCGCACATCCCGCTATTGGCCAGATCCTTCCAAACCCCGTTTGAGTTCATCCAAAAGCTTTGTCCCGCTCCAATCGAAGCCATGGCAAAGACCCATTCGCAGTAATCAGAATCTGTTGTTCTTTCAGCATAAAAAGCCGTATTTTGAGAAAAGCTCACCACCACAGAAAATTTTGTCCCTGCCATCAACTGAACGGTTTTCGGAAGCTCGACGGTATGGACGCCGCTGTATCCGGTTACGCCCGCCAGCGGCGTTTCAAAGACAGAAGTACCGCTGGTTGGATCTTGATCCGACTGAAGGTCTGTATAAATCTGAATACTATACGGTACATTCGCGCTCTGCAATGCGAAGCTCACCGCTTCCAGAACTTCATATTTTGAAGTTTTTCCCTGAACCTCAAACACATTGGCCAATTTCTGACCCGCATCCGCTATGTTCGCAGTCGTCATGGAACTTCCATCGTATTGATAATTATATTGATACGTATCACCGCTCTGAAATTCCATTGCTGTCACACAACTGATGGTCGGCTCCTCATACGATATGTAGAAATAGCCTTCTTCTCCCCATGCACTGCCCCAGCTGTTCTTTGCAATCCATGCCCCATCTGTGGTCACACCGCTTTCAGGTTTAAAGTTTTCCTTTTTATACGTGTCATCCCAACCCACGACTGCAACCGCATGACTTGTATACAACGGGCTGCCCACAGGATAACAATACGCTGCGGTGTCATAGTTATAAAACCGCGAATCATGATTGTACATAATGGCAACCGAACCAAACTGCCGGACTGCTTCTTTAATCTGCGACGCCTCACCGTTGATAAAATACGCATTTTTCAGTTTTGCATCCGCACTGAACTGCTGTTCTTCCACAAATGACAGCTCATCCTCATAAGCCCACGAATACGGAGCATCCTGTTCCGACTCCGTTCCAGTCCAATTTGCAAACGCAAGGGCGCTCATCCAAAGGTTTCCCCCGTTTGAACGATAATCATATCCGTTCTGCGGGATATTTTTATCCCCTTCCGTCAGATTCAGAGGATCTGTCTGTCTGTTGTAAAAATAATACGCCGTATGAAGCTCTGAAAGATCAGTGTTATCTGTGTCGGAAACTTCCCCGCCGACCGAGATACCATTCATAATCAAAGAACTTTCGGCAGCAGAGTCTATTGCAAATGCCCAGCACATATCAAACGCTCCCTGATCTTTTACAGACGTGACATAACCATATTCCCTGGAATCGTAGTACTGCGGCAATACGGAGCGCGCCCGGTAAGCATACGTCACTGGCTCTGGCTCTGGCTCTGTATGTATTCGTGCCTCAAGCTGTGGTTCCAAAGATTTCTGTTGGGCAATCTCTTCTTCCGTCATAGGACGGCCATAGATAAAGTCCAGGTCCTCCTCATAAAAGGCCTCTTCATTCTTCTCGTCAGATGCTTCTTCCGCCGCCGGCAGCATGTCTGACTGTTCCGCAGCATCCACTTTCACCAGGGGGCCTGTCAATAATATAGATGCTAATAATAGGTATAATGCTGTTAAATTTTTCTGTTTCACCGTCTACCCTCCTTATATTGGCACGAGTATACCATACATTCCCCTCATTTGAAAAGAAAAAGCTTTGGAAATAATATTTCCAAAGCTTTTTGTCTATGAGACATCGGGGATTCGAACCCCGGACAACTTGATTAAAAGTCAAGTGCTCTACCAACTGAGCTAATATCCCACAATCATTTAATTGTCTAACAGGAATGCAGGATATGAGATCCTGCATTCCCAAACTGGGCTAGCTGGATTTGAACCAGCGAATGCAGGAGTCAAAGTCCTGTGCCTTACCGCTTGGCGATAGCCCATTAGATAAGGTGGATAAAGGGATTCGAACCCTTGGCCTCCAGAGCCACAATCTGGCGCGCTAACCAACTGCGCTATACCCACCATAACGTGCTTGAAGGGATTCGAACCCCCGACCCACGGCTTAGAAGGCCGTTGCTCTATCCAGCTGAGCTACAAACACGTAAGCGGGTGATGGGAATCGAACCCACGTATCTAGCTTGGAAGGCTAGTGTTCTACCATTGAACTACACCCGCATATTGGCTGCTATCTTGTTGTCATAGTTGATACAACAGTCGGGGTGACAGGATTCGAACCTGCGGCCTCCTGGTCCCAAACCAGGCGCTCTAGCCAAGCTGAGCCACACCCCGATATTTCTTATTCATTGTTGTATTTTTGCGTTTTTTTGCCTGACGCAAGGTATATTATATTATACGGCTCATCAAATGTCAACACTTTTTTTATACTATTTTTTCACTTATTTTCCAGCAGTTTTCTGTCCTATCCGAGATATCTCGTAGAGCAGCGAAATTCTCCATTCTCATTCAGCTCCATAATCATAAAACTCGGTTTCCTCCCCGCCTGTCTCGGGTAAGCCAAACTGCCCGGATTCAGCACCGCAACATTTTCTGACAGTTCGCAACACGGCTTATGCGTATGACCAAACACTACGATATCTGCGCTCCGGCTCTCCCCTTCTTCTTTTATCATCTCCGTCCCCATCGACACGCCATAATAATGACCATGAGTGAGAAAGATGTGCTTCCCCCCCAGTTCAAACTCCATCTCACGGTCAAGCACACTGAAATAGTCGTTGTTTCCCGCAACAATATAAGAAGGACATTCTGCCAGTTCCGTTATATAATCCTCTTCCCCCTCTACATCACCGCAATGAATCAGCGCATCGATCGGCCAAACCCTCTCCAGTACTCCAATCAGATTTTTTGCATGTCCGTGCGTATCACTTATGATTAACACCTTCATTTATTTCAACTCACTTTTCTTGATTTTAATTCCTCTTTCATTTTTCGCAGCGCTTTCCCGCGATGACTGATACGATTCTTCACTTCCGGAGACAGTTCTGCCGTGGAGCAGCCATATTCCGGCACATAAAAAATCGGATCATATCCAAAGCCATTTGTTCCCCGCTCCTCATAGCCGATAATCCCCTCGATTGTCCCCCGTGCTGTCACAATGTCGCCGTCAGGAAATGCAGCCGCAACTGCACACACAAAACGTGCCGTTCTCATTTCATCCGGCACCCCTTTAAGACGGTCAATCAGATTTTTATTTTTAATACGATAAGATGTATCTTCCCCCATATATCTGGCTGAATAGATACCCGGTTCCCGATTCAGATAGTCGATTTCAAGGCCCGAATCATCAGCCAGAACGATCTCATTTGTGATTTCCATGATCGCTTTCGCTTTGATGACTGCATTTTCTTCAAAAGTCGCTCCGTCTTCCACGATATCTGCTGTAATGCCAGCTTCCTTCATGGAGACCACTTCGACGTCCAAATCCTTCAAAATCTCCCGAATCTCTTTCATCTTGCCCGGATTTCCTGTTGCAAATATGATTCTTTTCATAAGTAAACATTCCTTTTTCCCTGCACACTGCCCCTTGATAGGCCAAAAGAGCTTATGCGCTCATTATACCATCTGGCTGCATAAATGAAAAGAAAAAAAGCCGGATTCAATGCCTCTTCGGCGGTTTTTGTCCCAGGTACTGATAAAAATATGTCTTCAGCATACCATTATAAATCTTACGGTTTTTGTCAGCCTTTCTTCCAATATATTTTTCCGCATCCTCATAACTGGTGATCAGGTACATGGACCAGCTGTCCAGTTTCCGAAAGCTTTCTCCAAGTTCCCGATACAGCCCCGGAAGCATCTCCTTATCCTCCAGACGCTCTCCATAAGGCGGATTTGTTACAATAAAACCATATTTTTTAGGATGACTTAAATCCTTTACTGCGCGCTGCTGAAAATGGATCATATGATCCACTTTGGCAAGCTTTGCATTTTCCCTGGCATCCCGGACTGCATCCGCATCGATATCATACCCCTGAATATCTGTCTCTGCACTGGCATCTGCCTGATCCAGAGCTTCCTCGACTGCATTGTACCAACACTTTCTGGGAACAATGTGTTTCCAGTTCTCCGCCAAGAATGAACGGTTCATCCCCGGTGCTATATTCGCCGCCATCATTGCCGCTTCGATCAGGAACGTACCGCTTCCGCAGAATGGATCCACTAAAATCCGATCCCGCTTCCATGGTGTCAGCATCAGCAGAGCCGACGCAAGCGTTTCGGTAATCGGCGCCTTGACGGTGTGCTGACGATACCCTCTTTTATGCAGAGAGATGCCCGATGTGTCAAGTGTAATCGTAGCCACATCCTTCATGAAAGTCACACGGATCGGATAACTGTCTCCGCTCTCTTCAAACCAGGATACATTATACTTATTTTTCAGTCTTTCTACGATTGCCTTCTTCATAATGGATTGAATATCCGAAGGACTAAACAGTTTACTTTTGATGGAATTTGCTTTTGCGACCCAGAACTTGCCGTCTTTGGGGATAAACTCCTCCCAGGGCAAAGCTTTTGTCTTATCAAACAATTCTTCAAATGTCTCCGCTCTGACCTGTCCCACTTTCAGTAGAATCCTCTCGGTTGTGCGCAGAAACACATTTGCATAGGCAACCGCTTCCGCATCTCCCAGAAAAGTCACTTTTCCATCTTCCACCTTGCTGACTTCATATCCAAGGTCAATAATTTCTCTTTTCAGCACTGCCTCAGTCCCGAAGTGACAGGGTGCTATCAGTTCAAACAGCTTCATGCTCTCCTCTTTTCCCATTTCAGGGACTTCTTTCCGGAAAGCGGGAGAAGTCCCTGTATCTTCTTTCATCTACTGGTTTATTTTACTATGATATCCGATAAAACACAAGCTGTCAGCGGCCAGCTTCCGCACGATATGCATGCACACCGCCGATCAGCGACTTGACATTATAACCTAACCTGGCCATTTCCTTTGCCCTTGCCATACTCGATGCACCCCGTTCACAGTACAGGATGATCTCCTTGTTTTTGGGAAGCGCAAACAGTGCCTCTGTATCCTCATAGTCAATATGACGGGCACCCGGTATATGATACCGGAAGTACTCTTGCGAAGACCGTAAATCTATAAGCAGCGTATCACTTCGCTTGCGATACGCATCCAGCATCTTTGCAGAAATCATTTCCAGTTCCGACATAAAAAGCTCCTTTTTAATAGTATATTCAGCGCTGCAAAAATGATAAGGTCTTCTTTGGCACAATCAACACGACAGACAAAGAGAAAGACCGCGGTAGGGGAGCTACCACGGCCTTTCGAGGGGAGTATAAATAATTAATAAGGGTTATTAATTTGTAAAAAAAATTTTTTGAAGGGTAAATTCTCTTTACAAATAAGATTATAATACAATTTCCATAAAAATGCAATAAGAAAGATCATAGAAATTTCAGAATTATTAACACTTTTTTATAAATCCATGCCTGATCATTCAAAAGGATAGATGACTCCCCACTCTTTTCTCAGATATTCCGTAATTTTTACCACCTTCAGGATCTCTTCATGCGGCATTTGCGGGCACTCAAGCAGTCCTTCCTCCATAGCTTCTTTACAGGCCAGCACTTCATACTCGTATCCGTTCACCTGCTCAGGTACCGGATAGCGTTTGATCAGCCGGCGTTTTTCATCCAGTACACGGATTTCTTCACAATTATTGATGTTCTGAACTTCGATGCAGCCCTTGGTTCCGTTAATCTCTCCCAGTC
Organism: uncultured Ruminococcus sp.; assembly: GCA_964621905.1. Taxonomy (GTDB): domain Bacteria; phylum Bacillota; class Clostridia; order Lachnospirales; family Lachnospiraceae; genus Ruminococcus_G. The sequence goes on along the minus strand of CAZUNG010000003.1, from coordinate 219,445 downwards.
GGTTGGAGTGTACAAGCATGGATGAGTACAGCACCGCCATTTTCCCGTCCTCATAAATGAAGGTCATACTCTCCTGGGCGTCAACACCTGTTTCAAGCTTCACGCACGTCGATTTTATCTCTTTAATCTTATCCCCAAAACACATCAGAGCAAAATTGATGGGGTAGACCCCCAAATCCATCAGTGCTCCTCCAGCCATCTCAAGTTTTCGCATTCTGTCAATATTAATGTGTTCATAACCCAGATTTCCGCTAAGCGATGTGATATCACCGATTATATCGCTTTCCATCAGATCCTGAATCATTTTCCTGCTTGGCATGTACCGCGTCCACATAGCTTCCGCAATCAAAAGTCTTTTTTCTTTTGCCAGCGCAAACAGCTCCTCCGCCTGTGCGGATGTCACTGTAAATGGTTTCTCGCAGAGTACTGGTTTTCCATGTTCCAGGCACAGTTTAGAATGTTCATAATGAAAAACGTGCGGCGTAGCCACATATACAAGATCCACTTCAGGATCATTCAACATTTCCTCGTAAGAACCGTATGCTTTCGTAATCCCCCACTTTTCTGCAAATTCTTTTGCACGCTCATAATCTCTGGCTGCGATCGCATATGCCTCCACAACAGAGTCATCCAGTCCACAAAGCGCAGTTGCCATGGATGTCGCGATGTTTCCAGCCCCCAATATCGCCACTTTCATTGTTGTGTACCTCCTCGTTATTTTCTAAATTTTGGCATCCATCGTTTGTCAAACATGCAGGCATGCTTGCCTCACTAACGCTCATTATATCATATAAATTTTTTTAAAACTAAAGCATTCCTGCCTTTTTTTCATGCTTTTTATTTCAGGCACCTGCTAACTTTTTATATTTTGCATAAAAAAATAAATTCTAGAGATACTAACAGCGTAACATAAATTTTTGATATAACAGGAGGAAATGACATGTCTAAAAATTATTCTGATGACAGCACAAACAAAAATAAGATGAGCAACACCTCAAATGCTTACAATGAATCCAACGAATCCAATGAAAGCAGCAAAAACGCAACAAATAGTTCGAACAGCACGAATAAGAATTCAAATAGCAAGAATAAAGCTTCGAATTGTCACAACTCAAACGAAAATTCTTCTACTTCAAAGTATTAATTCACTCTCTTAAGTATCCCCTGGATACGGATATCAAAAAGCGTGTCGGCAAAGCCGACACGCTTTTTTCGCAGTTTTATCTTTTCTTTACGATCGCAGTGATCAGCAGAATCATCAAAACCGGCATCAGCACCGGAGACAAAAATCTGAACATGCTTCCAACCATCCAAAGAATGATTCCGAGGACAAGCACAATAACAACAGCTGCCACAATGCAGCCCCAGCTTCGGTCTGTGTTTACGTACCATCCCCTTTTCCGATTCTGATGGTCCGGCTGAACACCTTCAGCTGCTGAATCATTCCCCATCCGCCCGTGTGTATCCAATATCGTTCTCGCAAGAAGCATCGGATTCCCCAGTTCATCCAATACCTGAGATTCAGGCTTTCCGCTTCGTACCTCCTGTGCAATATAATCCGAATAATAACGAATCTGTTCCGAGATATCACGCTCGGACATTCCCTCTTTTAGTTTTTCTCTCAATGCCTCCAGAAACTCTGTCCTGTCCATCTGTTCCTCCATTCGTATGGTTTCCGTCTCGTTTACAGCTCATCAGAATCGCTGTCTGACACATCATCTCTATTGCCATCCTTTGGTTCGTCTGTTTGGCCTTCTGACTGATCTATTTCGCCGCTGTTTGACAACCCGGCACTATATTCATCGATCCGCTGCTGGATACGTGTTTTTTCTTCTCCTTCAGCGGGTGTCGGCTGATAATTATTATAACCAGATTCCGAGGAAATAGAACACGGAATGATATTCACGACGTCATCCGGCTCCACCTGATCCCCTGTTACGGTAAACGTCTGCTGAAATATCATAGTGTCTTTATCACTCGGATTGGAATTTCCCCCAAAGCAGAAGTTAGCCAGGCTGTATACAATGTTTTTTCCCTTATACTTTTCGATCCCCTGCAGCACATGTGGGTGATGCCCCAGAACGAGGTCAGCACCTGAATCAACTGCAATATGCGCGAGCGAAACCTGTGTCCCATCAGGATAATTTTCTTTCTCCGATCCCCAGTGGAAACTTACAATGACAAGCTGTGCCCCCTGTCCCTGAACAGCAGCAATGTTGTCCTTCAGCTGAGCTTCACGCTCCATTCCGTCCGCAAGTACATAGATTCCAACAAGCCCTACCTTGATGCCTTTTACATCCACAACAGCGGTGCGCTCATAGCCAAAGCTGGTAATGCCGGCGTCTTCCACATTTTTTATCGTATCCTCATAGCCCTGTTCCCCATAATCACGGCTATGGTTGTTGGCAAGATTTACTGCTTCCACCGATCCAGATGTCAAAACCTGTGTATATTCCGGTTCTCCTTTAAATGAAAACGTCTTTTCCTGGAGATCTTCCGATGTTGTAAGCGGTCCTTCCAGATTTACAATTGTCAGGTCATCGCTCTCAAAGATCGATTTCACATTTTTCATAAAATACGAAGGGTCTCCGACGCTGTCATACATTGCGTTAAAACTTGTATTGTAATCAAAATCTTCATCTGTTCCGAGTGTACAGTCTCCGGCCGCACTGACTGTAATCTGAACCGGTTCCGGTGTGGGCTCCGGCGTTGCCGTAACCTGTGCTTCCTGTGTCTTGGCAGCCTTTTCGGCTTTGGTCTGATCATTTCCTCCGACCGCCCTGACAATCAGTAACACGAATAACACCAGGACCAGCACCAATACCGTACCGATCACACGTCTCATCAGCTGAATCTGGCGCTCACGCACTCCCATTCTCCTGCGCCTCGTGTTCTTTCTTCTCCCTCTTCGCCTGTGCGTATTCTCCATTTTATCTAAAGTCCTTTTCTTTTGTCGTTTCAAATGCTACTATAGTAGAAAGTTTACCATAAGTTTATGGGAATTGAAATACAGGGGATGCAATTATATGAAAAATTATCAGATTACGCAGTGGTGCCACCACTTTATAAAAGAACAAATAAAACCAGGAGACTTTTGCATCGATGCTACAGCCGGTAATGGATATGATACTCTTCTGCTGTGTCAGCTTGTCGGGGAAAAAGGACATGTGCTCGCTTTTGATATTCAGCCCGATGCTCTCAAACACACCCGGGAACGTCTCGCTGAAGCAAATCTGCAGGACCGTGCAGATCTGATTCTGGACAGCCACAGCCATCTGTCCCGCTACGCAGTCAAAGACTCCATATCCTGTATCGTGTTTAATCTTGGATATCTTCCAAACGGTGATCATACGATCTCCACCCGTCCGCAAAGCACTGTCAAAGCTCTTGAAGAGAGTCTCCTCCTTTTAAAAAAAGGCGGAATCATCTCACTTTGCATTTACAGTGGAAAGGACAGCGGTTTTAAAGAACGCGACACTGTCCTGGCATATCTGAAAACACTGGAGCCCAGGCGTTTTATCGTTATCATGAGCCAGTATTACAACCGTCCCAACGACCCGCCTATCCCTGTTTTAATCGTAAAACTTTAATGCTGTCAACTCTTGAAAGACGCTTTGACAGCCAAAGACAAGAAACCATATAAACAACAACTTCCAAACGACATACTAAAAAACCCTGTTTACGTTTTTGTAAACAGGGTTTTTTCTTTACGTGCGTTAGAGGATTCGAACCCCCGACCTTTTGGTCCGTAGCCAAACGCTCTATCCAGCTGAGCTAAACGCACATCATCGCCAAACTATTTTCGCGACAATGATTATTATACATAAACGCACGATATTTGTCAATACTTATTTTTAATTTCTTCTAAGCGCTTCGATAGGACTGAGCTTAGCGGCTTTCCGGGCTGGATAGATCCCGAAGAAGATACCGACCGCACAGGAAAACAGGGTTGCTCCCAAAATTGTCGTTGCACTAAGCCCCGGCGTCATATTCATATTCTGTGTGGAATTAATGACACTGCAGATGCCAAATGCACCAGCCAGTCCCAGAATTATTCCGATGATTCCCCCGAGGATCGTCAAGATCGCTGATTCTGCGAGGAACTGCGCCATGATCGAGGAAGTTTTCGCTCCCAGAGATTTTCGGATACCAATCTCTCTGGTCCGTTCCGTTACCGACACAAGCATGATGTTCATAACACCGATACCGCCAACCAGCAGTGAAATCCCTGCCACGCACGAGATAAAGGCCGTCACAACTCCCAGCATACTGTTCATCGTTTTCATAATATCCTGGAAACTCTGAACCTGGTAATAGTCCTCGCCTGCGCTCTGATGTCGCGATTCCAGCAGCTTCACTACTTTGTTCGATATTTCCTGGGAATCCATCGTTTTATCCGCCAGTACAACGAAATAATAAAACTGGTCATAGGTATCATCGTATTCCTGAAGCGAGGTGTATGGAACATCGATATAGACCGGCATTCCCTCATACGTATATGACACAAAGGCACCGTTTTCGGGCTGTTGGGTTACCCCTACAATCTGGTAGCTCTTCGTCACCCCATTGTATAAAACGTCAATATCCATACCGACAACATCATCCGAACCAAACAGCCTTTTTGCATCAGAATCTGAGATCACGCAGACTCTCCGTGCCTCCGAAACATCCGCCGCAGTGAAATAATGCCCGCGTTTAATCTGAGAGGTTGAAAACATTGGCTGGTTTTCTGTCGCCCCGGTCAAGGAGATTGCAAAATCGCCTTTTCCTGTGGAAGTCTCACCTGACCAGCCGCCGGACGGGCTGACTGCTTCGACCCCCGGTACTTTATCTATAATTGCCTGCATATCATCAGGCGTCAGGTACTCGCCCGCGGTCATGGCATCATCACTGCACATAACCTGAATCTGGCCGCCTCCCGCGCTGTCCATCTCATCATTCATCTGATTTGTGGTCCCTGCTCCGACCGCCATGATCATGATAACCGAAGCAATACCGATGATGATTCCCAGCATTGTCAGGAAGGAGCGCCCCTTATTGGCCATGATATTGTGTATGGCCATCTTAATATACTCCATCAAATTACCCATAGTAAGTCCCTTTCCTGATGCGCTCTCGGGTTATACCCCATCCTGGACAGCTCCTTCCGGTGCATTCGCCGATCCTCCGGCTGCCGGCTGCGCCTGGTCACCTTCCTGAAGCGTTCCAAGATCCGGAATTACCTGGTCACCTTCTTTCAATCCACTTGTTACTTCCATGTATTCATCAGATGAAATCCCTGTTTCGATTGTCTGTTTTGTGATCACTCCGTCACGCAGCACATAGCAGAAAGAACCATCATTTCCAATATTCACTGCTTCAACCGGAACTAACAGAACATTGTCTGCAGATGCAGCCTGAACTGTCACTTTTGCTTCCACACCGATAAAGATATTTTCATCCGGATTATCAATCTTCACGGTTGCACCGATCATCGGCGTTCCTTTTTCATTGGGAATCGCAACCCTGTTGATTTTTGTCAGAGTTCCCTGATAGACGTTATCACCCAGTGTGACAGCCGCTTTCTGGCCCTCTTTGAGCACCGCATAGTCATATTTTGAAACCTGAATCTCAACGCTGACATCCTTTGTACTCTCAAGCGTAAACAGCTCCATGCCCTGTGATACCACCGCACCGCTTGCCACTTTCGCGTCAGAGATTACACCGGTGAATTCCGCCTGGACTCCCTTTTTCCCCTCTGCAATGAGCTCTTCTACAGATTTGGCTTCCAGTTCTGTCAGATTCGTCGCCACCTGCATTTTTTCTTTTGCTTCCGCTGTCAGCGTTGACACATCCGCTTCCGCGGTTGCCTTCTCCGTCGCGAGCTCTCCCTGCAGTTCTGCCAGAGTGGCGCTTGCACGTTCCAATTCCTGCTGCAGTTCCGTTGTATTTGCTGTTGCAGTTTCACCGCTTGCCGCCGAAGAACCTCCTGCTTCTGAACTGATATAGTCCGATGCACTCGGTGGTGCGGCAATATACTGGTTATATGCATCAACAGCTGCATTATATTCTACTTCTGCCTTGTTCAGAGCCTGTCCTTTTTCAGCTACTTTTTCTTCATTGGTTGTTGTGGAATATTTTTCCCATGTTGAGTAGGCCATATCATACGCCGCTTTAGCCGAATTGTACTTTGCAAGTGTATCCGCCTTTGCGCTGCTCAGTTTCGCACTTTCCTTTTTGTAATTTTCCACCGCTGTCTTGTATTCTTCCATCTGCTGCTCATACGCCGCCTGTGCTGCCGCAGCTGCGTCCTGCATCTCCTGCTGTGCCTCATTCTGTGCGTTCGTATTGGCCGCTGCAATCGAATCCTGCAGATCATATACATACTGCTGCCAGTCATCAACCTGTGCCTGCAGGGACTGCGCATTTGCAGCAGCTGTCGCCTGCTTGTCCGCTGCCTTGTTTGCCTGGTTTATCGCATCATTATAATCCAGTTTTCCTGACTTTACATTCAGCTCGGCTTTCTGGTTTTCCCTTTCCAGATCTTCCAGATCATATGTAATCAGCTGCTCTCCGGCTTTCACGCTGTCGCCCACTTCATAAGGCATCTCCTGGATTGTGGCATTGACCGGGGAGTAAAATGTTTTTTTCTGAAGACTTTTTACGGTACCTGTTGCATCCAGCTCTTCAGACACATCACCCTTCTCCACATCAATTACGTTAACCTGGGCCATCACCTCAGGTGCCTTCACACTTTTGCTGGCAAGTGCTAACACGGCAATGATCACTACAACAGCGGCGATCACCCCTATCATAATCTTATTGATCTTTTTCTTCTTCACCATGATTTCGTTGTCCTCCCCATGCTTCATGAATAATTTTCATTGATGATGTCTGATTCAATTTTCCCGTCCATAATACGAACCACGCGTTTCGCCTGAGCGGCGATCCCATCATCATGCGTAATCAGGATTATGGTTTTCCCCTCTTTGTGCATATCTTTTAAAATGCGCAGTATTTCTTTACTGGAAGCAGAATCCAAGTTACCGGTCGGCTCATCTGCCAGGATAACCGGCGGCTTCGCTGCGACAGCTCTGGCAATCGCCACTCTCTGCTGCTGTCCCCCGGACATCTCTGACGGTTTATGTGTCATACGCGCCTCGAGGCCAACCATCTTCAGCGCATTGACTGACAGCTCTTTTCTCGTCTTTCTGTCAATTCCGCGGTAGATCAGCGGCAGTTCAACATTTTCCAGTGCCGTCAGATTGGGAATCAGGTTAAATCCCTGAAAGATAAACCCAATTTCCTTATTTCGGATAACAGAAAGATCGTTATCCTTCATTGCCGCAACCTCAGTGCCATTCAGCCAGTAGTCGCCCGATGTCGGGACATCCAGACATCCCAGCATGTTCATAAGAGTAGACTTTCCAGACCCTGACTGCCCGATGATCGCTACAAATTCCCCCTCATTGATCCTAAGATTCACATGATCGAGTGCACGCACTTCATTTTCACCCGGATTGTAGATCTTACACATGTCACTTACTTGAATCAATGCTTCCATTTTATCCCTCTTTCTATCTTTATTAATGAAAAACAGTGCAGGGAATCAACCAATACTTCCTTGCACTGAGATTTCTTTCTGGTCTATTGCTCCTTGCCTTCTTCTTTCTTCGGCTGACTCATACTTTCAGAAGACACTTCCAGAATATTCGCCACATCATCAATTGGAGTAGGCTTTGGACTGGTTTCAACCTGATTGTTTCTCATTGCGCCCCAGAAATAAAGAAGCGGGAGAATCACACCGATGATAACACTAAGCAGGCTGAATGATCCCTGCACTACAGAAATAACTGCAGACACAAGTACCCAAATAATCATAACGGCTCCAAAGATCACGTTAATTTTTGACTTTTCCGGTTTGTTGCAGTTCTTAACACCTAAAATTCCGGCAGCCACGTAAACAATGCTTTCTATGGTGCCTACAATCGCCGTCATGATAAGCGCCTCTTTTGTCACACCCGTCATTGCCATCACCTGCATCATCTGTTCCGACTGCGACATCGCAAGTGACGAGATACATCCGATCAGACTAAACGCTCCAAAAATAATTAAAATTATGCCGACTACCTGTAATAAAGTTTTTCCTGGTGCTTTCATTCCACTTATCCTCCCCTGTTTAGGCTTTTACATATTCTACCTCATATGTCATCCTTTATTTTATTTTGTATTGCCCAACTTGTCAAACACTTCACAGAATTTTAAGGAATTCTTAAGGTGTTACATTGATTTTCTTCGTTTTCTATACTAATATTGAAATCAGAACGACATTTTCACAGAAAGAGTGAGGTGATTTTTCCTGATGAACGAAAGAGATGAACTTTTTCTTACAAGCCGTCAGCCGGTACAAAAGCTTTCGGTGGCGGTTACCCGCTATTTTACAGAAGATTCTCTAAATGGAACTCTCAAAAAACGTTATGCTGACTACATACAGCAGCACCTTTACTCTGCCCTCGAATGGATTCTGCAGCATAAAGAAACGCTCTTTCTGGAACAGCTTCTTAGCACAGGATGGCTGGACGCCTCAACGGTCCGACGCGGACTCAAAAATCAAAAGATTCCTACGGATATGCGTCTTCTTTTACTACGTTTTCTGGCACCTGATGAGTGTTCAAAAGAAGCCGGCACAGCGCATGGCAGTGCACTCGATATTCTTTTACTTTGCCAGCTGCACATTTTTGAACAGATGCCCGAGATGCGTCTTGCGATCTCCGGTTTTCTCTTTCAGGAAACGGCGGATGAAAATCTGACCGGCACAGACGGACATACGATCTACTACTCTCCCGGTCATGTCATGCGTTCGTTTACTCACTCTGAGCATGTGGAACTATACCTTCACATGATGATCCACTGTCTGTATCTTCACCTTGAGGTTCCGTCAGGCGCAGACTACAGATTATGGAATCTGGCCTGTGATGTCAGTGCGTGGTTTCTGTCGGAACAAAAATTTAAAATCTGCGGGCAGACCCGCCGGCAGCTTCATAACCGGATCTATGAACGTTTTCCACCAGAGGTATCCCCTGCACTGTCTTTACAGGTATACGAATGGATCCGCCGGCAGGAAAATCAGAACTTTGTTGAACAATGGACCGTACTTTTTAAGATGGACGGGCACGAATACTGGCATCAGGCTTCTTGTTCTGCCGGTGAACGGCTTCGCCGGCTTCAAAAATCCTCTGTGGGTTTTTCAGTTCCTGTCCGCCACCGGTTCGGTCTTAATCCGGGAAGCCGCCTGGAAGAAGCCGAACTGCAAAAAAAAGCCCGGTATGATTTTCGCGCATATCTTCGCCGCTTTACCGTCACTGCGGAAGAACTGCAGACTGATCCCGACAGTTTCGATTATATTCCTTATTTATATGGACTGTTTCGTTATAAAAATCTGCCGCTTGTGGAGCCTCTGGAATATACGGAGGCGACAAAAGTAGAAGAACTCGTCATCGCCATCGATACTTCCGGTTCCTGTAAACTCGATACCATCCAGCAGTTTCTTGCAGAGACGTGCAGAATCCTGACAGAACACCAGAATTTTTTTCACCGCATGAATGTCCATATTATTCAATGTGACTCCATGATTCAGGAACACGTCCGCATTCACAGTATTGAAGACTGGAACCGTTATATCCAAAACATCAAAATCAGCGGCCGCGGCGGTACTGATTTTACCCCTGTATTTACCCTGGTCAGCAGTCTCATAGGGCAAGGAGAATTCAGAAATCTGAAAGGGCTTTTTTATTTTACCGATGGGGATGGTGTTTATCCGAAGGATACCCCTTCCTATGAGACAGCCTTTATTTTTGCAGACTACCGTTTTCTGAATTATAACATACCAGACTGGGCTGTTCGGCTCTGCCTGGATTTAAGCGAAGGAGAGAATACTCAATGAACATAAAAGAAGCCAAAGAAGAAATCAAACGGACACTGCATGCCTACACCAGACGGACTCCTGATGGTATTCTTCAGATTCCGTCCGTACAGCAGCGCCCCGTACTGCTGATCGGTCCGCCTGGCATCGGAAAAACCGCAATCATGAAACAGATTGCCCGCGAAGAGTCTGTCGGTCTGGTTGCCTACACGATGACACACCATACCCGCCAGAGTGCGGTCGGCCTTCCGATTTTGAAAGAGAAGATTTATAACGGGCGTCCATGTTCTGTCACAGAATATACGATGAGTGAAATCGTGGCCTCCGTCTACGACTGTATGGAATCGACCGGCTATACTTCCGGCATTCTGTTTATCGACGAGATGAACTGTGTCTCTGAGACATTGACACCGGTTATGCTGCAGCTTCTTCAAAATAAAACCTTTGGCAACCACCGGATACCGGAAGGCTGGCTGATCGCAGCGGCCGGAAATCCTCCGGCCTATAACCGGTCAGTCAGAGAATTTGATATGGTGACACTCGACCGCGTAAAAAATATGCATATTGAGGCTGATTATTCTGTCTGGAAAGAATATGCCTGCGCAAATGCCGTACATCCGTCAATCCTGGCATTTCTAAATATCTATCCGAGCTGTTTCTATTCCGTCCAGAATCAAGATGGTCTTCTCTCCTTTGTGACGGCACGTGGCTGGGAAGATATGTCCTGTATAATAAAATCATATGAAACATACGGAGATCCCGTCACAGAATCTTTAATCCGCCAGTATCTGCAGCATGAGGAAACTGCACGGAACTTTTACCTGTTTTACGACATGTTTACACAGTATGTATCTGATTTTGCAGAGGATAACTTTTTTGGTCAGACTGTCATCGCTCGTATGAAAACCGCCGAACCGGCTGAATGCATATCCGTCGCTTCCATGCTGTTTTCAAAAGTCGCTGAAAAAGTCCATGACTATTCATTTTCCTGCCAAATATGGAAACATTTATCCAATCTTATGACGCTGTTTGGCAGCATGAAAGGCCATCACGCGCTTGACGGCGAATCCGCCACGCAGCTGCTGGAAGATTTTATCCAAAAACGCCATTCTTCCAACCGAATCCGTGAGGAAAACGGACTCCTTTCTCTGGAAGAAAAGATCCTGGAGCGCCATACGCTTGGTCTCCTGGAAGAGCAGCTTCTTGAAGCCCGCAAGCAAAGACTTACCGAAGATTCTGCAATCGAAACTCTGATAGAAGACTGTCTGAAAGACATGAAAAAACATCAGGACTCTTCTGCCGAAGAAATCCTGACGTTTCTGTCTGATTCATACCATTTGCTCAACGAAGCTTCTTCTGATGTCAGTCTCTTATACTTTACGTCGGATCTGACAAACAGCCCGGAGTGTTCTGATTTTTTAGCCTTGCATCCATGCAGTGCCTATCTCTCTCACACCGGACCTCTCCTTTTGCAGCGGCGCGAACATGAAATACAAGCTGCGATGAAGGCAGCCGCCGATAATTGATCAACGGATAATCGCATAACTCATATACCCCACATAAAACACGATGCAAGCAAGCCCTTCAAAGCGGGTGACCTTTTTCCCTGTAACGCAGCAGACAGCAATCACAATGCTTACCGCGATCAATACGCCAATGTCAATCAGGTTGTCTCCCATCCCACGAAGCGGCGACAGTGACGACGACATGCCCAGAATAAACAGGATATTAAAAAGGCAGGATCCCACCGCATTTCCAAGGGCAAGTCCGCTCTCACCTTTTTGGGAAGCCACAACGGAAGTGATAAGCTCCGGCAATGAAGTTCCAAGTGCCACAATCGTAAGACCGATCAGAGTCTGTGACATCCCGAAAATGCGGGCAATTTCACTGGCGCTGTCGACCACAAGGTCGCCGCCCCAGATAACAGCAGCCAGTCCTGCCACGATATACACCGCACTTTTAAGCGGCGGCAGCGCCGGAACTTTATCTGCCGCCCCTGTTCTTTTTTGTATCGCGCCTGTGATGATCCAGATCAGATAGGCCGCCAGCAATACCAGCAGCAGGATTCCCTCGAATCTTTTAAGCTTCAGGTCCCACAGTAAAAGCAGCAGCAGCACGGACGCCGCAATATTGACCGGGATATCTCTTTTCATGATCTCCCGGTCTGTGTGAAACGGCCTGATCACCGCACTGGCTCCGATCACCACCAGAAGATTGAAGATATTGGACCCGATCACATTGCTGAGTGCAATATCATTATTCCCGGCAAGCCCTGCCGTAATGCTGACAGAAGCTTCCGGTGCGCTCGTCCCCATTGCCACAATGGTAAGACCAATCACGACGGGCGGCACTTTCAGAAGCCTTGCAACAGACGAACTTCCTTCCACAAAGCAGTCTGCCCCTTTTATCAGCAGCAAAAAACCGATGATCAAACAAACATAAACCATGCTACAGCCTTTCTATTTTCCGCATTTATATTCTGAATTTGTCCGTGGCAACCGCTTCCACAATACTCTCAAAGAAAATACCGGCTCCTACCGCATCATTTCTGATCTTCCGCACGTTTACTTCAACTTTGGGCTTGCCGGCAGCTCCCTGACGATTTGCCTTTTCCAGCAGCTGTTTTTTCACCAGACGTACAGCGAAATGTTCCGCATCTGCATATTCATCAAACATATGTTTCTGATCATCCTCAAATACGGAGTATCCTTTCAGCTGCGTCCCTTCATACTCCGCCTTTACTCTCGTCTGCACTTTGGTCACAATCTGGCTTGCAATTGCCCCAAGGGCATTGGCAACCGCCGCATTTTCCGGGATCACTGCCGTCGTGCCAAGAAGTTTTGCGACTCTCGGAAGGAACACATGAATCGGCGCACCTACCCCTACCAGTGGGAGTTTGGTCGTAATGGCAGTTGACATCCAGGAATCTTTTCTCCTGGCCTTTGCATCCCGATAGGACCATTCGATAAATTTCTGGAGGTTTTTATCCTCGCAGACTTTTTCATGCTTCGGATACTTCTGCATCAAAAGGATACGGATTATATTACAGTACATCTTTTTCTCGACGAGCTCATAGACCATTTCCGGTATCTCTTCTTCTGTCTCCACCACATTCTGTGCCAGGCAGCACACGGCAGCTTTGGCAGCCCGCGGGTCATAGATGTCAAAATCCCCTTTGATCACCATCATATCCGTCGGGGTCAGTCCGCTTTTTAATACAACACCTTCTTCTTCCAGACGTTCCGTGTGCAGCGAGTAAAGATCACTGTCGATGGCCGCACCGAGTTCCTGAGGCATCAGAGGCTCTGTCTCAAGCGCTTCACAGATTTTCTTTTCTTCTTCAGTATACCCTTTTTTGCCGGAAATATCTTTCTGGAGCACATAAAATTCGTACAGCATCCGGGTATGCGGGCGATGAAGGGCAGCAAGGCTTTTCAGTTTATCCGTCACCTGAGGGTAATCCTTGGCGAGAAGTGAGATCGGAATCACACGGCGGGTATCAAGATACATCCTGTCATTCTTAAACCGCACAGCACTGTCCCCTCCCAAGCCAAAAGTGTCAACATACAGACCCTTCACCATGGTTTTCCACTTTCCGATAGCGATTCCTTTTCTTGCTGTCACCGGGCGTTTATCCCGGACGATTGCGACATCCGTTGTCGTTCCTCCCATATCCACAATGACGGCGTTGTCTTCCCTGGCCATCGCACTTCCGCCGACCACACTTGCCGCCGGACCGGAAAGCAATGTTTCCACCGGGCATTCTTTTGTCAGCACCTCCGACATCAGACTGCCGTCACTTCGCACGATGGCGATCGGCATCTGCAGGTCCCGTTCTTTCATGACATTCTTCACTGCAGTCAGAAACTCTGCAATCAGCGGAATCAGGCGGGCATTCAGCAATGTGCCTGCGCCGCGCTTTAAAACATCCACTTCATCAAACATATCATGTGCCGTAGTGATTGGCACCTGCATGGTTTCACGAAAGATTTTCTTTGCCGTTTTCTCGTATTTTCCGCCGTTTGCCTGCGGGAACGTCTGGACAATCCCTATGGAATCACAGTCTGAAAACAGTTCCGGAATCATCTTTCTTAGTTCATCCCAGTCCGGATCTTTGGCATCTTCAAAGATTTTTTCCGGCTTTCCATCAATCTTAATCAGCTGATCCTGTTCCTGAAAACCATATGACGCATACGTTTCACTTAAACTGTCGCTCAGATCTTTATCCACGCCGATCATCAGCAGTCTCGCGCGGCTTCCTTTATTTTCCACGCACGCGTTTGTGGCGAGCGTAGTCGAAAGCGCCAGCACCTCCGCACGTTTTACGTAGGCCTGGTCCAGTGTATCCAGGGCATTCGCAATTCCGATTTCCAGTTTTGACTTGGTCGTCAGCGCCTTTCCGGAGCACACTATCGCTTTCTTGTCCATATCATAGACAACCGCATCCGTATACGTTCCTCCGGTATCAATCCCAATTCCTATCATCGTTTTACTCCTCCCATTGCTGTATATTATCATCTGTTGATTTATGGTTCTCCATCACGCATGATTTCTCTCTGATATGACCATGTACTGCCCTCGTCCGATGACTGGTACAAAGCACTGCTTCCCCCGTTATAATCTCCGTCCTGCCCCTGTCCGACTTTCAGATACAATTTTCCATCTTCCTCATATGGCATCCCCGGAAAATCAAACGGCTGATGCGTTTCCTCCTCCGTCAATGGAACTTCCACAGCAGGAATTGTCACCTGCTCAAACGTCGCACCGCCATCCTTTGTCCGGTACAGATCCGCATATAACCCCCCGCTGTGCGACAGCGCAATGAATCCCAGTGTTTCATTGAAAAAAGAAATTCCCGCAGACACGCCTGTATTTCCTGTAAAAGGATCCTGGTTGAGCATACTCCATGACTTGCCGCCGTCTTCCGTGATCTCAAGTCCATAGAACCGGCTTCCGGCTGCCGCATCCAGAACACTCAGACGATATCCCCTGTTATCATTGAGCATGCTTACATCTTCTTCATTTTGTGATGCATCACTGGCCTGCGGCGCATTCACAGCCTCCTGTGCAGACAGAGGAGCCTCAGCCGCAATGGCATTCAGATCTTGCGCGTAAATATACCGCAGGGGCAGATAACCCGCATGGCCCTCAGCGTCCCCCGGTACATAGACTGACACTGTGTATCCGGATATATCACAGTACGCATTCACTGCTGATTTTGTATTCCCGGCACTGTTGATGTATACAATGCCGGATGTGTCTGTTCCCCAGGACCGCACACCGTAGTACAGAATCCCAAAACGTTCTTCCTGCCACCCGCTTACCGCCTGTTTAAGCGGTATCACCTTCAGCATGGACAGCAGCGGGGCCAGTTGTTTTTCCTGTTGATCCTGCGTATTCACCGCCCCGTTCAGATATACGGTTATTTCTTTTTCTTTATTTTCAACATACGATATCAGAAAACTCTCCGTGCCACCTTTTTCATTTTCTCCATAGAGAAGAGTGTCCAATTTTAAGAGCCGGCCGCTGCGGTCAAATTCCAGATCAACACTGGTAGCCACATAAAGCTCCTTTGGCATTTCGATCTCTGTTTGAATATCACTCAGCAGTCCTTCGATTCCGTCCTGATAGACATTATCATGTGTCAGCAAAACAGTTTTCTTATGTTTGACTTCTTCCAACACCCATGACAGTTTTCCCTGATACGGAACTGCACTTTTTACAATCCCCCATCCAAAATATCCGGCCGAGGCACACAGGAGACAGCAAGCTGCCGTATACCATACTTTTTTTCCCGCAGAGAGTGCCCGGCGTGGATACCCGTCGTTTGGTTTTTTCACAATTCTAATGATGCAGACGATCATCCAGATCAGAAAAAACACCGCACAGACCGCCAGTACCGGCAGATGTCTTCTCCTTCCCCCAAACCGACAGACTGCATACAAATGATACCACGCAATTGGAAACACAATCACAAAAAACGGATGAAATACCATGGACAATAAAATCTGCAGTCTTGTCCGTTCCCTGTCTCTTGCAAACATACCGCTGTTAATCGAGGATAATAAGGGCCATAAATACCAGATCTGTGTTTCCCGTATTCACCAGTCCGTGACCGCAACCGTCAGGTGTAAATGTCACATCGCCGGCCCTCACCGGACGTACGGTTCCATTGTCATTATAGTCGCCCTCGCCCGAAAGAATATAGTATGTCTCACTTTCCTTATGGTGCTCATGGTACCCCAGTGAACATCCAGGTCCTACGACTACCTCTGCATAAAGACCGCATTTTCCATTCAGTTCTTTCTCACCAAGAATATGTTTGATGGTGATATGGCCTTCTCCGCCGCACATATTATCTACTCGTTCTATTTTCATCATTAATTCCTCTCTTTCTGTTTTTACCAAACGTTTATGATAAATTTGTATAAATTATATGCCACATTTTTCCGAAAGTCAATTTTCCTTTCATCATATGATTCGTCATGGCTTCCCGCTTTTTTAAGAGCAGTTGATGCAGATAAATGCCGGTGATTCCTGAACATTCTCCCCAAGCTGCACAAGATTGTGCTCATAGGAAAGTGCCAGCACGTCCATCGGCACATCGGTCTCACATGCATCGCCTTATGCGGCAGTAACACATGCCGATTCCGACATACCCGACCTCTTCAACGATATGTCCGACCCTCTCGATCCAGAATATGAATGGACTCATCACTGCTGAGTTCAAGCGCCGGCTCCCGCACGTAGACACGCCCTTATAGTCCGAATCCAACAGAAGTGCCTTCTCACAGAGTCTGTCCAGCATTTTCTCAGCTTTGGCCTCGCTTGTATTCCATGCAAGTGCTGCTCTTTTTATGGTAAACGGCCGAATCAGAAGACGCGGCACCTCCTGTGTTTCCTGCTCGTGCAGAGTACCTGAAGAATCTGGTACAGCACCGGTGACGCCGGTGCTCCCCGTGTAAATTACTGATATAATTCATTCTGCTTTCTTCCCTGACAGACTTTTTTCACCTTCCAGCCAGCCATCTTCAGTATCAGTTTGTTGACATTCCTGACCTTCTGCGGGCAAATCTGAATACACCGCATACAGGAAATGCACTTTCCTTTATCTGTTTTCCGGCAGTTTTCCACAGGTATCGCTGATACTGGGCATTTCCTCGCACATAATCCACATTGTGTACACCCTTTACTCGCTGCCGGTTTCAGCGGCACTCCTGAATATTTCCGATACGGGCTGCTCCTTTTGACTTCTGCTTGTGTCAGTCTGTCTGACGTTACTATGCGTTCCTTCACGGTCTTGCCAAATTCCGCAAGCTGGCGCCTGTCAATTTTATCCGGTCTGCCTGCGCCATACTGCCTCATAATGGAATGTTCCGTGGCTGCAGCAACAGCGGCAGTCACACAAAATCCTGCCTCTTTTGCACATTCTTTCAGCTCCTGAAGCGTATCATCATAAGCCCTGTTTCCGTAAGCGGTCACAATCATTGCCGGGGTCTGGTCTGCTTTTATTTTTGCAAGCCGCTCTGCCGCTGCCGCCGGAACGCGTCCTCCAAAAGACGGCACCCCGATAATACAGAAAGTGTCTCTGGACAAATGAAACTTTCCATAGTCTGTTTTTGGTTCTGAAAGATCAATCTCCTGAGTCTTCACCTCCCAGCACTTTCCCAGTGTGCGCACTACTTTTTGTGTCCCCCCTGTGGGGCTGAAATATACCAGTACAACTTTTTCTATTTTCACGTTTCCCTCCGCCTTTCTGTTATATCCATGTTATTCTTTTGTAATCCTTCTTCTTTAGCATGCGGTACGGCAGGAAAATTGTCAATAAAAACGTGAAAAAGGAGTATCCTGCAACCTGCAGATCATACTCCTCTTTTCGTTACCTGATCTTGATATGCACTTCGCGAAGCTGTGTTTCGGTCACCGGACCAGGCGCTCCGCACATCAGGTCCTGTGCATTTCCATTCATCGGAAACGGGATAATCTCACGGATGTTTTCCTCGTTTCGAAGCAGCATAATCATCCGGTCAATCCCCGGTGCCATGCCGGCATGCGGCGGTGCCCCGAACTGAAACGCATTGTACAGTGCCCCGAACTTCTGCCTGAGGTCTTCTTTCGAGTATCCTGCAATTTCAAATGCCTTCTCCATAATATCAAGATTATGGTTTCTGACAGCACCGGAGGACAGCTCCACTCCGTTGCACACAATGTCATATTGATAAGCCAGAATGTCGAGCGGCTCCATAGTATTCAGTGCTTCCAGTCCGCCCTGCGGCATGGAGAAAGGATTATGTGTAAAATTGATTCTCTTTTCGTTCTCATCGTATTCAAACATCGGAAAATCATTTACAAAACAAAATCTATATGCATTCTTTTCACACAGATCCAGTTTTTCACCCAGTTCCGTACGAATCTGCCCAGCGTAAAGTGCCGCCCGCGCTTCTTTATCTGCGATAAAGAATATCGTATCACCCGGTTCAAGTCCGGCAATTTCTGCGATCTCACTCTTTCTGTCATCCGGGATAAATTTATCGATCGGACCTTTATATGTCATATCATCATTCACTTCCAGATAACCGAGTCCGCTCATTCCGATGGACATTGCAAATTTAAGCAATTTTTCATGAAACCCTTTCGACATATCCGCATGCACCCGGATCGCACGGACAGTCTTTTTATGAAACGGCTGAAACGTACACTTCTGGAAAAATTCTGTCACATCCACGATACGGAGCGGATTTCTAAGATCCGGCTTATCTGTTCCGAACTCCAACATCGCCTGTTGATAACTGATCACCGGATACGGCGCCTCCGTCACAGATGTTCCTTCCGGCGCAAATTTCTGAAACGCCGCCGTCAGCACTTCCTCGCCGACCCGAAAGACATCCTCCTGCGTCGCAAAGCTCATCTCAAAATCCAGCTGGTAAAATTCCCCCGGTGACCGGTCTGCGCGCGCATCCTCATCCCGGAAACACGGTGCGATCTGAAAATATTTATCAAATCCGGACACCATCAGCAGCTGTTTATACTGCTGCGGCGCCTGCGGCAAAGCATAGAACTGTCCCTTAAACTTGCGGGACGGTACGATATAGTCCCTAGCTCCCTCCGGTGATGAGGCACACAGAATCGGTGTCTGAATCTCCAGGAAGCCCATATCTTCCATTTTCCGTCTCAGAAAGCGAATGACTTCTGAGCGGAATACCATATTATCTTTTACTTTTTTATTTCTCAAATCCAGGTAACGGTATTTCAGTCTCAGATCCTCCCGGATCTCTTTTGACGTCATCACCTCAAACGGAAGCTGCTGACACACTTTGCCCAGCATTTCGACACAGTGAGCCTCCAGTTCAATCGTTCCGGTTGGGATCCTGGGATTATAAGTCTCTTCATCGCGGTGCCAAATGACACCTTCTATGGAAACACAGTCCTCCCTGCCGATGCCGTCCAGCAGACTTGTATCCCGCATGACAACCTGCATCACGCCGTACATATCTCTCAGGTCAACGAACGAGACTCCGCCGTGATCACGGATGTTTTCTACCCATCCGGCGATCCTCAATGTAGTCCCCACATCGGCTTCTTTGATTTGGTTCATTGTTCTGTTTCTGTAAATGTTTGCTGTTTTCATTCGATTCTCTCCTTTTGTGGTTTGGGCACAAAAAAAGCTGCCCATCCAAACTTTAACGTTCAGGACGAACAGCCATTGTCCGCGGTACCACCTGAATTACTGGTATCAGTCACTCTTCGGTTGAAAACCTTTCCGCTTATCGCGCGGATCACGGCGCACCTACTAACCGGAAAACATATTTCTGATGTTCAGATTGCAGCTGATAAAGTGTTATTCACGCAAATTCACTTTACGGAGTTCTCACTGACCTCCACTCACTGGGAACGATAAGATGCGCTACTTCTCTTCGTCATCGCTGTTGCCAAGAATTATATACTACCGTTTTTTCATTGTCAATGGAAGATTTTCACAAAACATCATTTTCTTGCCGGCGTGCAATATATGTGTTACAGCTGAATGTTAAAAAAGCAGGGGCATTGGAACGCAGTTCTTTCAATACACGTCCATCAACGAATATCCATGCCGGCGCTTTGCAGAAGCGTTTGAGGAGCACAACACCGATTCCTCCGCCCTCTTCCTTTAGCACCTGCTTAACAAGCGTTCCCATTGCCCATTGAATGCGTCCAGACAGACAACGGTCCGGAGTTTACCAATCGATTCACCACACACCGGGACAAGCCAAGGGATTATAGCCGCTTTCCCATGCGCAGCTTATTATAAATTGCATCTGCCAAAGCAATATGTCCCTCAACATTAAGATGTTCTTGGTCCACCTCACTTGGGAATGCGAAATCGGAAGCCGCCAGAAAATCAATTTTTTCTAAGTCGGCAATCTTCCGGTACTCCTTCTTAAGATTTTTGGATACCGTTATATTTTTTAAAATAATATCTTCGTTCTTCTTATTTTCAGCAGAGAGAGCAAAACGAATATTTTCTCTTACAGTCAACCACGGCAGCAAACGATGATCCTGGAAGATGAATCCTTTATCTCTGGAAGGTCCGGTTACTTTCTTCCCGTCTAAGAGATAACCCCCCTCATATTCCGTGTCAAGACCACCGATAATCCTTGTTAAGGTACTCTTTCCACAACCGCTGCCGCCGATGATGGAAAGGAAGCTTCCTTCTTCGATCTCAAGATTGATATCCTCAAGCGCTCTTACAGGATTACTGTCCTGATTAAAAGTTTTGGACAAATCTTTAATTTCTATAATATTTCCCATTACCAACCTCCTACTGCCAACGGATACTCTTGCTTCGTACTACCTTTAACAAATCATCCATCAATTTACCAACGATTCCAACGATCAGCATTCCAAGTACAACCACATCCGGCCGGGAAAGGCTCCGGCCATCTGCCAGCATAAAACCTACACCACTTACCGCACCGATCATCTCTGCAGCAACTACACATACCCAGGCATTACCAATTCCAAGTCGAATACCTGTCATGATCTGAGGAAGCGCCCCGGGAACAACAACTTTGGTTACCAATTCCTTTTTGGAAACCTCATAAACCGCACTCAGCTCAAAATAGCCAGGATTTATACTCTGGATACCATCCACGGTATTGACGAAAATCGGGAAGAATGCTCCTAAAAAGATGATAAATATCTTGGATTCCTGACCAATACCAAACCACAGAACTGCCAATGGGATCCATGCTATTGGAGGAATCGGACGGACAATCTGTATTAACAGGTCAAAGAGGACCTCAAGCTTCGGGAATATGGACACCAGAACTCCAAGTAATAAGCCAGTGCCCAGAGCTACTGCAAAGCCTTCAATGACTCTGATAAAACTTACGGTAATATTTTCCAGTAATTTACCATTTCTAAAATAATCGACAGTTACATTCACAATAGCGCGGAGTGATGGCATAGAGTATGGCTTGATCATCCCATACATATCTGCCAGCTGCCATATGGTTAATATGGCAACAGGCAATGCGAAATATAATATCCAATATCCAATTTTTGTCTTAGTTGATTTTTCTCTCTTCATGTCATCACCCTGATTTAACCTGTTTCTAATATGATTTCTTAAGGAACTAATTAAGATTTTCTAAATATTTTAAGTTGATAAAGTCATCCATATCTACATCGTTGGAGATGATTCCTGCCTGCAGGGAGAAATCTTTCACCTTTGTAATTTCTGCAATATCATCTTCTGTCATCTCTGTATTGTATTCAAAATTTGTAATGATCTGTTTCATAACTTCAAGACTTACGCCAAAATCTTCATAAACTGCTTCTGCTGCAGCATCCGGATCAGATGCCAAGAATTCATCAGCTCTTTTCAACGCCTTATTATATGCATTTACTACGTCCGGATGAGCTTCTGCATATTCTTTCACAAAATAATTGACCATATTGCCTTTTTTAATCCCGGTACCATCAGCAAGTACCCTTGCGCTTCCTTCACTTGTAAGTAAAGAAATATACTGTTCCCAGATAACGATTGCATCCACTTCTCCGCTTTCAAGAGCTAATGGTTGGTCACCCGCACCGAGGTTGATGGATTCCACATCATCAAGAGATAAGCCTTCCTGCTCTAAGAGAAGCGCTAAAAGATGCTGCGCATAAGAACCGGTTGCATATGCGATCTTTTTACCCTTCAGATCTGCAACACTGTTTATTTCAGAATCCGGTTTTACTAAAACGGCAAGTCCCTTTTCACCATAGGCTACACCAGATACAATTTCAATATCCTGACCTGTGGATTTTGCGATGATTGCCGGAAGATCTGCCATGAATCCCATGTCCGCTTCTCCCGCCGCGACTGCTTCATTTACCAGCGGACCGGATTTGAAGTCATTCCATTCATAAGTTGCACCGATATTCTCAAACTCTTCATCCAGGTATCCTAATTCTTTCGCTACATAAACCGGAGTATACAGTGGATAAGGCTGAGCACCGATTTTTAGATTTACAGTTTCTGCTTCTTCATCTGCACTTTCCTTTGATTCTGCAACGGATTCCGTTGTCTGCGTTTTTGTTTCAGATCCACATCCTGTTGCCAAACCTGTGATTACTCCAACGGCAACTAATACTGCTAATATTTTTTTCTTCATAATACTTTTTCTCCTTTATAATCGATGGCAAAAGAGCCATTAAAATAACGAACCAAAAACCGGAAGCCAAGCAAATTGTACGTTCTGCTTAACCTCCGGTTGTCCGGTCAGTTTCTTACTTTAATCTTATTTTTTCATTTTTATCTATCTGGACTATCTTTGAATCTTGAACAGTTATTAAAACAGAACCATACGATATTTCTCCTAGAAACTGTTTTATTTTTTGCAACTGTGTATCATCTACTTTAGCCCCTCTTCTATTTGTCGAATTGTTCATTCCCATTTCCACTTCTTGTATTATTTCTAATCATTGAATAGTGCCGTTGATAAATATCTGTCGCCTGAATCCGGCAGAAGTACCACAATAACCTTACCTTCATTTTCCGGTCTGTTTGCCAGAATCGTTGCTGCTTTCAATGCTGCACCTGATGAAATACCAACCAAGATTCCTTCGGATGTTGCAAATGCTCTTCCTTCGGCAAACGCATCCTCATTCTCAATTGCGATAACTTCGTCGTATATCTTTGTGTTCAGAGTATCCGGCACAAATCCGGCTCCGATTCCCTGGATCTTATGAGGTCCAGGTGTTCCCTTTGTAAGAACAGGACTTCCTAATGGTTCTACTGCTACAACCTTTATATTCGGATCTTTGGATTTTAAATATTCACCAACTCCGGTTACTGTTCCCCCTGTACCTACACCAGCTACAAAGATATCGACTTTACCATCTGTCTGATTCCAGATTTCCGGTCCAGTAGTTTCTCTGTGAATCGCAGGATTTGCAGGGTTATTGAACTGACCAAGAATCATGGAACCGGGGATTTCTTTATTCAATTCTTCTGCCTTAGCAATTGCTCCTTTCATGCCTTTGGCACCTTCGGTAAGTACCAGTTCAGCACCGTATGCTTTCAGAAGGTTTCTTCTTTCAACTGACATCGTATCCGGAAGTGTAAGAATTGCTTTATACCCTTTTGCTGTTGCAATTGCTGCGAGACCAATTCCTGTATTTCCGCTTGTAGGTTCAATAATGGTTGCTCCCGATTTTAAACGACCGGAATTTTCAGCATCCTCGATCATCGCCAGTGCAATGCGATCTTTTACTGATCCGGCAGGATTCAAATATTCAAGCTTTGTAAGTATTGTTGCATTTGTTACTCCAGCCTGTTTACTGTATCTGCTGGCTTCAAGAAGCGGTGTATTACCTACTAATTCCAATGAACTTTTCTTAATACCTGACATTATTTATTCCTCACTTTCAAAATAATACGATACCTGAAATGTTGCCAACGCAAAAAAATAACAGTTACCAACCTGGCACCTGTTCTACATGTTCTTTCAGTTTCCATCTGGTATTTTAAACATATTTGCACTTTTCCATACAACTACAACAACACATCATTTCTCTATCACAATATTTATTCATTCTTTTCATTACGATCTCCTCCTTCTATTGCCTACTTATTACATAGGTTTTATATGTTGTGTTTAATATAATCCTTTACCATGATTTTGTCAATTCAATTTAAAGAAAAAAGGAATCATCATATCCAATAACCAGTGATCAGAATTTCTTATATTCTTTACAGATATATGTAGTACGAAATCAGATTGAAAGCCTATCATTTCCATAGTATAATAGGTTTATAGATATTAATTTGGAGGTATGACAAGTGAAAATATCAACAAGAGGACGCTATTCCCTGCGTATGATGATAGATTTAGCCCAGCATTATAATGATGGCTTTGTTGCCCTAAAAGACATTTCAACAAGACAAAACATTTCGAAAAAGTACCTGGAACAGATCATCCCATTTCTAAACAGAAGCAGTCTGCTTAATGCAAACAAAGGCCATATGGGTGGATATCGGTTAGCAAAGTCCCCCAGCGATATTACAGTTCGCGAAATTCTGGAAAGTGCCGAGGGAAGCCTTGCCCCGGTAAGCTGTATGGACAACAACCCCAATTTGTGTGAAAAATGCGGTGATTGCCTGACCCTTCCAATTTATGAAGGTTTGTATGAAGCCATCAACAATTACCTATCTGGAATCACTTTAGAAGATATTATTGCAAAAGAAGCTGCTGAATTCATTTATAACATATAAACTGAAAGGATTAAAAAACTCCCGGAGTGTTCCGGAAGTTTTTCTCGAATCGCTATTTATATTTTTTTAAAATCTCTATATACTCCTTGCCCAAGAGGCTAAGGGGTATATTTTTTCGTTTAATATATCCGATTGTCATCGTATCATCCGTGTCCAAAGGTACTGAAGTATAGATTCCTCCATTCAAATCCTGACAGATAATTCCGCTACAAAGCGTATATCCATTAAGACCTGTCATAAGATTCAACATAGTTGCCCTATCATCAGCCTTAATGATTTGTTTATATGGTAGCGTACTTAACACCTCCTCTGCAAAATAGAAAGAATTCTTATCTCCCTGTTCAAAGGAAAGGCATGGATAATTCATAAGCTCATCCAGGATAATGATTTCTTTATTCGCCAACGGATGTTTCTTGCTGACAAATACAGAAATGCCGCAATCATATAAAGGAATGAACTCCAGATCATTTTCTGAAAGTATCTTCTGTATAGCCTTTTCATTAAATGCGTTCTGATAGATCACCCCAATTTCACTGCGATAATTCTTTACATTATCAATCACCTCATGGGTTTTCGTTTCGTGGACTGCTAGTTCATATTCACCCATTTCAAATCCTTTAGCCAGTTCAATAAAAGCCTCTACCGCAAAAGAATAATGCTGCATAGAAACGCTGAATTTCTTTCTGGATATACTTTTCTTCACGAATCGTTCTTCAACGAGATTCCCAAGTTCAACCATCTGTCTGGCATAACTTAAAAATTCCTCGCCTTCGGTCGTAACCACGATTCCCTTATTGGTTCTGATAAATAATTGGATCTGAAGCTCCTCTTCCAAATCCCGGATAGCACCTGATAGGGCAGGCTGTGAAACAAACAACTTACTTGCCGCCTTATTCATGGATTTTGTTTCTGCAATAGACACTGCATATTGTAATTGTGTTAATGTCATTTAATCACGTATAACCCAATCATATTAAAAAGTGATTGGATTTTTCCTTTCTCCCAGGTTCTACTGGGTAATTCAATCCTAATCTGATATATTTACATAAGCACTGTGGATCTGTATCTATTTCATTATAGCTTTGACTGTTCCGAGGTGACTCAGACCACAGCTTTTCGTCTATTACTGTTAATCAGTTTGTTAACGCTTGACGTTTCTATTTACGTGATTACACAGCCGAACTCCCTGGGAAAGACAACAGTGCTAAAATACATATCAGGAGGCATATCAAAATGTCCATGTCCTTTGTTGGAAATCACTCTGTCTTTGATGTGGAACTGAACAGCCTTCTTACACTATATCAATCTCTTGTAAAAGAGATTGACACACTTGAAGCAGAACTCCACAAGCTGATTGAGGAAGTACATCCCCACTATATGTCCGTTCCCGGAATCGGCCCTATATCTGCCGCCGTTATCTACTCTGAATACGGAGATATATCTAATTTCTCTACACCGGCTCAGATGCTTGCTTTTGCAGGTATTGAACCAGGTATAAACGAATCGGGAACTGAATCACACGGAGGGCGAATGGTAAAGCACGGCTCATCCCAGCTCCGGTATGTCCTCATCAGCTGCTGTCTTCCGTTAATCCATTTTGATATGACATTCGCAACTTACTATGCAAAGAAACATGCGGAAGGCAAACCACACAGAGTAACGATCACTCCTGTAGCAAAAAAGCTTGTTAGGGTCATCTATGCATTGGAGAAGCAGGGAACAGACTTTAACACTCTTTACGAAAACAAAAAACTTCCAAAAACCTCTTGACTATTTATCGTTTGTCACCTTTATATTTTATTACCTATTTTTTAAATAGGTTTTAAATAATATACCACTAAATATCTTTCAAAGCAATCCTCTTTAAAACCATTTGTATGAATTGAATTGCTATGAACTCCAACAGAGCAGACCATATTTACATATGTTTTTGCCGCTTCAGAATCAGACTGCTCATATGCCAGAGCATCTTTGCCGACAACATATCAGAAAGCTTTTCACCTTCAACAATCACCTCACCACGCTCTATTTCAAGATTGATATTGTCTAATGCAACTACATCATCAAACTTCTTCGTTACATTTAACAATTCCATTTGCGCCATACGAAATACCCCTTTTCCATAGCCTATTAATTAATAGGTTTTTGTGATGATGTTATTATAATCACTCATCACACGAATCGTCCAATATACAAAAATTAGAGTTTGCCATAAGACTGACTTATAGCAAACCCTATGATTTTTTGTAATCAATTTTATCCGAACAATAATAGCTGAACTCATTGGATTCTCCGACTTTTACGGCCTGTCCGAACTTCAGAATTCTACAGTTACACCTAACGCGCTTGTGATCTTATATGCCGTGATTGCCGTACAGCCCTTCCCTGAAATAATGCAGGATACCGTCTGTCTGGAAACACCGGCCATTTCTGTCAGTTTTTTTGTTATCCCCTGTTTCGCAAGCAGCATCTGCAATTTCATTGCGCATTATCATGATATGCAGTTTTGTTGCGTGTGCAGATATTATTAACCACTATGATCTCATGAAAATAAATTTGATTGGATTAGGAAATAGAATAAAAGCTGCCACCATCTGACGCCTGAGAATGTTCTCTTGTATTTAATGGGAAAATTTCTCCGGAACGACTGAGAGCTCGTCAAGAAAAAACTCTCGCCTACTATATGAATTGCAAATTGGATGAAGAATGGTCAAAACGAAAAATACGAAATCGTCTCAGAAAGTAATGTGAAAGGATCTACCGCTTCCTACAACGCCTTTTCTTGTCTCTACAACAAGGTCTTTCAGGATATTAAACTTGCAAATCTTCAAACGGTGATTGACGCCTATGGGGGCGCACACTTGTAGAACAGCTTGAAATCGACCGTACACCTCATTGCTGCAGGCATACCTGTATTCCCACGCTGTCAATCTGATATGTAAGGAGCCGGAACATGAATCCGCTACAAAGTAACAGACAATAAAAAAGACACTTTTCAGTAATCTTCTTACCAAAAAGTGTCTTATTATTGCTCGATAACTGTTGCAAACTCTCAGATTTCCGGCATTTTCAGTCAAAAACGTATTCCAAAAATTATCTCTTTGAAAACATTTATTAACGTTTTGAGAACTGAGGTGCACGACGTGCAGCTTTGAGACCGTATTTCTTTCTTTCTTTCATTCTCGGATCACGTGTCAGATATCCTGCTTTTTTCAGGATCGGTCTGAAATCAGAGTCTGCCTGAAGCAGTGCTCTTGCAATGCCGTGTCTGATGGCACCTGCCTGTCCTGTATATCCGCCGCCGTGTACGTTTACCAGTACATCAAATTTGTCAACGGATTCCGTTGCTGTCAGAGGCTGACGAACGATAACTTTCAGTGTTTCCAGTCCCAGATACTCGTCAATATCTCTTTTATTGATTGTAATCTTTCCCGTTCCCGGTACTAAATATACTCTTGCAATTGATTTTTTTCTTCTGCCTGTTCCATAATATCTTGCACTAGCCAATGTTTTTTACCTCCTCTTAAAATGTTAACACTTCTGGTTTCTGAGCAGCATGTGGATGCTCTGCACCAGCATATACGCTAAGTTTTGTAAGCATCTGTCTTCCCAGCGGTCCTTTCGGAAGCATGCCTTTGACAGCCAGCTCAATCACTTTTTCCGGTTTCTTTGCTAACATTTCTCTCAGCGTAGTCTCTTTCATTCCGCCTACGTATTCTGAGTGATGGTAATAAATTTTCTGGTCTAATTTCTTTCCAGTCACATTGATTTTCTCTGCATTGATGACTACTACATAATCACCTGTATCAATATGCGGTGTAAAAACCGGTTTGTTTTTGCCTCGTAAAACTTTTGCTACTTCAGATGCAAGACGTCCCAATGTACATCCCTCAGCATCCACTACATACCATTTTCTTTCAATCTTAGCTGGGTTAGCCATATAAGTGTTCATGGATTTACCTCCTGTTAATCGATTTACATGTAATTCTGTGAATATCTATCATTGTAAAATATCTTTACCGGGGCATTGGATCAGATATTTACGTACGCTGTCACATTGAATAATTATATTATACTGTACCACGCGTGTCAACAGATTTTTTCTGTTTTTTTGCCTTTTTTATCAGGCAAAGTCCCGTGATTCCCCTGTAAAACGAATCCTGACAAGCGTAAGGCCGCACGCAGGAGCGGTCGGTCCGGCCGTTTCCCGGTCGGCAGCTTCCAAAATCTCTTTCATCCTCTGCGGCGGATACGCTCCATTACCAATCTCAATCAACGTTCCCGCAATAATACGGACCATATTGTACAGGAACCCTTTGCCCGACACGCGGATGACAACGATGTCATTCGCTTTCTCAATGCCGATGTCCGTCACAGTTCTCACCGTTGTCTTTACCTGGGCATTCGCTCCGCAGAAACTCGCAAAGTCATGCTCACCGATCAGATATGCCGCACCTTCGCGCATTTTTTCCAGGTTCAGATGATAGTGGTAAAAATAAGAATAAAACCGCTCCGTGGGCAGCGGAAAACGACGATTTAAAATCCGGTACTCATATGTCTTTTCACTCTCACAGTACCGGGGATGAAAATCCTTCGGCACCTCTTCCGAACACTGGATCCGGATGTCTTCCGGCAGCCGCTGATTCAAAGCGTAGGAAATCTTCTCTCCCGGAATCCTGGCATTCGTGTCAAACACAGCTACATTTCCCAGGGCATGTACCCCTGCGTCCGTGCGGCTGGCTCCCATCGTCACAATTTCCTCCTGCAGAAGCTGTGACAAATGATGATTTAATTCCGCCTGTACCGTATTGCCGTTTGCCTGTACCTGCCATCCACAGTAATTGGTGCCGTCATACGCTACCGTCAGCCTCACCCGCTTCATACCAGATACCTCCCAAATACCCGCAGTAAAATACAGATCGCCAGATAAGCCAGCAGAATCAGGCAGGCAAAGACATCTCGTTTCTTATAGACCAGCGGTTTCATCTGTGTTCTCCCCTCACCGCCATGGTAGCACCGCGCTTCCATCGCAAGTGCCAGATCATTTGCCCTCCGAAATGCGGAAATAAACAGTGGTACGAGAAGAGGCACCATACTTTTAATCTTTTTCAGCAAACCGCCGGTCTCAAAGTCAGCGCCTCTGGCGATCTGAGCCTTCATGATCTTGTCTGTCTCCTCCAGCAGAATTGGGATAAAGCGCAGTGCAATCGACATCATCATAGCAATGTCATGCACCGGCACTCTGATCTTCTCCAATGGCTTGAGCAGTCGTTCCAGGCCATCTGTCAGCTGGTTTGGAGTCGTCGTAAGCGTCATCACGGAGGACCCGATAATGAGGTAAATCAGCCGGATTCCCATTCTGGCCGCCAAAACCACGCCTTCTCTGGTAACCGTGATGATCCAGATATGAAAAACGGGTTTCCCCGGGG
This sequence comes from uncultured Ruminococcus sp., assembly GCA_964621905.1. Taxonomy (GTDB): domain Bacteria; phylum Bacillota; class Clostridia; order Lachnospirales; family Lachnospiraceae; genus Ruminococcus_G. The sequence continues at coordinate 189,375 of CAZUNG010000003.1, read as the reverse complement.
TAAAGATCATATTAAAAAACAGCGTAATCATCAAAAGAACCACGATGGCCTTCAGGCCTTTTACCATAAACCGAAACGGAACTTTTGAGATTTTGATAACTGCTGCCAGAAAAACAGTCGCCGCAAGATAACCGGTCCATGTATTGGACACAAACAGGCTGGCAATGAAGATAATTGTGGCAATCAATTTTACACGCGGGTCCAGCCTGTGCAGAATCGAATCCGCCGGGTAGTACTGGCCTATTGTGATATCTCTGATCATGATGGTATATCCTTTCCAAGTGCCCTGAGTATGGACTCTCGGGCCTCTTCTATGGTCGTCGCAGTGGTATCCACAGAAAACCCTCTTTTTTCAAGCGCATGCATAATATAAGTGATCTGGGGCGCCGCAAGGCCGATCGCTTCCAGTTCTTTAAAATGGGAAAAGACCTCTTTGCAAGTGCCGTCAAACGCCTTTTCTCCCTGGTTCATGACAATAATACGTTCTACGTATCGTGCAATATCTTCCATACTGTGCGAAACCAGGATAATAGTAATCCCTCTTGTTTTATGAAGATATGCGATTTGATCCAGAATCTCATCCCGCCCTTTTGGGTCAAGCCCGGCGGTTGGTTCATCAAGAACCAGCACCTTGGGATTCATTGCAAGAACACCGGCGATCGCAACACGCCGTTTTTGCCCCCCGGACAGTTCAAATGGCGATTTCTCATAAAATGCTTCAGACAGGCCGACATGAGAGAGTGCTTCCTTGGCATATTTTTCACACGCTTCCTTTGTCAGTCCCTGATTAGCCGGTCCAAAACAAACGTCCGCAAGTACCTCTGATTCAAACAGCTGATGTTCCGGATACTGGAACACAAGCCCCACCTGGAACCGCAGTTCACGCAGCGGATAATTCTCCGCCCAGATATCTTTTCCTTCAAACAGAACCCTGCCTGCTGTCGGTCTGATTAATCCGTTCAGATGCTGTATCAACGTTGATTTTCCGCTTCCCGTATGGCCGATTATGCCGACAAACTGTCCCTGAGGAATTTCCAGATTGACATCCTTTAAGGCATTCATCTCGTATGCTGTTCCCGGACTGTACGTATATGTGACATTCTCTAATTTAATTGACATATCGCATCCACCAATTCTTCTATCGTTAAAATGCCGTCCGGCAGATCCAGTCCGGACTTTTTCAGTTCATAGGCCAAGAGTGTCACCTGCGGAACATCCAGGCGGTATGTTTTGAGCTGCTCTACCTGTGAAAAAATTTCCCGCGGAGTTCCCTCCATCACAACATGCCCGTCATCCATCACAAATACACGGTCCGCAAAAATGACTTCCTCCATATAATGTGTGATGAGTATCACCGTCACATTCTCCTTCCGGTTCAGCTCCCGCACTGTTTTCAGTACTTCTTTTCTTCCGTTGGGATCCAGCATCGCAGTGGGCTCATCCAGCACTATGCACTCCGGGTGCATCGCAACCACACCGGCGATCGCAACACGCTGCTTCTGCCCCCCGGACAGCTTGTTCGGCGAGTGTTTTCTGTAAGCCGTCATACCCACCGCATCCAGACTCTCATCGACACGTTTCCAGATATTCTCTGTCCTGATGCCAAGATTTTCCGGACCAAACCCTACATCTTCTTCCACAACCGTTCCGATGATCTGGTTGTCCGGATTTTGAAATACCATACCGGCTTTCTGACGGATCTTCCACAGCTCTCCCTCTTTTGAAGTATCCATGGAATCCACCCACAGGGTTCCTTCTGTCGGCACCAAAAGCGCATTGATATGCTTGGCAAGGGTAGATTTACCCGATCCGTTATGCCCGAGAACAGCGATAAACTGTCCCGCCTTGACATCAAGATTGATGTCATCCAGTGCCCTGTTGCTCTCCTCGGTACCGCCCTCTTCATCATATTTTAAATATTCAAACACCAGTTTTGACGCTTTAATGATTCCCATAAGACCACCGTCTTTCTGTTTTTGTGCACTTTATTGTAACGGATTTTTTGCTTTTCTGCAAGGGATCTGACGGTTTACTACAATAATCCCCACACTTACCAGCAGCAGAGCCGCCAGATTCTGCAGCGTAAATGCATGCTCTCCCAGAAATAGCGCCGATAAAAACACACCAAATACAGGATTCATAAAACCATATACCGACACGGTTCCCACCGGATTGTGTTTCAGCAGCAGTGTCCAGACAGAAAACGCCACGCTTGAAATCACCGCCATATAAAAGAGCAGCAGGATCCCCGCCGGCGTAAACTCACGAACTTCTCCGCCCACAGCAATCCCGAGTATGATCAGCAGCACGCCTCCAATCAGCAGCTGCCATGCAGTAATAGTAAATGGATTGTCTTTTCTGGCAAAAGTCTTCACATAAACGGCAGCAAGCGCATAGGCGAAACAGGAGATCATCATAAAACCTTCCCCGGCAAATGAAAAACCGCCGCCAAATCCAGAAGCACTGAAATTAATGACCACAACACCTGCAAATCCCAACAGGCATCCCATTCCTTTTCTGATCGTCAACCGCTCACCCGCAATCAGAAAATGCGCCAGCAGTATCGAAAAAAAGGAATTTGACGCCGTGATGATCGATCCCTTCACCCCCGTTGTATTGGAGAGACCGACGTAAAAAAAGACATACTGGACAGTCGTCTGCAGTATGCCCAGCAAAAGTACCCTTAAGCGGATTCCTTTAACCGGTACTGCAAACTTTTTACAGGTGATACAGCTGATCATAAGAGTCAGCACACCCGCCAGTGTAAAACGATAGCCTGCAAAAAGTATCTGGCTTCCCGTATCATTTCCATTGACCGCAAACAGACGATACCCCGTCTTTACGCATGGAAATGCACTTCCCCACAGTAAGGTACAAAGCAGCGCCAGCACGCAAACCACCCATGGTTTTGTCAGTTTTAATTGTTTTTTCTCCATTCCCTTCACCTTAAACCCAAAGAAGTTCGAGGGAATATCCCTCGAACTTAACATACCAATCTCCTGCAAACAAGGGGCCTGCTGTACGATTCTATTCTTCGCGATTCATCGTCATAAACAATTCAATCAGTTCCCAGACTTCATCCCGCCCCTGCTTAGTCTGCGCAGAAAACGGCACAACAGGAGTTCCCTCAACCACTTGCAGTCCCTGTTTTATCGTGTTCACATGTCTTGCCACCTGGCTCTTTTTCAGCTTATCCAGTTTCGTCGCGATGATGATCGGCTGAAAGCCATTGTGCAGGATCCAGTCGTACATCGCCTTATCATTAGCAGAAGGCTCATGGCGGATATCAATCAGCAAAAAGACAGCCTTGAGCACTTTAGACTGATGCAGATACCGCTCGATCATCTTTCCCCACTGCTCCTTGACCGCCACAGATACTTTAGCGTATCCATACCCCGGCAAGTCCACGAGATACAGCGCATCGTTTACATTATAAAAGTTTATCGTCTGCGTCTTTCCCGGCTGCGCACTGGTACGCGCCAGAGCCTTCCGGTTAATCAGACCATTGATCAGAGACGACTTCCCGACATTTGATTTCCCCGCGAAGGCAATTTCAGGCATACCGTTTTCCGGCAGCGTGCTGGTGATCCCGCAGACGATATCAAGTGATACATTTTTAATAACCATACTGTTCTCCTAAGCCAGAGCATGCTCGAGTACTTCCTTCATCTGAGATACGAATACAATTTCCAGGCCTTCTTTGATTTCCCCCTGGATCTCTTCCACATCCGGTTTGTTTTTCTCCGGAACGAGGACTCTGCGGATGCCGGCAATCTTAGCAGCCAGAAGTTTTTCCTTCAGGCCGCCGATCGGAAGCACTCTCCCGCGAAGCGTAATCTCGCCTGTCATAGCCACATCCGCCCGAACCGGCTTCCCGGTAATCGCCGACAGCATCGCCGTCGCCATCGTAATGCCTGCGGAAGGTCCGTCTTTCGGCACAGCACCCTCCGGTATATGGATATGTATATCATTGTCTTTGAAAAACTCATCGGAAATGCCGTATTCAGCAGCAACCGAACGAATATAGCTGATACCGGCCTGAGCCGATTCTTTCATCACATCTCCCAGCTGACCCGTCAGCAGGAAATCACCTTTTCCAGGCATAATATTGACTTCAATCTGCAGCGTATCACCTCCGACACTGGTCCAGGCAAGACCTCTTACAATACCAATCTCATCAGATTCATTCTTTTTCTGAAAACTGTATTTTTCACGTCCCAGAAATTGCTCCAGATTGCCTTCCGTCACTGTAATCTTATCCTGATGTTCCTCAAGAATCCTGCGTGCAGTCTTTCTGCAAATTTCACCGATCTTACGTTCAAGACTCCGGACACCGGCTTCTTTTGTATAGCCGCTGATAATAACTCCCAGCGCTTCATTCTCAATTGTCAGCTGACCGTCTTTCAGTCCATGTGCCTTCATCTGTTTCGGAATCAGATGTTCCATCGCAATATGGAACTTCTCGTTCTCTGTATAACTGCTGACCTCAATAATCTCCATACGGTCCAGCAACGGACGTGGAATCGTCTGTATATCATTTGCCGTGGCAATAAACAGCACTTCTGACAAATCCAGCGGAAGTTCGATATAATGATCCGTAAATTTGTTATTCTGTTCAGAATCCAGTACCTCAAGCAGCGCAGAAGCCGTATCTCCCTTGTAATCGCTGCTGACTTTATCAATCTCATCAAGAAGCATCAGTGGATTTTTAACGCCTGCCTGCTGCAGTCCTACGGCGATTCTTCCCGGCATCGCCCCCACATACGTCCTGCGGTGCCCGCGTATCTCCGCCTCATCCCTCACGCCTCCGAGGCAAATACGGACATACTTTTTATTCAGTGCCCTTGCAACAGAACGGGCTATGGATGTTTTTCCGGTTCCCGGAGGGCCGATCAGGCACAGAATCGGGCTTTCACCTTTCTTGGTCAGTGTGCGCACCGCAAGAAATTCCAGAATGCGTTCCTTGACTTTTTCCAGCCCATAGTGATCATGTTCCAGAATGTCTTTCGCTTTTTCAATATTCTGATTATCCCTGGACACCTTATCCCAGGGCATTTTCAGAAGCGTCTCTATATAACCGCGCATCACGGAACTTTCAGAGGAATTATTTCCGATACTGCGGAAACGTTTGACTTCTTCTAAAATCTTTTCCTTAATTTCTTTTGGCGCTTTTAATTTATCTACCGCCTCTGTGAAACGGTCGGCATCCGTTACGGAATTATCCTCACCGAGTTCCTCCCGGATCAGCTTTAACTGTTCCCGCAGAATATACTCCCGCTGGTTTTTATCAATTCGTTCCTTGATTTTCCCCTGAAGTTCGGCTCGGATCTGCATGATCTCGATTTCATTTGCCATCAAAATTCCCAGAAGCTCATACCGTTCTGCAATCGTCACTGCTTCCAGAAGCTTTTGTCTCTGCTCGTACGGCAGCGGCAGGTTAATCGCAATCTGATCCACAACCTTTTCCAGATCTTCCATTTCCAGAATCTGCGTGGCAAGTTCCCCGCTGATTTTCTGGTTTTCCTGACAAAATGTCAGAAAAAGTTCTTTCAGGTTACGCAGCATTGCTTCTTTCGCATTATTGGAAACGGGTATGCTCTCAGATTTTTCATAACACGCCACCTCTGTTTCCAGAAACGTATCATCATTTACAAAGCTCAAAAGCTCTGCACGTTCCAGTCCCTCCACCAGAATACGCAGCACATGTTTTGGCAGTTTTACCACTTGTTTGATCTTTGCAATCGTACCTGTTTTATATAAATCCAGCATCCCCGGCTCTTCTACTGTGGGATCTTTCTGCGTGATCAGAAAAATATTCTGATCACGCAGCATTGACTCTTCTACTGCTCGTACTGATTTTTCCCGGCTGATATCAAAGTGCACAATCATATCCGGTAATATCGTCGTGCCGCGCAGTGCTATCGCCGGCAGCACATTTATCAATTCGTTCATAATCTCCTCCAATCCAGCTGCGGGAGAAGAACCTCATGAGAATCTCCCCGGCATTAGGCCGTTACGGAAGCTCCCCTGCGCTTCTTTGGCGTCTTTTTTGGCGCTGGCAAAGACGGCTCCCCTCTGGTAATGATAGGCTCCCCTTTCCCCTCCACTGCATCTTTCGTTATGATACATTTCCGTATCGTATTATCTGACGGCGTCTGGTACATCAGATCCATCATTGTATTTTCCATAATGGACCGCAGACCTCTGGCTCCGGTCTTACGTTCCATAGCCTTTACTGCAATCATTTCAAGTGCGTTTTCATCAAAATTAAGCTCCACTCCATCCATCTCAAACAGTTTTTCATACTGTCTGACGAGAGAGTTTTTAGGCTCCTTCAGGATACGGACAAGTGCTTTTTCATCCAGCGCATCCAGCGTCACGACAACCGGCACACGCCCAATAAACTCCGGAATAAGACCGAATTTGATAAAATCCTGTGGCATTACCTGCTGCAGCACCTCTCCGATGCTCTTTTTCTTTTCGCTTGCGATTTCCGAATTAAATCCAATGGATTTTGTATCCTGACGTGTTTCTATGATTTTATCCAGACCCTCAAAAGCACCGCCGCAAATAAACAGAATATTCGTCGTATCAATTTGAATAAACTCCTGATGCGGATGTTTTCTGCCTCCCTGGGGCGGAACACTGGCTACGGTTCCTTCCAGAATTTTAAGAAGCGCCTGCTGTACACCTTCACCGGAAACATCTCTGGTGATGGAAGCATTTTCAGATTTTCTTGTGATTTTATCAATTTCATCAATATATATAATACCATGCTGTGCGCGCTCGATATCATAATCAGCTGCCTGTATGATCTTCAGCAGAATATTTTCCACGTCTTCTCCGACATAGCCGGCTTCTGTGAGCGTCGTTGCATCAGCGATGGCAAACGGAACATTCAATAATCTTGCAAGCGTCTGCGCGAGCAAAGTCTTACCGGACCCGGTAGGACCCAGCATCAGAATGTTGCTTTTCTGCAGTTCAACATCCATGCCGCTGTCTGCAAGCACTCTTTTGTAATGATTATATACAGCGACTGAAAGTACCTTCTTCGCCTGCTCCTGTCCGATCACATAATCGTCCAGAATCTCTTTCATTTCCTGCGGTTTCAGCAGATTGATGCCGTCATATCCGGCAGCCTCTTCCTGCTCCAGCTCCTCATCCATAATTTCCGCGCATATCTCAATGCACTCGTCACAGATATAGGCTCCATCCGGCCCAGCAATCAGTTTTTTCACCTGATCTTCTGTTTTACCGCAAAAGGAACATCTGATTTTACTTTCCCCTTTAACTGCCATACCGTTCTATCCTTTCCAAAACCCATGATTGGGTAAATGCCACATAAGACCCCCGCCGGGCAGGCAGGAGCCTTATACAATTTCATACCTTATCTGTTCGCGATCACACCGTCAATCAGGCCATACGCTTTTGCTTCTTCCGCGGACATATAATTATCTCTTTCTGTATCCGCTGCGATTACCTCAATTGGCTGTCCCGTGTTCTGCGCCAGAATAGCATTTAATTTACTTCGTGTTTTTAAAATGTGTTCTGCCACGATATTAATCTCAGTTGCCTGTCCCTGAGCTCCTCCGGACGGCTGGTGAATCATGATCTCGGCATTCGGAAGCGCAAAACGTTTTCCTTTCGTGCCGCCCGAAAGCAGAAATGCTCCCATGCTTGCAGCCATTCCGATACAGATTGTGGAAACATCACTCTTGATATACTGCATCGTGTCATAAATCGCCATACCCGCTGTTACAGATCCTCCCGGGCTGTTGATATACAGCTGCACATCTTTTCCGGGATCCTCAGATTCCAGAAACAGCAGCTGTGCCACTACAAGGCTTGCCGTAACATCATTAACCTCTTCTCCAAGAAAGATAATTCTGTCTTTCAGCAGGCGGGAATAGATATCATAATTCCGTTCACCGCGGCTGGTCTGTTCAATGACATAAGGTACTAAACTCATTTCTACACTCTCCTTAACCAGAAAGATATTAAACCTCTTTTGCTGCCTCGGCAATCAATGTAACTGCTTCCTGAACAGCCATATCTTTCTTCATCTGCTCTTTTTCATAATCACCCATCAGCTCTTTTAACTTATCTGCTTCCATCTTGTACATCTCTGCCATTTTAGCGATTTCTTCATCAAGTCTTTCATCGGGGATCTGAATATTTTCAACTTCTGCAATTTTTTCCAGTACCAATCTGCTCTGAATACGCTGCAGAGCCTGAGGTTTCATCTGCTCTCTCATCATATCCGGTGTAGAACCCGTAATCTGTACATACTGTTCCATGGAAAGCCCCTGAGCCTGCATTCTTCTTGCGAAATCGTCAATCATCTGATTTACCTGATTCTCAATCATCGGCTCCGGAATCTCCATCTCGGCATTCTCCACTGCCTTATTTACGGCAGCATCTTCTTTTGCACGCTTTGCATCCTTTGCTTTTTTCTTAGCCAGATTTTCTTTGATATCCGCTTTATATTCTTCCAGTGTATCAAACTCAGAAACATCTTTTGCGAAGTCATCATCCAGTTCCGGAAGTTCTTTCATTTCAATTTTGTTTATTTTGCATTTAAACACTGCCGGTTTCCCTGCAAGCTCTTCTGCCTGGTATTCCTCCGGGAACGTTACATTGACCTCAACCGGCTCACCGATTTTGGCACCTATCAGCTGTTCTTCAAAACCAGGAATAAAGGAGTTGGAACCAATCACAAGCGGATAGTCATCACCTTTTCCTCCGGCAAACGCCTCTCCGTCTACAAATCCTTCAAAATCCAGTTTTACGGTATCACCATTTTCTGCTGCTCTGTCATCAACATCTACTATTCGGGAATTCGTTTCCTGTTCTTTCTTCAGTTCGGCTGCAATATCTTCTTCAGAGACCTCCAGGTCCGCTTTCGGAACTTCAAGACCCTTATATTCTCCAAGTGTCACTTCTGGTTTTACCGCAACTTCTGCGGTAAAGATAAACGGTTTTTTGCTCTCCAGCTGTACAACATCGATAGACGGCTGAGATACGATATCCAGTCCGCTTTCATCTACAGCTTTCGAATACGCTTCAGGGATCAGGGCATTTGCCGCATCTTCATAAAAGATACCTACCCCGTACATCTTTTCAATCATCGCACGCGGAGCTTTTCCTTTACGGAATCCCGGCATGTTGATTTTGTTCTTCTGCTTCAGGTATGCTCCCTGGATTGCTTTTTCAAGTTCTTCCGCTGATACCTCAATTGTCAGTTTTGCCATATTTTTCTCTAAGTTTTCAACTTGTACGCTCATTTTGCTGCTTTCCTCCTCGTTCTCTATATGAAAAGTATCTGCACTTCTCCATACTTACAGTCATTTTTGTAGTATAGCATAACAGTTTAAAAATTTCCAGTACTTTTTGCAAATCTTGAGCGCACCACTCAAAGATCACAGTTCTTCTGGTCAATGCCCATAAACAATAGAAGCTTTTATCGTATCTGCAGTCTTCTCGTCCGTAAAAATGGCGATCAACTCCAGACTAAAGGAAATCGCCGTTCCAACACCCCTGCTTGTTGTAATATTTCCATCTGTCACGACGCGGTCTTCTGACGTAATGGCTCCATCTAATCCATGTTCACAACCCGGATAGCATGTTGCCCTCCTGCCCTTAAGAATTCCAAGTCCGCCAAATACTGTCGGCGCCGCACAGATTGCCGCCAGCTTCCCGCCTTCTGCATTCCATTTCATCAACAGATCTGTCAGTGGCTTGTACGCACCCAGATTTGATGTCCCCGGCTGTCCGCCCGGCAGAATCAGCATATCCGCATCGGATACATCTATATCTTCAAATAATTTATCAGCTTTCACCGTGATCCCATTCGCACCTGTAACCTCATGGCGTCCCATAATGGAGGTCATTACGACTTCTACTTCGGCTCTTCTCAAAAGATCAACTGTAGTAAGACCTTCTACTTCTTCAAATCCATCTGCTAAAAATACATATACCTTTGCCATTTTTTCTCCTCCAGTTCCTATTTTTGTTTATTCATTTTAAAACCAACAGCATAATTATATCAGAACTGCGCCTGCAAGTCTACTTTCTGCAGCGCAAAAAGAATCCTGTTAGGGCAGCTACGCATAAAACAGTATCAACCAACAAACTGAATTAAGGTAGCTGCCATACAGGGTGCAGAAAAGTTTATCCTTGACAGCTTTCTCTGGCTTTGCTGCTCGCTATCGGTCAGAGTGAAATTGCAAGATCGCTTGCATATCGCTGTGGAAATGTCCTTGAAACATAGACAAATACCTGATATGTGCACTGCAATGTTTCAAAACAAGGTCAACTGCTTCCGTCCAAAATCGCGGTATGCGCTAATTGCTGCATTGCGGAGAAGGATTTTACAAAAGGCGTTAAAGGCATGTCAGATTTTGATAGCGTCACCGACTTATAATCTGATGATAAATTTGATAATCCTCGTTCTTAAATACATTAAATACGACAGACATTACGGTATGCGTTGATAAGTATGCCTTTACTGTTTTCACTGCAATTTCAGCCGCTTTCTGATTTGGAAAACGGAACTCTCCTGTTGAGATACAGCAGAAAGCAAGCGATTTTAATTGATACAGCTCTGCCAGTTCCAGGCAGGATTGATAACAGGACGCTAATAACGCACAGTCTTTCTCCGACAGCTGTCCCGTTACAATGGGGCCAACCGTATGCAGAACAGAATGACTGGGTAAATTATATGCCTTTGTGATTTTTGCCTTTCCTGTTGGCTCTGGATAGCCCTGTTCTTTCATCATAGCGGCACATTCCAACCGAAGCTGCACACCAGCGAAGGTATGAATCGCATTGTCGATACAGCTATGACAAGGACAATAGCAGCCAGTCAAGCCGCTGTTGGCGGCATTCACAATCCCGTCAACCTGCAGCGTGGTAATATCACCTTGCCATAAATAGATATTTTCCTGCAAGGGAATCAGGGAATCAATCCTTGTAATCCTTTTCTCTGCAAGCATCTTTTTCAGCAAGCTGTCCTGCAATTTCAGAAAAGCTCTGCCGATCGGTTTCGGCTCTCGTGCATTCACAAGAGAACGGAACAAACGCCATTGTGATTGTAGTTCCAGAGGAAAAGCTGCCGCCTGTTTCCGATACTGCGGCTGTTCTGAAAGTAGCATTTTGTTCAGTTCATATAATTGCTCCAGCTTCTCCATCTCTATGCCGCCTCCTGCACAAGCAGTTCTTCCAAAACCGTACCGACATCACGATTGATACAAATAGACTGTTTTTCAATCTCTCTGGTACAGGCGGCTTCTCCGTTGTTTAAGCAGGCATAAATCGCAATTGGATTTTGGGCTGTCATCTGCCAGAACAGATACTTAATAATCCCCGGGGTGTTATATTTATTGCGCACCACGAAAGAACTGAAGCTAATTATGACGTAGAATCATTTCAAACAATTCATAATGACCGTAATCATCATCTCTTTTTCTTCCGGTCTTGATTCTGCTATCATAATTGTCAGTGCAACCAGAGTATGGTCATCTATTAGTTTCTTTCCTTCTATAAATAAAACTCCGTTTTTATCCAAAAAATACAAGAACATAGTTGCCGCAATGCGCTTATTTCCGTCCAGAAAGCTGTGGTTTTTCGTTACAAAATATAGTAAATGCGCTGCTTTTTCCTCCAGTGTAGGATAAATTTCCTGTCCGGCAAAAGATTGATAAATATTTCCAATGCTTCCGGCAAATGAATCATCTTTTTCCTTTCCAAATAATTCAGACTCATTTCCAAATTTCATGCTCGCAATGACATTTTTACATTCTTCATATGTAAGAATATAGTTGGCCTGACTGCCCGAAGGACGTACCATACTTTGATGATCGTAAGAATCTAACAACTCTAATGCTTCACTATATTTTTCTATAACAAACAAAACCTGCCTACTGTCTAATTCATTTTCTGTACGCTTCATAATCCGTATCACCTCTCCCAATTGATTGATACGGTTATTATTTACTGCATATCCTTTAATAATGTATTGTTTTAAAACGGAATTTGCCCATTTTCGAAAAGCTACGCCTCGTCTGGATTTTACACGATAACCAACTGATATTATAACATCAAGATTATAATATTCTGTCATATGTGTCTGTGTTTTTCCCTCTATTGCTCCATGCGGAGTGGTAGTCGCAAATTTTGCGACTACCACTTGACCTTCCAGTTCTTCACGTCTGGCATTCGCAATATGCTTTCCTATGGTTTTGATATCTCTGTCAAATAACTCTGCCATTTGAGCACGATTAAGCCATACCGTTTCCTCTTCTGGAGTTACCGGTACTTCAAGTATGATTCCGTTATCTTCAAATAGTACAATTTCCTTTTCCATATCTCGCCTCCATATTCTTCCCACCACTATATTGTTTAGATTATAGCATTTTTGAAAGATATTCAAAAACTGCAATATTAGAAGATACTTTTATAAGGACTCCAGTACTGCTCCAATATCTCCCTGAATACAGATGGAGCGTTCCGCTATCTCACGAGGCGCAGCCGCATCCTTCAGATTCAGACAGGCATACGTCGCATTTGGATTCTGCATCATATGGCTGTCTTTCACCTCTTGAAATACCGCTTTCGCATCAGTCAAGTATTTCTCTGTCTCTCTCTTGTGGGCAGTGGCCAACAAGGCATTGCGGAAAACAACCGGGTTTATATACCCTCCATGAAGCTGCTTCAGAATGTAAATATCATAGAAGTCTCTCATGCGGGTATTAGTTGTTGCCCGGGTAATAATTGTCTCCAGCTTCTCTGCCAGTACGGTTTCCAGATTATATGCCCAAACATCAATAGAGCGCTCTTCCAGCATGAGCTTAAAGCTGTACCGGACTTCCCTCGGCGTAATGGCATCTCCGGTAGAAATATCGATCTTCAGCGGTGTCACCACTCCATCAAAAGTCGTGGTCATGCTGACTCGAATCCCCGGATACTCCGCCTCGTCCATAATTTCAGAAATATTTTTTAACTGGAATGTCACACCGTCCTCAATAGGAACTGTTATGATGGATGCAATCAACTTCTCAATATCCGTGATATCCACATTTGTTCCTTTGACTGTTGCATCCAAGTCCATTGTAGACCGGGCATCCAGCCCTACCATTGCCGCAACTAGCATTCCACCCTTCAAAATAAAGTTATCTCGATACTCCGAAAGAGAAATACGTTCTAGAAAACGCTCCATCATGTAATTTCGCATTAGAATTTGTGCGTCCGCAGATTTTTCCTTCGAAAGGTTGCGGATCAAATCTTTTAACTGTCTTGCAGTCTTTATCATAAAAGTACCTCCAAATACTGGCGCAAAATCTTCTCAACCCGGAACAGACCTGCATATTGCATCAGCCTCCGCAAGTCTTTATCTTTTCTGCGGGCATACATTTTGAGCGCACCTTGAAATGTCTGCATCTCAATTCTGCTCCGGCAGCGCAGCAGATCACAAATGGTTCGCTCCATATCATACACCGGAACCGTATGACCAAAAGGTGTTTGTGCCGTACTCTTCCCAATTTCATGCAGTTCCTGCTTAATGGTGTAAACAGAAATCCCATCTGCTTTTAAACGGGTAGTGCTATATCCTCGCTTAACGGTAATGGAATAGGACAAGGGCTCGCGATCCGTGAGGTCATGAAAAAACAATGCTGTCTCGTGAGAAAATACCCCATGACTACATCGCATATGAATCAGATACATGGCATCAATCCAAGCATCAGGCGATACATAGATTCCATGCGCTGCCTGCTCCAATTTTTTTTCTTTTACATAGTTATAAAATACCGGCTTTGAAATGCCTCGTTTTACTGCCTCCGATGTCTGGAGCATTCCGCCCTGCTCATTCAAGAGGCTTTCCAACTTCTCAAACTGTTTCATTTACTCACTTCCTTTCGTGCTACCATTATACACAGCTGTTGCACGAAAGTAAATATAAATCTTTAAATGAATCTGTTGTCTATAATAACTCCAGCACTTTTCCAATATCTCCCCGAATACAGATGGACTGCCCTGCAATCTCCTGCGGAACTACCGCTTCTTTCAGATTCAGACAGGCATAAACCGCCTTGGAATTCTGCATCGTCATCTGCCAGAAAGGATACTTAATGATACCCGGGGTATTATATCCGACACCGATTTCTAAAAACAGGATATGCAGATTTTTGTGACGACGTAAAAAATCCGAATACCGGCTGGCAGCTTTCTTCCAGCCCTCGTCCTCCACAAAACGATTATCCGAACGCAGATTCATAGTCATAGGTTTTCCACATTTGGGACACCGTGGAATGAGTGTAGAGGGAATCCGCATATCCTTTTGTTCCTTTATCATGCACTCAATCAATTCTAGGTTTTCGTAGGTTTGTTTATGGCAGGGCTCGGAACACTGGAATAAACCGTAATCTCCCTGCGTATAAAACAGCCGCTTTTTATCAAAACCTGCTTTCTGAAAACAATGGTCTACATTGGTTGTAATCACAAAGTAATCTTTTCCCGATACAAGCTGATACAGCATATCATAGACAGCCTTTGGTGCATTTTCGTAACGATTCAGCCAAATATACCGGCTCCAATATGCCCAGTGTTCCTCTAAGCTGCAAAAGGGATAAAAGCCGCCGGAGTACATATCGTGAAAACCATACCTCGCTTCAAAATCGCTGAAATTTTGATGAAAACGCTCGCCAGTATAAACAAATCCGGCAGAGGCAGAAAGCCCCGCGCCTGCGCCGGTGAAAACAGCGTCAGCAGTTTTAAGTTCTCTCTTTAATCGTTCTATCGAACGTTTATCCGAACATTTCTGCTTCCGAAATCTCATAAAAGCACCTTGTATAATGAACTCATAGGGAAAGTCACTACACATTTTCCTTTCTTGATTATTTTTTATATAATCAGTTGTAGACGCTGTGGATTGGTTATCGCACCTACGGCAGCTTCCCTATAAGCTGACTGTTTCCTTTGGAGGCTCTAACCACAGCTCTATGTTCATTTGTTAATTAGTTAGATAACGCATGACGTTTTATATATAGCATGGATACATTCAACATAGAGTTTGCGCAAACACAGCGTAAATATTTTACAAAGGAGTGTCTCTTTATGTTATTCATTGGCATTGATGTAGCCAAATCCAAACACGATTGCTGTATTATTGATTCCAATGGTGTTATTATCACTGATTCTCTAAGAATTTCTAATTCCAAAGAAGGCTTTGAAACTCTTTATAACATCATTATTTCTGTTCTTGATTCATCTGATATCTCAAACGCAAAAATAGGACTTGAATCAACAGGTCATTACAGCACAAACATTACAATCTTTCTGGATTCTAAAGGTTTTAGTATTACCGTACTGAATCCTTTAGTGACTAATGCTTTTCGTAAGGCCGGAACCCTTAGAAAAACAAAAACAGATAAGTGCCACGCCAAAGTCATTGCAACTATGCTCTTTTCTGATGAATCAAAATCCTATTCCCCTTCATCATACCAAATCCAAGAGCTAAAGCCACTAACAAGACATCGTTATCGTATGATTGGTTACCGCTCAAAACAAAAACTTTCCGTTATCAGACTAATCGATATCATTTTTCCGGAACTTCCCAGCTTTGTATGGTCGATTCACCAGGCTTCTAGCTACAAGCTTTTACTCGATTTCCCATCTCCTGAAGCGATTGCGAATTGCCACTTAACTCGTTTGACAGGTGTACTTTCCAAAGCATCTCATGGACGATATGGTAAAGAAAGAGCTATTCAACTTAGGGAGCTTGCAACTAATTCCATCGGTTCTTCAAATCGTTCTCTTACCTTCGAGTTGCAACAAACCATCTGCTTAATTCAATCTGTCCAATCTGAGACAGATGAACTTGATAAACAAATCAAACTGGTTGTTAATGAACTCAATACGCCTCCTACCCCTTAAAATAATTTCCACACCTCAATTCCTGCATTTGTGTCACACTGTCTGCCTATAGTATCACCTGCCAAAGTGATGATGATTTCACCGGTATAACTGATTTTAGCTTCTTTTAAGTGTCCGGCAGTAATTGCAATTTCTCCCGATAGATTTAGATGGGAGAAAACGGCATGGCTGTGTAAAAACGGCTGGTTATCACAATCCACCGTGATATTTCCCATGAGAGAGATCATTTCAAGCATACCGGAAATTTCATGGTCGATAAAATCATTCTGTCCCGGTATGTAGGTGGAAAGTGCCGCTGTGCCGCAAGCGCCGATCCCTTGAAAATATCCGCCGCAGACAGCTTCCTTTCTGCAAACCTCTTTGATTGTTTCCATGACATTTTCCTCTTTGTCAACGCGCAAATAGATCGTGTCTTTCATTTTTTTATATTCCATAAAATCTTTACCTCTTTTCTATAATCGCCTTTACAGGACATTGTTCAAAGCAGTTCCCACAATGCAGGCAATTTTCCTGTGCAATGCGATAGGGTTTTTCCAATTTGATGCACCGTTGAGGACAACCTTTTACACAAGTCCCACAGCCGATACAATGGCTGGTTATTTCATAGCCTTTTGGCTTATTCCTGCCATTCCCCACAAGATACTGTTCTCGAAAAATCGGATTGACACCCAAATTGAAATATTCAATTTGCATATCTCGGACAGCAAAAACAGTCCCGATTTCCCGTGTCTTGCCCGGGTATACATTTTCAAGATAAGGCTGCTCCTGAAAAATAAGGTCAATATAATTTTTTTGTTCTGCTTCTGCTGCGGGAACAGCCCTTGCAGTAACACGAATCATTTCTTTATAACGGGTATAAGCTAAAATTTGCACCTGTCCGTCATGTAAAAGCTCTCTGCAAAAATCCTTTCCTCTTGCGGTAAAGAAATAGAGCGCGTTCTGCTCATAGTGAATGGCACTGATACACCGTACCTGCGGTGTTCCGTCCAGCCCCACAGTAGCAAAATTTAATACGCCTACATATTGCAGTTTTTTCAAACAAGTCTGTGCGTCCATATATTCCTCTCATTCGACAATCAAACTGCGGTTTTCTTTTCGCGGTTTGCCCTGTGGATATTCTCTCTCACAATAGCCCAAAAGGACGAAGCAACGGGCAATGTAGTTGTCTGGAATGTGCCATTTTTTGAGGAGTTCCTCCCCGATCTCATTCTCAAAGGTTTCCTCCCCTCGTGCCACGATACAGGATGCAAGCCCGAGTTCAGTCGCCGCCAGCACCATGTTTTCCCCGCAGCAGAAAGCATCGGGAACACTGTACAGAAAATTCTTTGGGGCAAAAACCGCACAGACGGTAGGTGCACCATAGAAACCGCTTTTTATCGTAGGGTCGTCGATTAAGCTGGGCTGTTCCTTTGATACATAAGAGCCTGCTAATTTGCTCCTGTCAAATTTTGCTGCATTGAGTTTTCCGATTTTTTCACACAGTTCTTTGTTGTGAATGGCAATAATGATTGTTCGTTGACCACCGCCAGCGTTGGGAGCATAAAGCCCTGCTTCTATAATTTTCTTTAAATCCTCCCGTTCAATTTGCCTGTTCTGGTATTTTCGGACAGAACGGCGAACCTTTACCAAATCAAAAAATTTCATATCTACACCTCTTTCCAGCATTGAGGGTCTGCCGCATAAAAATTACCATCCTTTCCACTGGCAACCGCAGGACAGCCCCGGCAGTAAGATAACAATTCACATTTTGAACACTTTTCAAATTTACTGTACTGCCGATATTGCTCCATTTGACAAATCCACACATCAGCAATCCGCTCTGTAAACACGTTGCCAGCCCTGCTGTTCTGGACGCGACGACAGGCGTAAATGTCGCCTGTGGGCAAAATTGTCATGTGGCAGTTCCCACAGTTACAGCCCCCATAAATCATACTGTCCTGTGCGTCCTCTGGGATTTTAAAAATACCCTTTTCATACTCATAGAGCGTCCAAAGATGGTCTTTCTTGTTGAAGTAGGTGGTACAGCCTGCGGCTTCATACTGCTGAAATTTTTGATAACAGGTATCAAGTAATTCCCGATATTCCTGTGGGGTCATGCCGGTGTCTTTTTCCTCACTGGTAGGACAGTAACGGGCAAAGGCAAATACATCGACGCCTGCCTCTACAACTGTATCAATCATATCCGGGATCTCTCTGATATTTGTGCCGGATACGGTTGCCATAATCACAGAACGGATTCCAGCTTTTTTGATACAACTGATTTTTTCAAGGGTACAGTCGAAAGAGCCGGGTTTTCTGAACCAGTCATGGGTCGCTTTCATCCCGTCCAGAGAGAGTTGATATTTCTGGCAGCCATAGTCTTTCAGTTTCCTGCAGACTTCATCTGTCAAATGAAAGGGATTTCCCAAAATGGTAAACGGAATCTCATGTTCTTTTAACAGGGCAAGCAGCTTCCAAAAATCCGGGTGTAAAATAGGATCACCACCCGTTATATAAAAGTAGGGCAGACGGTTATACACCTTGCAGAAATCAAGACAGTTATAAAAGGTTTCCTGCATTTGCTCCCAGTTCATAGCGTCCAGCTTTTTACAGTTATCTTCCGAAAAAATATAACAGTGCTTGCAGCGTTGGTCGCACTCGTCTGTAATGTGCCATTGAAACGCAAAATATTCTTTCATATCATTTTCCTCGCTTTGAAATCATCAAAATGTCTATAGCAACCGGCAAAACAAAACCAGATAATTTTGAAGTTGTTCCCGGCAAACAGGTTTGTTTACCGGAAACGACTGATATTCAGTGCTTATTTATCGCCGGCACCACAGGCAGCACCACAAGCGGCAGGCTTTTCTTCCGGCTTGTCACCAGCACCGCAGGCAGCGCCACAAGCGGCGGGCTTTTCTTCCGGCTTGTCGCCAGCACCGCAGGCAGAAGCCACTGCCTCCTCATTTTTCTTTGTCCAACCAAACAGATTAGAAAGTGCCATAATGATTACCTCCGTTTTTTATTTTGGGAACATTTCCTGTTCCTTGACTGTATTGTATCGCAGGGCAATCACGAAAAAAAGTACGCACAATTCTATTACTTAGTCACCTTTTTGTAACTTACCCTTGTGAAAAAAGTGTTGATACACTATAATTTAAATGCAGCATTCATTTTTGAACTATTGGAAAGGGGTACGCCTATGTTGACAAAAGAAGAAATGCCCTCCTGCCCTGTGGCAACCACTGTCCAGCTGATCGGAAGCAAGTGGAAATTGTTGATTATGCGAAACCTGTTGCAGCGGTCATGGCGTTTTAATGAATTGCGCAAAGATTTAGAGGGAATCAGTCAAAAGGTGTTGACTGACAGCCTTCGTTCTATGGAAGAGGATGGTATCATTACCCGTACCGTCTATCCGGAAGTGCCGCCCCGTGTTGAATATGCGTTAAGTGATTTAGGGGAATCTATGCGTCCGATTATGAACGCTATGGAAGAATGGGGAAAGACTTATAAAGAAAATCAGATTGACAACTAAGATTGACCGCCAAAAGCAGCAGTGACCTTAAAATCACTGCTGCTTTTTTTGGTATTTCCGAAACTTTTCCGTATCAAAAAGTGAAGAAGAAAATTTGAAAAATCTCTCTCAAACCTTCGGCAGAATCACCCTGTACGGTGTTGTAGGTAGTGAGAGGAAAAACAGGCAGCTATGACGGGCAGAAATCATTGCTCACAAAGTTTTACGCCTTATGGAACAGGAAAATCTGCAAAAAGAAATTGATCAAAAAGGCAGGAGCCGGTAAAATGAGTACATACAATCCTGGACGGCAGACTGCCCGCCAACGAAAGGAGCAAACTTACCGCCCTTTACTGCCGCTTATCTCGCGGCGACGAATTGCAGGGCGACAGCAACAGCATTGTAAATCAAAAGGCGTTTTTAAGTAAATACGCAAAGGAAGCAGCTTCAAAAATCTTGTGCTCTTTGTAGACGAGGGATATTCAGGCACGAACTTCAACCGTCCAAGTTGGAGCGCACTTTTTGAAAAGAACAGCAGTATTTTTGAAACTAATTATTCTTCTCCAATGTATGTCTCCCCCCATTTTGCCAGTTCAAAGAAAACAGGAAGCAATGCTTTTCCTTTATCTGTAAGCGAATATTCTACATGAGGGGGTATTTCGTTGAATTGCTCCCTGTGGATAATTCCGAGGCTTTCCAAATCGCGAAGCGTTGTTGTCAGCATCGTATTTGTAATACGGGGATATGCTTTTTTCAGCTCTCCGAAACGGCAGGATGGATGTTTGCAAAGTTCATAGATAATATGCGTTCTCCACTTGCCGTTTAACAGTTCTAAGGTCTTTCTCATAGGGCAATCGTTATGCACTTCGTTCGACAACACTTTTTGCAAATATTCTTCCGCGGTAATATCTTTTTTCATGGTAGTCCTCCAGTATCATGTATCATACTATGTATGTTCAAACTGCGTACTTGCATATGATTTCTATACACAGTATAATAAAGATACTAAACAAAGTCAAGGAGAGACACCCATGAAAACAGCGATTGTTTATTATTCTAAACACCATGAAAATACAAAGAAACTTCTGGATGTCATTTCTGCCAAATACGAAGTGACATTGATTGACGCAACGAAAACACAGGAGTTTGACCTTACAGATTATGATATGGTTGGTTTTGCCTCCGGTATCTACTATTCCAAATTTCATAAATCGGTTCTGGAGTTTGCAGAAAAAAATCTTCCGCGCAATAAGCCTGTATTTTTCATTTATACTTATGGCGGCAAAAGAGAAGGCTACACGAGGGCAATCGAAACAGTTGCTTTGGAAAAATCGGCAAAAATCAAAGGGGCATTCGGCTGTCCCGGATTTAATACATTCGGGCCGTTCAAGTTGGTGGGCGGCATAGCAAAGGGGCATCCTGACAAAGCTGATACGGACAACGCAATAAGTTTTTTTGGCAAACTGATCGGTTAACAAGGAGCTTGGGGGACTTCCCCAAAAATAAAAATGAGCGCAGAGACAGTAATGCCGAAACGCTCATTTTTCCAGTGTGGAGACCTACCGGATTTGCTTGCTGTTCTCCAAACCCGTATTCCCTCGTGAAGTCAAACCGAACGGTCCTGATAACAGGAAGCAACTGCGTTTGCCCGACCAGCTGGACTTATATCTGGAGGACGGGACGGTCTACCATGCCCCCGGCTTTTTTGCGGAAGAAATGCAGATGGGCGAGGTGCTGGACGCCCTCTCTATGGAAAAAAATTTCTGATTGTCATACGCACTGCATTTTGGGAGGTTAAGGAAAGAATGTTTTATGAGTGCCGCCCTTGTCAGGACTCTTTTTTGCGTTACATGGATTTGATTGTGTTCATGATTTTTTTTCTTATGACTTCCTTATCTCTAAGCAGCATCTTTTCTTCCGACGCACTAATGTTTAATTCTTTTTCCAGATTACTTCCGCCGGCACATCTGGTGAATGCTTTCACATTCCCCGTCGAACGCAGCAGGGGTGATCTGTTATTTCTGTGGTTTGGGGTTTTTTCAAGTATCCTGACCATAAAATTCTCCCTCCTTTAATCCCTCGTACAAGACTCCGTGCAAAACAGCAGCAATGTTTTGCACTGCCCGTTTTTATGTTCAGTATATCATTCTTATTTTATGTTTGCAATGCGATAGTTTGCTATTTTTCAAATTTATCATAAATCAAATAAAATGTGATATAATACTTGAAAAGGAGGTGATTCCGCATGGAAATTGAACGAAAATTTTTAATCCGGTCACTGCCGGAAAATCTTTCACAGTATGATTTTTTAAAAATCGAACAGGCCTATCTTTGTACCGACCCTGTTGTCAGAGTCCGCCGTCAGAATGAAGAATACATCCTAACTTATAAGTCAAAAGGCTTCCTTTCCCGGGAAGAATATAACCTGCCTTTGACTGAAGAGGCATATCTGCATTTAAGGAAAAAGGCTGACGGCATCATACTGTCTAAAACGCGCTACCTGATTCCAATTGCTGATAATCTGAAGATTGAACTCGACCTCTTTGATTTCCCATACGAAACACTTCAACTCGCAGAGGTAGAGTTCAAAAGCGAAGAGGCTGCCGCTGCATTTACTCCGCCAGACTGGTTTGGTGAAGATGTCACCCATTCCCCCCGCTATCAGAACAGTACCCTGAGTCTGTTTGACGGCACCTGAAAAAAGCATGGCAATTCTCGGTTTTCCGGATTTTGCCATGCTTTATTTTTCTTATATTATTCTATATTTTTTAATTGCAAAATATTCATTTGCAATTGCATATTATTAGTTTGTTTTTATTGCCTTTCAAATGTCTAAACTATAAGTATAGATTGCAGAAAGGAGACTTGACGCCTTGGATTACAAACGGATGAATGAGCTGCGCCTCCTGGGTCTGACCATCGCCTATTACCGCAGAATGAGAGGTATGACACAATTAGAACTTGCGGAAGCTGTCAAAATCAGCAGAACACACCTGAGCAACATCGAAGCACCCAACGTAGAAACTTCTATTTCTCTCAATAAGCTGTTCGACATCGCAGAAACACTTGATATCTCCATGATGGATTTATTCAATTTTCGTGATACGATATGATGCGCTCTTTAAACGTCATTCAAAAATAAAGCATGGCAAACTGACTTTTTCGTCATTTGCGATGCTTTATTTATCTTATTTATCATTTTCCTTGCTTTATGTACAGATATAGTTTGCACAGTCTCACTTTGGCTTTGTTTTCATTCCCTTTCAAAAGTCTACACTATAAGTATAGATTGCAGGAAAGGAGACTTGACACCATGGACTACAAACGAATGAACGAACTTCGCCTGTTAGGTCTGACCATTGCCTACTATCGAAAGGTAAGGGGTATGACTCAGATGGAACTCGCTGAAGCCGTACATATCAGCAGAACGCATATGAGCAATATCGAAGCGCCTAACGGAAAAACTTCCATTTCTCTGAATAAGCTGTTCGATATTGCCGAAGCACTTGATGTCTCCATGAAGGATTTATTTGATTTCCGCGACAACGCATTATAATCCTTTTGCTTTTCTCACGCAGGCTTTCATTGCCTCGATCACAGAACTTCTGAAACCCTGCTTCTCCAGGACGCGCACTGCCTCGATGGTGGTTCCACCTGGAGAGCAGACCATATCTTTTAATTCCCCTGGATGTTTCCCGGTCTCCAACATCAGTTTTGCACTGCCGAGAACGGACTGTGCTGCAAATTCATATGCCTGCGCCCTTGGCATGCCATCAGCAACTGCTGCATCAGCCATCGCCTCAATAAACATGAATACATACGCAGGTGAACTCCCACTCACTGAAACCACAACGTCCATCAGATTTTCGGGAACTATTTCCGCCTTTCCAAAGCTTGACAGGATACCGGTCACTGTCTCCATCTCTTCATCTGTCACATTTTTATTTCTACAAACTCCCGTCATACCTTCTCCCACAAGAGCCGGTGTATTTGGCATCGTTCTTACAATTTTACAGTTCTCTCCCAGGCGTTCTCCGATCCAGTCGAGCGTCTTTCCCGGTGCGATAGATACTACAATCTGACTGTCACTGATTACTTCTTTGATCTCTTTGAGTACGCCTTCATAGTACTGCGGTTTGACTGCCAGAAACAAAATGTCTGCAAACTGCACTGCTGCACAGTTGTCATCCGTCCCCTGCACGCCCTTCTCCTGCTGCGCCTGCCGTACCGCCCGTTCATTCTTGTCCGACACCATAATTTCCTGCGGCGTCACCATCCGACATTTCAAAATACCGTTCAATATTGCCGATCCCATATTACCGCACCCGATAAATCCCAGTTTCATCATCAATCTCCTCCGTTCTGGTCCTATTGTTTATTTATTACTTTTGTTCCATTCTACTCGCATTCTTCGTCTGAAACAAGTTGAATTTTGGTTCCCCCATCACCTTTTTTATTTTTTTTAATATATTATAGCATTAGAGTTATGTTGGAGGTATGTTATGAAAAAGTGGCTGATTGCCTGTGTCACTGTCCTGCTGTTGTGCGGTGTGACGCTTTCCGGCTGCGGCAAGGAGGAGACATTCACCAAAGTTACCCTGAATGAAGTAGCACACTCTATCTTCTATGCTCCTCAGTATGTCGCCATTGAAAATGGCTATTTCACAGAAGAAGGTCTTGATCTGGAACTTGTCACGGGATACGGCGCTGACAAAACAATGGCTGCTGTCCTCTCCGGGGAAGCAGATATCGGTTTCATGGGTGCTGAGGCGTCAATCTACGCGTCCCTCGAAGGAGCGAAAGACCCCGTCGTCAATTTTGCTCAGCTGACACAGCGCGCCGGAAATTTCCTTGTCGCACGGGAACCGGTGGAGAATTTCCAGTGGTCCGACCTGAAAGGTCATGATATACTGGGAGGCCGAAAAGGCGGAATGCCGCAGATGGTTTTCGAGTATATCCTGAGACAACATGGACTGGACCCAAAAAAAGATATGAATATCGACCAAAGTATTGATTTTGGTTCCACTGCAGCTGCCTTTTCCGGAGGTCAGGCTGATTTCACCGTTGAGTTTGAACCAGGCGCAACACTCCTCGAACAAGAAGGCGCCGGTTATGTCATTGCTTCCTTGGGTGTCGATTCAGGTTATGTTCCTTATACCGCCTACAGTGCCAAAGGCAGCTACATGGAAAAGAACCCGGAAGTTGTCCAAAAGTTCACGGATGCACTACAGAAGGGTATGGATTATGTAAACTCTCACTCTGCCGAAGAAATTGCGAAAGTCATTCAGCCTCAGTTTGAAGAAACAGATCTTAAGACGCTGACTACGATCGTCAAGCGTTATCATGACCAGGAGACCTGGAAAGACAATCTGATCTTTGAAGAAAAAAGTTTTGATCTGCTCCAGGATATACTGGAAAGTTCAGGGGAACTCAGCAGCCGTGCTGCCTATAACGACTTAGTCACCACAACTTATGCCCAAAAGGCTGCCAAATAGTGTGAACCGGCAAATACATTCCCTTTTTCATGCTGACCATCACTTTTTTTAACAAAAAGAGCTGGACTCCACAGCGCCTGCAGGCAGTGGAGTACGGCTCTTTTTCAATCTGCTGATCCCTCAGTTCAGTTTTTCCATCCAGGCTACAACTTCAGACAGTGATTCCAGTTTTGCGTCCAGCAGTTCATCAACCGGCGATGAATCCATAAGCAGATCGGGGATCATCACCACCGTCATTCCTGCGCTATGTGCAGACCGGATGCCATTATAGGAATCCTCCAGTGCAAGTGCAGAATCAGGCCTTGTCTCAAGCATCCTGCACGCTTTTATGTAGATCTCCGGGGAAGGCTTCGCCTCTGATACCATTTCCCCCGTGATTACAGCCTGGAACTCCTCCGTCAGCCCTGCCCCTTCCAGATTTTTCATCGTACGGTCGTGGCTTGAGGAGGTCGCAACTGCGTGTTTGATCTTTTTCTCTTTCAGGGTCTCAAGAAGTTCATAAAGCCCGAGTTTCACCGGCAGCCCATTCTCATCCACATAATCCTGAAATACCCTGCGGTACTCATCACAAAATTGTGCAAATGGAAACTGATCCCCGAAGCATTTTTTAAAATACGCTTCCCTCCTGACCACATTCAGACCCATTGTTTGAAAGATATGGTGCCCCAGTTTTCCATACCCCAACTTTTCACCCGCAAGATCCCATGAGTACTGTACGATCCGCTCGCTGTCGAACATTACGCCGTCCATATCAAACACTACCGCTTCTATCTTCTTTCTTTTCATCTGCTTTCCCTTCCTAATGATAAAATCAAGAAAGAATCCCGCATAACGGAATTCTTTCCATACTGTTCAATCAGCGTAATATTCCCTGCAAAAACAATGCCAGCACTAATACCGGAAGCACATAGGCGACGTATCCCCTGAGCCAGCCCGGCACCCTCAGGCCGCTTCCCAGATTGGCCTCTGTCTGATAGTTTTTAAATCCCCAGCCCCATTTCCAGGTACAAAATGCGAGATAGACCAGTGATCCCAGCGGAAGCAGGATATTACTGACGATAAAGTCTTCCAGATCCAGAATTGCCGTCCCGTCCCCCAGCGGCTGAATACCGCTTAACACATTATATCCGAGTGCACAGGGCAGGGAGAGCACGATGATCAGCACCAGATTAACGGCTGCAACCTTTTTCCTGCCGATGTTCCACATTTCCATACAGCAGGCAATGATATTCTCAAACACTGCAATGACTGTTGAAAATGCCGCAAATGACATAAACAAAAAGAAAAGTGTTCCCCAGATTCTTCCGCCTGTCATTTCCAGAAATACGTTTGGCAGTGTGATAAAAATCAGGCTCGGACCGCTGTCCGGACTGACGCCAAATGCAAAACATGCCGGAAAAATAATCAGCCCCGCAACGATTGCCACAAAAGTATCCAAAACCGCAACATTTACAGCCTCACCAAGCAGCCGTTTATCTTTGCCAAGGTAGCTGCCGAAAATCGCCATGGCCCCAATTCCAAGACTCAGTGTAAAAAATGATTGGTTCATGGCTGCCACAATGACGGTTCCAAGCCCTCGCAGCATGCTTCCTCCTCCGACTTCTCTTACCTTGCCAAGATCAGGCAGCAGATAGAAACGCAGGCCATCCAGCCCGCCTTTGAGGGTGAGCCCGCGGAATGCAAGTATAACCATCAGCGCAAGCAGGCCGATCATCATAATCTTTGTAATTCTCTCCACACCATTCTGAAGCCCAAATGAACAGACCACAATTCCAAGAACAACGACAATCACCATCCACAGAATGTTTGTGGACGGACTTGCCAGCATATCATTAAACACACCGCCGACCTGCTCAGATGAAACTCCGGAAAATTTCCCGGTTAAAAAGCCATAGAAGTAATACATCATCCATCCTGCAACAGTCGTGTAAAACATCATCAGACAATAATTTCCAATCAGCGCCACGTATCCGTGAAGGTGCCATTTCTGCCCCGGCTTTTCCAGCGCCTGATACGCCCTCACCGGGCTT
The DNA here is from genome assembly GCA_964621905.1 of uncultured Ruminococcus sp. Lineage (GTDB taxonomy): Bacteria > Bacillota > Clostridia > Lachnospirales > Lachnospiraceae > Ruminococcus_G. The sequence goes on along the minus strand of CAZUNG010000003.1, from coordinate 162,427 downwards.
TTTTTACTGGCACGTCCCACCGCAAATTCCATGCTCAGAATCGGTACTCCCATAACCACCAGAAACAGCAGATAGAACAAAACAAAAATTCCTCCGCCATTCTGTCCTACCACATATGGAAATCTCCAGACATTTCCTATACCGATCGCGCACCCTGCCGACAGCAGTAAAAAACCAAGCCGCGACTTAAACTGTTCTCTCCCATTCACTATGAATTTCCTCCCTATGTTTGATTTTTTCATTGTATCAAAAACATAATTCTTTATCAAACACAAAGATTAACGTTTTAAAGCGTCAGAGAACAGTACGGTCACAACGGGTTTGCCGCGTTCATCGGACTTAAATTTCAGCCGTGTTTATGAAGTCTTGCAATGTTCCGGCTCTTGCCGCATTGGCCAGCAGATTATCGAGCAGGCACAAAAGCAGCGTCTTGTCTCCGACAATCGTATCAGTTTTTCAAATCATCCCGACATCCGGATCCTTCTTTTTCAATTCCTTGAGAAGATCCTCCGGGGCCAATTTTCCCGCCACAGTTACGGATTGGTATCCAAAAGTACCAGGTCAACTTTCTGATACTCCAGAAATCCCAGAGCTTCCCGGCCTGTATATGCCTGAAAGCTCTGTTGGCCTACCATAAGTTGTAACAGAAGCTAAACAAAAAAGATGATTTCACACCGGCAGGCTGTCCCTCACACACAGCGCCCCATATCCCACCATTGAATTCGGAAAGTACTCAAACCCCGGCAGCTCTTTCGCCCCGCTGATCAGATATGCCTTGACCTTTTCACCGTACAGATAAGGATCGTTTCCCCGCACAATGCCCCACTCCATCAGCAGGGCACTTGCTCCCGCCACAAAAGGTGTTGCAAACGACGTCCCCGTCACGCTGTGATATCCGCCTCCCGCCTGGGGCGCCATGATATTGACACCAGGCGCAACAAGTGTAGGCTTTACCTGATTTGTCACCCTCGTATATCCCCGTCCGGAAAAACCGGCATAAGACAGCAGTCTGGAGTCGTACGCACCGACTGCGATAACACGCCGTGCCGTAGATGGGATTGTAAGCGTCGTCTCAGGAGTCGGCTCATAAAAACGCGTGGCAGATCCGATCACCTGGCCGCCCGGCAGCCACATATCGTAGTTGCCCTGCACAATTCTCCTCGGAACCATACGAATGGTCCATACGCCGCTTTCAATATAATCATCCGCAGGAAGAAAATCCAGATAAATCTCCTGCGCCGCACTGTATGGGTTGGGTTCCCCATAATAGAACAAAACCTGCGTATTGGGAAAATTCAGACGCTGTGCTTCCTGTGCAGGCCGAATGGGCCCATAGGATGTTCCGCCAGGATGAACCAGAACGATGTCCACCTCATCCTCGTACTGTTTCCAGATCTGAACACTCAGTGTCTTCTCGTATATGCCGACCCCCAGCTGAACATCGCGCAGCACACCTTCCACGAGCTGCCCTGATGTGTGTCCGCCAAGTGCCGCATCATTCCCTGTTCCCACGCTGATAACATTCCGCCCCACCTGTGAGGCAGCATCCAGAAACGTCTCCAGCAGGGAATCCCCACTGTGGGAACCGTATGCATTTCCAAAACTCAAATTGACCGCCAGCGGCATACGCTGGGCGAATGCCAGCTTTATCACATAATCGACTGCCTGCATCAACTCTGTCGTCCTGGGAAATCCGTCAGCGGCTGGTGACCCCAGCTTGACTACGATCAATCCGCTTCTGGGCGCCACTCCGCGGTAGATTCCGCCGCTGGCCGCCCCGTTTCCCGCTGCAATTCCCATAACGGAAGTTCCATGTCCGCTCGTATCCCTGCTCGGAACGATTTCCTGTCTCTCCGCCGGTGACTCCACGCGAAGCGCCCGGTTGATATCTTCTCTCGTATAAACGCTCCCGAGATAATATCCCTCGGGAGGGTTTCCAGGTATCGTCTGATCCCACAGATACTGTATCCGCGTCGTGCCGTCAGAATTCAAAAAATCCGGATGGCTGTAATCAATTCCCGAATCAATACAGGCCACCCAGATTCCTTCTCCAAACAAGTCAAACATTCCTGTCTGCACACGGTTCACACAGCTGGCTGTCCGTGCCTGATCCAGTGCAAAATACAGGCGTTTCGGTTTTTCAATATATTCTACGGCCGGATTTTGTGCAAATTCTTCGAGCCGTGACTGCCGAATCGTTACAATCGCAAAATTGTTTAACAGCGGCGTAAAAAGTACCACTTCATCAGCAAGTTCCTCCGGTGCCCCTGAATAACGGACTATCAGGTCCCAGGTGCGTTCCTCCTCGTTATATCCCACATCCAGCTCCAACGATTCTTCACGTTCTCTTGGCGTCGCTTCAAGTGCGAGATTTAAAAGATTCTCCAGTTTTTGATCGCTCATCACAACATCCGTTTTTTATTATTGTATGAACAACCTCTGCAGATTATCCAAGAAATCCAAACGGTTCTTCATCATGCAGAAAATGCATCAGCTGATATGCACACATGATTGCAACATTTTCTTCCTTCAAAATCCGCATGACCTCCGTGCGGTCGGCAAGGACAACCTCTATCTCCTCCGTTGGCTCAAGAAACCGGCTGCTGACCTCTCCCCTGGCATACCCATAGACAGTTGCACAGGATTCATCCGTCATACCGATCGTCGTAAAAAACGGCCGCTCAAAGTCTCCTGCCGAGGTGACCGGCTCAAGCATCAGCCCGGTCTCCTCTTTTAATTCCCGTATCGCCGCCGTACGGTAATCCTCACCTTCATCCACAAGTCCTGCCGGAAATTCATAGATATAATCATCCAGTGCATAACGATACTGCCTTACCAGGACCACCCGGTCTGTCCCTCCCCGGACAATAGCGAACACGGCCACACCATCAGGAGAATTCTGATGTGTATTCAGCTTCAGCTCGTTTTCATTGCGGGCTCTGGATGCCACATAGTATTTAAAGTCTCCGCCCTTTTTATTGCACGCATCCAGTTCATACAGATTCACATGCGGGTTGGCTGTCTTTGCATGGATTTCTTTTATTTTGCCCATCCGTTACCCTTTCTTAAAGTTTCATTGTCAGACTGATCCTCTTCTTTGCCATATCAACGCCGAGCACTTTGACTTCTACAATATCCCCCACGCTGACTGCTTCCAGCGGGTGCTTGATAAAACGGTCTGTCATCTGTGAGATATGCACAAGTCCGTCCTGGTGGACTCCGATATCCACAAAAGCACCAAAATCGATCACATTTCTTACGGTTCCTTTGAGCACCATGCCTTCTTTCAGATCCTTCATTTCCATAACATCCGAACGCAGAATGGGAAGCGGCATATCCTCACGCGGGTCACGTCCCGGTTTGCAGAGCTCTTTTACAATATCACGCAGTGTAGGCTCACCAATCCCCAATTTCTGGGCCAGCTTTTTATAGTCATCCACCGCAATGCTTTTTGTCCCCGTCTCCAGAATCCATTCCGGCTCATATCCAAGTTCTCTCAGCAGATTTTCTGCGGCCTGGTAACTCTCCGGATGGATACTCGTGGCATCCAGCGGCTGCTTTCCTTTGCTGATCCGCATAAACCCTGCACACTGCTCGTATGCTTTCGGCCCAAGTTTTGCAACCTTTAAAAGTTCTTTTCTGCTTTCAAACTCACCATTCTCTTCCCGGTAGATCACGATATTTTTTGCAATTACCCTTGTGACACCCGATATATATTCCAAAAGCGGAGCAGACGCTGTGTTTAAATCGACACCTACACGGTTCACGCAGTCTTCCACAATGCCGCCAAGTGCTTCACCCAGCTTTTTCTGATTCATATCGTGCTGATACTGGCCGACTCCAATCGCCTTCGGATCGATCTTTACAAGCTCCGCCAGAGGATCCTGTACTCTCCGTGCGATGGACGCGGCACTTCTCTGCCCAACATCAAAATTCGGGAATTCTTCTGTCGCCAGTTTGCTGGCGGAATATACAGAAGCCCCCGCTTCATTGGTAATGACATACTGGACCTTTTCAGATATCTCTTTTAACAGCTCAACGATAAACTGCTCGGATTCTCTCGAGGCCGTTCCGTTGCCGATGGAAATCAATGTCACACCGTACCGCCTGATCATTTTTTTCAGAACTTCTTTAGCGGCTTTCTGCTTTTCTTTCGTCGTCGGAGCCGTTGGATAGATGACCGCCGTGTCGAGCACTTTACCAGTCGCGTCCACGACCGCAAGCTTACACCCTGTCCGAAATGCAGGATCCCATCCCAATACCACCTGCCCGGCAATCGGCGGCTGCATCAGCAGCTGCCCCAGGTTCTTTCCAAATACTTTGATGGCCCCGTCTTCTGCTTTTTCCGTAAGTTCACTGCGGATCTCACGCTCAATCGCAGGTGCGATCAGGCGGTGGTAACTGTCCTCCACCGCTTTCTGCAGGATCGGTGTCGTATGGGGATTGTCCCTGCGGATCATTTGTTTTTCCAGATAACGCAGAATATCATCCTCCGGAGCCTCGATCTTAACCGTCAAAATCTTTTCCTTTTCTCCCCGGTTCAATGCCAGGACACGGTGCCCTGCAATCTTTGATACAGGCTCTTCAAAATGGTAATACATCTCATAGACAGATTCACATGTCTCGTCCTTTGCGGCAGATGTTATCAAACCTTTTTTCATCGTCACATGTCTGATATGACTGCGGTAATCTGCCTCATCAGAAATACTCTCCGCTATAATATCTGAGGCGCCGGCAATCGCCTCCTCCACAGTGAAGACTTCTTTTTCTTCAGAAAGAAAAGCTTTCGCCTCTTCCTCAACAGGCCGTGCCGTCATCTGAAGCGTAATCACGGCTGCCAGCGGTTCCAGGCCTTTCTCCTTTGCAATAATCGCTCTGGTTCTCCGTTTCGGGCGGTACGGACGGTAAAGGTCTTCCACTTCTACAAGTGTACCGGCATCCAGAATCGCCTTTTTCAATTCCTCCGTCAGTTTTCCCTGCTCCCCGATTGTAGCGATAACCTGCTGCTTTTTATCATTCAGACTGCGCAGATACATCAGACGGTCATACAGGTTTCTGAGCACCTCGTCATTCAGAGAACCCGTCATCTCCTTGCGGTATCTCGCAATAAACGGAATTGTATTCCCCTCATCGATCAGTTTTACCGTCGCTTCCACCTGTGTTTTTTTTATATTCAGCTCTTCACTGAGAACCTGATTAATATCCATATGCTTCCTCCTGATTTTTGCTATGATAACCTTATCAACCCCATTTCAATTTGTCAATACTTGTTGTAAAGCCCTTTACTTCATGATAAAATGAACGCAGAAAACAAATGAATCACCACATTCAGAAAGCGGGATCGTATCATGGACCAAAATACAAATTTTAACGAAAACCCACAGCAGAATTATTACTATCAGAATCAGCAGGCGGCACCGCCCCCAGCTGCTTCTTCACCTTTGGCGACCGCTTCCCTTGTGATGGGAATCTGTTCACTCGTATTAATCTGCTGCGGAGCATCTTTTATACTCGGAGCCCTCGGAATCCTCTTTGCGGTTCTTTCCAGGGGCCGCACGCCAATGAACGGAACGGCCAAAGCGGGACTTTCATTATCAGTCACGGGAATCGTACTTTCCATTGTTGTGTACACCTTCTACATTGTATCTTTTATATCATCCGGTGAGCTCGACAACGTACTCAGAGGATACGAATATTATTACAACAACGGTGCGGATGACTACTATGACGGCTACGACAGTGATGATTACCTTGATGATCTGCTGCGCCGATACCAGGATGATCTGAACCAGGGAGGTTCCCCGACAGAAGGCGAACTATAAATTCCCCAGTGTGATTCCACACTGAACGAGAAGAAAATTCCGCACCAGCCAGTTGATCAGAATAATGAAAAATCCGGCATAAAGGTAGCCCTTCCGAAACCGCATGCCAATTTTCAGTTTTCCTCTGGATATCCATTCCAGTACATGGCTGATGCCGTACCAGATGAACAATACCGCAGTAAATACAACGATCGGATGATAGAGAAATGATTGTATGATATTTCCTTTCAGAAGGGCAAGTACAGCTCTCGTACCACCGCATCCCGGACAATAAAAGCCGGTCACCTGATGAAAAATGCAGGGATGCACAAAAAATCCTTTCATTTATCTTATCCTTTCTGTTTCATTTCTACAGTATAACACAAATATCACTAAGAAAACGGAGAAGAAATACATGAAACGTTCATCCAGAGAATTAAAAGAAAATGCCCGTGTAATCTTAAACGGGAGATATGGAATTTTTATCGGAGCTTTTCTGGTGTACTTTCTGATTGCAATGGCAATCGAGAGTGTTCCGGTCTTTTTCCTCAGAACTAACGGGACATCCGGCGTGTTGATCAGTCAGCTTATCAACCTGATTCTCTCACTGATCATCGGCATATTGGCTGCCGGTTTCAACCGGCTCAGCTTAAATGTTTCCCGCGGCATGCAGGCAGGGGTCAGCGATCTGTTCTACTGCTTTTCTCATCACCCGGACAGAGTCATCGTGGTAAATTTTTTAGTTTCCCTGATCAGCATTGCCTGCCAGATACCAACAATTATCATCACCGTGTCGCTCGGCTTTCAGTCATTTTACGATACACCACTTTCCTGGGTCGCAGGCCTGATTCTGTGTGCCTTTGTATTTGGGATCATCTCATACATTATCACTCTTGGGTTTTCCCTGTCCATACCGCTTCTTATCGACAACCCGGAGATGGGCGCCATTGAAGCCATGAAGACAAGCGTCACCCTGATGAAAGGCAATAAGGGCCGTTACTTTTACATTTCTCTGAGTTTTATCGGAATCAGTTTACTGTGTGTACTTTCTTTTGGAATCGGATATCTCTGGGCGTTCCCTTATATGTCCGTGACCTTTATGGAATTCTACCGTGAAACAATCGGTGAACTGGACGGCGGTCCCCGCGATCAGATTTACTCTGATTATTCCTCACCGGATACCTGGTCATAAATTCAAAAAGGATACCGTTTTTTACGGTATCCTTTTGAATTTCCAAAACTTTTTTCAGTCACGCGGCTCCGAAAACAGATGGTCCATCAGATGCCATCCTTCCGCAATCACATTCCCGCTTTTCGCCGCTTCGGCCTCATTATAATGCCACTCATGATTTCCAGGCACCGTGCTGTCAAATAAAAGATAGGGAACAGGATCTCCGGTGTGTGTCCTCACCCTGATTGGCGTCGGGTGATCCGGCAGCACCATCAGGCGGTATTCCTGTCCGGACACATCCATTTTGTCCTTCACCAGGCGGATCACGCGGCTGTCCAGATTTTCAATCGCCTGCACTTTACGCTCCACACTGCCCTGATGCCCCATTTCATCCGGGGCTTCTACGTGAATATAGGCAAAATCATAACCGCTCTCTGTCAGAGCTTTTACGGCAGCCAGAGCTTTTCCCTCATAATTGGTGTTCAGGCCGCCGTTAGCGCCTTCCACGATGATATTATCCATGCCAGCGCCCACAGCAATCCCTTTCAAAAGATCGACTGCGGAGATCATAGCGCCTTTCTTGTGATATTTTTTTTCAAACGAATCCAGTGCCGGCCGGGTACCCGCTCCCCAAAACCAGAAGCTGTTGGCGGGCTTCAGTCCTTTTTTCTTCCGCTCCAGATTCAGCGGATGCTGTGAGAGAATCTCATAGCTTCTCTCCTGCATCCGGCGCAGCATCTCATCCTCCGGCAGGTATTCCCCAATCGTCTGCCCCAGTACATCGTGCGGAGGCGTCAGCCTGACAACCGATCCTTTCGCCCAGATCAGGCAATGACGGTAGCTCGTTCCCAGATAAAACTGGTATGTTTCATTCTGAAGTTCCTTCGTCACAGCATCCAGAAGAATCTTTGCCTCTTCTGTGCTGATCTCATCCGAACTGTGATCAATGATAATTTTCTCTTCATAGGGCTCATCCTCTGAGAGCGTCACAATATTACAGCGTATCGCTACATCATCCGTTTTCATATCCACGCCGATGCTAAGTGCCTCAAGCGGGGAACGTCCGGTATAATACTGCTTCGGATCATAGCCCATCACAGAAAGATTGGCCGTGTCACTGCCAGGACTCATCCCTGCAGGAATTGTGTGTACCATACCGATCTCGGAGCATGCGGCCAGAGCATCGAGCGCCGGAGTTTTTGCATAGGATAACGGGGTTTTATCCCCCAGGGAAGTGATGGGTTCATCCGCCATGCCATCCCCCAGAATTATCACATATTTCATTTCCGTCTCCCCTTATGCCTAAAATCTGGCACGGATCATACTGATGATTCCGTCTGCCTGTTTTGCTTTTTCCTGATAAGCAGCCTCGGTCATCACTCCGGTCACAAACGCAAATTCACCTTCCACGCCATCCGCTTCTACAAACAGGACATCGCCGAACAAGTCTTTGACTTTTTGTCCATCCGCTGCCACAGATCCTTTCATGCGCACAAAGAACCGCTCCTCCACCTGACTGATATCCATCAGCTCCAATTTCTTGCTGCTCCAGTTCATCATAATATTTCGGTTAAGGTGTTTTGCCGCATCCACGACATCGGCTACTACTGCACTTGCTGTCGGAAGTTTTCCGGCGCCGCTTCCATAGAACATTGCATCACCCAGAACATTGCCATGGACAAAAATAGCGTTAAAAACTCCATTTACGCTGAACAGCGGATTGGTTCCGTCGATCATAACCGGGCTGACCATGGCGTAGAAGCCGTCTCCCACTTTTTTGCTCGTTGCCAGAAGTTTAATGCTTGTTCCCATCTTTTTCGCATATTTGATGTCATCTGCTGTAATCTTCGTAATTCCCTCTGTATAGACATCTTCGTAATCCACAAATCTGCCGAATGCCAGAGAAGAAAGAATCGCAATCTTCCTGCAGGCGTCATACCCTTCCACATCTGCTTCGGGATTACGCTCCGCATACCCCTTTTCCTGAGCATCTTTCAATACTTCATCAAAGTCAGAGCCGTCTGTGCTCATCTTTGTCATAATATAGTTCGTTGTTCCGTTTAAGATTCCCGTAATCTCGTCAATCTCATCTGCCGTCAGAGATGAATTGAGCGGCCGGATAATCGGGATCCCTCCTCCGCAGCTCGCCTCAAACAGGAAATTGATATCCTTCGAGCGGGCGATCTCCAGAAGCTCAACGCCGTGTTTTGCCACCAGTTCTTTATTGGATGTGCAGACACTTCTGCCGCTCTCCAGAGCACGTTTTACAAACGTATATGCCGGCTCAATGCCCCCCATCACTTCCACGATAATTTTAATTTCCGGGTCATTGATGACAGTCTCAAAATCATGGACGATCTTTTCCTGTACCGGATCGCCCGGGAAATCGCGAAGATCCAGCACATATTTGATATTGATCTCTTCGCCGGCCTTTTTGTTGATACTGTCATGGTTTGTATTGATTACTTCCACCACACCGGAACCCACGGTACCATAACCTAATACTGCAATATTAATCATCGTTTTTTCTCCTTATGGTCTATTTTATATTACTCATTCTCTGTCTTTTTCGAAGACAACGCAATCCATTTCAGATACGCATTGATAAAAGAGTCGATATCTCCGTCCATCACTGCATCTACATTGCCGCGCTCTTCGTTTGTCCGGTGGTCTTTTACCATCGTATAGGGCTGCATCACATAAGAGCGGATCTGGTTGCCCCATCCGATATCCGACACTTCCCCCCGGATGCCTGACAGCTTTGCCTCATTCTCCTGCTGTCTGAGCAGGTACAGCTTCGCCTTCAGCATCTGCATTGCCTTATCCTTATTCATGTGCTGAGAGCGCTCATTCTGACACTGTACCACGATTCCCGATGGAAAATGTGTGATTCTGATGGCAGAGGACGTCTTGTTGATATGCTGTCCTCCGGCTCCGCTTGAACGGAACGTATCGATGCGGATGTCCTCGTCCTTAATCTCGATATCTACATCCTCCTCAATATCCGGCATGACATCACAGGATACAAACGAGGTCTGGCGCTTGCCTGCGGCATTGAACGGAGAAATCCGTACCAGGCGGTGAACGCCTTTTTCGGATTTCAGATATCCATAAGCATTTTCTCCCTGCACTTCAAACGTGACGGATTTGATACCGGCTTCATCACCGTCCAGATAATCAAGCACTTCGACGGTATATCCCTTCCTCTCAGCCCAGCGGTTATACATGCGGTACAGCATGCCCGCCCAGTCACAGGATTCCGTTCCGCCCGCCCCCGCATGCAGAGTCACAATCGCATTATCCCTGTCATACTCACCGGAAAGCAGGGTTTTCACACGAATATCATCAAATTCTCTGGTGAATTCCTCCAGCAGTTCCTGTATTTCCGGTATGACTTCCGGGTCATTTTCCTCATAACCCATTTCAATCAGCGTCTCCATGTCTTCTTTTCTGGAGATCAGCCCCTGATACGTTTCCATATCATTTTTCAGTCCCTTCAGCTCCTTCATCAGCTGTTGGGAGTATTCCGGATTATCCCAGAAATCCGGCGCTTCCATTTCCATTTCTAATTCCTGAATTCGCTTTTCCTTGTTAGCAAGGTCAAAGTGAATCCCTCACTTCCACTAATGGTTCTGTGTATGAGTTCAGGATTCCCTTGAACTGATCTAATTCAACCACAGCTTCACCTTCTTTCTTAAATTTTTATAACATGCCTGCCGCAGTGTTACGCTCTGCGGCCGCAGCACTGTTTATATTTTTTCCCGCTTCCGCAAGGACACGGATCATTTGGATAGACCTTCTCAGCCGTACGCTGTACCGGTTTTTTCGGACCACTGTCATCCTTGTTGGTTCCGGTTACCTGAGCTACCTGCTCGCGTTCTACTTTCTGTTCAATTCTGACATGGTACAGCAAACGCAGGGTATCCTGCTGGATCGATGCTGTCATCTCATCAAACATTTCATACGCCGCCATCTTATACTCGACCTTCGGATCTTTCTGACCGTACGCCTGCAGGCCGACTCCCTGGCGAAGCTGATCCATATCATCGATATGATCCATCCATTTACGGTCAATAATTTTCAGAAGAATGACGCGCTCCAGTTCGCGGAGCTGTTCTGCCTCAGGGAATTCCGCCTCTTTCATCTCATAGAGCTTCACGGCTTCTTCCTTCAGCTTCTGTTTGCACTCATTCTTTTTCAGTCCTTTGACACGCTCTTCCGTCAGCGGCTCAAGCGGAATGATCGGAAGCAGTACCGAATTAAGTTCTCCCAGATCCCATTCCGAAGAATCATTGTCTTCATTGATACACATGTCAACGGCATTGTCAACGGTGTCGGTAATCATCTTGTAGATGGCATCCCGCATATTCTCACCGTCCAGCACACGGCGTCTTTCCTTATAAATGATCTCGCGCTGTTCATTGTTGACCTGATCGTATTCCAGCAGATTCTTACGGATGCCGTAGTTATTGCTCTCGATTCGTTTCTGTGCTGTCTCAATCGCATTAGACAGCATCTTATGCTCAATCTGTTCATTTTCAGCAACGCCCAGCGTCGTAAACACTTTCATCATACGTTCTGAACCGAACAGGCGCATCAGATCATCCTCAAGAGAAATGTAGAAACGTGATTCCCCCGGGTCTCCCTGACGGCCGGAACGTCCGCGCAGCTGGTTGTCAATACGTCTGGACTCATGACGTTCGGTACCGATGATCTTCAAGCCGCCGGCCTTTCTTGACACATCATCCAGCTTAATATCCGTACCACGTCCGGCCATATTGGTTGCAATCGTCACTGTTCCGGCGATACCGGCCTGTGCAACGATCTCTGCCTCAAGCTCATGGAACTTGGCATTCAGCACTTGGTGCGGGATTCCTTCACGCTTGAGCATGCCGCTGAGCAGTTCTGACGTCTCGATCGTTATGGTGCCGACCAGAACAGGCTGCTGTTTTGCATGAGCCTCTTTGATCTCTTCCACAACAGCTTTGAATTTTTCCTTCTTTGTCATATAGACGGCATCATCCTGGTCCTTACGGATCACCGGTTTGTTCGTGGGAATCTCGATAACATCCATTCCGTATATATCACGGAATTCCTGTTCCTCCGTCAGTGCGGTACCTGTCATACCGGCCTTTTTCGCGTATTTATTAAAGAAGTTCTGGAAGGTAATCGTCGCAAGTGTCTTGCTCTCCCTGCGCACCTTCACATGCTCTTTCGCCTCAATGGCCTGGTGCAGTCCGTCAGAATATCTTCTGCCCGGCATGATACGGCCCGTAAATTCATCGACGATCAATATCTGTTCGTCTTTAACCACATAGTCCTGATCTTTAAACATCAGATTGTGTGCACGCAGGGCCAGAATAATATTATGCTGGATTTCCAGATTTTCCGGGTCTGCAAGGTTCTCAATGCTGAAGAATTTCTCAACTTTGCGGATACCTTCTTCCGTCAGGTTGACAATTTTATCTTTTTCATTGACAATAAAATCGCCGGTCTCGGTAATCTCCTCGCCCATGATCGCCACCATTTTCGTCATCTCACCGCTGGCCTCGCCTCTTTCCAGCTGTCTTGCCAGAATGTCGCAGACCTCATACAGTTTGGTGGATTTGCCGCTCTGTCCGGAGATGATAAGCGGCGTTCTCGCCTCATCGATCAATACAGAATCGACCTCATCGATGATCGCATAATGCAGCTCTCTCTGCACGAGCTGTTCTTTGTAAATCACCATGTTGTCACGCAGATAGTCAAATCCCAGCTCATTATTTGTCACATAAGTAATATCACAGGCATAAGCAGCTCTGCGCTCATCACTTTTCATGGAATTCAGTACAACCCCGACGGTCAGCCCCAGAAATTCATGGACTTTCCCCATCCACTCGGCATCACGATGTGCCAGGTAGTCATTGACAGTAACGATATGAACACCTTTTCCTTCCAAAGCGTTCAGATAGGCCGGAAGTGTAGAAACCAATGTCTTACCTTCACCGGTTTTCATCTCAGAGATACGTCCCTGATGTAAAATGATTCCGCCAATCAGCTGTACGCGGTAGTGTTCCATATTGAGCACACGGTTTGCCGCCTCCCGCACAACTGCATACGCCTCTACCAGAAGATCATCAAGTGTTTCTCCCTTTTCAAGGCGCTCTTTAAATTCACGTGTCTTATCCCGCAGTTCACCATCGCTTAAAGCCTGCATCTTCGGGCGAAGCGCCTCGATCTGATCGACCTGCGGTAAAATCCGCTTTACCTCACGGGAACTGTGCGTTCCGAATACTTTCTCGATTATTTTCATTATTTTAATTCGCTCCTGAAATCTTCATATTTATACATACGGTTTTATTTTAGCACTTTTAACAGCGTAAAACAATCATATTTTCGTGAACACTCTGTTTACACACGAGTCCGGGGCATATAAACCCCGGTTGCCATTACTGCCGGCTTTCCCGTCTCCCGGATCCAGCCTTCCATAGAGATCTGAGCCAATGACCTGCCCAGATGCCCGACTTTTGCCTTTACCATCAGATGTGTATCTTCAAGTATGGGGGCCAAATACGTCATGTTCAATGAGACGGTTGGCGTTATCCCCGTAAATGCGGCAACACGTGTCAAAAGCCCGCCTGCACTGTCGCACGCCGTCGCCGAGAGTCCTCCGTGCATCGTGTTCAGCGGATTCAGCTGCCAGTGTTCCACAGGGAAACAAAGGGTGATGCTCTGTTCCCGGTAACTGCAGTCCGCCAGTTCCATTTTCATCATCTGCATGATGCCTGAATTCGCGACCCTCCGGTGACTGAGCACTGCTTCTGTCATCTCGCGAAATAAGCTCTCCTGCTCTGCAGGTTCGGCAGCTTTTATTCTGTCTTTGTATGCGATAATGATTTCTGTTTCCATCGTACATTCCTCCAGATTTTTCTTCCAGTCTGCGTCATGAATGGAATTATAACACAGACTGCGAAAATTACAAGGAATTCCGCCCGAAATAAAAAGACCGTTGTACCGCGGCCGTCCTATACGGCCTTGGCACAGCAGTCTTAACTTCAGTGACTACATGGATTTCCTCTCCGCAATCTCTGCCATCTTCGCATCATTCAGTCTCGTATCACCGTGTACGCGGCTGTAAGAGAGATAGCCGTTCATACGGTCAATCTTGGTGAGGTTTGTAGAACCGCAGACAGGACACACATCCATATCCGGTTCCTGATGTCCACAGTCATCACAGTACGCAAGCGAAAGATTGACACCTTCATAATATCCCAGATCCATTGCACGGTAAATGAGGGATTTGATCGCCTCAATATTATAATCAATCGGATACCGTACATACTGAATCTTTCCGCCGTTGCACAGTTCCCAGAATCTTCCTTCCAGATCCTGCTTCTCAATCGGTGTGATATCCTCCGTCACATGACAGTGAAAGCTGTTGCTGACATAAGGGCGGTCCGATACCCCGCGGACGATTCCATACATTTTCCGGAACTGCTCCACCTGCAAGCCGCAGAGACTCTCTGCCGGCGTCCCGTATATCGCATAGAGAATCCCATCTTCCTCCTTGTATTTTGCAACTTTATCATTGATATACTGCAGCACTTCAAGCGCAAACTGTCCGTCCTCTGCAATGGATTTTCCATTGTACAGTTCCTGCAGCTCGTTGAGCGCCGTAATGCCAAAGGACGCTGTCATTGGTTTCAGGAGCGGCCGGATCTTATCCGAAGGCTTCAGATGACCTCCGTAGAATCCTCCTTCGCAGTATCCAAGCGGGTTTGTGGAAGCTCTCATCTCCCCCAGATAATCATACGTGCGGATGTGAAGCTGGCGGATCATCTCCAGATAAAAATCCAGCACCTCATAAAAATCACAGTTTTCAGAACGTGATTTTGCCAGGATCATCGGAAGATGCAGACTGACAGCTCCAATATTGAATCTTCCGACAAATACCGGTTTATCTTCGGCATCTGCCGGATTCATACCGCCTCGTTCGTACCACGGACTCAAAAACGCGCGGCAGCCCATCGGACTGATCACACGTCCGTACTGCTTATACATGCTTGAGATGTATCCTTTTCCCGTCATAGACAGCCAGTCCGGATACATCGTCTTCGCCGAGCAGGAAACCCCCGCCTCAAACACCTCTTCACAGGGACCTCCGGGTCCATGCAGATGCTTATCGAACAAAAAGACAATTTTTGGGAAAAGCACCGGTTTTTTATGCCCTTTCTTTCCCTGACCGCCTTTATGAACCTCCAGAAGAGACAGGGAAACCATTTTCTCAAAATGCTCGGTTCCCAGCCCAATCGTCACGGTCACAAACGGGTAATCTCCTCTTGACGATCCGACAGTGTTGAGTTTATACTCGATGCCCTGCCAGCCCTGGTCACAGTCCCTGCGGACCTTGTCCATGGCATACTCCATCGCCTTTTCTTCCCTTCCGGTCCAGCTCCCATCGGCGTATTTCAGGAATTCAGCATAATACTTGTCATAGCTTTTCTGGGCATAAGGCCCCAGAATCTTATCAACCTCAGGAACGGTAAATCCGCCGTACTGCTGTGCCGCAGTACTCAGAATGATATCCCCCATGACATCGAAAGCAGTATCCAGAGTCTTCGGCTCATTGTACCAGACATTTCCCATCTCAAATCCGTCTTTCAGCACCGTTGCCACATCGAACAGACAGCAGTTTATCGTATCGAGGCGGGCTGACTGGTCATGAATATAAATGTAGCCGTCTTTACATGCCTGCAGTTCATTGCGGTTCATAAAAAATTTGCGGTACAGCTCTTTGTTCAGTTCATTGAAGATCAGACTGCGCTTTGTCGCAACGAGTGCACTGTCCGTGTTGGCATTGCTCTTATCCCCAATGTAACGGATTGACTGGCTCTTTGTATACACATCATCCATCATATGGATAAAGTCTATTTTATAATTCCGGTAGTCACGGTAGCTCTTTGCCACAGAAGGATTGACTTCCTCCAGCGCGCCCTCCACAATATTATGCATATCCTGAATCGGCAGTTCTTTTTTCCCCAGCTTCTCTGCCCTCTCCGTCGCATAACGGCAGATAAATGCAATTTCCTCATCCGTGAACTGGTACAGGATCCTTCCCGCAGATTTATTGACTGCCCTGACAATTTTATCTGCGTTAAATGGCTCTCTCGTCCCGTCCTTTTTTATTATGTATACCATTTCCTCAATCTCCTTTTTCACTGACGTCATTCTCGTTCCCAATATCTTGTGTATTTTTTCACCAAAACAGTTTTTCATCACTATATTTTGTATCACCCAGTATAGCACGCGTCCCGACGAAAATAAAGTACCAAAATAATTTTCAGACTTTTAATGCGTTATATTTTTCAGCCATTTGTAGGAGCGGTATCTCTTGAATGCAGGCAGAAGTTTCACCGCCTCATCACAAGTAATCAGCGCATATACCACCGGAACCGGCAGTTTCAGCACAAACGCTGCGATCACCCCAAGTATAATGGAGCATCCCCAGAGCCCCCAGACGTCCAGTATCAGTCCGATCCTGGTATCGCCGCCGGACCGGAAAATTCCCACGATCAATGTGCACGAAACACTCTGTATCACACAAAAATAGGACATGATAAACATCATATACCCCAGATATTCCCTGGCCTCGGGCGTCAGTACCAGAAATGCTTCCGCAGCCGGCCGGATCACGAAAAAAACAAAGAGCCCGCCGGCCACCCCGACCATCAGTGAAAGATTCATGAACCATGAAGCATACACCTTTGTCAGATCTTCGCGCCCTTCCCCGATGGATTTCCCCAGGATAATGGCGGCAGCACCTGACAGGCCCAGTGACACAACCATCGCCAGCTGCCTGCTCGTCTGAGCGACCGAATGAGCAGCCACCGCCGCACCGCCCAGATGTCCCATGACGGCACTGATCATCGCCATTCCCGACCCCCATATCAGCTCATTTGCAGCAACCGGCAGTGCATAGCGGATAAAGTCTCTTAACAGCTCCCGGTCCCTGATTAAAATATCCCTCAGCCGAACGTTCAGTACATCATTGAATTTCTTGTCATACAGGATAATAATGATAAATTCCACACAACGGGCAGCCAGTGTACCGATCGCTGCACCGGCAGTGCCAAGCGCAGGCGCTCCCAGCAGTCCAAAGATAAAAACAGCATTGATGACTACATTGACCAGCAGTGACACCGCATACGTCACCATCCCAATCAACACGCGTTCCACGCTGCGCATCAGGTTAAGATAAACCATATTGACAGACATCAGCAGATAAGAAAATCCCACAATTCTAAGATATCGGATTCCTTCCGCGATGATGATGTCCTCTCTGGCGAAAATCAACATCAGCTGTCCCGGCACAAAAAATGCCGCCGCGCCAAACAATAAGCCTACCGTAATCGCAAACCGAAAGGACATACCCATTACTTTTTCTATCGTACGCGTGTCCTTTCGTCCCCAGTACTGAGCTGTCAGTACCGCTGCACCGGAGGTCAGTCCGAACATCAGCAGGTTGAGGATAAAACTGATCTGGTTGGCAAGAGACGCCGCTGAAAGCGCCGTCTCCCCAACTCTCCCCAACATGATAACGTCGGCCGCCGTTACTCCCACATTGATCAGGTTCTGTATTGCCATCGGCAAAACCAGGGAAAATACCATTTTATAAAATTGTTTCTTCTCCATTATAGTAATTCTTTCAGGATCTGATTGACCATAGACGGATTTGCTTTTCCTTTCATGGCCTTCATCGTCTGCCCTACCAGGAAGCCGACCGCCTTCTCCTTTCCATTGTGATAATCTTCTACAGACTGCGGGTTTGCCGCAATGATCTCTTCAATCGTACTGCGGAGTGCACCCTCATCGTTGACTGCCTTCAGCCCTTTTTCTTCCACATAGACATCCGGATCGATATTTTCGTCAAATATCTTTTCGAAGACTTCTTTCGCCACAGTACTGTTGATCGTCCCGGCGTCTGCCAGTTCAATCAGCTTTGCCAGATTTTCGGGCGCAAACCGGATATCTTCTGGTTCCATCTCATGTTCTTTGAGCAGGCGCAGTGTCTCCACCATCAGCCAGTTCGATACCTTTTTCGGTTTTCCGCAGATAGCTGTCGTTGCTTCAAAAAGATCTGCCAGACGCTTGGACGAGGTGATGATCCCGGCATCATAATCAGGAATCCGAAATTCTTCCTGATAGCGTTTCAGCTTTTCAGTGCGCATCTCCGGCTGACGGTTTCGTATCTCCTGAATCCAGGCATCGCTGATCACGACAGGCACCAGGTCCGGATCCGGAAAATACCGGTAATCCTGAGCATCCTCTTTGGATCTCATCGCAAAAGATTCTCCTGTGCTGTCATCCCATCTGCGTGTCTCCTGAATCACTTCTTTTCCATCCTCCAGCAGTTCGATCTGGCGCTCTTTTTCGCCCTCGATCGCTCTGGCGATCGCTTTAAATGAATTCAGATTTTTCATCTCTGTTCTTGTACCAAATTCTTTCTCACCTGCTACGCGGACAGAAAGATTCACATCCGCCCTCATGGAGCCCTCCTGCAGCTTACAGTCAGAAGCCCCCAGATACTGAATCATCAGCCGGAGTTTCTCCAGATAATCAATGACTTCCTTGGCACTTCGCATGTCCGGTTCAGACACAATCTCAATGAGCGGTACACCGCTCCGGTTGTAATCCACAAGCGAACAGTCTTCCCACTCATCGTGAATTAATTTTCCTGCATCCTCCTCCATGTGGATCTCATGAATGCCCACTTTTTTTGTTCCGCCATCTTCTGTCTCAATCTCTATATATCCGTCATGACAGATCGGCAGATACAGTTGAGAAATCTGATAGTTCTGAGGATTGTCGGGATAGAAATAATTCTTTCTGTCAAATTTACAGGTCTGATTGACCTCACAGTTTGTGGCAAGCCCTACCGCCAGAGCATACTCCACCACCTGTTTGTTCAGCACCGGCAGTGAGCCGGGCATGCCGGTACATACCGGACACGTATGGGTGTTTGGTTCCCCTCCAAACTGTGTGGAGCAGGAGCAGAAAATTTTTGTCTTCGTTGCAAGTTCTACATGGACTTCCAGTCCAATTACGGTCTCATACTGTCTGCCCATTCTACTTCACTCCTTTCATCACAGGTTCCTGATATGTCCTCGTCTGTTCAAATGCAAAACCGGCCCGTATCATATTGTCCTCCCGGTAACAGTCCGCGATAAACTGAATGCCAATCGGAAGTCCTTTTGCATTCGTCCCACACGGAACGCTCATTCCCGGCAGCCCTGCAAGATTCACGGAAATCGTGTAAATATCACCCAGATACATTTTCAGCGGATCGCTCAGGCTGTCACCGAGTTTGGGCGCCGTCGACGGAGCCGTCGGTCCCAGAATCACATCATACGTTTCAAATGCCCGGTCAAAAGCCTGTTTGATCAAAGCTTTCGTCTTCAGCGCCTTCAGATAGTAAGCATCATAATACCCGGAACTCAGCACAAAAGATCCCAGCATAATTCTGCGTTTTACCTCCTCGCCAAATCCCTCAGAACGTGTTTTTTTATACATATTGTGCAGACCGTCATATTCCGGTGTGCGGTAGCCGTATTTGACGCCGTCAAACCTCGACAGGTTTGAGCTCGCTTCCGCGGATGCAATCACATAGTATGCCGGAATTGCATATTCCACAAGACTGAGATTAAATTCTTCCACTACAGCGCCTTTTTGCTTTAGTACTTCTGCCGCTTTAAAAACTGCCGCCCGCACCTCCGGGTCCAGTCCCTCGCCCATATAATCTGACGGAATTCCAATCCGCATCCCCCTGACCTCATCGTTAAGTGCACTTGTAAAATCATATGACGGACGCTTTACCGATGTGCTGTCTTTATTATCATAAGAAGCGATTGCGGACAGGATCGCCGCGCAGTCTGTCACATCCTTTGCTACGGGTCCAATCTGATCCAGGGAGGAGCCATACGCAATCAGCCCGTAGCGGGATACCGTTCCATAGGTAGGCTTCAGCCCCGTCACGCCGCAGAAAGAGCTTGGCTGGCGAATAGAGCCTCCCGTATCAGAACCCAGCGCGAAAAAACATTCCCCCGCAGCGACACCTGCACAGGAACCTCCGGAAGATCCTCCCGGCACATGCTGAAGATTCCAGGGATTGCGCGTAACACCAAACGCAGAAGTCTCTGTGGTACTCCCCATCGCAAACTCATCCATATTTGTTTTTCCAAGGATCACAGCTCCCGCCTTTTCCAGATTATTGACAGCCTCGGCAGAATAAGGCGGCACAAAATTGCTTAAAATTCTGGAGCTGCATGTGGTCAGTGTCCCCTCTGTGCAGATATTATCCTTGACAGCAGCCGGAACACCCGCCAGAGGTCCGGTGAGTGTGCCGTCATCGATCTGCTTTTGTACCTCTTCTGCCCGTTTTAATGCCGCTTCTTCTTCCACCGTCACATAGGCGTGAACCTCCCCTTCGACAGCCCGCACGCGCTCCAGCGAAGCTCTGACTGCCTCTGTAACGGAAATCTCTTTCTCTTTTATTTTTCTGCCAAGCTCAACAGCTGTTAAACTCAATATTTCCATATATCTGTTCCTCCCGCGTCAGTCTACTGTCTTTGGCACCTGATACTGCCCGTCCTTTTGTTCCGGAGCATTAGCCAGCATATGTTCCCTGTCATTGCCATTTTCCACGATATCCTCACGGAATACATTCTGAACCGGAAAGATATGCGACATCGGTTCCACCCCGGATGTATCCAGCTCATTTAGTTTATCAATGTAATCGAGCATCCGTCCCATATCTTTTTTTGCCTGCTCTTTTTCTTCAGCAGAAAGTTCCAGCTTTGCCAGTATTCCGACGTATTCGATCGTTTCATTATTAATTCTGTCAGCCATTGTAATCTCCTTCTTCTTTGTACTGCTCCGGATAAATCTCCCGGCATGCATCGAGACGGACCTCGAATTCTGCTCCCGAGTATTCTTCCTCAACGATAATTTCATCCCCGTCTCTCAATTCCAGGTTACTGTAACTTCCCGAAACGGCCCCTTTTTCCAGAAATGAGTTAAACACATCACTGTCTCCTCGTTTTATTACGACCGCACCATAGTCACGGACAACCGTCAGGTCATAAACGCCCGCGGGAAAGTCTTTCCCCGCTTCCATACCATTCTCCAGTATGATCGTATCATTCTGTGGATTTTCCTGTGCTTCCCTGCGGTCATCCATCTGTGCATTGTCCGAAGAAACTTCAACCGTCATTCCCGGCTGAACCTTCAGTGTCCATCCTTCAAACAGCCGAAAATCTTCCACCGACGTCTCACCATATGAAACATCATCTTCCGTCTGCAATTCTTCCGCTGCAAGACTCTCCCATCGATAGCTGATGAAATCCGGATCTTCCAGCACGACACTTCCAAGTCCGCTTACCGCCGTTATCGCATACTGTCCAACGGGCAGTTGACAGCCGCCTACATATGTCCCCGGCTGCAGTACCGCCGTCATGCTCTCACCGCCTTCCGGCAGCTCTTCTGTTACATATTCATACGGATCATAAGCATAGTTACCAGGAACATAAGCCATATCAGATTCATCTTCCCACAGCACTTCTTCAGCGCTCTGTGTTTTGAAAACCCCGTCATATAACCACTCACCTGCCGTTGACAGCACTCCGATCACCACAACCACAACCGCCACAACCGCACCAAAATTTTTCTTTTCCGGCGGATTTCCTTTCATCGCCATTCCTTTATTATAAGAAGCCCAATTTCTGTTCCCTTCTTTTGTTTTCTGACCCGTATTTACTTTCTTTACAGAAGGCCGCCTCTGCTGTGCGGCAGTTCTGTCCTTTTGTCCGGCCACCGAATATTTGCCGTCATTCAGCCGGTATGTCCTTCTGCTGCTGTAATTCATTCCGCATTCCTGACATCTTCCGTTTACAATGCGTCCTTCACACAACAAACACCTGCGCTCTCCCATCCTCTGCTCCTATCTGCTTCTCTGAAGCGTTTGCCAAGAAATCATAAAGATAATGAAAAACCGCCCCGGAATACATACATATTCCGGGACGGGATATCACACATTTCCCGCGGTACCACCCGCATTGCAGTCAGTGCTGACATTGCACCGCTGCCGCTTTCACACTTAACGAGTGCCGCGTGCGTCCCTACTCATCTGTTCAGACCGCCGGCTCCGGAGTGTTCCCTGTCGCTTTTTTCCCTCAAACAGCGTTCTCAGTCGGCGGCGCTGTATTCCTGTCAAGTTCCCAAAGCAGAGTCTCCTTCTCAGCCTTTTACATATTTGCAGATAATTTTATCATATTTATTTTTTCTTGACAAGGCATTCCACAAAATTTATTCTTCTGTGTGCTTGTCAAGCAATACGTTTCTCTGTATAATGGAAACATTGACACCGGGTGCACCGCACCCAAGGAACATGGAGGAACTATCATGGATCAATTAATCATACCGGAAAATTATCATTCTGCACTGAATCTTCACGACACACAGGTTGGTATCAAGACGGTAAAAGACTTTTTTCAAAAAGCTCTGGCAGAGCAGCTTAATCTTCTGCGCGTTACAGCTCCGCTCTTCGTACAGCCGCAATCCGGCCTGAATGACAATTTAAACGGGGTGGAACGTCCTGTCACGTTCGGCATCAGAGAGCAGGAGGACGAAGAAGCCGAGATCGTCCACTCTCTCGCCAAATGGAAACGTTATGCATTACAGAAATATGGTTTTATATACGGCGAAGGCCTCTACACTGATATGAATGCCATTCGCCGCGATGAAGACACCGATAATATTCATTCCATCTTTGTCGACCAGTGGGACTGGGAGATCATTATCGACCGCCACGAACGCAACATCAATACACTCAAAGAAATCGTCTGTAAAGTGTACAAAGCATTAAAAAAGACAGAGAAATATATGGCAATCGAGTACGATTACATTGAAGAGATTCTTCCGAAAGAAATCTTCTTTATCACTGCGCAGGAACTTGAGGATCTGTATCCTGACCTCTCTGCCAAAGACAGGGAGTACCGCATAGCAAAAGACAAAGGCGCCGTCTTCATCATGCAGATTGGAGATTACCTGGCTTCCGGTCAAAAACATGACGGCCGTGCCCCGGATTATGATGACTGGTCACTGAATGGAGATATCATCGTCTATTACCCGGTACTGGATATCGCCCTGGAACTGTCCTCCATGGGCATCCGCGTAGATGAGAAGGCCCTGATGCGCCAGCTGGAAATCGCCGGCTGCCCCGAACGCGCCGAGCTTCCGTTCCAGAAATCGATCATGCGCAGAATGCTTCCCTATACTGCAGGGGGAGGAATCGGGCAGTCCCGCATCTGTATGTTTTTCCTCAGAAAAGCCCATATCGGTGAAGTACAGTGCTCACTCTGGCCACCCAAGATTATCGAAGAGGCAGAAAAACACGGAATCACGCTTCTTTAAAAAGCCAAAAACGCTGCCCCGGCAACAATTGCCCGGCAGCGTTTTTATGCTGTGAATATCAATTTATTTATTCATCTACAAATTTAATCTCACAGTCTTTCTTCAGTGCAAGGCTGCACTCTACTTCCATACATTTTATAATGCCCGGAAGAATTGGGCAAGAAACATGTACCGGAAAATGCTCTTTCGCATAATCAAAAAACGGTCCCTCACCTGGTTTTTGAAGGCATACTTCAAATGCGTCAAATGTATCCCCCAGTTCTTCGAACATCTTTTTTACACTTGGACAGCCTGATTTTATCTTCACCTTTACTTCCGTGTCATCATCCGATGTGGCCTCTGCACTTGTAATAAAGCCGCAGATTCCCGGATTGATCATCACTTTTGTCATAACATCCCCTTCTTTCTACTGAATCTGTCATAGTTTTTTTATGCGTTTGACAGCCGCCACGGTATTCTCATAGCTTCCAAATGCCGTCAGGCGGAAATATCCCTCTCCGCTCGGACCAAATCCCGAACCCGGTGTGCCGACTACATTGGCTTTTTCCAGCAGATAGTCAAAAAATTCCCAGGATGTCATGGAATCCGGCGTCTTCAGCCAGATATACGGCGCGTTAACCCCTCCTGACACACTGTACCCGGCGCTTTGCAATCCTTCATAGATTACCTTCGCATTGTTCATATAATAGGCAACCTGTTTTTTCAGCTGCTCTTTGCCCTCCTGGGAATACACCGCTTCCCCGGCTCTTTGAATGATGTAAGGCGCACCGTTATATTTCGTACCGTGACGTCTCGCCCACAGCGCATGCAGTGAAACATCCTGACATTTCAGATTTTTCGGGACAACGGTAAATCCCAGACGCACCCCGGTAAATCCGGCATTCTTAGAGAAGCTCCGCAGTTCAATTGCACACGTTTTCGCGCCGTCACATTCATAGATACTGTGCGGCACATCCGCCTCTGATATATATGCTTCATAGGCTGCGTCGTAGATGATGACAGCACCCACTTTATTTGCATAATCAACCCATTCCTGAAGCTGGGCTTTTGTAATCGTTGACCCCGTCGGATTGTTCGGAAAACACAGATAAATAATATCCGGCGTGTCTTTTGGAAGCTCCGGTGCAAAATCATTAGCGCTCGTACACGGCATATAGATCACATCACTCCACGTCTCAGATGCGGGATCATACGTACCTGTCCTTCCTGCCATCACATTCGTATCCACATAGACCGGATAGACCGGGTCACAGACCGCAATTTTGTTATCCGCACTGAATATTTCCTGAATGTTTCCGGAATCGCATTTGGCGCCGTCAGATACAAAAATTTCATCCGCCGAAATCTCGCATCCCCTGGCAGCATAGTCGTTCCTGGAAATCGCTTCCCTCAGAAATTCATATCCAAGATCCGGAGCATATCCATGAAATGTTTCCGCCTCTGCCATCTCATCCACCGCATTGTGCAGAGAAGAAATGATCGCGGGGGCCAGCGGCTGTGTTACATCACCGATGCCCAGACGTATCACATTTTTGTCGGGATTTTCTTTCTGAAATGTATTTACTTTTTTCGCAATGGTTGAAAACAGATAACTTCCCGGTAATTTCAGATAATTCTCATTAATTTTAAACATTGTGTCCTCCTCAGATTTCAATTTCTCCGTCAAATACCACTGTCGCAGGACCGGTCATATAAACCTGATTTGTTTCTCTTTCCCAGCGGATGCTAAGATCTCCGCCAAGCAGTTTTACGGTCACTTCATCCCCTGTATAGCCATTCAGCGCACTGGCAACAGCTACCGCACAGGCTCCGGTTCCACACGCCAGCGTCTCTCCCGCTCCGCGCTCCCACACACGCATTTCCACCGTATTCCGGTCAATCACACATGCAAATTCCGTATTGACTCTGTCTGGAAAACGCGGATGTTTCTCAAATAAAGGCCCAATCTTCCCAATATCAAGCCCTGCAACACCATCAATATATACAACCGCATGGGGATTTCCCATTGAAACCCCAGTCATGCGGTAAATCTGCCCGCCTACCTCAATTGGTTCATCCACGACACTCTCATGATCAGAAACGATGGGTATTCTTTTCGCCTTCAGCTCAGGAGCACCCATATTGACAGTTACCATGGACACAAGTCCCTCGAAAAGCGTCAGCTCCAGATACTTGATCCCACTTTTCGTCTCAATGGCAATCTGAGTTTTATCCGTGAGTCCATAGTCATATACATACTTCGCCACACACCGGATACCATTTCCGCACATCGCACCCTGGGATCCGTCGGAATTATACATCTCCATCATGAAATCCGCCTTGTCCGAAGGCTTAATTAGAATCAGTCCATCCGATCCCACACCGAAATGTCGGTCGCTGATAAATCTGGCTGTCTCACAGGGGTCATCGACCGTCTCCGTCAGGCAGTTCACATATACATAATCATTTCCAATGCCATGCATTTTCGTAAATTTCATTTTTCCCTCCCAGTACTGCTGCTCACATTTATTCTGCAGGATAAACTATCATTCATTATAGTATAACTTACAATCCGCAAAAAATAAACATAACGTTTGGGAAAATCTTACATATTCATAATACTCAATATCATCTCTGCCGTCTCTACCATATTATTTCCGCTGTCCATACTACATTTCTGGATATAACGGTGAGCCTCTTCTTCCGTCAGCCGGTTTCTTTCTATAAGAAGCTTCTTGGCTTTCTCTATGGTAGCTTTTTCCTGTTCAGAGCGTTCCCGCGGACCAAATCTGTTCTTTTTCCTTCTGCCAGACATCTGATAAGAGATCAGATGCAGGGTGTCCAGAAATTCCTGTACTTTGATAGGCATACCGACAGATACCACACCGGCGCCGCCGCAGCCGCCCAACACCCTCTCCGATGCAAGGAGCAGCATCTCAAAGCCTGCGGGCAGTTCCTCTTTTAATTCTGAAAACAGCATATCTGCAAACCGATAGCCACAGATCACAA
The DNA here is from genome assembly GCA_964621905.1 of uncultured Ruminococcus sp. Taxonomy (GTDB): domain Bacteria; phylum Bacillota; class Clostridia; order Lachnospirales; family Lachnospiraceae; genus Ruminococcus_G. The sequence goes on along the minus strand of CAZUNG010000003.1, from coordinate 136,021 downwards.
TCCCGCCGTTCATATGGTCAATATGATTCAGGACCTGGGCTCCGGACGCGCAGACTGCCAGCACTTCAAAGCCATGGCGTATCAGCAGATTTCTAATGCTTTTCGCATCTTCGATATTGGGAAAAGCCACAATAATATTGCTCATACATACGCCTCCTATATCAACACGTTATCATGTTTATACAGGCATATCAGATTTTATACAGATACTGATCAAGTTCCCACGCCGTCACCTGTGTCGTATAAGCATCCCACTCTGCCCTTTTTGCTGTGATATACCTCTCCATGAATTCTTCCCCAAGGACCTCTTTCATAAATTCACTCTTCTCCATCTCCTTGACCGCTTCCAAAAGATTTGTCGGAAGCGCCGTGATGCCAGCCGCCTTTTTCTCGGCGCGGCTCATTTTAAAAATATTGCGTTCAATTCCATCCGGGGGCATGATCTGATTTTTAATGCCGTCAAGCCCCGCGGCAAGGCATACCGCAAGCGCAAGGTAAGGATTCGCTGAAGGATCAGGACATCGAAGTTCCACGCGCGTTGCCTCTCCCCTCTCCGCGGGAATCCGAATCAATGGACTTCGGTTCTTGGCAGACCATGCAATATAGACCGGTGCTTCATATCCCGGCACCAGACGTTTATAGGAATTTACCAGCGGATTGGTAATCGCTGCCATGCTTTTCATATGTCTCATCAGACCGCCGATAAAATAATATGCTTCCCGGCTGAGCCCGGCAGCATCCTTTTCATCGCGAAATATATTCCCGCCGTCCTTTGAGAGCGACATATTGATATGCATGCCGGAGCCATTCATCCCATACTTAGGTTTCGGCATAAATGACGCATGCAGTCCGCGGCGTTTTGCGATCGTCTTCACCGCAAGTTTAAATGTCATAATATGATCGGCAGTTTTCAGTGCCGGTCCGTATTTAAAATCAATCTCATGCTGTGCCGGCGCCACTTCATGATGGGATGTTTCGATTTCAAACCCCATCTCCTCCAGTGTCAACACCATATCACGTCTTGCATTTTCGCCAAGATCCATCGGCCCCAGATCAAAATACCCCGCTTTTTCATGGGTTATGGTGGTCGGAAGTCCGTTATCATCCGTATGGAAAAGGAAGAATTCGCATTCCGGGCCGACGTCGAATTCATACCCCATATCTTCTGCTTCTCTCAATACTTTTTTCAAGATGTAGCGCGGATCTCCCTCAAATGGCATCCCCTCCGGACGATATACATCGCAGATCAGTCTGGCCACTTTTCCCTGCTGCGGCCTCCAGGGAAAAATTTCAAAAGTATCCAGATCCGGATACAGATACATATCTGACTCTTCAATTCGGACAAAACCGTCAATGGACGAGCCGTCAAACATACATTGATTGCGCAGCGCCTTCTCCAGCTGGCTGGATGTGATCGCTACATTTTTAAAAACACCAAACATATCTGTAAACTGAAGACGGATAAATTCCACGTCCTCCTCCTCAACAATCTGCAGAATATCTTCACTTGTGTATCTGGCCATAGTCATCTCTCCTATCTATTTTTGCTGTAATATCAAAAAAAGTATGCAAAAAGGGCGTTCTTCTCCCTAAAGAACGCCCTTGTTCTGCTATCATAATAGCAGGCGTTTCTCTTTTTGTCAATCCCGCTCCCCTCATTGCAACAATCTGTACATTGTGTTTTTTTCTTTGTATGGTATTCATATATTTAAACTTTTTATTTTGTCTATTTTTATCATGCAAATAACTGTTTTTTACAAATTTCTGTGCGTTTTTCCTTGGTTTCATCTCTTTTTATTAACTTTTTATAAACTATCTCTCATTTTCTCATTCCTACATATTGTACGAAAATCCCAAAAACTATTTTACAGTATGTAGGATTAACCTACTGACAGAAAACGGATATAATGATATAGATATGATAATTCCAACGGACATACGGGGAAGGTCCCAAGGATCATCGAAAAATGAAGGAGGGTTACACATGAGCACACAAAACAAACAACCAAAAAAAGAGCTCAGCAAAGCGCTGAAACTGTTCTATGGTGTTGGTGACTGTGGTTTCACATTGATGACCAATGTAGAAAGTTATTTCTTTAATTTCTTTCTGACCAACCTGGCACAGTTCGGTCTGGGCACCGTAACATTGATCACCACAATTTCCAGCGCAGTTGACGCCTGTCTGTCATGGATGTACGGAGCTGTACTGAACAGTATTAAACCTAAGAAATGGGGACGCTACCGTTCCTGGCTGATTTTACTTCCATGGCTGGTTCCATTTTTATATGCGTTCCAGTTTCTGAAAATCGGCGACGGCATCTTGCCGGTCATCATCATCATCATCGCAACAATCGCCAGCCACGTTGCATGGAACTTCCCTTACGTTGCAAACGTATCCATGATCGCAATCGCAGGCAAGACACCCGATGACAGAGCACAGCTTTCTTCTACCAGAGCAGCATGGGCAAACTTCTCAAAAGTTATCTTCTCTTATGTAGGACCGCCTCTGGCTGCCGTGTTTGCAGGTATCATCGGAGAGACAAGCCAGTACGGCGCAACTGCATTCGTTCTCGGCTGGGTAATGGCTGCATTATATTTTGCACATTTTAAAATGTTCGACGGCTATGAAGAAGTCGATATGGAAGCAGTCAAAGACAGTAAAAAAGATACCACAAAGACAAGCGGTATGGATCTTGTCAGAGCACTTCTGCAGAACCCTCCGCTGATCATCCTTTTGATTTCCGACCTCGCAAAATGGATGTTTAACTTCGTTGTATCCGGTGTAGCAGTTTACTATTTTACATACGTTGCACAGAACGCAGGAATGCTTGCCACCTATATCCTGGTATCCAACATCCTCTGTGTTATCGGTTCCTATCTGGCTAAAAACATGGCCAAGAAATTCTCTACACGCAAGACAACGATCGGCATTTTCCTGCTGATGGCAGTCGTACTGATTATTGCAAACTTTGCCTATACCAATGTGACACTTGTTCTTGTCCTGATGTCTCTGGCACAGTTCGGATACGGCGTTGCCTATGCATGTACACCGGCGCTTTATGCAGATACTATCGTATATTCCGAATGGAAGACAGGAAAAAATGCAACTGGATGGATCAGCGGTCTTCAGAACGTTCCGCTGAAAGTCGGCGTTATGTTCCGCGGTATTATTATTTCCGCATGCCTTGCCGTTGCAAACTTTGATCCAAGTATCGAAGCTGCCGCTGCCACTGTAGAACTTCAGAAAGGCATCTGTCTCGCATTTATGGTGATTCCGGCATGTGCACTGATCGTTGCGGCACTGCTGCTTGCATTTGGATTCCGAATCACAAAAGAAAAAGTAGAACAATACCAGGCTGAAATCGCTGCTCGCCAGTAATACGGAGGACATTATGAAACGAACCCAGACCGCCGGTGCAATATTAGCATGCGCAGTTCTGGTTGGTATGTTTTTCATCCCGGAGAGTATTGGCCTTGGCAAAGAAGGGATACATACACTTGGGGTTCTGATAGCCATTATTATCGCTTTGGTTACAGAGCCCCTTCCCCTTGGAATCGTCTGCATGCTCGGAGTTCCCCTGATGGTGATCTTCGGTGCCGTTCCAAACATTGCCCAGGCTTTATCCGGATATACCAACCATATTCTGTTTTTTGTACTGGTCTCTTTCGGAATTTCCGAAGCAATTGCAAAAGTACCGCTTTCCAAACGTCTGCTGGTACTGCTGATTAAAATATTTGGCACCAAAACCAAGAACATTCTGCTTGCACTGATGCTGTGCGCTGCCTTCCTGTCTTCGATCATGTCAAACGTAGCCACGACTGCCGTTTTTGTTTCGGTCGTCTTAAGCTTTCTGAATGTATACGAAGATCCAGAAACACGCCGGCAAAGCGGAAAGGCATTTATGATTGGCCTTCCGATTGCAAGTATGATCGGCGGGATGATGACACCGGCCGGAAGCCCCTTAAACATGCTGGGAATGGATTTCCTGGTGGAAGCCGGGACACGGGTTTCTTTTGTACAGTGGATGTGCATCGGAATTCCCATCGCGTTAATCTCCCTGTTTGCCGCATGGCAGTTGATCGCGTTAGTATTTAAGCCTGCGGAGATAGGCGCGGATAAGGTAACCTCTTACATCAGCAGTCTTAATATTCCTAAAAAACACGATTTTCACGAAAAATATGTTTCTGCTGTTGTTCTGTGTATGTTTGTTTTGTGGGTGCTGTCTTCCTGGTTCCCCGTTCTTAACATTACTGTTGTCGGGACTGTGGGATTTGCATTTTTGTTTCTCCCGGGAATTGAGATTCTCAACTGGAAGGATTATACCAAGAGCGTGAGCTGGTCCTCCTTCTTCCTGATCGGAACGATGATGTCCCTGGGAAATGCCCTGACAGCCAATGGGGTCAGTGAATGGCTGGTAAATCTTCTGTTCAGCAACAAGATCAGTCTTCCGCTGTTCCTGATCGTCGCACTGATCTGTCTGATCGTATTTGTACTGCTGATACCGATCCCGATCGGCCCGGCACTGATTTCCATGCTGGGAGGACCCTTCCTGTCCCTTGCATCAGCATGGGGGATTGCTCCGACCACCTTGATTATGCCTCTGGTCATCTGCGCGTCCTGTTGTTTCCTCCTTCCCCTGGACACAGTTCCGCTTCTGACCTATGCAACTGGTTATTACAAAATGAGTGATATGCCGAAAGTATCCATTGCCATACAGATTGTCATCGCCATATGCGTTTCCGCCTGGGTGCCGATCGCACTTGGATTTCTCGGTCTTCTCTGATAGCAACGAAAGGAGTTTTTATCATGGCAACATTCAATGAAAAAGAATTAGAAGTAATTGGCGAATACAGCATGCCCGGCATATACGGCGCTCCTGACTGTATCGTTCCAAAGCAGAACCGTCCCATCACACCGAAAGAAAATATGCTCCGTATGCTGAGAGGAGAAATGCCTCTCTGGGTTCCAAATCAGACTTATGATAACAATGCGGTCCAGCCTATGGTTCAGCCGGATGCCTATGCGAGAGCCTTTGGCGGCACTGACTGGTTTGGTATCGAGTGGATCTATGAGCCCCTGTCAAACGCCGCAATGGTAAAGCCTGGAACCAGGCGCCTGTCCGACATCACCAACTGGAAAGAAGAACTTCATTTCCCGGACCTCTCCGCAATCGACTGGCAGAAAGATTACGAAGAAAATTTTAAAGACCGTATGGCCGAGGACCGTTTCTCCTATTTTCCGATTGTAAACGGACTTTTCGAGCGTACCGCTGATCTCACAAGCTTTGAGGATGCTTTCTGCTATCTTCTGGAAGAGCCTGAGGTCTTGACCGAATTCTACGATGCACTGGTCGACTGGCACATCGAGCTGATCAGAATCGCGCATGACGTATACCACGTGGATATGATTCTGTTCCACGACGATATGGGCACACAGCGAAGCACCTTTTTTTCACCGGATTTATATGAAGAGCTCCTGCTGCCGCAGTATCAGAAAATTACCAAGGCAGCGCACGATATGGGCATGTACATCTGCCTCCACTCCTGCGGCTGCATCGGTACACTGATGCCGCTTATCATCAAGGCCGGCTTTGACGCATGGGAGGGACAGGACAGTGCCAATGACAAGAAAGCGATCATGGAAACATACGGAAAAGATCTCGCACAGTGCACGCTGTACATTATTCCGGCAGAAATGAGTGATGAGGATGCCGTTGCGCACATTCACAAAACGGTAGATGATCTTGCGATGACCGGGCGCTTTGCCTGCCGTCTGCGCGACAACAAACAAGACCGCGCAGTGAACCTGGCGGATGAACTGTACCGTTACAGCCGTGTCAAATACCTTGAAATGCAGGAATAATTTCCGGTATTTATCGTTTGACCATACAGAGAAAAGACCGATTCACGAGGCCTAATGCCTCTTAGAATCGGTCTTTTTTCTCTGCATCGAAACAGAATCTTCTTTATAATTCAATCCCAAACTCCTGCGTCAGAAGTTCATGGTACCGCCTTTCATTCGTCACTGCCTCTTCTTTGCGGACACCGTCAATCGTTTTAGCAAAGGTGTCGCCAACCAGAGAGATACTTCCCCCGTGAAGCCTGCGGTTGATCATGCGCTGCTTTACGAAAACCGAATCCGGATGCGTGGAACAATAGTGATTCAGTGTCACGAATTCCACCTCATCCTGCGGCATCGTAGTGAACTGCATGATATCCACCCATTTCCCTCCGGTGACGTACGACAGCATCCACCAGTATTCATCACTTTTTCGCACAGCGAACTTTTGACCCGCACAGATTTTTTCATAGCCGTCTTCGACTTTCACGGCACCTCCCGGCTGCGGGCCTCCATATCCGACATCGCAGAAATAAATACCATCCTCAAGCGTCACCAGTGAGCCCACGTGCAGCACCGGCGGAAGATAGTCCTTACCTCTGACGATCCTGCAGCGGCAAGCACAAGCACGGTATCCACACGCCTGCAAAAGCTTCAAAAACAGCGTGTTCAGCTCAAAACAGTAACCCCCTCTTTTTCTGATCACAATTTTATCAAAGGTATCTTCTGTACCAATGGAAATCGGCAGATGTTTATCATACACATCAATGTTCTCAAATGGGATTTCGCACTGGTGCGTATAGATCAGCTTATCCAGATACGCTTCATCACATTGCTCGGGAGCCTGTAGTCCAAGCCTGTTTAAGTATGCATCAACATTGGGTATTTCCCGGTAAAGTTCTTCGTACATATCTTTTCATCTCCTGTCATTATCAATTGTTTTAATCTCAGTTTAACACTTCAAATCATCGGTGAAAACGCCTTTTCCCCCTTTTTTTTAATATCCTACAAACAGTTCAGTCATTTTTAAATATATGGTATTCTATGTAGGATTGCTGACGCTTTTCCCCTATAGTATAATAGTGAAAACGGTACGTTGTGCAGTTCAACGTATTGTATGAATCATCACGAGAACAAAACGTATTGGAGGAAGAGAAGGAGGAATTAATATGTTAACAGCAAAACAAAATTTCCTGGAAACCATCAAAGTTGACGGAAAACCGGACCGTCTGGTCAATCAGTATGAGCCATTTGTTCATATTGGAAACGATCCGCTTAGCGTATATACCCGCGGAAACCGTGTGCGCGGAAAAACAAGTGTAGACAGATGGGGAACCACCATCCTGTTTCCGGAGGATGCCCCGGGACCGATGCCGCATGTAACCGAGGACTGCAAGGTATGCCCCGATGTAACGGAATGGCAGAAGTATGTCAAAGTACCTGATCTTGTCGGAAATTGCAGTGAAGGCTGGGAAGCCGCACTTGCAACCGCCGCAGAAGTAGACCGCAACGAAAAAATGGTTATGGGATTTATGGGAACCGGTATTTTTGAACAGTGCCACTTCCTGATGGGATTTGAAGACACTCTGATGAACTTTCTGCTGGAGCCTGAAGCAATGAAAGAACTCGTTGCTACCGTTGCTGAATATCGTTTCCAATACGCGAAACTTCTGGTTGATAATCTGAAACCTGACGTGATTCTCTCCCACGATGACTGGGGAGCAAAACACAGCCTGTTCATGGATCCTGATATCTGGAGAGAATTCTTCAAGGAACATTACCGCAGAATCTATGGCTATATGCGTGAGCACGATGTCATCGTTATCCACCATGCCGACTCTTTCTGCGAACCGATCATCGAAGACATGGCGGAAATAGGAATCCAGGTATGGCAGGGTGTTCTTCCGGAAAATGACATTCTTGGAATGCAGAAAAAACTGAACGGAAAAATGACTCTGATGGGCGGTCTCGATGCTACCATTGACCGCGCTGATGCTTCAGACGACGAGATCCGCGCAAATGTCCGCAAAGCATGTGAGACTTACGGACCTGGAGGACATTATATCCCTTGCATGACTTACGGCTTGTCCGGAACGATCTATCCGCATACTGATGAGATCATCAAAGATGAGATTGAACAATATAACAAAGACACATATAAATAGAGCTCACGTAACGGGGCAGACTCCTAAAAGTTACCCTGTCTGACCCGTTGTCTTTCACCTTCCGGGACCGCCGTCTGGCGGTCCTTTCCTTTTGCAATTTATGATTATTTTTGTTATACTGTCACCATAATCAAATGTTTTTTTACAATTTATGTGCAATTTCCCCAAAGAAAGGCTGAACATTCATGCAGAAAAAAATATACCCCGACTCAATGCCTCCCACTGAAGGCTTTTTGCTGAACATGCAGATACTGGCAGACTCTTTTGAGGACCGGTATGATATGCTGGAATTTTCTCCCGCAGGCAACCGGCCTACATTAAAGAGCGTCCGCCATTACAGAAACGGTACTACTCCTACAATTGGACATGTCTACATCCTGTGGGCATTTCAGATTAACGAACGTTTTTCCACATTACAGGATGTCTCCCTGATCATCATCGGAGATCCCGACTTATCCAAACTCTCCGACAGCACTTCTTATATTGTTTTGTCAGAAAACGCGGATATCTCGGATGTATTTGACTACACGACGGACATCTTTCTCCGCTACTCCGCATGGGACCTGGCACTGCAGAAAGCCCTGAACAGCGATAATCCGCTCAACGATATGCTCCAGGCGAGTCTGGGGATTTTCCGCAACCCTATGTTCATCCATGATACAGATTTCTATATTCTGGCGTGTCCAAATGTCGTCGAAGGCATGACGGTTTGGACACGCGATTCCAGAAATGGACGGGATATGGTACCTCTGGAAGTCATCAATGACCTAAAGATCGATCACGAATATATCCATACACTGCAGACGCAAAAAGCAGATATGTTTTCAGCCAATCAGCGCGGTTACCGCATTCTGTACAACAACCTGTGGAATGGAAACCGCTATGAGGGACGTGTACTGGTAAACGAACTGCAGAGTATCATTAAACCCGGCGACTACCTCGCTCTTGAATATCTGTCCAGCATCGTACTGGCCTGTATCTCCAAGCGCAATATTTTCTGGACCAGTCTCGGCCGGAACGCCGAAGAGATATGCAAACAGATCCTCAGTCAGAGTGTCACCGACGAACGTGAGATAAGCCGACTTTTGCGCTTTCTGGGCTGGGGGTATCACGATAAATATGTTATCATCAAGCTGGGAACGGAACATGCCAATACAGATTACCGTTTCACCACCAGCACCTTCGGCTACATTGAATCACAGGTCGCTGCAAGCCATGCCTTCTTTTATGATCAAAGCATTGTCGTCATTGTCAATCAGACTGTGGGTAAAAGTACAACACCGCAGATCGTCAGCAATATGGCCTGGCTGCTCCGGGAGGGACTGTTTAAAATGGGCGTCAGCAATGACATCTATGATTTTTCTCAGATTCATCAGGGATACCGGCAGGCTTCCATCGCCCTTCATTATGGCAGCGCCGGCAACAGTATGATCTGGTGTTATGACTTTAAAGATTATGTGCTCGAGTATATGTTCGATAAAATCTGCAGTGAAATTCCCTTCGAATACCTCTGCGCCCACCCGATTCAGCAGCTGGCGCACTATGATGAGAAGCATAATACAAAACTGAATGAAACACTGGAAACTTATCTTCGGCTGGAACGAAACGTAGTACAGACAGCCAAAACACTGTATATCCACCGCAGCACCCTGTTCTATCGCCTGGACCGGATTCAGCAGTTAACAAACCTGGATCTGGACGATCCGCGCGTTCGCCTTTATCTGGAAATCTCTTACCAGATGAATAAATAACAAAACAAAAAAGACTGATTTGTCCGTGCAGATGCACACGCAGATCAGTCTTTTTCAGACACAGGAACCAGATAATGCCGCCTGTAAATTTATAATATTTTTACAGCCATATGGGTTTTAAACGACTCTGCCGCCGCAAAGGCCATCTCTGTAGCTTTTGTACCATCATATACCGTGACGCCCGGTTTTCTTCCCTCCTTGATGCAGGATATAAACTCCTCCATCTCGGTCCGGTAAGATTCTGCAAATCTGACCGGGAAAGATTCGACGCACTCCTGAACAACTCCATTTTTGTCATAGATAACCGCAAGATTCTTTGCCGGAACAGGACTGATGCGAATCGAGCCTTCCGTGCCGACAATCTCCGTCTCGATATGATAACCGTGCGGCGCCGTTCTGCCCACATGAATCTGTCCGAGAGTTCCATTGTCGAATTCAAACATGGCGCAGCCCGTCTCACAGTCTTTATTCTCCTCAAACTCCGGATGCTTGAAGGTGCATCCCATCGCATAGACCTCTCTCGCATCTGCACCTAAAAACCAGCGCATCAAGTCAATATCGTGGATTGCCATATCGATAAATATTCCTCCGCTTGTCCCGCAGAACCTGATCGCCCCCTCAACCAGAGCCTCCGGATCAATCCCCGTGGCTTTCACCAGATACGGTTTCCCGATCGCACCGTCATCAATTTTCTTCCTGGCGTACGCGTAAGACTGGTCATACCTGCGCATAAATCCCAGAAAGAAAACTTTCTCCGGATATTTTTCCACTGCACGTTCCGCCTGCCTGCACTCTTCAATCGTCACTCCGAGAGGTTTTTCACAAAATACATGCTTTCCGGCTGCCAGCGCAGCTTCAATCTGCCAGCAGTGTTCTCCGCTTGTCGTAACGATTGCCACTGCATCAATCTCTGCCTTTTCCAGCATTTCTTTAAAATCCGTGTAGACATCTGACACACCGAGTTCCCGTTTTGCATACTCCAGTTCTGTTTCCACGATTGAACACGCTGCCGTCAGTACGGCACCCGGGATTCTGTAGCGCAAATTTTCCGCATGTACCTTTCCAAGACGCCCCAGACCAGCGATTCCCACTTTTATAATTGACATATTATTAGCCTCCTGCTTTCTTTTACCTGAAATGATTGGATACCCTGATTTCCTATCTGATGCGGCGCCTCTTGTACATCTGATGTGGTTATTATATAATACAGAAAAAAGCTTCACACTATCGCCGTTTGCCCAAAAGTATACATTTCTTGCCCAGATCAACAGGAGAAATTATGGAAAAAATACACGAAGAGGGGATCATCCCCAATGAAAAAGGGATTTTGAAAAGAAAAGGGATGTATTTTCACTCGCCGTCGGAATTTGCAAAAGAACATCTGATTTGTGTCCTCTGGGGCGCTGAAGATATCTGCGACTTTCCCTACCGCGTCATGCGCCAATATCTGAACGCCTTTATGTTTACGAGGATTCTGGAAGGTTCCCTGCATTATGAATACCGCGGCAGAACTTTTACTGCCCAGGCAGGTGATATTGTGCTTCAGGACTGTAAAGTGTGCAACCACTACTGGGCCGAAGAGCGTGTACGTCTGCAGTTTATTCATTTTTCCGGCGGCATCACGCAGGCTTACTGTGACCTTCTCTATGAACAAAATGGTGCCTGTTTCCATAATTTTTCGGCTGCAGGACTACTCTTTGACGATATGCTCACTGAACTCGTGAAACCCTCACCGAACGATCATCTGCTTTCCTATCTGGTTACAGACCTGTTCCGCCAGCTGGCCATGCCGAAAGACCGTCTGATGAACCCAGCCATTTCAAAAGCGCAGAACTATATGAATGAATACTTTTCAGAAGAACTGACGCTTACCGATATCTGCAGCTACGTTTCATTAAGCCCTTATTATTTTTCCCGCCTTTTTAAACGTGAGACTTCACAGTCTCCGCACCAATATCTTCTGGGGCTTCGTCTGAAACACGCGCGGGAAATGATCGCCGAAACCAGGGAATCCATTGAAAGTATCGCAGCGGCGTGCGGCTTTTCCAGCACCTCCCACTTTATCCGCGCATTCAAAAAAGAAGCCGGCATAAGGGAGACACTTCGTAAGGAAGTTGTCTCCCTTTGCTTTTGTAATTAGTCAGAATGATTGGATTGTAGGAAAATCAATCATATTGGAGGATTACAAAAATGAAACAGCATTACATTGATGAAAAAACAGGTATCAGTTACACTCTACAAGGCGATTATTATTTACCCAACCTTGTCCTACCAAATGAAAATGACACAAATGCTATCGGTATATGGGGACAACGACACCTACGGCACATCAAGCAGCACAGAAAGGTGTTCTACACCAATTTACTAACAAACGGTAAGCTATATGGTTACCTTGCTGACATTAACAAGCAGGCTGAAGATATGCTTTTTCAGCTGGTAAAGCAGATGGCAGAGCGAGAGGGTGTGACCGAGCAGCTAAAAGCGAATAATCAAATGGAGTGGGTTACACGAATGAATAACATCCAAAGCAGAGCAACAGAAATCGTGAATCACGATATAATTTACAACTAATTTAGAACGGCGGCAGGAAGAAATTCTTGCCGCCGTTCTAAGTTCAATTACACATTGTGAGATATTCTCAAAACTTATATAATTTTAAAAAATAAATTTTGAAATACTACTTTTCTGAGCATCACTGAGATTTTCAATTTTTTCGTTAAATTTAATTTCCATTTGATCAATGCTTTCAACACAAGGCTTCAACCATTCGATTTCTTCGAAAGAAAATCCATATCGTAACATCCATATTTCAGTTGAGTCTTCTGTTCCATATTTGATGTACTTTGCTAATCTTTCAGCACGATCGTCTTGATACGCAAGATAATACTGATGGAAAATCGCATAGAACAAATCGCTCAGCTTAAACCCTATAAGTTTATCGAGAAAATCATATGTATCATAAACAATACGGTCGTAATCGACATCTTTACCCTTTGTTGCGGCAGGGAATAAGGGGAAAGTACGCAATTCTTTATCAGGGATATCACTATAACCTGCAATATATCGAACTGTCAGGCTATCAGCACGAGCTTGTTGACCTGCTCGTGACAGTAATCGCCGTTGGGTAACATTGGAAACATAAGCATATCTCTCTTGACAAATCTTACTAAATGTTTTGCCGTGCACTTTCCATATCATTATTTTGATGGCAGAATCAAAAACGAATTTTTCTGCTGCGGTTAGTTCTCGACCTAAGTACTGCTTGTATAAGCACTGAAAGTCCTCATACACCTCTTTTGCTACTGCATTAGGCAACACAAACCCTGCATCAGTAAACATCATATCTAACAATGTAGGGACTACCGTAGTAACGCTATCTGACTTTAATTTCTCAAGATCTTTATTTGTAAGATTATACTCGTCAGAAAATTCCCCTGTTTTGATTGCTTCTTTGTACTCCTCATATTTCTCATCAATTTTATCGTCTGTTGTATCTAATCGAGATTTTGACGAAAGAGTATTTTTCTTGCGGTACACTTTTCGGAATCTACTCATTGCATTTGGTCGTAAAATGACGCTACCAAAATCAAATACAGGTTTGTTGGTAGAGCGACCGGCTCTACCAATCAGATTTTTAACAGACAGTGCCTTACTTTCCTCGAAGCGGTCAAGATAAACCACATCGAATGGCATATTGATTCCCTGCTCCAGTGTAGAAGTAGCAAAACAGATTTTACAGAAGCCCTGCTGCGTAAAATGCTCTAATATCAAACGGGCTGTCAATGGCATTGAACCGTGATGAACAACAATACCACATCTCAATTTTTCCAGCATATCAGAGTTATAAAACGACTTATCAGTTGTTGAAGCACCAATATACTCCTTTAGCTCATCTATCATTTTTATTGCAGTAGGATCATTAATTGGTTGACATATAGAAATATACTTCTGAAATTGCCCATATATCTGCTTACTATAAATGTGTGACTTTGGTACATAGATCAGTACACTACCCCCCTTTTTTAGTGCTGATTCTATGGGATCAAAGTTTGCTTCCAATTTTCGTTTTCCCAACGTTGCAGGATCACTCCCGAAATGATAAAATTTTTGGTTCGTGGTGTCATGGGTATAGAAAATCTGTCCTACATTTTTTAATTCATAATTGCTATATGTTGCCGTTGTATCAATGGTTTCAATGCCGTTCTTCTGTAATTGTGCTTCAGGATTTTCAACAAACGGATGTGCAAAAACAAATTTTGCATCAGGAAAATACTTTAGTGCTCGCCTCACAATACTATCAAAATAGAGACCACGCACCGAGTGCTCATCGCTTAGTTGTGCTTCATCAAACAGAATCAAATCAATTTTTAGCCAATCTTTATTTTTGAACAGCTCTTTTGCACGCTCAGGTGTCAGTATGAAAATATTTCTGTGAATGTGTTTTGTATTAATCCTATCAACAAAAGTCAGGACATTTACAGTTTTTCGATCCACAAGATTGTTCAATCGGTCGTAGTACTCGTTAATGAGTGCTCTAGAGGGGACGATGACAACCACATCATTGGAACATTCAGAAATAAGATGTCGAAATACAAATGATTTCCCCGTACTTGTTGGTGCTGAAAAGCTGAAATACTGCAAATTTCGTATCTTCTTGAGAATATCTGCTTGCATTGGCGTATAGTCATTGCCAAATTCATCCTTGAGTTGCTGGTGATACATCTCAAAGACTGAGCCTGTAAGGCTTTCAATTTTGGGCTGTTTGAAAAACAGCCCCATCGTGGCAATGATTTCTTGCTCGTCCTTTTTGAAAAATTCTGGTTGGAACAGTTTAAAATATGATACTATTTCTAAAACCAGCGAGTTATTGGGTCCATTTTGATAAATCTCAGATTTGACATAGTCGATAATCTGCTCCAAATCTTCCCCTTTTCGGATTTTGGCAATGATATTGCCCTTTTCTAAGACAGTATTCATAAGTCCACCGCCACCAAAATGAGTTCTTCATATTGAAGTAATGATTGAAAGTCCGGGCGCTTCGTGATATTAGCGATTATTCTATCTGTATTGGTAGTTTTTGCTGAAAACGCAGCAGAAAACCCCTTTCTTCCATCGGCTGCCCTTTGCAAAGCTGACATTGTACAGAACGGTTTTAATTCAGGAAGATCTTCAACATCTTTTCCATCTTTAATAAAATCAACGATTTGTGGCAATGCCGATGAATACGCTGTTGTAGTGGCAATATATTTCGCTTCACCGAAAATAACTGTATCCGTAATCTTATTCTGTGAATGAAAATCAAACCCAGGATTTCCAGAACGCTTTTTACCAACAAGTTCATCAAGAGGAATATCTAAATAGTCCAATTTCGATACCATAGTTTCTCTGGCTAATTCAGATACTACATACTCACCAGCATCTTTGCTGACATTGTCACCAATGCATTTGTCAAACTTTTCTTTAATATCATCAATAGTTTTCTTTGCACGGGAGGCAAAAGCTTTCTGTTCAAAGTCTTGATCGAATTTACTGAGCCAAGACAAGTCCATAAGAGCACGCAAAATATCTGATAATGTTGCTGAAATATCTTCAGGATCTATTCTGAAAAATTGAACTTTTGCAGGAGTAAACTTGGTTAGCACCCTATGGTCAGTTATCTTCAAGACTTTCACCTCACTTTAAAATATCACTCAGCACAACCCAACTATCGCTGTTAATATCCTCGGAATAGCTGTCCATACAAATGCACAGTTCTTCACTTTTTTCATCATAGCGGACAATGCCACCATTTAAGCTGTAGCGTTCCAAATAATCTTTCAGCACGGCGAATTTTTTCGGCGTGAAAATGTCAATATCTTGGCTATTGCCACTACGGTCAAAGCCGCCCTTAGTTTCCACGACCCAAATTTCACCGTTTACACTGATAATATAGTCAGGATAAAAATTCTTTTGCTTGCCCGAATTATCCGCATATACGATGGACAAATACTCATTGCCTTTATCACCATTTTTATATACCCATTCCACGGCATCACACTTTTCGCAGAATTTCTCGAATTTGCGTTCCGAAGATGATCGGACTTCCGCAGAGGAAAGGTAGCCCTGATATACATTTTTCTTCATTTCAAACTGTGTTTTTGCTGTACCGTCGTAGGTAAACAGGCAGGATTGCGGAATATGGAACGACACCTTTGATACTTGGTTAATATTAAGAGTAAGCTGTTCAAGTTCCGCCGCCATCGCCTCACGCACCGTATGGCGTAGCAGATCGGCGTTGTTGATAACAAATGCATAGACTTCTCTCGGCTCCATTGCGAGGATTTTACGGCTATATGTAAAATTGCGATCAAATAACTTACGAATGATCGTATTCATATAGCTGTATTCCATTCCAATCTCCATACCGATTTTACCCACCTTCTGATGGTACATATGACCGTGATCGTGGGTATTTAGCCTTTCGGTAATGATGACCGTATTCATATCTGCCGAAGCAAAATTCAAGGTTGCAGTTTCACCCGAAAGGGTGTGACGCAGAATATCAGCGCTAAATTCAAAACCCGCCGCCTGCAAGCGTGCCTTGTTCTCCGTCTTGTTCGATCCAGTCTTGAATTTTTCTTCAAAATACTTTGCTACAGAGAGCATAGCCTTTTTAGGATTGCGGTGATCTGTCACCATTGTTCTCTGTTCGGAGGTCAGGGTGATGCCTTTATACTCATTTTTAAGGAACAGAGTAGCTGCTTCTAACGCCCCTTTGCCGAGACTCAACTTGACACCGGCGGTGAATTTTTCATCGAAAGTGTAGAGATAACAGCTATCCAGCAAATCTTTGCCGTAGTGGTGTGCCTCCGGCATACGGCGAATGCGCCCGATGGTCTGAATTTCAAAGGTTTCATCCATATTGTCACGGAGCTTTACCAAAATGGCGGCTCTCGGACAGTCCCATCCCGTGGCAACAGCTTGCTTGATAATAACAGCAACAGAGGGAGCATTGATTTTTTCAATGCCCTCCAAGTTTTCGTGCATATCAGAAAGCCACACCGCAAGTTGACCGTTTTCATAGGTTACGCCCTGCGTTTCAAACCAGCGTTCCACATCGTCCTGCAATTTCTCCGATTTGTTTGGAATCTGCACCACGATCAAAGGATTAATATCCTTCCCATTGGAAAGAAACTCCGCACGGATTTCACGCTGCTTAGCATAAGCCTGTTTTAATAGATAGCTGGTTGCATTCTCCATTTCTACCTGCTGGGGAAAATCCTCATTAATTATAAGCATTTTCTTGATAAGTCCCTCGGCAATAACATCCGCTTCAGGAATTTCTATGATTTCCGCATTTTTAATCCCTTTCGGCGTAGCGGAGCAACGAATGATTTTGTCCGTATGGAAATACTGGATGATTTCATCCGCCTTCACCGTGTTGTTCTGATGGCTTTCGTCCACAATAACAATAAAATGTAAACCGGCGTTCAGAGCGTGTTCAATATGCTCTAAGAAGTTGGTGCGTTCGCTGTCTTTCAGGGCGTTGTTGCCCTTTTTTGTTAGCTTTTCCCAGTTGATGAAACAGTTATCGTTTTCTTCAAAGCCGCCCGTCATTACATCGGAGAGCAGCTTTGTCTGAGCAGCGTGAATATACTTATCCATTTTTTCCTTGCTCTGCTCCTCCAAATTGCCCTTGCCGGGGGTGAGCCATACAAACACGGTATGGCAGTAGGATTGCACATACTGGTGCATAAAATATGTAAGAATAATTGTCTTTCCGCTGCCCGTAGGGCTTTTTAGAATAATGTCACGGGCAGGCTTTTCCATCGCCTCAAAAAGCGATTTTACAGCCGATAATTGAAAGTTTTTCAGTTGCACCGCTTACACCTCCTGTAAATCCCGATAATAGTAGTCGGGAATGATATTGATTTCGATACCGTGGTCAGCAAGGGACTGTTCCTGTTCCTCATCGGGCAGCAAATCGTGCCCCATATACAGTTTGTGGCACTTGCCGTAGGCTTCGATATTTGTCATAAAATCATCAAGTTCTTCTTCGGTCAGCACGATAGCAATTTCTGCATTACCCGTGAAATTCACGCCGTTTTCAAGTTCAACAAGTTCACGGATATGCTTTAACAACTCGTCCGCATATTCGTAATACATACGATCGGAAATGGGAACATAGTCAACCTTATAATATTTAAGACTTGCGGTGTACCCATCTTTGTCAATCACACGCTTGATACGCTCATATGTAACATCACGGCAAATATTATTTTCATTATTGGTACAAAGGATAAATTTACGATTGCCGCCATCTTCGGCATTTAGTTTCATCACAGCGTGTCCTGTAGTACCGGAGCCTGCAAAAAAGTCGAGAATAGTTGCAGTTTTACTACAGGACATCGTCACAATATCCTTGATGAGTTGGGTCGGTTTGGGATGTGTAAACACTTTTGCGATACCAAAAATATCTTTTAATTCTTGTGTTGCATCGGCATTCATTCCGTGATTATCCCACCAAGATTCCGCTTTGCGTTTTGAAAATTTTCGATCTTTCGCAAAAACTCGTTGCACCGGTCTTGCGGTTCCACTTTTACCAAAAATGATTCTTCCATCGGCTATCCTTCGCTGTATTTCCTGCTCGTTAAACACCCAATATCTTCCGTCAGGAGGATAATGAACATCTCCAGTTTTTGGATTGGTAACAGGAAAATACGGTCCTTTATGATTTGCTGATAAGTCTGTAGTTGTCCACGGTCCACGAGGATCATTGTCGGGATTGCTATAATTTTTAAGAATATCTTCTTCTGAAACTTCAAAGCCTAAGTCATATATTTTTTCAATTTCTTTTGAGTAGCACAATATGTAATCGTGTACAGGAGGAAGCCACCCCATATTATTACCGTTCGTTTTCTTTTTCCATAGGATTGTGCCTACACAATTGTTTTCGCCAAAGACCTCATCACACAATAGTTTTAACTGGGAAAATTCATTGTCATCTATGGACATAAAAATCGTTCCATAGGGTGCAAGTAACCTTTTCGACAGCGTGAGGCGTTGTTTCATAAATGACAGCCATTTACTATGGTTAAAACCATCAGTGGTATCAACAAACGCATCATCATATACAAAGTCTTTTGCTCCCGTATTGTACGGCGGATCAATATAGATAAGGTCAATTTTACCCTTGTGTGTCTTTTCAAGCAACTTTAGTGAAGTAAGATTATCTCCCTCGATAAGAAAATTCATCTGTCCACCATTATCAATGAACAAGTCTTTATCTTCCGTCAGTACCGGGGTATGGGTATCCAGCACTTCGTCGATTTCCTCACGGTGCTCCTCAAATACAAGTCCGTATTTCTTGCCGTTTACCTCTTTCTCCAAATCGGAAAGATAGGAAAGCAGATTACCTGCATTCTCATCCTGCGGTGCAGCAGAAATAAAGGCTCGGATTTCTTTGATTTTATTCAGCAAGTCCTCACGCTTTTGTTTTGATATATTTGTACTCATTTTGTTTCTCCTAATACTTTTACTCTTTCACAATTTCTAAATATCGGTCAAGGCGTTCGTTTACATACTCTGCAACAAGTAACACCATATCGTCTGCTTTGCCGTCACGATAAAATGCATCAAAAGCATCATAATAGCGTTTACGGTCAGTAAACTTCACATTGATTGCGGGATAGCCATTACGAATAAGCTCAAGATTTAAAATCAATCGACCTGTTCTGCCGTTACCGTCTATAAAAGGATGTATTCCCTCAAATTCAAGGTGAAAACAGGCAATGCGTTCAATCGGATGCATTGTCTTTTTACGCTCTTCATTTTCGGCAAGTAACTCCGTCAATTTCGGCTCAATGAGAAATGGTTGTACCGGTTCGGTATATGCACCTGCAATTGTGACAGGAATACGGCGGTAAACTCCTTTATCTTCAGGTCTATTCATTAGTACCAACGAATGAATCGCCTTGATTTCCGTATCTCTCAACCTTGTCTTATTTTGTGCAATATCTTCAATATAAAGGAATGCGTCACGGTGTCCGACAGCTTCAAGATGATCTTTCAAAGGCTTGCGGTCTATCGTCATCCCTTCAAGCACCATAGCGGTCTCTTTCAAAGTAAGCGTGTTGCCTTCTATAGCGTTTGAATTATAGGTGAAGTCAACCATAAATTCATCACGCAAACGCTGTGTTTCGCCTGCAGTAAGCGGACGCATATCGTCAAGTTTAACTTTTTTAATATCAATTTCAGTTAGTATATCTGCGAATCTGCCGCGTTTTCTTTTGTTAGGCAATTTTCGTTTATCCAACGGTTTTTCTGTTTCTGCAGGTATCATATATAATTTTCCTTTGCGGATAACTCCGTCAATTTCACCATTGGCACAAAGCAAACGAACACGACGGGTAGAGATACCCCATTTTTCCGCCGCCTGTGTAACTGTTAAATATTCCATCTTTCATACCTCCTGATTTGAGGGCTACTTATATAAATTTAGTATATCACAATATCGGAATAATTACAATGTGCTTCAAAATCATTTTAACATATATTTGCCGATAATAGAGTGTTCGACAGATAGTGTAACAAAATAGTATGCCCTGCTTTTGCAAAAACTATACAGAACCTCACCAAAAACTTGATTTTCGGCGTGGGTTTTGGTATAATAAAATCTCTTTTGAAAGAGGGCTACAACTAAATACAAGATGTTTCGATTAGGAATGCGGTGTAAGACCGCCCAATGCCTGCGGTATGCTAAGAGAAAATACCGCCATCGGCACTCTATGCTTTTGGGTACTGTCAGCGAGTGAATGGATGAACAAACAGTCCCGTCTTTGAATTTCAAAGCCGTTACATAGAACATCATTTTGAAGCGAGAGAAAATCTCCCGCCGATTTTTGATGTCTCTGTGTATCGGCTTTTTTTGTTTTGCCGATTAACAACTGAATGACCGTCTGAATGGGATATGATTTTGCAACGACCTCTCTTTCGGGAGTAAGCGAGACAACACCGCTAAAATAATAGGGGCAGGAACGACATTCGGATAGAACGGCAAGGAGAAATACGATGTCCACAGGAATAGCGAGCATCGGATTGTGACCCCACAATCCCAATCCACAGCCTGAAGGCGTGTGGACTAACTCAGGGCGTGCCGCCCTATGACCCTGCAAAACGATAAAACACAAGAACGGAGATGATATTTTTGAACAAAGAAAACAATAAAAAAGTGCGTATCAAAGTACGCTTAACCGAAGAAGAAAATGAAGAATTGAAACGCTGTGCGGCAGCGTGTGGACTGTCACAATCGGAGTTTATCCGTCAGCTTTGCAAAGGGAAAATGCCGAAGGCGAAACCTGCAAAAGAGTTTTGGGAACTATTGAATACCCTTTACTCTGTCCATAATAGCTTTCAGAAATGTGCTAAGTATGAACATTCTGCTTTAGAAATCTGCAAGGAAATTGAAAGTCTAATCCTTGATTTACAGGAGGTGGAATAATGGCTACCACTTCTCTTTGGCATATCGAAGGCAGACTAAAAGACCTCATTGCCTATGTAGAAAATCCTGAAAAGACAAGAGCAGACAATCCCAACTTACAACCATTGTGGGATGTGTTTTCCTATGTCAGCCGCCCCGAAGCCACCGAGCAGGGCGAATATGTTTCCGCTATCAACTGTCTAAAAGAGATTGCGTTACAACAGATGATTTTAACGAAAAAGCAGTACGGTAAAGAAAATGGTTATATCGCTTGGCACGGTTATCAAAGTTTCAAGCCCGATGAGGTTACGCCCGAAAAGGCGCACCAAATCGGCTTGCAGACCGCAAAGGAAATGTGGGGCGACAAGTATCAGATCATCGTCACTACCCACCTTGATAAAGACCATCTTCATAATCATTTCTGCTTCAATTCGGTTTCTTTTTTGGACGGGAAGAAATACAACTATTCCAAATCAGAGCAGAGAAAACTCCGTGATGTTTCCGACCGGATCTGCCGGGAACACGGCTTATCGGTCATAGAAAATCCTTGTAAAGCACCGTCGAGACAGGTATGGCTGGATGAGAAAAGCGGCAAGCCGACAAGATACAATGTTTATCGGGAAGATGTAAAAGAAGCCATCAATTTTAGCCGCCGCCCCTACTATATGGAGGAGTATCTGCGGCGAAAAGGATATATTACAGACTTTACAGGCAAGCATTGGAAAATACGATTGCCACAGTACGAGCATTTCACAAGGCTTGATACGCTGGACAAAAGATGGACGCCTGAAAATATCCAAAGGACAATGGGTGCATACGCTTCCTTCGGCAACCGCAGAGCGACAATCAATTATCCGCCGCAAATGCCGCAGGATTTGCGGGATTGGTTTCAGCCTTTTCAAAAGACGAGCCACATCTACAAACTGTATCTCCACTATTGTTATCTGTTAGGCGTTCTGCCGAAGAACACGGAATACAAACCGACAAGTCCATATCTCAAAGAAGATTTAAGAAAGCTTGAGATGTTTTCAGAACAGGTGCGGTATATGGGCAAATACGGGATTGAAACCTTTGATGATTTGTATGCAGACAGAGACAAGTTGCAGGGCGAAATGGACAAGCTGATTTCCTACCGCACCAAACTGCAAAACAAAATCCGCAGAGCCTCACCAGCCGAAAAAGAAACCTTACGAGAGGAAAAAACAGGCGTTACCGAACGGATAACGGAACTGCGAAAGCAACTGAAACTGAACAAGGGGATTGAAGAACGGTCTCTTAAAATACAGGAGAAAACCGATTTACTCTATGCCAACGAATACAGGGCAAAAGAAGCTGAACAGAACAGAAAATCACAGAGAAGGGAGCGTGACGCACGATGATGTATGTAGATAATCAGGGCAATACCATAGAGAGAACTGGAGAGATTTATACACTGCTCGATGAGATAACCGACCACCTTGCCACCCTTTCCAAAGAAGAGCGTATAGCGTGGTTTCGGCAGAGTATGTATCTTGAGCCGCTGAACTTTGTAAAAGAGATAGACGGTACGCTCTATGCAGTCAGAGCCTATTTCAAAGAAAACGCAGGCGAGAACATCACCGAAAAAGTGGAACGCATTGTCCTGAAAAAAGAGTAGAAAACATTAAGTTTACCGCATTAAAGCGTTGAATAATTACAGCCGATATGGTATTATAGGTACACCTACAAATCCTATCATATCTGGCTGTGGAAAGGAGAACTATGAATAAACAGTCAGAAAAGATAACTGCCTTGTACTGTCGCTTGTCTCGTGATGATGAGCAGGAAGGTGCTTCAGGCAGCATTAAAAATCAGCAATCCATACTTGAGAAATACGCAAAAGATAACGGCTTTCCAAATCCCCGTGTATTTATTGACGACGGTTGGTCGGGTACAACTTTTGCAAGACCTGCCTTTACTGAGATAATGGCACTTGCGGAAAAGGGCTTGATTGGCACGCTGATTGTCAAAGACCATTCCCGTCTCGGTCGTAACCGCTTGGTTGTCGGTCAGTTATTAGAAGAAGGTTTTGACAGTTTAGGAGTACGATATATCGCCATAATGGACAATATCGACACCGCAAAAGGTATCAGTGACCTTGTTCCTATGCAGGACTTATTCAACGAATGGCACGCTAAAAACACAAGCCAAAAGGTACGCAATGTCTTTAGGAGCAAGGGTATGTCAGGCGTTCCTCTAACAACAAATCCACCGTTCGGGTATATGAAAAATCCCGATGATAAAAAGAAATGGATGATTGACGAGGAAGCTGCCAAAGTGGTACGAAGAATCTTTGCTCTATGCGTTGACGGTTTCGGACCAACGCAGATCGCCAAGAAGCTGAAAGCCGACAAGGTTATGACTCCCACGGAGTATTGGAACAGTATCGGAAGGAATTGCGGCAAGCCGCCTGAAAGAGCGTTTAACTGGTGTTCAGCAACCATTGCAGATGTTCTTGCTAAGCAGGAATACTGTGGGGATACGGTCAATTTCCGAAGCACAACCAAGTCTTTCAAGAACAAAACGAAGATTGAAAGACCTCAGGAGGAATGGAAAATCTTCCCGAATACCCACCCTGCCATTATTGAACGAGAGGTATTTGAGTTGGCGCAGGAACTCCGACAGCACCGCCGCAGACCGACCAAAAGCGGAATTGTCAGTCCGTTTTCAGGACTGCTATACTGTGCGGATTGCGGAGAGAAACTGTATTACAGTGTGACAAACAACTACAAACGGGAACAGGCATATTTCTTTTGTTCCGCTTACCGCAAAAATTCCGAAGTGTGTTCCGCCCACTATATCCGAGAAAAAGTTGTAACGGAGACAGTGTTGGAAAGTATGCGGCGAATCCTCTTAAATGTGCAAGCCTTTGAAAAAGAGTTTGCCCGCAAGCAGATGGAATGTTACAGCGATGACAAAAAGAAAGAACTTGCACAGAAACGCCGTGAACTGAACAAGGCAAAAAAGCGTATTGATGAGATTGACAGTCTAATACAGAAAATCTATGAGGATAACGCTATCGGTAAAATATCTGATGAACGCTATGCGACTCTTTCAATATCTTACGTGGAAGAACAACAACGCTTAAAGGCAGGTATTCCCGAAATGGAAAATTATCTCGAAACTGAAACGGACAAGACCGAGAGCCTGCAAAAATTCATTGACAAGGTAAAGAAGATTACCGAACTCAAGGAACTCACGCCCGAACTGATACACGAGTTTATCGACAGGATTATCGTGTATGCACCGAGATACCTTGACGGAAAGCGTGTTCAGTTGATGGATATTTACTACAACGGCGTTGGCATTTTAAGGGAACTCAGTCCCGAAGAAATGGAAAATGCGTTTCAAGAGCATTTAGAAGAACGGGAACGCAACAAAGCAAAAACGGCATAGCCAACAGGCTATACCGCTTCAACACAACAATTTTTAATTTAAGATACAAAAGCCTTGGAGCACCTTCCTTACGGAGGGTGCCCCAACGCCAGCCTCTTTCCGTAAGTTTTTTGAATCCCCGTTATAATACTATTCGTAGTCCACCCAGGCTGATCCATTGTCCGCGGACCGCACACAGTTTTCCACCCATCGGACGCCCTCTACACCTGCATGAATATCCGGATACCAGAATTCAACATTTTCCCCTCTGTCAGCAGCGTCCATAGCACGTGCAAAACGGCTGTACAGGTTACTCCACGCCTCAAACAATCCTTCCGGATGACCGCCGCCGATGCGGTCGTCCTCAAGCGCTGACGGTTCCAGATATCCCATGCCGCGCTCCAGCACACGCACCGGCTCCCCCTGTACCTCCAGCGTCAGCTGATTCGGATGTTCATCCCACCACTCCAGAGACGCCTTTTCGCCGATGACACGTATCTTCTGCCCATGCATGGATCCGCAGTTAACACAGCAGGACCATACGTAGCCGACTGCACCATTATTATATTCCATCACTGTCATGGAGTTATCTTCGAGCGGCGCCCTTGATTTCACAAAAGACTGCCTGCTGCACATCAGACGTTCCACTTTCATATCCGGAAGCATCACTTCAGACAGATAAAGCGGATGTGTTCCAAGATCCCCCAGTACATAGGACGGACCTGCAGTTTTCGGATTGACTCTCCACTTTGTGGATGCCGTTGTATTTTCCACCGCCACGTTGTGGAACCCGTGCGAAAACTGCATATTGACGATCCGGATATCACCAAGGACACCTTTTTGTATCAACCGGCGCGCTTCTTCTATCATCTGATGTCCGGCATATCCGTATGTCACCCCTACAATCTTATTCTTTTCCGCCGCCAGTGCTTCCAGCTCTTTTGCTTCTTCCGTCGTAAAACACAGTGGTTTTTCGCATACAACATGCAGTCCAGCATTCAGTGCCGCCCTGGTAATCTCAAAATGTGTCCCGTTCGGTGTTGCAACAGAAACTGCCTGGATACCATCCGGCCGGCCGGCCTCTGCCGCAAACATCGTTTGGTAATCCGGATAACATCTGTCCGGGTCTACATGCAGCATTTTGCCAAAATCTTTCCCACGTTCGGGATCAATATCAAAGGCTCCGGCAACCAGATCAAACTGAAAGTCTCTCAGTGCTGACGAACGGTGGATATACCCGATCTGGCTTCCTCTGCCGCCTCCCACCATTGCCCAGCGAATGGGGTCTTCTATTCTTTTTTCACCGTAATACATAGAATTATTCCTCCTTTATTCTTTTTATATGTGATATCCAACGCTTTTCAGATAACTGACACTTGCTTTTACATCCCTCAGACTCGTGTCCGAATTACGCGGATCACGCTCCTGTTCAATCGTTATGTATCCGCTGTATCCGATTTTCTCCAATGTCCGCTGTATCCCCGGATAGTCCAGTGTTCCTCTGCCGATCGGACACATCGAACCTCTTGCGCAGCCTTCAAAAAATCGGATATGTTCTCCCAGAACTTCCCTGTATACGCTCTCATTGACATCTTTAAAATGTACGTAGTCCAGGCGGTGCGAGTATCTTTCCAGCCACTCGCACGGGTCCATTCCCGAATAATACAAATGTCCGGTATCCAGACACAGACCCGCTGTCTTATAGGGAATATCCCTTACGAGCGCTTCAATTTCATCTGCAAACTCAAGATAGCCGCCCGCATGTGGATGAATTACAGGGCGCACCCCATATTCCGCCGCTTTCTCACAGATTCCTTTTATGTGTTTTATCATCACCAGCCAATCTGCGTCGGAAAGACGCGGTGCCCGGTCTGAATGTCCTGCAGTATAATCACGCTCATCGTGCCCCCAGTCCATCACCGTCAGATACGGCGTCGGAAAATGCTGTCCTTCATACGTCGGAAGCAATGGCAGCTTCGTTATCAGAGAACAGATTTCGTCTGTCTGTCTCAGCACGTTTTCATAATTCCCTTCGTTTAGCAGATCATCAAAGATTGTTCCTGCTACGATCGAAAGTCCGTTTTTCGTCAGTTCATCAGAGACAATCCCGGCATCTGCCGGAAGGTAACCA
This sequence comes from uncultured Ruminococcus sp., assembly GCA_964621905.1. Taxonomy (GTDB): domain Bacteria; phylum Bacillota; class Clostridia; order Lachnospirales; family Lachnospiraceae; genus Ruminococcus_G. The sequence continues at coordinate 109,284 of CAZUNG010000003.1, read as the reverse complement.
TACGGTCCCAGTTCAATCGCCCGATAGCCTGCTTCTCCTGCTTCTTTCAGCACCCGCTGCCATGGTGGAAGAAAGGGATTTTTCACGTCATCCACCCCCCAGCAGCAGGGAGCCCCGCAAATATTCATCTGCATCATTTTAGCCCTCCTGTATCTGTACTTATCTGCTCTTTCTAACTTCCATTATAACATCTTAATATTTTTTTACCTTCACAATTTTGTAAATATTTTTTCATCCAGCAAGCCATTTCCCGCATATTTCTTTTCTGGATTCAGAAGATACTCCACTATCCTGTCATGGAGACTGCAGCATAAAAAAGTACTGTCCCGGCAAACTTATGCCAAAGACAGTACTTACATATATCTCTGTCAGGATTGATTGTTCGTTCCTTTCATCTCTTCTTTGTAAAGCTGGCGGTACCGTATCGGGGTCATACCCACAGTTTTCGCAAACAGCGTACTGAAGTAATTGGTGTTATCATACCCCACCATCGTTGCAATCTGTGTTGCAGAAAAATCAGTTGATATGAGAAGTGTCTGTGCCAGCCCGACACGGCGCCGTATCACATATTGAATGGGTGTCTGCCCCGTACTGTTTTTAAAAATGTGTGACACATAGGTCGCAGAATATCCCAGCTCTCTTGCAGCCATGTCCAGTGTCAGATTCTCTGTAAAATGCTGATTCAGATAGTCCCGGATCCGGAGTACATTCTGTTCCTCGGATGTCCGCTTTGCAGCCACTGTTGGAAAGCTCTTCAGACGGCTCGTCATCACAAGAAACGATGCACACTGAAGCTGCGCAACAAGACGCCCTTCCTCATCTGCACCTTCCAGCTCATACATCTGCTCACACATTGATTTCAACATCGGAAACAGGTTGTCTGTCTGACATACATAAGGTCCTCCTTTCTTCACCAGATGATTTCTGGGCAGACCTTTTCTCTGAAGATTTGTGATGCCAATACAGTAAGAACCAATCTCATGATCCGACCCCGACACGACCTCATGCAGATCCCCCTGGTTATAGTAGACCAGGCTGCCTTCCTTCAGCGGATAATGTTCTCCTTCCACCTGATAACTTCCCTCTCCTCTGTATATAAGCAGAAGTTCACAGATGGAATCATGCCTGTGAAGCGATCTTAAAATTCTTTTTCGTTCATAACTCTGTTTGCTGATATAGACCATCGTCGGCAGCTGTCCGCCCTCAAACAGTTCTGCAATTTTTCGGTTTGTCTCTGACAAATACATCTGGCAGCTCCTTCCCCATCTCCGATCCTGCTGTCCGCAGACAACACTTTTCCAGGTAATAAAGAGGTGTTCAGAAAAAGTATACTCTTTCCGAACACCTCTTATCAAGAAGGTTTAAGATAAAATCTTAATTTTATTTATTTGTCACCATTAAATTCTTTGATCGCATCAACCATAGCTACGATATTTGGAATTGGTGTGTTTGCCTGGATATTATGAATCGTATTGCAGATGTATCCGCCGTCTTTGGAGAAGATATCCAGTCTCTCTAAAACCTGCTCACGTACTTCTTCCGGTGTTCCGAACGGCAGGACTCTCTGTGTATCCACACCGCCGCCCCAGAAGACGATATCTTTTCCGTACGTATCTTTCAGTTTCTGAGGATCCATGCCCTCCGCAGAGCACTGTACCGGATTGACGGCGTCAAATCCACTCTCAATCAGATAAGGAAGAATCGGGAAAATACCTCCGCAGGAGTGTTTCAGCGTCTTCCATGTCGTGTTTTCATGAACCCAGTCGTTCATCTTTTTATAATAAGGCAGGTAAAACTCTTTGAATACTTCCGGGTCCATGAACGGCCCTCTCTGAGTTCCAAAGTCAGTTCCGCAGATAAACAGAATATCAATATCAGAGCCAAATGCATCCCAATACTTTTTGAAGTTCTGAATCGCAATATCGGTTCCGCGTTCAAAGACTTCTTCTACATATTCCGGGTACAGAAGCGGAGCCATATACCATTCAGAGATGTCACGGATTCCCTTGGGATGTTTCAGATTCGGTCCCGGAATGTTGTTGGCATCGCCAAGTCCGGAGTAACACGGTCCCACCTGGATCGCGCGTTCGTTTCCTTTCACTTCTTCCAGAACTTTTTTGTGATATGCAATCTGTGCGTCTGAAACTTCCATGTAATCTGCAGCGTTGTCAGCAGCATCAGCTTCGTCCTCATCAAACTCAGGCGTACGGGTCAGATTGTCAAAATAAAAGCCGTTTGCCGGCAGATGGCCGCTCGGTTCCACACTGTCATCACCCTCCGGATATACATAGTATCCGCCGTTTCCATCTTCTCTGACCGTTGCATTGCTCGGAATCAGAACGGTCTCTCCGCGGTATGACCATTCCTTCCAGTCCGTATTGATATGTCCATATGTATCGCCATAGTTGTAAAGCTGCTGAACATCAACACCCATGCACTCCTGCAGGTCCGGCTCAACAAATGCAGTCATTGTAGACATATCATTGATCTTCGGCAGGCGTTTTTCCAGGCCATAATACTCTCTGAGCTGTTTCAGCACCACCGCATTGATCATAGAGCAGCTCATACCTCCAAAATCCACCGCTACCTTGTCCGGCTGTCTGTGTTCAAATGATGCTCTTACTCTCTCTTTTGACGTCATAATCTCTTTCTCCTTTTCCTCAAAACATTTCTTTGTCTGCTGCACCTTCTTGTTTTCTCTATGCCTATAATATATACTATAAATTAAGGATTTTCACTGTCCGCATATGCTGCATAATATTCATTTTGTGCTGAAAGGAATGACTTTATGGAGATTAAAAAAATACCTGACGAAGGTCTGATCCCGGGCGAAAAGGGAATCGTGCATAAAAAGGGACCTTATTTCCAGACACCATCACAATTTGCGAAAAATCATTTGTTCTGTATCCTGTGGGCAAGCGAGTACATCTGCATCCCGCCATACCGGGTACTGCGTCATTATCTGAATTTTTATATTCTGTTTCACATCCTGGAAGGTGAACTTCATTTTGAATATCGCGGTCAGAATTTCACTGCCCGATCGGGAGATATTGTCCTGCTGGACTGTCATGTCCGGAATCATTACTGGGCCGAAAAGCGCGTGAAATTCCAGTATTTCCACTTTAACGGCAATATCTCCGAGGAACTCTGCGAAATGCTTTACGAGCAGAATGGCGCCCTGTATCCCGGAGCATCGGATGCCGCCATGTCTTTTCACTATATTCTGAAAGAACTGAGAACCGGCCATGCAGACGATCATAAGCTCTCCAGCCTGATTTACGGTCTGTTAAGCGCCCTTGCCTCTCAGGAGAAAAAAGCAGTGAGCCCGCCGATCGCAGACGCTTTACAATATATCCGAAACCATTTTCACGAACCGCTCAGTGTTGAAGAAATTGCCAGTCAGGCGGCTCTCAGCAAGTTTCATTTTTCCAGAACATTCCGCGATGAGACGGGGTTTTCTCCCCACGAATATCTGTTCAATGTGCGGATGCAGCACGCCCGGGAACTCTTAAGCAGCACTCACGAAACTGTAGACAGCATCGCCGCACAGTGCGGCTTCTCCAACACCTCAAATTTTATCCGGGCATTTAAAAAGGACGTCGAAGTGACACCTGCCATGTTCCGCAAGTTCTTTGATCCCGCCGGTTTTAAGATGTAAATATTCAGGGAGCGCCTGTTTTGCGCTCCCCGAAAGAAAATGTTCTTATTTTGCAGATTTTGCACGGATCACGTCCAGCAGCACCGCCACGATCATGATGATGCCCTCCGCCACCTTCTGCATATAGCCGCTCACGTTCATCAGATCCATTCCATTTACCAGCACGCCGACTACCAGGATACCACAGACCATGCCGTAGATACTTCCGATTCCTCCCTTTAAGCTGACACCGCCGATGACGCATCCTGTGATCGCCTTCATCTCGTACGTCTCGCCGAGCGCAGCGTTTCCGGATGCCACACGCGCCGTCAGGATCACGCCCGCGATCGCCGCCATCACCCCCGCGAACAGATAGGTGAACAGCTTGACACGCTTCGCGTTGACCCCCGAGACGATCGCCGCCTGGGCATTGCCGCCGATCGCGTAGATATGGCGTCCCAGACGCGTATACTTCATCAGATACCAGGTAACGATTCCCAGAATAATCAATATGATGACCGGGATCGGCACGATGCCGATGCTCCCTCCGCCGATGTTTGTGAACTTCTCAGACAGTCCGCTGATCGGCTTTCCGCTTGCGATGTAGAGTGCGAGTCCTCTCACCAGTGTCTGTGTTCCAAGCGTCGCGATGAACGCCGGCAGACTGCAGTAGGCGATCAGAAAACCGTTGACAAACCCGACCGCAAGGCCGACAGCAAGTGCTATCAATAGCGGGATTCCCACGCCGCGTTCCGTTCCCGTGATCGCCATCGCGGACAGGATTGACGTCAAACCGATGACCGAACCCGGCGACAGGTCAAAGTCCCCGCCGATTAGCGTGACTAACGCTCCGTAGCCCACGATCGCATAGAACGTCACCTGGCGCACGATGTTGATCAGGTTCCGGTATGTCAGGAACGTATCCGTCATAAATGTCAGCAGGACTACCATCAACAGCAGGATCAGAAGCACCCCCGCCTTGCCGTATATGTACAGCGCTTTCTCTTTCATTGTTTTATCTTTCATGGAATCTTTCTCCTTTCCCCACACCCACTTTATTCTGTGATCCCGGATGCATACCGCATGATCGTCTCCTGGGTCGCCTCGCTGCGCATCACTTCGCCGGTGATCCTTCCCTCGTACATGACCATGATCCGGTCACTCATGCCGATGACCTCCGGCAGCTCCGAGGAGATCATGATGACCGCCACCCCCTGCTGTGCCAGACCGCCAATCATCTTATGGATCTCCGACTTGCTGCCCACGTCGATCCCGCGTGTCGGCTCATCCAGGATGATGATGTCGGGGTTCGTCATCAGCCAGCGGGCAATCAGCACCTTCTGCTGGTTTCCGCCGCTTAAATTTCCAATAATCTGTGATACACTCGGCGTCTTCACCGCATACTTCTCGATCTGCTCCCGGCAAAGCTTTTTCTCTCTCGAGATGCTGATCTTTCGAAGTGCCCCCATTGCCTGCTCATAGCTGCATACCATGATGTTGTCGCCCACTGACAGCGGAAGGAAACATCCGCTGCCCCTGCGGTCCTCCGTCAGGAACGCGATCTTATGCTTCATCGCCTCCTTTGGCGTTGCCATCCTCACTTCCTTCCCGTCGATCCGGATGGTCCCGGATTCCATCTTCCGGATCCCGAACAGGGTTTCCATGACCTCCGTCCTGCCTGCACCCATCAGGCCGGCAAATCCCAGGATCTCGCCCTTATGGACCTTGAAACTGATGTCATGCAGCAGGCCTTTGACGTTCATGCCTGTGACCTCCAGCTTTACATCCCCGATCTCGGCCTCTTCCTTCGGAAACATGTTGGTGATCTCACGGCCCACCATCAGCTTTACCAGATCTTCCTGGGTGATCTCCTTCACATCATAGGTTCCAACGTACGTGCCGTCCCGCATCACGGTGATCTCGTCCGAGATCTGGAACACCTCGTCCATCTTATGGGTGATGAAGATAAAGGCAATGCCTTTCTTTTTCAGGTTTTTGACCAGCCGAAACAGATGCTGGCATTCCTTCTCGGTAATGGATGATGTCGGTTCATCCATGATAATCAGCCTGGAATGATAAGAAATCGCCTTGGCGATCTCGACCATCTGCATCTTCGCGGTCGACAACGTCCCGAGCAGCGCATTCGGGTCAATGTCACTCATCTCCAGCTCTTCAAATAGCGCCCGGGTGTCCTCTGCGATCTTCTTGTGGTCTACCATCAGTCCCCTGATCTTATAGGGTTCCCTCCCGACAAAGATGTTCTCACAGACCTTCATGGTCCTGATCGGGTTGAGTTCCTGGAAGATCATCGTGATCCCGGCATGCAGAACATTAGTAATGGAGCTGGTATCAAGATCCTTGCCCTGCCATTTGATGCTCCCTTCCGTCTTCGTGTAGACGCCGGTCAGGATCTTCATCAGCGTCGATTTCCCCGCACCGTTCTCTCCCATCAGGGCGTGCACCGTGCCCTCCTGAATGGTCAGGGATACGTCATCCAGGGCAACTACGCCCGGGAAAACTTTCCGAATATGTTCCATCTGTAATAATGGTGTTTCGCTCATGTGCCTTCCCCCTGTAAATTAACTGCTTGCTTTTTGTTTTTGGTCAAAGAGGGGAAGGGAGCAGGAACACTCCCTTCCCCATCTTAAAATTTCTTCAGCTGCGGATTACTGACCGGTAACGATCTCAAGATATTTGTCCGCGTCATCCGGCGTTACCAATTCATATGGTACGTCTACGTATTCTTCCACTTTCTCTCCGTTCACCAGCTTGATGGCCGAAACCACACCCTGGTAACCCTGCTCATAGCCATTCTGGAACACGGTCATAGCCATATCGCCGCTCTTTAACATGTTCAGCGCATCCTCTGTGGCGTCAATGCCGCAGACCAGCACACCTTTCACCCCGTTTTCTTTTAAGACTTTGGCAGCACCGATCGCCATCTCATCGTTGTTGGCAATGACTGCGGCGAGGTCAAGACCTGAATTCAGCCAGTTCTCCATCTTCTGCATCGCCTCATCGCGCATCCAGCCGGCTTCCTGCTCTGATACAACCTCAATCTTATCGTTTGCCGCCAGTGCTTCTTTCGCACCCTCCGTACGTTCCGTGGACGCCTGTACCGTCATCTCCCCCATCAGGATGCCAACTTTGCCGCCCTCCGGCAGATTTTCGGCAACAAACTTGCCCTGAAGTTCACCGGAATACTTATGGTCGGATCCAACGTAGACGTCACAGCCCGCATTACTCTGGCTGTTAACAACGATGAACGGAATGCCCGCTTCCTCACAGGCCTTTTTCATCGGCTCGCATGCGTCGGAATCCACCGGTTTTATAACAACTGCGCTCGCGCCGGCATTGATGAAGTTCTCCACCTGCTGCAGCTGCTTTGCAGTGTCGAACTCAGCATCCTGCACCGTAACCTTTACGCCATTGTCTGATGCTGCTTTCTCGACACCTTTGACCACGTTTGCCATGAAGTCACTTAAGTAGTCTCCAGAAAATCCGATGGAAATTTCACCTGCCGCTTTCTTTTCACCGCCTTTGGCATCTTCCGATGTCCCCCCAGCTTCTTCCTTAGCCGCCGGTTTTTCTGCTTTTTCCGTCTTCCCGCCACAGCCTGCAAGCGCACCGATCATGATTGCCCCCATCAATAACCATACCAGTTTCTTTTTCATAGACAAATCCTCCTTCTTTCCTTTTTCTTTTGGATTTCAAGTTCCTCTATAAAAACACCTTTCTGATGTTTTTAACCCCCATGCAGAATCATCTTTTGTTGTTATTTTCTATAATGCTACTACTTTTCATTTATTTAAAATATTTTTTTGCTTTTCCTTACATATTTATAATTTTTGCATTGTCTCTATTTACATTTTATCATATAATATATTTATAATATTTTCACTACGTAATGATGCTTTCCAATATTCATATATTGCTGTCAGGAGGGATCCGTTATGTCAATTGAAACTATACAAAAGAATGCCGTCATCCCCATAGAACCCGGCATCCTTCGAAAAAAGGGCGGAGGGTTTCATTCACCTTCACCATTCGCCCGGCAGAATCTGTTCTGCGTGCTGTGGGGTGATGAATACCTCTGTGACATCCCATACAAGGTCTGCCGGAACTATCTGGATGCACTCTCCCTCTTCCGGATCGTGAGAGGTGAAATGTATTTCAAATATCGCGGGATCTGCTTTACCGCCAGGTCCGGTGATGTCGTATTTCTTGACCTTCGGTATCCGCATTACTACAAGGCGCTGGGACCGCTCCGTCTCCAGACATACCTGATCACAGGAAACTGTTCCCAGGAATATTTTGAAATGCTCTACAAACAGCACGGGGGACACTTTCTAAACAAAGCCAAAACTTCGTTCTTATTCAATTATCTTCAAAGTGAGCTTTCCAGCAGTTTCCCCAATGACCACAAACTTTCATTTCTGATTCACAATATCCTAGGTGTCCTGACGCTCCAGGAATCTTCTGCTGTGAGTGTACCGGTCGCAAAAGCCCAGGAGTATATGCTCTGCCACTACCAGGAGCCCATCAATCTGGCTGATATCGCAGCGCATGCTTCCCTCAGCCAATATCACTTTTCCCGTATCTTTAAAACAGAAACGGGATACTCCCCGTACGAACATCTGACGAATATCCGGATCCGCCACGCCAAACAACTGCTCACCGAAACCCGGGAATCTGTCGAACATATCGCTGTACAATGCGGATTTTCGAGTTCCTCCCATTTCATCCGGACCTTCAAAAAGGTCACAGAGGTCACACCCGCCATGTTTCGCAAGTTCTTTGACCCGGAAGGGTTTCAGCCATAAAAGCAAAAAGCTGCTTATCCAACCAAAGCTGTGCCTGTCGTCAGACACAGAACACAAGGTTAGATAAGCAGCTTTCCTGTGATGAAAATAAATGATATTAAATATCAAGCGCAGCGTGATATCCCTGATAAATGGCCGTCGTGATCGTAGACGGGCGCACACAGTCACCAATCTGCGCGATATAAGGCGCTGTCCCCAGAAGGCTGTCTGCGACTTCCCTGCGCGCACGCTGACCGGCAGCGCAGATCACCGTTTTCCCCGGAATCAGTTCTTCCTCACCTTCGGGATTCATACAGATCAAACCATCCTTCGTCACACGCACTCCACGATATCCGGTACAGAGCCTTACATTTTTGTCAGCCAGTTCCGCCAGGAGAATCGGACGGTGTCTGATATTTGCATCTACAGCCACATCTTCCCGCATCTCCACAATCGTTACCCGTTTTCCTTCCTGCGCCAGATGGACTGCGGCTTCACAACCTGCCAGCCCTCCGCCGAGCACAACGACCTCATCTTTCACCTTATCCTGTTCCAGATAATAATGATTGACGATGACAACATGACTGCTGTCCATCCCTTCTACCGGAGGAATCAGTGGTGCAGAACCCACTGCAATGATCAGTGCGTCCACATTCTCCTGTTCTACATATTGGCGGGTCACTTCAGTATTCAGGCGGATCTCAACGCCAGCGCCAAGGGCCAGCTTCTCAAGGGTCACCCCCAGTTCATACATCTCATGTTTGAATGGTATTGCCTCTTCTCCTTTCAGGATTCCTCCTGTCCGGTCTTCCTTTTCACACAGTATGACGTCATGTCCCCTCTGCGCAGCCGTCAGCGCCGCTTTCAGTCCTCCCGGACCTCCCCCTGCCACCAGTACCTTTTTCTTCTTTGCCGCAGGGTGCACCTCCGTACCGTCCAGTTCACGCCCGATCAGAGGATTAACGGTACAGCGTCTTGTTGAAGTTACGGCGCGCTCGGCCATACAGGTAAAACAGCGCAGGCATTTTACGATATCCTCATCCCTGTTCGCCATCACCTTGCGCGGCAGTTCGTGGTCAGCAAGCAGCGCTCTTGCCATTTCCACCACATCCGCCTTCCCGGATGCGATAATTTCCTCCATCATTGCAGGATCATTCAGACCGCCCAGGGTTGCCACCGGCACACTTACATGTTTCTTAATCTCCTCGGCAAGATAGACATTGCAGCCATGCGGACGGAACATAGACGGATGTGTCACCGAGAAGCCTCTCTGATACGTACCTGCAGAAATATGAAGCAGATCGACGCGGCTCTCCAGCTGTTTCGCGATTTCAATGCCTTCTTCCAGACCATATCCTCCTTCAAACAGTTCAGAACCGCTCATCCTAAATTCAATCGGGAAGCCGGGACCGACCGCTTCCCGTACACTGTCAAGAACTTCCCTGGCAAACCGCACCCGGTTCTCTAATGTACCGCCATACTCATCTGTCCGATGATTAAAATAAGGGGACAGAAACTGATTGATCAGCCAGCCATGTCCTCCGTGAACCATCACCATCTCAAAACCGGCCCGTTTTGCCAGCGCCGCACAATTTCCATAGGCTGCCGCGATATCGGCCAGCTGTTCTTTCTTGAGCTCCTTGACTTCCAGTCCATCCGGTCTCACTCCGGCACTCGGACCATACTGCGCCATTCCTCTTTTTTTATCCTTGTCTGTCAGATATGTTCCCGCGTACTGACCGGAATGAGACAATTCTACACTGGCGATCGCGCCATGTCTGCGGATCGCATCCGCTGTGTAGGTAAATCCCGAAAGCGAACCAGGCGTTGTCAAATCCAGATGAAAAGCATGTGAACCATCCGTTTCCGGATGCACCATACATTCACTGACCGTAACTGCCCCGGCGCCGCCTTTGGCTCTCAATTCATAAAATCCTGTTGAGCCTCTCCCAATGCAGCAGTCCGCTGTAATATCCGTTCCTCCCATCGGCGCAGAGAACATACGGTTTCTGAACGTAACATTGCCCAGTTTAATCGGTTTACATAAATTCGGGTATTTGTAATTCATCATTTCCTCCTTATTATCGTGTGTCCTTGCTTTCAGCATAACAAAAAAAGGCGGCATGGACTATCAATAATCCTTTGCCACCTTACAACGATTTGTTAGATACTGTACAAATGTCCGGATATTCGGATATCGGGAACTTTTCTTATTCCATATCTGATAGATATCCCACGTAATCATTTCCTCAAGCGGTATCACGCTCACGCCATCCATACAAAAATTTTCAGTTGAAAAATCGATCACCACCCCGATGCCGACACGGCCCTTACAGAGCTGATACAGGAAACTGCTGTCCACGGTCTTCGCCGCAATATCCGGTTCAAAACCTTTTGCCCTGCAGATCTCACAAAAGGTATGATAGATCTCAAACTGTTCATTCAGGATAATGATCCGCTCTTCCCTCAGTTCGTCGACACTGATCTCTCTGCGCCCATACAATGGATGCCCCTGATAAACAATCAGCCTGACCGCACGGCTTGCCAGTTTCATCTCCTGCACTCCCTCAAGCCGGGTATGTCCGACGACGATCCCGACTTCCGCCTGCATCGATGCCACTTTCTCCTTGACCTCCTGATTGGAATCCTCCATCCATTCAACTTCCGTCTCCGGATTCCCGCGAATAAAATCCATCACAACCTCAAACGAAAGTGCATTCAGTACCCCCCTGGCACACGCCAGCCGGAGTGCATTGTCTTTCACAGTCAGCTGATAGATCCCGTGCTGAATCTCCTCATACTGACGGATGATCTCTTCCGCTTTCTCATACAGGAAAACCGCACTCTCCGTTGGATATACCCCTTTTTTACTCCGTTCAAAAAGCGTTGTCTTAAGCTCCTCTTCCAGCTTTACAATGATCCTGCCAAGCCCCTGTGAAGAAATAAACAGCTTTCTGGCCACACGGTTGATGCTTCTCTCCTCATAAACCGCATGAAAATACTGTAAGTCTTTGATATCCATCTGTCTATATCTGACCCGTCTCTCTTTTGAATTTTTCCACATAGGCGTCCTGCAGCTTCTTCAAAAGCTCCGGCGCCCTGCCTCCAACCCTCTGTCCGTCCAGCTTCGCTACCCGGCTGCACAGGGCTCCCGAACTGCAGACGATGATCTCGTCCGCCTCCCTTAACTGCTTTAATGAAAAAGCCTCTTCGCTTACCGGAATCGACAGATCTTTTGCCAGCTGAAGCAGATGAGCCCTGGTGATTCCCGGCAATATCATCCGGTCCAGGGGAGCGGTGCACAGTACCCCGTCTTTCAGCATCAGAATACTGCTGCGGGAACATTCCGTCACACGTTCGCCTCTGTGAAAGACAGCCTCATGACATCCGGCCTCCTCTGCCCGCTGAGCTGCAATCACGTTTGGAAGCAGGTTCAGTGTTTTAATATGACAGTGATAGAACCTCGTATCCTCCAGTGAAATGATCTGCAGCTCCTGATCAATTGGAACCATACTCGCAGGCCTCGCATATGCAAGCAGTGTTGCAGTGCTCTTCGTCTCCGGAAAAATATGTTCACGCGGTGCAGCCCCTCTTGAAGTCTGCCAGTACAGCAGTCCTTCGTCCGCATCCAGCTCATCCGTCAGCTGCATCAGTATCTTTTTGAGTTCCCCGGGGGCGTATGGGAAAGCAATCTCCAGAAACCTGCAGCTGCTGTAAAATCTTTCCACATGTTCATCCAATGCAAAAGGAACCCGGTTGGCAATCCTTGCCGCATCATAACACCCGTCTCCGAAGTACAGCGCTCTGTCCGTCATCGGCACTTTCAGCGCTTCAATCCTTCCTGTTTCACCGTTGTAGTAGCCAATATCCTTCATCCGGCCTCCTCCTTTTATTTTCTTTCTTCAATGATACTTTATCTGTCTGTAAAAGTAAAGGATCTGTTCATATCCCATCATACCCTGACGGTAAAATTGTTTTCAGGAAATAGGCGCCTGCCCTTTACGTTTGCCTCCTGATAATGGTATAGTATAATAAAATATCTATTATTGAGGTAAACATATGGAAACTGAATTAAAATTTGCTGTACTGATCGACGCTGACAACATTTCCGACAAATATATTAAGATAATTCTGGAGGAAACCGCCAATACCGGTGTTGCCACTTACAAACGCATCTACGGAGACTGGACGAATCCCCAGCTGGCTTCGTGGAAATCGGTGCTGCTGGACAACTCCATCATTCCGATGCAGCAGTACAGCTACACTTCAGGAAAAAATGCTACAGACTGTGCCATGATCATTGACGCCATGGATATCCTTTATTCCGGCACTGTAGACGGTTTTTGCATCGCCTCCTCTGACAGTGATTTCACACGGCTGGTAGCCAGACTGCGGGAATCCGGAATGCAGGTGATCGGAATGGGCGAACAAAAGACTCCAAAACCTTTCATTTCCGCCTGCAACCAGTTTAAATACCTGGATCTGCTGTATTCCAACCAGCAAAAGAAAGAAAAGAAAGCGGTCACGGAGCAGACACCTGTCAGGGAAGTAAAAGCTGCGGTCAAAGATAAAATTAAGAATCCAAAAAAGGAGACGGCCGCACCTCCTCAGGAAGAAATTCAGCCGCAGTCAGATCTCGATATGATCAAACAGACAATCGCGGCAATTGTGGAAAAATTCTCCGACGAGGACGGATGGATCTTTTCCGGAAAACTGGGTGACCAGCTCTCAAAGCGTCTTCCCGACTTTGATGTCCGTAACTTCGGATACGCCAAACTGACTCCTTTTGTGAAATCGCTTGGCGACTATGAAATCAATCGAATCTCAACCGGCAGTCACCAGCAGCAGATTTATTTCAAAGCGAAATAAGTACCCTTTGCCCCTTTTTCTCATACGATAAAGAAAAAGGGGTTTTTTATGCCTTATCAATCTTTTGTGCCCATCATCGGCATCATCCGCGAAATCACAGCAATGACAGGGGAGTGCTGTAACCGTATGGTCTCTGTCATGTCCTCAGGCGGGATCACCAATTTCGTCGTAGCGCCGGAAACATTCGTAGTCGGATGTACACGGCTGCGCCCCGGAATGCGCATTGCCGCTTTTTATGACAGTGACCGCCCGGTTCCTCTGATCTTCCCCCCGCAGTACCGTGCGGAAATGATCACGGTTCTCAGACCGAACGAAAATATCAAACTGGACTACTTTGACAAAGATCTGACCGCATCTGACGGATCACTGCGCCTGAATCTCAGCCGCTCAACCAATGTGACAACTGTGAATGGCCAGCGCTTTGATTGTTCTCCCGGGGACCACATCCTGCTTGTATATTATTTCAATACCACCAGAAGCATCCCTCCTCAGACAACGCCAGAAAAGATTATTGTATTTTGTTAAAATAGTGATATACTTTTAATATCTTCCGGTTCCGCGCTGGAGTGCGGTTTCGCCCGTACAGCCGGTGTCCGGTCTCACACTGATTATCCCGGGAACACACGGCTGCCGGAGGATATATGAGCAAGAACAGTTACCATTCACCATCGAAACAGGAGGGTTAACAGATGGATATTCATAAAAGAGAACAGTTATTAAAACTTATCGAGCGGGACTGCACACTGGGCCACAAAGAACTGGCAGTCATGCTGGACGAATCTGAACAAGATGTGACACAGACAGTAAATCAGCTGAAAAAAGACCATATCATCTGCGGCTGCCGCGCTCTGATCAACTGGGACAAGGTGCGCGAAGACAATGTGGAAGCCCTGGTCGAACTGCGCGTGACTCCTCACGGCGGCGATGGATACCAGCGTCTTGCAGATGAGATCAAGGGATATCCACAGGTTGAAACCCTGTACCTTATGTCCGGCTCCTATGACTTTCTGGTCATGGTGAAAGGCCGGAATCTAAAAGAAATTTCCATGTTTGTCAATTCCAAACTGGCATCGATCGAAGAAGTACAAAGTACCACCACACATTTTACACTGACGAAGTACAAAGAACTGGGGGTTGATCTGGAAGCAGGAAAACCAGACCAGAGGATGGTGGTGACACCATGAAAGAACTGTTGTCCAAACGTGTCGTTTCCCTTGCACCTTCCGGAATTCGCAAATTTTTTGATATTGTATCCGATATTCCGGATGCAGTCTCTCTGGGCGTAGGGGAACCTGATTTTGATACGCCCTGGCATATCCGCGAAGAAGGGATCCGTACACTGAAAGACGGAAAAACATTCTATTCATCAAACGCCGGAATCACAGAACTTCGCCGTGCCATCAGCGATTATCTGAGACGCAGTCTTAAAAATACCTATGACTGGCAGCATGAAATTCTTGTGACAGTCGGAGGCAGTGAGGCCATTGATATTGCACTGCGCACCATTTTAAATGACGGAGATGAAGTTATCTGCCCGGAACCGTGCTTTGTCTCCTATGTCCCTTGTATTGTTATGGCAAACGGGGTGCCTGTGAGAATTCCTCTCTGTGAAAAAAATGAATTTCGTCTGACCAGAGAAGAACTTGAGGCAGCTGTCACACCAAAGACAAAAGCTCTGCTCATCTCTTTTCCCAACAACCCAACCGGCGCCGTTATGAGCAGGCGTGATCTGGAGGCTGTTGCAGCGGTAGCGCAGGAACACAATCTGATTGTGATCTCTGACGAAATCTACAGTGAACTGACGTATGAAGAACCGCACACCAGCATCGCATCCCTTCCCGGCATGCGCGACCGCACGATCGTCATCAACGGGTTTTCCAAAGCCTATGCGATGACCGGATGGCGGCTCGGGTACGCTGCTGCCAGTCACGAGATTATGGAGCAGATGCTGAAGCTCCATCAGTTTGCCATCATGTGCGCACCGACTGTCAGCCAGTACGCTGCCGTGGAGGCCCTCATAAACGGGGATGATGATGTTGCAGAAATGAGGATCTCCTATAATCAGCGGCGCAACTATCTGTATCACGAACTGCAGCGGCTGAATCTGCCTTGTTTTAAGCCGCAGGGTGCCTTTTATATGTTCCCCTGCATCAAAGAATTCGGTATGACGAGTGAAGAATTTGCACTAAAACTTTTAGATGCCGAACAACTTGCGGTTGTTCCGGGAAGCGCCTTTGGCTCAAGCGGTGAAGGCTATCTCCGGCTTTCTTATGCTTACTCCATCCAGGAATTGAAAGAAGCAGTCCGCCGGCTGGAAAACTTTATCACAAAACTTCGCGGATGACCTGCGCGGCTTTCATAAGAAAAGACGTGAAATCTGCTGAATTCTCAGCTGGTTTCACGTCTTTTCTGTTTGTCCAGCGCATTGGCAAAAAATGAACAGGCATCCACGTCCTCCATATCCAGATCGACATGGAAGAACGGATCAATTTCCAGCTCAAGATAGTATTCCTGTTCCTGGCGCAGGTTTTCATTCTCCAGAAGAACTTTCGTGTTTTCCACCATATAGGTAACAAGATATAAAATGCCGAAATTGGACACCAGGCTGATCACGGCAATTCCGATACGGAACGATTCCTGAGCATCCGATGTGATAATAATGACATAGCCGGTAACAAACAACGGCATCTCCCAGATGCGCTGCGTCAGATAAGTTCCGGCCCTCTGGATTTTCCTGAAAAGCACTTTGTAGATACGGCACCAGATAATTAACCGTGACAACCAGTGGATAAAGAATCAGGACTGCAGATGGATATCTCTTTTGAGGAATACGCCTACAACGATATGTTCGCCAGCAATTATTATGTGATTGACGATGCGGATTATCAAATGATCACCGAGGACCCTCCTCCTGAATGGATGGAATATCTGACTGTATTTAATGTAACAGATGTCGAGGCCTCTTATTCATTTGCGCGGAACCTCTGCGAGGAAATCATCCGATGTTCCGAATTATGGACCTCAACGACTTCCATACGACATTTGCAGTCTTTCTGATGCTGTTTGTCTTTATCTCTGTCATCTGGGTGCAGACCGAAGCTACCTGCGCGCCTCCGTTAAAAGTCAGATCGGAAAAATCTTCAAGACTCCGGTTATGGTAGGGACGGTTCTGATGTATCTTCTGTACTTCCTAATCATGCACTTCAATAACAATGGCCTGACCCCCGCAGAGCTGGCCGGGCTTAGAAACTGTGCTGTTTTTGTCGCCGTCATGACCCTGGCAATCTGGCTGTTTTACCGCTTTACCTTAAAAAATGTGCGGAAGGTATTGGAGCTGTAAACAAATCATCTTTCCTCCGGGGCTGCTGCATGAACTGATAAAAGCCGGTCAATGCAGCAGTCCCGCACATTTTCCGGCTCCATCAGGTATCCTTTTAGTCATCCCAGTCGCTTCCGTCATCTTCCGGAAATACCAGGTTTTCATCACTCGCCTTTTCTGCAATCTGTTTCAGCAAACCCGACACACAAAAAAGTGTCCAGAAATCCATCAGCGCATCAGCGATCAGACCGATTCCTATGAAGATCAGCAGTCCTTTCATAGAGTCAAACGGATCGAACAGCATAAAAGCGCCAAGTACGCCGGCGGCAATGCCCAGCAGCATGACCACCCACCAGTACCCATACCCCATCCTCATAAGATTTGTCGCATGTTGTATCTTTATAAAACAGTCCACAATCACCAGAATCCCAAGGGCTACCGGCAGGATCCCAAGCAGCAGTTCCGGTTTAATAAGAAAGAATACGCCGCAGGCGGCTTCAATGAGCCCGCGCGCAAAATCCATCTGGAAAATATAATCGTCAATCGCTCTCCCAAAATAAATAACGATATGTGTCACTCCCATGATGCAGAGAATGACTGAGATAAGATAGCAGATAGCCTTCCCGGATGATACTGGAAAAAACAGAAAGAGTGCTCCGACCACCAGACACAAAAGCGATATCATCAAATAATCCCTCTTGAATTCTTTCAAAAATCTTTTCATTTTTGCTTCCTCCTTATGAACGCATCCATATTTTGTATACTATGATATACCTCATAGTATAATGCAGATGAACAAATTACAAGAGACAGATTCCATAATCTGTCTAAAAAGCAGCAGTCGCCGGAAAGATTTGCTGAAAGCAGGCATATAAATAAAAGAACCTTATAAAAGGGGAACCTTTATGAAGACACGTGGATCTGGTGCCCTTTTCGCATTCACATGCTGTCTGATCGCAGCACTTTCTATCCTGTACTGGAGCAACACCAAAGGACAGCTCACCACCTCCGGCACTACACTGAATAGCCGCGAGCTTCCCATCTACTGTGTCCAGACGGCTCAGCCACAGATCGCCCTGACCTTTGACGCCGCATGGGGCAATGAGGACACCGCCCGTATTCTGGAAATTCTAAAAGCAA
Source organism: uncultured Ruminococcus sp. (assembly GCA_964621905.1). GTDB lineage: Bacteria > Bacillota > Clostridia > Lachnospirales > Lachnospiraceae > Ruminococcus_G. The sequence goes on along the minus strand of CAZUNG010000003.1, from coordinate 91,517 downwards.
ATGATGTCACCGCTACGTTTTTTATAACCGGAGGCTGGGCTGATGCCTATCCTGAAGATGTCAAAGCAATCCAGAAAGCAGGTCATGACCTCGGCAACCACAGCACCACGCACCCCGATATGAGTGCTCTTGGCTCAGAGGAGCAGACAGCGGAACTGATGACTACTCACCAGAAGGTAAAAGATCTGACCGGAGTGGATATGACGCTTTTCCGTCCGCCGTTTGGTGATTATAATGATTCCGTGATATCAAACGCCAGGAAGAACGGTTACTTTACCATTCAGTGGGATGTTGACAGCCTGGATTGGAAAGATTACGGCACAGACACGATTATTGATACCTTATATAATCACAGGCATCTGGGAAACGGCTCCATTATTCTCTGCCACAATGGGGCCAAATACACGGCAGAAGCGCTCGATCCTCTGATCAGAATTTTGAAAGAACAAGGATTTGAATTTGTTCCTGTCTCCAGACTGATTTTAAAAGAAAACTATCATATGGATGAGGAAGGCCGCCAGATTTCTGACTAGAACCGTTCAGACAGCAAACGACCGATCTGCAAAATCCTAGTGCAAACCGGTCGTTTTTCTTTAACGGCACGATAACTGACGCATGCTGCCGATGCCATATTCTTTGTCTTCCTATGATATCCTACACAATATGAAGAACTGTTTTTACCTGCGCACCGTTCATGGAACTCATCTGATCGTCCATAGAATACGTACTGATATTGATAAACAGATCATAGTCCCCAGCCTCCGGGAGATCATCCACTGCAAATTCTGTTATCGCCTTTCCAGGCTCGATCAGATCTGACTCGTACAGGATATCTGACGTCCCGCCAATCTGTAAAGTGTATTTAAAATAACAGGGATTATCTTCAGGATTCACAAGCGAAAGATGGAAATTTTCTGTATCCCCTGCAATGGTCAGCTCCCCATATCCGGGAATTTTAATACCCGGTTCCCCATCAGACTTATCCTCCAGATTCTGTGTCCACGCAGACGCATCATCTGCAATCACCAGTCCTTTGTCGGCAATGCCTGCGACATCAGAGGATCTTCTCTGACAAAAAACAAAGATACAGCAAATGACTGCCACGACAGTCAGAAATGCTGCTGCCACTGTTATCCATTTATTTCCCGATGCCCCATTCTTCATATTTGCTATCATCCTTACTTTTCTTTATGATATCTTTTTCTTTTACAATACAAAAGTATACAGATGCCTGCTCCGGCTGTCAGACCCACAGCCGTCATAAGAGCAGCGGCTGATGCGTCTCCGGTTTTGACGACCGCCGTCTTTTTCGTCCCAGACACTGTCTTCACACTGCTTCCAGGCGCCCGGATTACTGAGGAAGCCTTTTCTCCTGATGTGCCCTCATCTTTTTCCAACTGCAGATGCAGACTGGTCTGTGATGCACTTACATTCACCGGAACAGCCGCAGTCAATAATGCCATGACCAGAAGCAGAATTCTTTTTTTACCAATTCTCATACTCAGATTTCAGCCAGTCCGATCCCAAACGTAATGCTTCCCGTATAATCCACATTGTACTCATATCTTCCATTGATAACCGGTATAATGGTGTACTGCTTGGTCTCGTTCCCTGTAAATGCCGCCACTTCTTTTCCGTTTGCCTGGTCTTTACCGCCTGTCGTCTCGATGATTTCACCTGATTCCGGAATGATCTGATAACGGATGGATGTGTTCATACCCGTAGGGCTGTCAGCTGCACTGCATTCCAGAAGCATCTGATTTCTGTATGCCTGTGTCCCTGCGATCGTCACCGAAATTTTCTGTCCTTCCGGAAGATTTTCCACGCTTTCTGCCGATACATCAACTACCGCTCCGTCATTCCCCATAGATACGGTTCCCGGGATTGTTACCGTATAAGTTGGATCTGCTGTCAGCGTAGCAGTTAATTCCTGTGTAGTTTCTTCTGCAAATGCAGTAAAAGGCATTGCCATGCACATTGCTCCTGCAGTCAAAACAGCTAACATTTTTCTTTTCATGGTGTTTTTCCTCCCTGTCATCTGATTTTGATTTTCTATTTGACACTTATTACTTTAACCTTTACCTTCCATGTTCACTATCAAGGACGTGTAAAATGTTCGTAATCTTGTTCTAAGATTTTTATAAAGCAATGAAAAAGACGGAGACTTCGGTTTAACCGATATCTCCGCCCATCGCCTTCTCATAAATGGTGATACTTCCTTTATTCTTTTTCGATTCATACAACGCTTTGTCTGCGTGTTCCACCAGACTCTCTGCCGGAAGCCCTTCCTCATAACACGCAATGCCGAAGCTTGCAGTTACTCCCCCGATTCCTTCCAGATCTGTAATCCTTTTCAGTTCCGCCTGGATCTTTCGGCATATCTCCACAGCCTGCTCTGCTGTCTCATTCTTAAACAGGATACAAAACTCATCTCCGCCAAACCGGAATGCAGGATGATCCTTGCTGTATTTCGTAAGCACATCAGCCATTTTTTTCAGAACAGTATCGCCGCTCACATGCCCCATGGTATCATTGATCTGCTTAAAATCATCCACATCAATCATCACGAAAACAAAACTGTCGCTGCTCTTTTCCATTACCTGCAGCTGTTCCTGCAGAGCTGCGCGGTTATAAAGCGATGTCAGATTATCTTTCAGCAGCTCCAGCTGCAGCCGGTAACGCTCCAGCTCCTTTTTGATACTGGCCTCATTTTTCTGCCGCTCATAGTAGATGATCACCAGCGCACCTGCATACACCGCAATCAGAATGACCAATGAGATCAAAAAATTAATGACCTCCATACTGTCCATTAAGATACTGACCTTATTCGGATCCCAGAAAACCAGCAGCTCCCCTGCAACCTCTGCAGCCATACCGCTCAGAGCCGTCGTCGTTGTCAGCTGATAGTCGCCATAAACCGTCGTCAGCATAATCGGAATTGCAAACAAAATGTACAGCGCAGAAAAAATATTATGAACAGAAAACAAGATAAAGCAGATGGCAATCAGGCACAGCGACACCACATAGCGTTTTAAAACCCTGTTTTCCCGGTATCGGTAAAACAGAAAATACATCACACCGACAACCATAAAATTCAGTGCTGTTGGAACAAACATATATTTAAGTACATAGACCGGAACAGTAGCCGTGACCACATCTATACGGAACAGGACAAAAAACATTACAAGCTCAATCGCAAATGATACAACGGCTGAGCACAAATTTATCTTTTTATGTATTTCCATCCATTGGTCTTCAATTTTAGCATACTCTTCTCGTATTTGTACAATGTGTCGATTCTGCATGATCTATTATCCGCCTTCATGTTTGAAATTTCGTTCTTCATTATATCACAATTTTCATCGATTAAAAAACAAATCATGATATTATAAATAAAAAAAACGTATCCGCCAGGCTGGCCGGCCTGACTGATACGCTCTGCCTCCCATTACCAGGATAATGCTTTCTGGCTTTTCCAGAGGAATACCAGATAAAGAATCCCTGCCACAATCTGGACGATCGCAACCACAAAGGCTAAAAGTGCCGCACCAATATTGATCAGCGGAATATAGATCAGTACTTTACAGATCAGCATCACGACCGTACACACCGCATACAGCATCCAGATCATTCTGGCCTTGCTCACCAGATCCGCATGATAACTGCCCAGGAAATCGGACGCTGTGGTGCTGCAGATATAATACACTGACAGAAAACTGAGTGCACTGACAGCGGCACTTAAAATTCCTGCCATGAACCCCTCTTTGAAAAACATGCTGATTACAGTGATCACAAGACTGATAATATTAACATAAAACGCGGTCTTGTACCCCGGCGCCGCAGTTGAAAGTGTGTACAGTGCATACAGATTAAGTACAGCCGCCACAATACCAACAAGCGGTATCCAGGAAAATAATGCCACGATCGCTGCCCAAAAAAGCAACCTCAGACCTTTTGCTGCCTGTTCCTTTGAAAAATTCATATTGTTGCCCTCCCTCATCGAACGAAATTCGTCGGTGTCCATGCTTCCCGTTCCGGAACCGGCTCTTGTCGTTTCCTCTGTTCCATGGCTTTCAGCATCCATGCCATATTCTCTGCGAGTGTGCGCATGATCTGAAGCCCTTCTTTGTCCTGTTTTACCTCCTCCGGTGTCATCCCATGCACGGCATTCCAATACTGAGAAGCTACCACAGGCATCTCTGCAATGGTAAAATATTTATTCAGCCGGTCAAATGACGCACTTGCACCTCCGCGCCTTGCACTCAGCACCGCAGCAGCAGGTTTAAATCGAAACGCACTGCCCGCAGCGTAAAATACGCGGTCAAGTACTGCACAGAACGCTCCATTTGGTCCCGCATAGTAGACCGGTGATCCTGCGATCACGCCGTCAGCTTCCTTGATTTTATCAATCCACTGATTCACAACATCGTCGTCAAAGACACAATGCCCCGTTTTAGAACACGCCTGACAGGCGATGCATCCGCGTACCGATTTTGTGCCCAGCTGCAGAATCTCTGTTTCAATTCCACGCTCTTCCAGCCTGTGTGCGGCTTCCGACAGTGCCGTATACGTACAGCCGTCCTTGTGCGGGCTGCCGTTTAAAAGAATTACTTTCATCATATTCCTCCTTTTGCATTGTGCTGCCTGATGCTGTCTTTATCATTTTACCTCATCAGTTACGCTTATGCAATGCATACACAGGAATATTGCGTCATCCCGTATGTCTGAGCGCTTCGATCGGATGCTTGCCGGCCGCTTTTTTAGCCGGATAAATTCCAAACAGCACGCCGATCAAAACGGAGAATCCGACTGCAAGCCACACCACGCCGGACTGAAGCTGAAAACTCATGGAATCCATGACGAGACCTGCAATCTGCAAAATCACCCAGGACAATCCGATACCGATCATGCATCCCATCATACTGACCACCAGCGCCTCAATCAGAAACTGAAGCATGATATTCCACGCCTTGGCACCGATCGATTTTCTGATGCCAATCTCCCGTGTACGTTCCGTGACAGACACGAGCATAATGTTCATAATTCCAATTCCCCCTACCAGAAGAGAAATCGCCGCAATGCCGCCAAGCATCATCGCCATCGTATTTGTAACACTGCTCATCGTCTCCAGCAGCGCAGACTGATTCTGGATCGTAAATGCATCTTCATCCTGTCCAAAACGATTCATCATCAGTTCTGTCAGCGTTGCTTCCGCTGCATCCAATGTCTCCTCACTGCTGGCGGAGGCACAGAAATTCGTAACATAGAGAACATTATCCGCCATTCGCGTCAGCGTTGTGTAGGGAATATATGCCTCCAACACCGGCGTTGAGGAGCTTGCCTGACTCAGTCCCGAGGTATCTTCGGCAAGAACACCGATGACCTCAAAGCTGCGGCCGTCAAGTGCTATCTTTTCCCCGACAGCATTGGCCCGCCCGATAAGCTCTATCGCAGCGTCATAACTTAAGATCACCACATATGAATGGTTGTCAACATCCGGGCTTTTCAAAAACCGCCCGTAGCCGAGTTCCAGTCCCATGATGTCCAGATAATCTCCGTTTGTTCCGTATACCGTTGTCGTCTCACTCGTATAGCCGCTTTTTCCGGTCATACTGCTCTGTGCAATCGGCGCCACTGCCGCGATATCATCATTATCCGTGAAATCCGAAAGCTCAAAAAGACGCAGCGGGTTTTCTTTGTCATCTGTGATACTCACCTGAAGCAGATTCGTTCCCATCTCAGAGATCGAATCTGTCACCGATGTCGTTGCGCCATTTACAATGGAAACCAGCACTACCAGCGATATAACACCGATGATAATCCCAAGCATCGTCAGAAAGGAACGCATTTTATTTGAAATAATGGCACCCCATGCCATCTTTAATGACTGAAATATCATACCGCTCCCTCCTTACATTCCTGGTCCCCCGCCTCCGGGGCCGCCGCCCGCATTTCCGGAAGGCCGTTCACCGCCGCCATCCGGCATGGAACCGCCGTCAAACGTCATCCCCCCCTCAGGCATCATGATATTCTCTTCAGATTCTGAGCTTCCCGTCTTATTGTAATATACCGTATCACCTTCCGACAGACCGCTTGTGATCTCAACATTCTCACTGTCTGACAACCCTGTTTCTACTTCTGTCTCACCGCCAAGCTGCCCTGTCTCTTCATCCTTCTGTGTATAGACAAATGTTTTGCCTCCCTGCTCCTGCAGTGCATTCAGCGGAATTGTAACAATATTCTCTTTGCTGTCGATCGTGATTGTCGCGGAAGCATTCATCCCGGCCCTCATGTTTTCATCTTTTGTCAGCTCAATTTCCACCGCATATTTGGCGACACCACCGCTGACACTGGCAGTGTCTGAAATCTCGGTGATGGTCCCGGTATAAGATTCTCCTTCCAGCGCGTCAAATGTAATTTCCGCCTTCTGCCCGACTGCGACAGACAGAATATCCAGCTCATCTACATTCACGGAGAGCAGCATCGTATCCCCTGATGAGATAGAAAAAGCCTGTGTGTGATTGGCGTCAACAGTTCCCGCACCGGAGCCGGATTCCTCAGAAGACACAGACCCGGTACTTCCGGCTGCCGTGCTCCCTGCCGTCACACCGCCTCCCGATATCGAATCAGAACCCTGACCGGAAACATTTCCAGCATCATTGCTGTCAGCCTCTTCACCCTGGTTTTCTGTAGCGGTATGACTGTCTGTTCCGGAGGTGTTTTTTGAGTCGTCATCCGAAGAATTCTGATTCTCATTTTCCTGACGTTCCCCAACGCCTGCGGCACTCTGCTTTTCCACCGTGAGTGTAAAAGTCAGCAGATTTCCTTCACCATCTCCGCTTACACTGCATTCTGACACTGTCCCTCCATTGATCAGCGGCTGAATATCAGAAGAAAAACTGTATCCGGCATTCGCGGTAAGACTTACAGCCGCCGTGTAATGCTCCTCTGTTTCTGACCAGTTTACGGTTCCTGCATATCTCGTCATATCAATGGATTTTTCCATGGAATCACCGGTCCGCGGAATCTGCAGTGACAGATCCCGGCAGTCTGTTATGAGTTCAGCCGCTTTGGCAGTCTCATCATCTGCTTCCTCCGCCGAAGTTATCCTCTGTCCATCACTTTCCAGGTCCTCCACGGATACGTCCGCCTCCACAGTTTCCGTCGTGCTGTTCAAGTATAAAAATCCGCCGGTCATCCCATCTGTCTGTCCCGCGGCCGTTTCCGTCATACCGGAACTGCTGGCGTCCCCTGTGGTATTTCCGGCTGCGGTACTATTTTCTGCCGATGCATCGTCTTTTGATGTAATGCTTACTGATCTGACAGTGCCCGCCTGCTGTGCTGTGATGACATATGATTCGGCCAGTATCTTCAGCTCCTCCAGAAATGCTTCATCTTCTTCCTTCTCTGCAACCAGCGCCTGATATTCATAAGATCCTGAATCTTCATCTGCCGCCTCTTCGATATCATCCTCCAGCGAATCCAGTTTCTCCTCAGTCTCTACGATCAGATTCAAAAGGGACGTCTTGTTGATCACTGCAAGACTGTCCCCGGCATTCACCTCATCCCCGGCTTCAACCAGGACTTCATCATATTCCAGTCCATCCGGCACCTTCTGGGCGTCACCTGTATCTTCCTCCAGATTTCCCGTTCCTACCACAGTATTGGAAATATTCCCTTTTTGGGCCGCTGCCGTCTGCGCAGTCATTGTCAGCTGCACCGCTGACGCACTTCTGCTCTTCAGCATCCAAAATCCGCTTCCGGCTCCGACCGCGACAATACAGATTGTAGCCCCGACCGCAATTTTCTTTTTCGATAACCTTTTTCGTCCGCTTCCTTTCATATCCGCCTCCGTACTTTGCATTATTATACATTATTTGTTTTAGGATAGCCGACATTTGTGTTCATTTTGTGGTTACGCTGTGAAAGAAATGCGAAAATCCCGCGGACACCCTGCTATTGGGGCATCCGCGGGATTACACGCTAGGTCTGATTCTTTCTATTTTCTGTTATAATTGATCAGGCATCCCTTCAGAATGATCTCGCGTTCATCATCCGTCAGGTCACCCAGTTTCAGCGTAAACTCTTTCATGGCGTCACTGGCATTATATGCTTTGATCTCCTCTGCCTTTTCCTCCACTGCCCGTTTGATATCCGGCACAAACAGATAGTCTCCATTTTTAAACGGAAGCTCTCCCTCCGGAATCAGGAACGGGAGCATCCCCCAGTTGATCAGATTTGAACGGTATCTCTTTGTTGCATATTCATTCGCAATATTTGCCCATCCGCCCAGTACTTTCTGACATGACGCCGCCTGCTCACGGGCAGAGCCATCACCAGGTTTCACCGCAAAAATCGTGCTTCCGATGCCCGTATTCTCCCGTGATACACTGCCAAAGGAAGCTTTCACCGTATCCATAACAGGCACAAGCTCCGAAAGAACGGAACACGGATCTTCCCCTTGTGTTCTCGCTTTCTCAGCTGCCTGTACTTCTTTCGCACGTCCCACGTATGCCGGGTCTTTTCTGGAAAGTGTAAACTCTGCAAGTCCGAGAGGATTGGAGCGGTAGGATGACGTCTCTCCGGATGGAATCAGCTCATCGGTCGTTGTCACCGGGTCATGAATCTCCGATACGACTTTCAGCACGAGGTTATCTGTCAGCGCAGACATTGCCGGCCAGTCTTTGATATTCGGTCCAAACTGAATCTCAACAGACGGATCCGCCACACCTTTGCTGTCAAACACACGGTTTTCGTAAATTGAACTTTCAAAATGATAAACAGGATTTGTGTACTCTCCTGCAAACTCTGTCGCAGGCGTCAGATATCCTTTATTCGCTGCGGTGGCTGCAATGGAACGTGCATCCATCAGTGCAACGGAAGAAATCTGGCCATTCTGAACTTTGGAACCTTCACGGTTCGGGAAATTCCTGGTAGAGTGACGAATACTTAATGCATTATTCGCCGGTGTATCACCTGCCCCGAAGCACGGTCCGCAGAACGCCGTCTTCACGATCGCTCCTGTCGCCATCAGATCCGCGAGAACACCATTCTTCGCTATCTCCATGTAAATCGGAGTACTTGCCGGGTATACACTTAACGTAAAGGCATCGGAACCAATCCCTGAACCTCTTAAAATATCAGCGGCAGCACAGATATTTTCAAATCCGCCGCCGGCGCATCCTGCGATGATACCCTGTTCAACATAAAGTTTTCCGTCTCTTACCTTATCCTTCAGGGAGAAGTTCACCTTCCCGCCGAGGCTTACCAGCGCTTTTTTCTCAACATCATCCAGAATATCCATCAGATTCGCATTCAATTCATCAATGGTATACGTATTGCTCGGGTGGAACGGCATTGCAATCATAGGCTTCACTTTATCCAGTTCAACATGAATGATACCGTCATAATATGTGACAGCTCCCGGATTCAGCTCTTTATAGTCACCGCTTCTTCCATGAATCTCATAAAATTCTTTAATCTTGTCATCTGTTTTCCAGATGGAGGACAGGCAGGTCGTCTCGGTCGTCATCACGTCCACACCGATTCTGAAATCAGGGCTTAAGTTCGCAACACCAGGTCCCACAAACTCCATCACTTTATTTTTCACGTAGCCATTAGCAAAAACTGCTCCGATAATGGCAAGCGCTACGTCCTGAGGACCAACTCCCGGTACCGGTGCTCCCGTCATATACACACCGATCACACCTGGCATATCAATATCATACGTCTGCTCCAGCAGCTGTTTTACAAGCTCCGGACCGCCTTCACCCATCGCCATCGTTCCAAGTGCACCGTAACGCGTGTGGCTGTCAGATCCGAGGATCATGCCACCTCCGCATGCAAGCATCTCACGCGCAAACTGGTGAATAACCGCCTGATGAGGAGGCACATAGACACCTCCGTATTTTTTTGCACATGTCAGACCAAACATGTGATCATCTTCATTGATCGTTCCGCCGACTGCACACAGAGAGTTATGGCAGTTGGTCAGCACATACGGTACCGGGAATTTCTCCAGTCCTGAGGCACGGGCTGTCTGAATAATACCCACAAAGGTAATATCATGGGATGTCAGTTTATCAAATTTCACCTGCAGTTTATCCATATTGCCTGATGTATTGTGAGCAGCCAGAATCCCGTAAGCTATCGTATTCTTCGCCGCATCCTCTTTCGAGGGCACACTCCCCAGCTTACTTAGCAGAACTGCCTGTGCATCCGGAGTATCCGCCACAAGCTCTGTTCCATTCAGCAGGTAGGCACCGGTTTCATATAATTGAATCATTGATTTATCCTCCTGTTCTACTTATCCACATAATAAAAATCTTGTAACATTATAGCATTAACTTTCTCAAAAGAAAAGCCCTTCCGGTGCAAACTTCCCCGGAAGGGCCGTAATTCCTTATGATTCTGCTGTATCCTGCGGCTGTTCCGGTTCCGCTGTGAACGTCATGTCAAACGTCACTGTCACCTTGAACAAATCGCCGTCCAGATAAATATCAAACTTGCCGTGCTGAAGCTCCGTGAGGTTCTTTGCGATAGACAGACCCAGTCCGCTGCCCTCCGTGCTGCGGCTGTCATCTCCCCTCGTAAATCTTTCCGTCAGCTCATCCGCACTGATATTGAGCGGATACTCCGAAATATTCTTGAAAGTCATCACCGCTTTTCCATTCTGTTCCCGCAGGTCAATATATACTCTGGTGTTCGGCATCGCATATTTGGCAATATTGTTCAGCAGATTTTCAAAAATTCTCCAGAGCTGCCGTCCGTCCGCCATGATAACGACCGGCTCTTCCACCTGATTCAGGATCGTCTGCAGCCCTTTTCCTGAGAGTTTTTCATCAAATTCACCGTATGCCTGCAAAAGCAGCTGCTGCACCTGGATTCTTGTCATATGAAGCTCGACATTTCCGGTACTCACTTTACTTGCCTCGATCAGATCGTCCGTCAGCTGTTTCAGACGCTGAGACTTTGCATCCAGCACCTCGATATAGCCCCTGACCTTGGTGTCCTGCAGATTTTCCCGTTTCAGAAGATCTACATAATTGATGATCGATGTCAGCGGTGTCTTGATGTCATGCGATACATTCGTGATCAGTTCCGCCTTCATGCGTTCATTTTTCATGGATTTCTCCATCGCATTCTGAAGGCCCTCACCGACACGGTTTACATGCTCCGCCATCTCTTTATTTTCGCCCTGAAGCGTGGTAATATCAATTTTATACTCCAGATCACCTTCTGCGATATGGACCATCCCCTCTTTGATCGTCTGCCTTCCTGCACCTTCTTTGATCAGATACAGAAGCACCAGTGCATCACCGATCAGTGCTATAAAGACTCCAAATCCCGCGAAAAGAGCAATCACAATAAGATGTGCCAGCAGAAGGCCGACAAAGGCAATGATAATCTTTCCGGAAGTCTTGCGGGCATCATAGACTTTCTTGCTCATTTTAACGATACTTCTCGTCAGGCTGTTCTGCCAGAGGGTTCTGGATTTGATCCTGCGCACAAGACTTAAATATACTCCCATAAAGACAGATGCGCAGGCCACCGCTCCGGCTGCAGCCAGTACGGAAAGCCACACCGCCTCCCAGCCGCCGCTCCACCCCACGCTTATACTGAAACCGATCAAAAGTCCGCCAAAGACACATCCGATTGCGAGTGCGATCTCTGTCGGCAGACGGTCAAACTTACTGAGTACAATTTCACCGCCCTTTTCCCTTCTTCCCGTCTGAATCGTCGCAATGATAAAACATGCAATTCCGATCAGCAGTGTCAGGACAGCGGAACCTGCCAGGAAATAAAATTTCGGCTGGTATGCGGCAAACCACTCCGCATTGCTTTTAAAATTGTCGTCCGCCGCATAGGATGTATCCAGAGCTACGATCACCTCTTCATCATCTCCCACAATGGGATTGTTTCGAAAATAATTCTGCATGTACTGCTGCGCCCGTGTCTTCCCCGACTGAAATTCAACCTTTCCGTTATCCCGCGCGTAATGCATCAGAGGAGCCCAGTCTCCCTCTGTAATCCCTGATGTCTTTCCTTCCCATTCGGACACATTCGTATCAATGACCCCTGTCTTTGTATCACGTACATAATATTTCAGATTGGTATTCGTATCTATATTCCTGCTGTCAAGATAAACACTCAGGCCATCCAGCACGTTGCTCATGCTCTCATACTTTTCCATCAGGTATAAGATACTCTGTTTTTCGAGCGCCTGATCGGCCAGTGAGACGCCGGATGCCGGAAGTTCCACTTCATTTCTTTTTCCCTCATTATACATTTCACGCAGGATCTGATTTTCTTCCTCCGTCAGACGGGGGCCCGCAGTGTTTTCCTCAGCTGATTCCTCCAACACCGCTCCCTGGTAATACCCATTTTCATCGTACTCGTCACCGTAATAGACATCAGTATCGTAATAATACCCCCAGTTTGACAGAATCTCAGAAAAACCCATGCCCCTGTCATTTACCTGCGACAGGATGTTTCTCAGCTGTCCAACCGTGTACGTCGTATTCTCATCCATCTTCCCGGCATCTGTCTCGTTCGGATGTGAAATATCTATTTTTTTATTCTCATCATACTCGCTGTTCGTCTCAAACCATGGTTTATATTTGACAACCTGCGTATTCTGATGCAGTTCCTGCGCAGCGTCCATACCGCACCCGGAGGTTTCCTCATAACTCGTATGTCCGGTCAGATCATCAAAACTCCCCACAGTATTCATTACATATCCCGCCAAAACAACGGAAACCACAAACCCAGCCACACATAGCATCTGCAGCGTCAGAGTTGTCGCCTTGGCGAACTTCGAATAGAAATGGAATCTTGTTTCATGTTCCATCATTTACACTCCTCTCATAATTCCCTATAATTTTTCAATTTTATAGCCGACGCCCCATACCACTTTCAGATAACGTGGCTCTTTGGGATTGATCTCTATCTTTTCACGGATATGGCGGATATGGACAGCCACCGTATTATCTGCGGCGATCGCTTCTTCCTGCCAGATATTCTCATAGATCTGCTCAATCGAAAATACCCTTCCCTGATTTTTCATAAGCAGAAGCAGGATGTTGTATTCGATCGGTGTCAGTTTTACCGGATCATCATCTACTGTGACCTCTTTTCGGTCATCATTGATCGTAAGACCACCCGCACGGAATACATTATCCGTCTCCTGTATATTGCCGAGTTTTGTATATCTGCGCAGCTGAGACTTTGCTCTTGCCACGAGCTCCAGCGGATTGAACGGTTTTGTCACATAATCATCAGCGCCCATGTTCAGTCCCAGAATCTTATCCGTATCCTCAGACTTTGCCGACAGCATGATGATCGGTATATTGCTCTCCTCCCTGATTTTTAAAGTAGCACGGATCCCATCCATCCTCGGCATCATGATATCCAGAATCAGAAGGTGTATCTCCTCCTTCTTCATGATAGCAAGCGCCTGTATTCCATCATAAGCTTTCAGGATTCGATATCCCTCCTGCGACAGATAGATCTCAATCGCATCTACGATTTCTTTATCGTCATCACATACCAATACGTTTAACATCACTTCACCTCATCTCCCTCGTTCAAAGGGCTGTATCAATTCTCTTTGAACTTTAGTATAGCTTAACCACCTCCGCTTTTCTATACTATAACAAGCAATTCTTTATTTTTCGTTTTGAAAAATCTTAAGAAATCATTAAGCACAAAAAATACGGGAAGAACGCATCAGCCTGCATTGGCATATACTATAACACGAGGTGATTATCATGAACAAATCCTTATACCGCTCTTTTATCTGTGGCGCCGTCTTCGTCGCCATAACCGGAACTCTGCTGCATTTCGTATACGGCTGGACCGACAGCAATCCGATCGCTGGCCTGTTCTCACCGGTCAGTGAATCTACCTGGGAGCATATGAAGCTGTTGTTTTTTCCAATGCTGATCTGCTCTCTGTTTATTTCTTACAGACAGCACGCAGCGTACCCCTGTGTCCTCTCCGGTCTGTTAGCCGGTACAGTCATTGGATGCTTTCTGATCCCCATCATCTTCTATACATATACCGGCATACTGAGCTTTCACCTGCTTCTGCTTGATATTGCGACTTTCCTTGTCAGTGTCATCGCTGCATTTATGATCGCATACCGGCTGACAAAAAACTGCCGGGTTCAGCCTTATCGTAATGCGGTCATCATGATTACCTTAACGTTAACTCTGGCCTTCTTTCTCTTTACATTTTTCCCTCCGGACATCGGATTATTTATATCTCCGGTGTAATTCCTTGCATTTACCCGTTGCCTTTCCCGCCGCTTTGGTCTATGATGCTGGTAGACGCAAATTTCAGGGAGGTGACGTTTTATGTTCAGAATGTGGATAAAGCAGTGGAAGAATAACCGCATGATACTAGATACCGTGATGGAAGACGATACAGATGACACAAGGACACACAAGATCCTGAATGGCGTGATCAAAGCCTGCGATGACTGGGATCTTGGCAAACCCATCTGGCTTGATTCCAACATCCAGGAATTTCAGCGCCTTGGCAAAACCCGTTTTTGTCAGGATAACTTTATTGAAAATATTGACTTTGATCATCTGGAAATTCAGATCATCGAAGAATAAAAGAAAGTGGAACGGTTGGGACGACCGTTCCACTTTCTTTTCACTGTCTGTACGTATAAGCATTGTCTTTCACAAAGGTCGGACGATCGTTATCCATGCTGGCTTTTACCAGTGTATCAGACATCACGTCATACACGAAACTTGTATAGATCTCACTGCTGCTGCCTACATAACAGTCAACAAAGCCATTTTGACTGTCCAGTGTAAATGTCCCGGCACAGTATTCAAAAGCAGTCTCTGTCACGCCGATCCCCAGCCCGTTTCCATTGCCTGGCACGATACTGTAGTACCGATAGCGGTAAACTCTGTCCTCCTTCCAAAATTCCAGGATACGCGGATAGACAGGGTCAGATTTATCCACCCACATTCCCCTCAGCTCTTCAAAGTAATAGGGGCTTTCCATATAGACCCACGAGGAAGACATGGGCTGTACTTCTCCTTTTGCTGCGAGCTTCTGGTTTTCCTCAAATTTTGCCGTGGCTTCTTCCTGCCTTTTTTTCAGTTCCTTTTGATATATCAGTTCCATATTTTTCTGTTCCGTATCACTCAGACAGGAATCCTCATACCCCTCAGACGGCTGATACCAGCTCTGATGATTAAAATATTTCTTCAGATCAGTGCTGTCAAAGATATACCCATGTCTTGCCAGGATCTCATTTCTCGCAGTCCGCAGCTCCTCAGCTGACATGCCGGAAAGATCCTTTGCCGATATCTTTTTGCTGCCACTGTCCTTTAATATATACACCGATTTTGCAGACACCGCCGTCGGAGTTATCATCATAACCGCCAGCATTGCCAGAATCCCTCTTACCATTTTCTTTTTCATCATCATTCTCCTTCCTCAACTTCAGCTTTCGCTTAACTTTAACTTGATCTTATCATCCGCTTTGACAAATTTGTTTTTCAAAAATCCTGCACATTAGAAAAGGCCCCTGACCGTACCTTCCATGATACGGCCAAAGACCTGTGTTAAGAGTTCCGGATGCGCTTCCGTCCCTCTGATATTCAGCTGAATATAATTACCATTTATTATAGCTTAAGATCTCATCCAAAGACTTCCGGGCTTTTTTGCGCGGCTCTCCTTCTTTTGCCGGATATCCGACTGTGATGATCAGCCGAACCACCCTCTCCTCTGGAATGCCGAGTGCACGGTGCACCTTTTCCTGACTCAGCGTACCGATCATACATGTGCCCAGTCCCATCGCTGTCGCTTCATAGCACAGTCCCATGGCTGCCATGCCGATATCCATCTGTGCAAAATGCTGAGAACCGTAACGTTCTCCCACTCCGGGCATCAGATGTGCTTCATCCTCACAGATAACAATGAAATTGGGAACACGGTCCCCCCAGGGGCAGCCGGTAAGGCCGTCGTCATCAAGGGCCTCGATCAGTTTTTCCCGCGGACCCGGTTCGTCCACGATGATAAAACGCCATGGCTGTGCGTTACAGCCACTGGGTGACATACGCGCCACATCCACCAGATGTGTCAGGACATCACGCGGTACGGGTTTCTCGCTGTAAACCCGGCAGCTCTCTCTTCTTAATTGCAGAGCCTCAAAATCCATCTTATAATCTTCCATATTTTTTACAACCGCTTCAGCAGTTCCTCCCTTTCTTTTTCAAATCCGGGCTTGCCAAGAAGTGCGAACATGTTCTTCTTGTAGCTTTCTACACCAGGCTGATTAAACGGATTGACACCCAGGATATATCCGCTCACGCCGCAGGCGAATTCGAAGAAATAAAACAACTGTCCGAGGTAATACTCGTCCTGTTTCGGGATATGCACCATCAGGTTGGGCACACTGCCGTCGGTATGTGCCAGAATCGTACCGTTCATGGCACTTTTATTTATAAAATCAACCGTCTGGCCGGCCAGATAATTCAGGCCATCCAGGTCTACCGGTTCTTCCTTCATCTTAATTTCACAACGGGATTCTTCTACATTCAAAACAGTCTCGAACATGATTCTCGCACCGTCCTGAATAAACTGTCCCATCGAATGTAAGTCCGTAGTCAGATCCACCGCCGCCGGGAAAATACCTTTCTGGTCTTTTCCTTCGCTCTCTCCATACAGCTGCTTCCACCACTCAGACACATAGTGCAGGCTCGGCTCATAATTGGCCAGTACCTCCACTGTTTTTCCTTTTCTAAGGAGAATGTTGCGGATGGCTGCATATTGCAGTGCATCGTTATTTTCAAATGGCTCCTCCAGCGATAATGTTCTCTGGTCTTCCGCGCCTTTCATCAACAGGTCAATATCCGCCCCGCTGACTGCAATTGGCAGCAGGCCTACCGCTGTCAGTACAGAAAATCTTCCGCCGACATCATCCGGAACAACAAAGCTCTCATAGCCAGCTTCCGTTGCCAGATTCTTAAGGGCCCCTCTGGCTTTGTCAGTCGTCGCGTAAATTCTCTTAGCCGCTTCTTCTTTTCCGTACTTACGTTCCAAGATTTCCTTAAACACCCGGAAGGCGATCGCCGGTTCCGTGGTCGTTCCCGACTTGGAAATCATATTAATAGAGAAATCCCGATCCCCGACCACATCGATCAGGCCCTGGATATAATTGCTGCTGATATTATTACCTACAAAATAAATTTCCGGAGTTTTGCGGGCTTCTTTTGACAGGTTATTATAGAAACCATGTCTTAAAAACTCAATCGCCGCTCTCGCCCCCAGATAAGAGCCGCCGATTCCGATAACAAGAAGTACGTCCGAGTCACTTTGAATCTTCGCTGCGGATTCTTTGATGCGGGCAAATTCCACTTTGTCATATGCCACCGGCAAATCAATCCACCCCAGGAAATCATTGCCCTGTCCAGATTTGTCAACCAGTACTTTTTTGGCTGCCTGGACAATTTCCTTCATGGACTGTAACTCATGGTCACCAATAAAATCTACTGCTTTTCGATAATCAACTGTAACTTTCTTTCCCATATGCACGTACCCCTTTTCTATCATTTGCTCCTGTATTTCATACTTAACAGTTTATCAAAATAAAGCATCTGAATCAAGTCAAATACTCTTTTATTACCTCCCTCATGATATTTTCTTCTTCCGGAGTCAGAAGATGCGAAAATTTCGATGAGCTGGCTGCCGTCTGGCGGATCCCCTCGGTAACCTGTGCTGCCAGGCTGTCCCTGTCCTCCTGCGTGGCTGCCGGTATTGCTTCCTGCTTTTCAGGCATTTCCGACTGATTTTCCATATAATCAGTCAGACCATCTAAAAGCATGTCTTCCTTCTGTCCAAAACAGAGGAACGGACGGAGAAGAAGGAGTATCAGTGAAGAAAGCACTCCTGCAAGCAGGTATTGATAACGTGCCATCTGAGAATAATCATAAATATACGTTCCATATAATCCAATGCCCATCAGTACGATACATGCGAGACCGCAGTAGCCGCTCCAACGTTTCAGCTGGTAAATAAAAACGCCGAAGCTTTTACCCCTGTTCAGCTGTGTTCGGATAAACGCTTCTGCGTTCTGTATCTTTTGATGTTTCATAACCCGTATCTGATAGTTCTTTATGAATTCTTTCATCCATTTGCCTTTGGGCGAATCTATCCGGTCCATATCACGGATCGTCCTGCCAAAAAAGGCATTAACCATCAGCATCCATACCGTCCCCAGGACCGTAAGCGCTGCGATCGCATAAAACAATGTGTTATTCTGCATCATACTATTTAACATAATTCGTTACCCCCTTTTTTTGGACCGAAACTCCCTGCTTCGGTATCGTCATTATATAGCAACCGGGGGATTTTGGAAACAAAAATCGTTCGACTTTTTCATGCAAAAATCGCAGTCGTCAGATTTCTACAGATTTCGTACCATATGTTCCACAAGACGAACACCATTTTCAATCGCATGTTTCTCAAACGTCGGATAATCCATGGATGCACTGTTGTCCGCTTTATCCGAAATAGAACGGATCACGACGTATGGGATTTGATTCAGATAAGCAGCCTGTCCAATCGCAGCTCCTTCCATCTCTGTGCAGTAACCACTGAAATTTGTTGCAATCGTATCTTTGACTGCGGCATCCGCGATAAACTGGTCACCGCTTACCACGCGGCCTTGAAAGACACCAATTTCAGGATTCACCTCCCGGCAGGATTTCTCTGCCTGGCTGATGAGCGTTTGATCCGCCGGAAATGACAGTACTTCCATTCGCGGGATCTGTCCTACCGCATAACCAAACGCTCTTGCATCCATATCATGCTGCAGCGTATCCGTAGAAATTACAATGTCACCGATATTGATCTCATTTTTCAGAGAACCTGCTATTCCTGTATTAATCACAGCATCCACGTTGTAATCATCCACCAGAATCTGCGTGCAGACAGCAGCATTGACCTTTCCGATTCCGGAGCGCACGACAACGACTTTCTTTCCCTCAAGCGTCCCAGCGTGAAATTCCATAGATGCTTTGACAGTCACCTTCACATCCAGCATCCGTTCTTTTAATTTTATGATTTCTTCATCCATTGCTCCAATAATACCGATTTTATTCATTGTTGTAATTCTCCTTTTCCGTGATATCTGCCGGTCATTCTTCCTGTCTCATTATAACAAAGACATTCCCCCAATGGAATATTCCGGTAGCATCTTTTTTTATTCTTTGATATAATACTCAGTAAGCACTGACCAAAAAGCTCAAGTTGACATAATCTTAAATTACAAGGAGGAATATCATATGGTGTATAAAACAAAAGGTGTCTGTTCGTCAGCAATCCAATTTGAAGTAGAAGATGGAAAGGTACATAATGTACAATTTCAGGGCGGATGCAACGGCAATACGAAGGGACTTTCATCCCTGGTTGAAGGTATGGAGGTCACTGAGGTCATCAACCGTCTGGAAGGTATCCGGTGCGGCTTCAAGCAGACTTCATGTCCTGACCAGCTCGCAAAGGCCCTGAAGGCCACACTTTAACCATTGTCAAAAAGATACCCACAGCGGCAGATCAGATGCTGCTGTGGGTCTTTCTTCTTATATTATAGGTCAATACTTCAAACCGCTTCGTTTATCTGTCCCACTTATCACAGAGGGAATTAATCTGCCCTGTCAGCTTGGCAAGGTCTTTATTCGCTCCGCCCTCATTATGCCGGATCACCGTCATCAGCCGCTGGCCGGCAGCTACGAGACGTTCATATACCGATGAAGGTTTCACAGCCTTCACTCTCTTCTTTTTCTCTATCCCCTGAGTCTCCAGCACACACGTATTTGCCTTTAAGTCGTAGATCGTTCCGCTGAACGGTGCCATGGTTGAAATGCCAAGCTCCTCCTGTATTCTTCTCGCAAACACATTACATACCATGTCATCCCCGTGATTCACAAACATCATCTTCGGGGGCTTTTTGTACGCACGGGCCCATCTGAGCAGGCCGTTCACATCGGCATGGCCACTGATTCCCGGGAGCATACGAATATCCGCCTGAACGATAATCTCTTCGCCAAAAAGCTTTACGGTATCCACGCCTTCCAGCAAAATCCTGCCCAATGTGCCGACTGCCTGATACCCGACAAACAGAATGGTGCACTCTCTTCTCCAGAGATTATGCTTTAAGTGATGTTTGATGCGCCCTGCGTCACACATGCCGCTGGCAGAGATAATCACTTTACGTTCATCATCTGCATTAATCGCCCTGGACTCGTCAGTACTGACAGAGAGCCGCAGTCCTGGAAAACTGATCGGGTTCACCCCTTCATCTAAGATCTCCTGAGCAATTTCATCGTAACATTCTTCATGATGTTCCTGAAAAATACTGGTGGCCTCCACCGCAAGCGGACTGTCTACATATACTTTAAAGTTCCCATATCCCTGAACCATCTTCTGCTGCTTGATCTGCCTTAGAAAATACAGCATCTCCTGCGTTCTTCCCACAGCGAATGACGGAATTACAACATTGCCGCCTTTATCAAAGGTTTCCTGAATCACTGCCGCCAAAGCTTCCGTGTAATCCTCAACCTTCTCATGAACCCGGTCTCCATACGTGGATTCAATCACAACATAATCAGCTTCTTCAATGTACTGTGGATCCTTGATAATCGGCTGTTCTTCGTTTCCAATATCCCCTGAGAAAACAATTTTTCTTTTCTCACCGTCTTCTGTCAGCCAGATTTCAATACTTGATGACCCTAACAAATGCCCCGCATCAACAAAACGTGCCTGTACCCCATCTGTAATATTTACAATTTCCTGATAATTACAGCCTGCAATCAAACCAATGGCACCCAGCGCATCTTCAAACGTGTACGCCGGCACAAATTCTTCTTTTCCGCTTCTGCGCCCTTTCCGGTTTCTCCACTCTGCCTCAAACATCTGAATATGTGCACTGTCCTTTAACATAATCTCGCACAAATCCCGCGTCGCATTCGTGGTATAAATGGTACCTCGAAAACCCTTCGCATAAAGCAGTGGAAGATTTCCTGAATGGTCAATATGCGCATGCGTCAATAGAACAAATTCTATATCCGATGGTGTCACCGGCAGCTCCTTGTTTTCATATACATCCGGTCCCTGCTGCATCCCGCAATCCACCAAAAACCGGTGCCCGTTCGCTTCAATCAGCGTGCAGCTTCCGGTAACTTCATGGGTAGCTCCTAAAAAAGTAACCTGCATTAACAAACCCCCTTAGCCGACTCCTAATTTCAGTCTGGTCAGTATTATAATGTATGCCTTCATTATACCGCCTGTGCGCCAAAAACACAAACGGAAAAGCCCCCTGTACACGGGGCTGTGTACAGGGGGTGAACCTTGCATTTTAAATTAATTTTTTTGAACACTCCGGTACATCATACATGATACCGATAGCATCTCCAGGATTCCAGTTATCTATTCAGTTGTCTTTTATGGCAGAAAAACAGAACTGTCAGAGAACCCTGCATTTCGATTATTTTTCTTGGTTTTTAAATAATAGGTTAACGGGTTACATGGCATCCTATCCCATCTCATCTCTTTCTCTTTTGTAATGTAAGATTCTTTTTTAATGTTTTTTGGAAGATGGTGGGATGCCAGCAGTTGATTTTAACCAACATATTTTCCACTTGTTGCTGTTGAAGTGCTTTCTTTTGTGCTTCCCTCTTTTGCCGCGTGATACCCACGTAAGCGGTAATAATACCCTGTCGGAACTGTTGTGTTAAACGATTTAGTCAGTGAGGATGCGCTTGCTTTTGTATAACTCCATGAATCATAAGATGACCAAGAAGTCCCATTTGTTGATCTTTCCAGATAAATGTTCAAATAAAGCATATCGCATGTACTGTATGCGGTAGTGGAGCCGTAAATGCTTATCGATCCCCCACCATTAATACCCAATTTTACTGTACCTCCAGCCAAATACGCGCCTTTTACTAACGTCTGACTGGTCGCTGATACCTCCGTCTCTGTCTCTGTTGTCGTATGATAACTTGGAACAATTATTTCTTCCAGCTCATCCTCAGCATACACATTTACCATCAAACAGGATACCATCATAATTCCACTCAGCAGAGCTGCAGCAAATTTCTTAAATCTTTGTCTTTTCATTTTGTCCCTCCCTTCATTCAAGATTTGCTCTCTTACATTACGCCAAGAATACGTGATAAAGAATAAATTATTACATTAATAATACATCTCCTCTAACATTTTTTCTAATTCTTCGCGTTCAATTATCCCTTGTAATACGCAATAAGTATTTTTATATATCCATTGAGCACAGTACGCCTTTTTATCATTAACTTTGTTTGCAAGTGTCCAAATATCTACTTGCAAATCTTCACTTGACAGGTATAAAGAATCAGTTAATATACCATCAATGCTGGTGCCTTCTGCAAAATTTTCATTATTGCCAGACATTTGGAATGTAATGATATTATCATCGCCATACTGATAGTAAATGGTTGCAACTTCGACCTCTGGATAGGTTTCATGTCTCAAATACTTCATCCCTTCTGGCATATAATAAAAGATGGGAACACTTATTTCTAGTTCTTTCTCAAGACTATCTTTTACGTCTTCTTCTATAATTTTATTAGAAATTGCCTCTTTATTATCAATCTGAATATTCACTTTGTTGCCAAAAAACTCTTCAACCTTATTCACCAGAAAGATCCTGTTACCCTGACTTGTCATGGAAAATCCAAAGATACCTACCATACACATTACCAAAATAGCAGCCCACTGACCAATCTTTTTTGGCATTGGCTTTCTTTTTGGTCTGGGATTCTCCTTCTGTTCAGTCTCAATCGCTTCTGTCAAAATAGCAGTCCGCAATTTCTCTTTATCTATAGGATTTTCACTCAACTGAACATCCTTGATTTCTTCCTCTATCTGTTTTGCTTCATCCAAAAAAGCATCTTGCATTGCATCAACTAGTAATTTTTGTTTTTTTAACTTCATCAAACCTTAAACTCCTTCACGATTATGGAATTCCTTGACTTTTCCATCCCTTGGGATAATAATAAATTAAGCGGTTAAAGCAGGTGTCTTTGCCGTAATGAACATCAGGAGGTTATTCCATGAAGCACATTGTACTCACCGGTGGCGGCACGGCCGGCCATGTCACACCAAATATTGCCATGCTGCCACGCCTGCAAGAACGCGGCTACCAGATTTCCTACATTGGTTCCTATGACGGTATTGAGAAAAAACTAATAGAAGAACTGGGCATCCCATATTACGGGATTTCTTCCGGGAAACTGAGAAGATATTTTGACCCTAAAAACTTTTCTGATCCCTTCAAAGTATTAAAAGGCTACGGGGAAGCCAAAAAGCTTTTAAAGAAACTAAAACCGGATATTGTCTTTTCCAAAGGCGGTTTCGTATCAGTCCCGGTTGTGATTGCAGCGAAGCACCGAAAAATACCTGCCATCATACATGAATCTGATATGACACCAGGCCTCGCCAATAAGTTGTGTATTCCTTCCGCAGTAAAAGTCTGCTGCAACTTTCCGGAGACCGTATCCCAGCTGCCGCCCGATAAAGCAGTGCTGACAGGAACTCCCATTCGTCAGGAGCTGATGAACGGAAACCGTATCGCAGCTCTTGAATTTACGGGACTCTCCACCGATAAACCAATCATCATGATCATCGGCGGCAGTCTCGGGGCAACAGCGGTTAATGACGCTGTCCGCCGGATATTACCGCAGCTTTTGAAAAGCTTTCAGGTGGTTCACCTTTGCGGTAAGGATAAACTTGATAAGTCCCTTCAGAATATCTCAGGTTATGTACAATATGAGTACATTAAAAAAGAATTAGCCGATTTATTTGCCCTCGCAGACATCGTGATATCACGCGCCGGAGCAAATGCAATCTGTGAAATCAGTGCTCTTAAAAAGCCGAATCTTTTGATTCCTCTCTCTGCCAAAGCCAGCCGCGGAGACCAGATCTTAAATGCCCGTTCCTTTGAACGGCTTGGCTACAGTATGGTACTGGAAGAAGAACAAATTACCGATAATACACTTTATAATGCGATTACCGAACTTCATCATAATCGTCAGTCCTATATCGAGGCAATGTCAAAAAATCAGGAAATGAATTCAATTGAAAAAATTCTGCAGCTGATTGAAGAATGCCGAATCAAATAAGACGATCACAACATCATCAACTTTTATACTCGTCCAAAAACATATTCCGCATCCAAACTTTAGCGCGATGAAGTTTAATTCTCAGATTGGACAGGCTGATACCCAAATCTTCAGCAACCGATTTCTGGCTTTCACCCTCAACGGTTACCCGAAAGAAGATTTCGTACCACTGCCTGTCCTTTTTCTGCAACGCTTCAAGAATTGTACTCTGGAATTCTTTCCGTACATAATCATTTTCAATATTTTCTCCTGTACCACGTTCAAGCGATATTCCCTCTTCGCAGAACTCCCGGCCATAATATTTCTTTCTCTGTAAGTCGATTGCTTTTCTTTTCGCATTGACCAACAGCCATGGCTTAATGTATTCTTCATCTAAAATATCACGCTTGAGGTACAGTAATACAAACACTTCCTGACAAATATCCTGCGCATAATGATAATCACGCAAAACATTGTAAGCTACTTTCATCACCATGAGATAGTACTGATCATAAATTTCATTGAATCGTGACAAATTCATTGCCATCCCCCTCTGATCACTATATCCCGTTTTTTATTTCGGTTAAGATTTCTTCCTTATCAGCATCCGTAAGCTCGCCCATTTTCCAGCCAAGCTTTACCCCATCATTCTCATAACGCGGAATTAAATGCACATGAAAGTGAAACACTGTCTGACCAGCTGCCTGACCATTGTTCTGAACCAGATTAAATCCGGTACATTCGAGCGCCGTTGTCATAACTGATGCCATCTTCTTCGCAAGAATCATTGCGTCGGCTGCCAGTTCTTCCGGTATCTCATAAATGTTTGCATAATGCTCTTTCGGTAAGATCAGTGCATGACCTCTGCTGGCTGGTCCAAGATCCAGGATCACCCTGAACCGATCATCCTCATACAACGTTGCCGATGGAATATCTCCATTTGCAATTTTACAAAAAATACACTCTGCCATCAATAGCACCCTCCTAATATTCTTATAAAAGAAAATGTTCTTTTTTCTATTGTGTCGCATTTTGGAGAAATTTGCAACATAATATTGTTTGCTATTTAAAAAATCTAATGCTAAACTACTGTATGAGAGGTGAAAATGATGTTATCTAAAGAAGAACAGTTAAAAATCAGGCAATTATGCCAGGAAAGTCCTCAGGCCATGCAGGTCTGCAATATCATGAATGAACAAAACCAGCTTCAACTGTCCATGGTCAGTCATGAAATACGCAACCCGGTCACACTGATCAACAGCTTTCTGCAGCTTCTGGTTTCTACCCATCCCGAAATAAAGTCCTACAATTACTGGTCGGAGATTACGGAAAATATGCATTTTCTACGTGCATTGCTGGAAAATCTGTCTGCATATAATAATTCACAGAAGTTAGATCGTGAGGAGGTCAGTGTCCTTTCTATTCTGAAAACAGTAATTGCCAGCACAGCACCGTCTCTTTCCGAGAAAAACATTTCCATCCATTTAAAAAAAGAAGGTGCCATCCCTCCTTTTCTTATTGACCGCAACCGCCTGCAGCAGGTGTTCCTGAACCTCATCAGGAATTCATCTGAAGCACTTTGCGAATCGGGAGGCAAGATAACCATCTGCCTGACCGCTGACGTGAACGAAGTCACAATACAAGTTCAGGACAATGGTCCCGGAATCCCCGATGAATATTTGGAAACCCTGTTCGATTTCTTTGTCACACATAAAAAGAATGGCACGGGACTCGGACTTGCAATCTCCAAAAACATCATTGAAGCTCACGGCGGCACAATCGAAGCCTCTGTGCCGGAAGAAGGCGGCTCCATATTTACGATCCGCCTCCCGATTACCTTCCAGTAACCGGCTTGCGATAAACCAGGGTACATATGAGCAAACCGCACATCAAGCCTCCGATGTGGGCAGCATTGTCCACACCCCCGGAGGCAAATCCGAAATAAATAGACAGCGCTGCCATCAGCAGAAGCCTTTGCAGTGAAAGATCTTCCAACCTGCCTTTATTTCGTATGACAAGATAAAGCATCGCTCCAATGATTGCAAAAACTGCTCCGGAGGCTCCCGCTGATACCACAGCGCTGCCGGACCGGACATTAAATACATACGAAGCCACGCTGCCGCCAAGACCGCCAATGAGGTAAACTGCCAGGTAGCGGAATTTTCCTACGTAACGCTCCAGGTAATCTCCTATAAATACCAGGAGGATCATATTATTAAACAGATGTTCAAAACCAAAATGCAGAAACATACAGGTGAATAACCGATAGAACTGCCCGTCACTGATCAGCGGTGTATAGGCGGCTCCCCATGCAATCATATGCGATGTATCTTCACTGCTTCCAGTCAGCTCCACCATCAGAAATACCAGAATATTAGCGGCAACCATTATGATATTTGCCCAGTTTTTCGGCCGCTTTCTCATTCGGTCAATGGCATCCTCATTCATCTGATACTGAACTTCCGTCAATTTTCTTCCCGCCTTTTCTTTTTATTTCTTCAAATAACCTTTCAGCGTCAGTCATACCCAACTTTGTCCATCATTATAGTTCATTCTTTTAAAAACTGCAAGCGGTAAGTAAGATTGGCAAACGTGAGAATATCTCCATCCTGCATTTCATATCCCGCTTCTCCTGCAACAGCTTCATTGTTTACATAAGTACCGTTTTTAGAATTCATATCATATACGGTACAACTTCCATCGCAGACAATTTTTGCATGAAGACGACTGACCGTCGGATGGTCGAGCATGACATCCACCGCTCCTTCCAGTTTTCCAAAAACAGTAATTCCATGTTCTAACAGAATCTCCTTTCCGCCAACCGGTGAAACCGGCAGAAGTTTTGCCGCCCCTTCTTCTTTTTCATGATACAGCAGACATGTCTGATTCTCTTCGCTTAGCAGACGTTCTGATAAGTTCTCTGATATGTACTCCTCACTGTCCAGATCCGTGTCCGGAATGCGAAAGGAACTCTCCAGCCCATCATTGACCGGCGCTGCTTTCTTATCCCTTATTTTTTTTAATGCATGGAAGCCTATCCCCAAGGCCGTGACAATTCCCGTCAATCCAGCCGTAGCCGCAGCTACCTGCCAGGAGAAATACCGGTTTTTAAACAGACAGAGAGATACAAAAATCAGCAGGCCACCTCCAACTGTACACAATGCAGTACGTACAGGGTGAGACTTTCTCACCTTTTCCTCAGACCCCGTCATCTCCTCCAGAAGTTTCTGCCGCTGTATTCGCTCTTTCTCCAGTATTTCATCATCTGACGGCAACGCCTGTACACGTTCCTGGTGTTCTTTTTCTTTCCGGACCTCCGGCTGACTTTGATACATCTCTTTTCGCATTTCTTCAGGGCATAACTGGCCTTCCCTGGTTTTTCTGTAAAAATGATATCCCATAACGACCGCTTGCTGATCACAATGGTCAATTTGGGGAAGCAGGTATTCTGCAAACTCCCTCATATTTTCATGTTCTCCGTCCCACCCACCGGGCCAGTAACAAAACCCGGCTTCCTCTGCGGCATTTATAAAGATATAGTCCGGCAACAGCAAAAGTCCCGATGGGCTGAGCAGAAAAGCCTCCATTTCTTCCATTGTTTTCAGTAATGCATTCAAGAGTAACGTTAATTCTTCTTTTCTCAATTTTCTGGAATCATAGGCTGAGGCTAACGATTGGCTTGAAGTAATATCATAATAAAACAGAAGCTGATTATCAATATGGTGAACTTTACACGGCAAAATTCCTGAAATCAGGCCGCTCAAAAGCATACGCACAGGATACGACTCACAATCGGGCGCGGTATCCTCTGTCAGAATCAGGTAGCTGTGATGATAATCCCTTTTGTAGGTAACCTTCATCTTTCCTCCTCCACAAATGCAGATATTCCCTGAATTCTGCGGATAAATACCACTGGTTTTATTATGCGGGCCATCTCCTGCGCGTGAAATTTCCATCCTCCGCCTCCATACGTTTTACCTGCAGCTGCTTTCACCTCGGCTGTTACGCTGTCATTTCGTGCCGTTGTACGAAATGACAAGCTGCGAATTGGAAATCCCTGTTTCTTCATCCGTTCTTCCATTTTTTCATTGAGTATTTTCTCAGTCCCTGCATGTTTCCTTACACCCACTGAGGATGCTGTCAGCACACTTTCCGCAGCGGCAGCCGTATACCATGCCCGGTTATGAACGTAAAATGCCAGCAGCACTGACAAAAAAACGACCATCAGCACAAGAGGTACCACAAACGCTGCTTCTGCCGTTATACTCCCCTTGTCCATCTGTTCTCTTTTGCTTCCCATCACAACAACCTCCCCGCATATGCCATCATCAGGAAAGGAATCCACGGAAACTCCTGATTTTTTCCTTTTCTTAATATCACTATCTGAATGATTCCCCAAAGTGCTGATAGAAATAATGCCGATAGGACAACCTCGCATGTCATCCAGAATCCCAGATAAATACCTGTCACGCACACCACAAAGCCGTCTCCGCAGCCGAAGGCGCCATCTGTCAGTCTTCCCATCAAAAGAAGCAGCACTCCCGGCAGCAGCCCGGCAAAAAGCGGCAGCAGTTCTTTCTGTTCCAAAAGGCATGCACCGCAGACCCCCGTGATCAGAAACACGAAAACAGACCAGAGCAGAACTTTACGGCATCTCAGATCATATATTGTATTGATTACAAGAAACACCAGCAACATTCCCTGTACCGTATCCATCTTTTCACGCTCCTCTCAATGCACAGCGGCTGCAGAGGGAAAGTCCTTTTGCCTCTGATTTTTTAACAAGTTTCCCTGTTCTTTTCAGGGCTGAGCAGGAAGGGGCTGCATGATAACGGTCTCCCTGCGGCGTAATATACAGCGCAGCATTTCCTATATCCCCAGTGCAAAACGGACACGCATGATATTTTCCTCCATTTTCATTGCGCTGATCTTTTACCCTGCGTAAATCAGTACAGAAAATGATCAGCTGCAGATGAGAACAGTCCACGTATGTATGATAAACCGTCCTGCGGTCTGTAATATAGACCATTTCTTCAAATTTGCCCGCATGTTCATCTTCATCTGCCTGATAGCCGGTCCACGCATGAACCCGGGCACTGGCCTTAAACTTCATCCGGGAAATCCCCAAAAATGAAACCGGACAGTGATATACACCCGCTGCTTTTAATTCCACGATATGTTCCCGATAAGAAGACCCCCTCAGCGACACCTCTGTCCGCGGTTCCTCAGGCAGCTTTGACGCTGCATAAGATGCACAGACCCCTCCTTTGAGTCCTCCTGCCGGTGACTCCCCCGATGCTTCTTCTGCCGCATAACCATACATACCGAGTTCCTTGGCACTCTGGTTCAAGGACAGCGTCACTCGTGTCTGCACTCTCATCATGTCCATCAGACTGATCAGCAATATCAGAGCCAGGAAGAATATTGGCACAACAAAAGCCGCTTCTGCCGTAAGGCTTCCTTTCCGTGTTTTGGAGATGCATGGAGACACTCTGCCGAGGGGAGTATCATTTTGCGCCGGGGGAAACATGCTATGATTTGCCTGAAGAGAGTTTTCTATTTTCTTTTTAGATGAAGTTGACAGTTGCACCCTTCGACAGAGCATCTCCATACACCTCCTGTTGTTTTACATATCGTATCCATATCCACGGACAATCTCAAATGTATTGCCCCTTCCTGCCTTAAATGTAAACTCCGCCTCCGCGGTATACAGGCAGCAGTCTATCCTGAAGTTACTTTTTGCTTCCTCCGCTCTCATTCCCATTTCGATCATATCCACACACCCTGCCATTTTCTGTCTGCTGTTTCTAAGACCGAGCAGGATTCTCAGATAGTCCTGGTATGACATCCCTTTCTCACTGTTTTTTCTCAGGTCATCAGCTCCGTCAAACAGCCTTGGTATATTGGACAGCGACAGCTGCCAGGATGCCCCTTCTTTCAATACCGGAACCTTTTCCCCTGCCAGAAGTCCTCTGACATCCAGAATGCTTTCCGCGTACGCCCAGCAGACCAGTAAAATCTGTTCAACTGCGGGTGCTGCCTGCGGCAGCAGCAAAAGTGATGCAATTGCGCCGGCGGCCGCCTGCGCCTGTGCACGTTTCGCATCGTCCTGATAAAGATGCAGCAGATTCGCCGCCTCTCTCATCATCAGAAGCTTGTGAACCACACCCTTCAGATTCGCAACATCACTGTTGTTCCCCTGCAGGATATACTCCACCTGATAAACAAGCCCTTCACATGGCTTCGTCCCACTGAAATTTCCACAATGCTGAAGAATATATTCTCCAAAAAGGAGTTCCCCTGTAAGCCCGCTGTCCTCTGTGTCTGTGCCGATCATCCCCATGCCTGTCTCCACTTTTCTTCCTGAAGCCAGTTTTGACAGCTCCTGGGTTCTGTTTGAAAGCGCATTTCCTGCGGGCAGCACCAGCGACAGTATTCCCTGCTGTTTTAACTCCCGGACGGTCTCTATGGGATTCTCAAAATCTTCCGGCACTTCTGAATCGGCTGTTTCTTCCACGTTTTCTCCGACAGATTCCCGTTCTTCCCGGGCTTGTTCCTTCAGCGCATCATATACCTCCAGCGAATTGCCTGCTTCAATGCTTTCTTTGGCACTCCCCAAGTTCCGGGAAATCTCCTGGCCATTGTTACTTTTTTCCAGAAGAAGCCGCACACCCTGCGCACCGAGAGCCGTCTTCATGTATGCCCCCGCCTGCTCTTTTACACTGCTTCCGCCGCCGTCTGTCGCCAAAGTATACCCGGTGATGCCGCCGCCCTGCATTACCAAATCTCCAATATTTCCGTTACGATTCCCATCCACACGGTGAAACAAAATCCGGGCGATGTCATCTTCTATGGTTTCATACAGATTACCCATCTGCATGGCTCCCTGGCCGCGGCCCCCATCAACATAAAACAGGTGATACCGCTTTAACAGTGTACGGTCATAGCGTGCAAATAACGAATATAGTCCCTGATCCACTGCACTGACCATCTGTACCCTGGCCCCCGCCAATTGCACCGAATACAGACCTGCCAAAAGCAGCGAAATCATCAGCACCAGCATCAGGCTCAGATATGCCGTTATACTTCCTTTGTTGTGCAAGGTGTGCCTCCTTCCTATATGCTGTTGCTCTGGCTTGTGATTTTCGAAAGAATATTCTTCACGAGACTGACCAGCTGGTTTTTAAAGATAATGACCAGCCCGATCAAAACGACAAGAATCAAGATGATTTCCACGACACCAATCGCTTCTTCTTCCATCATAAAATCACGGATTATGCAGCCCATAAGCCTCACCTCCTTTCCTGTATACGGTCCACACTGTTACAAAAAACTCATTCCTGCCGGTACCAGAAGAATAACAAAAACGATCACCAGCATCAGTACCATCGGCACGAGCAGCTTTGTGCCCGCCTGTTCCCCGATGACTTTTGCCCTGCGTTTCCTGTTTTCAAATGCATCCACCGCCTCCCTCTCCATAATTTCCAGAAGCTCGCTGCTGCCTTTGCGCAGATTCTGAACCAGCAGTGTGGAAAATGCTTTATAGGCCGGCAGCTCACATCTGATCCCCAGATGTCGATACGCCTCTGCCTCCGGGACCCCTTGTTCCATTTCCTGGTAAATCGCAGATATTGCTTCATAAGCAGCTCTCTTACAGACATTTTCTCCCTGTCTGCTTCTCGTTTTTCTATAATCAAGAGCCACTTTTGAGAATGCTTTTCTCGTATTCATCCCCGCATTCAGCAGCAGTGTAAACTTATTTAATATATCCGGATAATCTGTCATCATCTGCTCTTTCATCTTCTGTTCCTTCAGCTTTTCTTCCTGTTGTCTTCCAAAAAACCAGACAGCTGACAGAACAAGGGAAACGATCAGAATCACACCGCCTGCCCGGGCAGTATCTTTTCTCCACCTTACCGACTCCTCTCCAATCTTTTGAGGCAGATAAAACTGCCCGCCACTCCGGTCTGCATTCACATGTTCCAGCGTTTGATAGACTTCCTGTTCCCAGGCAGCCTCCCCCTCTCTTCTTTGGGGATATACCGTAACGGTTTTCTCACATTCCCTGCTCTCGTCCTGGCAGGTAAGTGTGACATACAGCGTCACCTTTGTTCCCGCCTCTGACAGTTCATCGCCGGGCACTCCTTCCCAGTCCAGTACTGACGGGTTGCTGCTGATCCAGCTGACACTCACCGGAAATTCATCAAAAGCCTGTACCAGGTTCAGCGGTTTTTCAACCCTGTCCAGAGATTGGTTCTCTCCCAGCATCATCTGTTCCAGTCCCGTTTCTGCACGGTTCAGCCATTCCTGAATCTCATCTTTCGCATATTCCCGGCCGGGAACCTCAACAGTAATACTGACGATTTTTCCGTTTTCTCTTTGTACCTGCAAAGTTTCCCAGTACGGATCCTCTGTTCCTGCTTCCCTCTTAAGCGTAGTGACAGAGTTTTTTTCAGACGTCCCCTGAATCACCGACACGCCCAATGCCAGTACGCTTCCCGCAGCAGCTATAGTCAATGCCCCCGTCAGTACTTCTGTTTTTGTCCATAATCCTTGATAGGGAAACCGCTTTTCTATCCAGTATGCACACCGATAAAACAGCCTGCTCACGCCTTTTATATTCTCCGGCACTTTTATTCCCGCTGAACACAGCATCAATATTGCAAACCCTGCCGTCACAAATACGGATATTATCAACATTGCTACACCTCAATCCTTACAATTTTTCTTCCCATCCAAAATGCTGCCGCATATCCAGCCAGACATCCGGTCATCACACAGACGCCCGCCACACTTCCGTAAAGCACATTCAGAAATCCAGGTGACATCGTCTGCATATACAGGATGATTCCGCACGGTACCACACTCATAATTGTCTGTTCCATCTTCTTCGCAGCTACACAAGCCTCCACCTCTTTTTCCACTTCAATCCGATCATTCAGCGTGCGGGCTGCATTTTGCAGAATACGGCTTAAGTTGCCTCCGCTTCTTTTGGCGATTCCGTACACTCCCGCAAAGTTTTGAATATCTTCTACCTCGCACCGGCTGCCGAAATCTGCCAGCAGCTGTTCTATCGGTACACTCACGCTTAGCTGACTCTGAAGATAAAGAAACTCCTGAACAATGGGTTCACTTACTTCATAGATGTTCCTGAGATCACGAATGCACTCTGCGATTGCATTTTCCATGGAATATCCCGCTTTTAACGCTATTGAAATCGATGAGAGCGCATCTTTAAATGCATAGTTCAGTTTCTTTTTTCTCTTCTCCATCAATAACCGTTTTTTATACCGGAAGTATAAAGGCAATGCAGGGAAAAACACAGGCATCACCCACCATGAGCGGTAACACAGAAGGTTCACGAGCAGGCAAAGTGCAAATGTTTCTGCCGTATATCTCAAGATTTCCGTCTTTGCAAAACGATATACCCTATAATCCAGCTTCATGCCGTTTCATCCTTTCCAGCTTTTCCACGTTTAACAGCGGCTGTCCCTGTTCGAGCTGCTGCGTCTCATCATTCCATTGATATAAGGTCCTAAGCTGCACCTCTCCGTCCCGGAGCCCTGTCACTTCACAGATTTCCATTATTTTTCGCTGCCGCTTTTTTGTCCTCCCGATGTGTATCATCACATCGACTCCGGAGGCTATCTGCCGCCGAATCGCCTCCAGAGGAAGCTGCATTCCCATCAGCACCATCGTCTCCAGCCGGCTGATCATATCGATTGCGCTGTTGGCATGTGCCGTGCCAATACTGCCTTCATGTCCGGTATTCCATGCCTGCAGCAGATCAATTGCCTCTTCAGAACGTACTTCACCGACAACAATTCTGTCCGGCCGCATACGAAGGGCCGTCTTAATCAGTTCTCTGATTGTAATGGACTTTCCGCCGTCCATGTTGGCAGTGCGCGCCTCCAGACGCACCAGGTTCTCCACACCCTGTATCTGGAGCTCCGCCGTATCTTCTATTGTAATAATTCTTTCATCATGGGGAATAAAATTAGAAAGTGCATTAAGAAATGTAGTTTTGCCTGCGGAAGTCCCTCCGCCGATCAGAATTGAATATCCGCTTTTCACAAGATCTTTCAGAAAATCTGCTGCCCCCTGCGAGATGCTCTCCCACGCAACCAGTGTATTCATCGTGATTGGTATGTCAGGAAAACGGCGAATTGTCAGCGCCGGCCCATCCAGAGATACTGGTTCCACAACTGCATTAACTCTTGATCCATTTTTAAGTCTTGCATCCACTATCGGGCTGTTTTCATTGATAATACGGTTGCACTTCCCCACAATCTGCTGTATCACATCTTCCAGTCTTTCTGGTGAAGTAAAACTTTTATCGAATCTGCTGATACGTCCCGCCCGTTCCACAAAAATATCCCGGCAGCCATTGACCATAATCTCCGTTACCTGAGGATCATCAATCAGTTCCTGCAGTATATCCAGTCTGCGCACAGAACAGAATAATTCTCTGCGAAGTTCATCTTTTTCCTGCAGTGATATACAGCGCCCTTCCTTCGATTCCAGCAGCAGTCCGTCAATCAGCTCCAAAATCTGCTCATCCGATAATTCCGGGGTTTCACGAAGAAGCTCCATCATCCTTTTATGCAGTTCTTCAAAATACCTCATCCCTTTGTCCCCTTTTGTATCCTGCGCTGTGCTTTTACCCGCATTTTTTTCTCTTTGTTCATTAAGGAATTCCTCCTCTTTGCGATGTAACGCTAACATATGATAGATCAGAGTCGTATCCCGGACTTATATTTTTTTACACTTTGATGATGTATCGTTTTGCTGTTATTCTGATGCTGAACTAATCGGTGAAATACCGCAGACATGATTTCTGTATGTGAGATGTAAACATTACCTGTGAACCTGAACCAAAGAATTAGAAAAATAAACAGATTCCGTATAACCCGGAGCATTATGACGCAAAAAATCTCCTGTAACTGCTGTCGTATAAAATTTTAATAATTGGAATTGTCCGTCAGAACTGACGGCTGATTGAAAAGCTTGACTCTATTAAACCACAGTTTTCCTGTTCTGTCCAGTGAAATTTTTAAAAATATCCCGGCTTTTTTGTCGTCCGTTACATCCTTTAAAGGACAGGCAGCAGGTTATATAAATATGCAGACAAAAAACCGGGATAGGTTCCGCTTATGCTCTGAAATACTTAATGTTTTGCGACGGCTGCGGCTGCGGCCATGCGGCGTGATTTTGCGGCCATCTGTTCTCTCATGACATCCAGCAGTACCGCCAGGATGATAACCAGGCCAAGCACCATATTCTGCACTGCAGAGTCAATCGACAGCAAGGTGAATCCATTGCGCAGTGTTGTAATGATCAGTGCCCCGACCATAGTGCCAAACATGGTACCTTCGTATATCATTCAATCAACAGCCAGATAAACAACTCATCCTCCTGTCTCTTTCTGATTTCTCAACAGTTCTTTTACGTAATCCCCGAGTTCACTCCAGACCAGTTCATCCAGATACTCTTTTCCCCGCTTCAGTGTGCGGTGATACGGCAGCTTTACTTTCTGCATGCGCTCCAGCAGATCAGTAAAGTCCCACATCCTCAGGAGCTGTTCAAACTGCTGAAGTTTTGCCGCAGACATGACATCGTTTCTGACCGGGAGATAGACAGTCTCGCATTGATTTAAAAGTGTGTACAGATCATTCACACCATCACCTGCATCCAGTATCACGGTATCATAAGCCGTGTTTTCTTCTACCTGACGGAGCATACAGAGCCATTCATCAATCGTGGTGTTCTGTATATCCATGGGTGAAAGGACCGGCGGCAGATAATCCAGATTGCTGATCGTCTGGACCATCCCTGCGATCTTTAACGCAATTCCTGCATTTCCCTGACGAATATAATAAATCAGATCCCCCAGTCTGTTCTCATATTCACATCCCAACAGTTGTTCAAACCCGGCGTACTCTTCCAGGTTAATATACAGTACCGCATGAGTCCTCGATAAAATCTGGCCGAGAGTCAGTGCAAACGATGTCTTTGCTGTCCTTCCGACAGGAGAATATACCCCCAGGAGTCTTGTCTTCGGTTTTGGCATATTGATGCCGGATGCCTGAGCCTCCCATGCTCCATAACAATTCATCACCTCACGGATGACTACATCTGATGACTGATACTTATAGACACTGGGATACCGGTCCAGTGCCGGATCATGAACCCCTTCCGAGAGGATCACAATCTGTCCGATATCAAGAACCTTCACCTCCTCGCAAATAGCTTTGTCGGAAATCAGAAGGATATCAATATGCCTGGCAGATGCCAGTTCCAGAAGCGGCTGAACTCCCGTAAATGCACGTACTTCGAACGGGATATTTTTTTTGTGCTGGATGTATTCTACAAAATTACATGCATATGCAGCTTCCAGGTCACAGACTGCAAGTATGCTTCTTCCTCTTTTACTCAATAAAAACCTCCTGTATATAAGATAACGGCTAAAAATACCGGCACACTGAAATGGATGTTTTCTATCCGTCTTCCTGCCCGGTAATAGGGATAGATGGCCTGTTTTTTACGGCATTGTGAAAGATATGCGGTGAAATACCGCAGACGTTCTTTTGCATTTCCGCAAAGGAGTATGACAGCAGCCGACAAAACGGCCCCAATCAGAAATGAACAGATGATGCACCGGATCACCGACACAGTCCCCATGACGCCACCCAGTGCAGAAAACAGTTTGATATCACCAGGTCCGAGCATCCGGAATACAAACAGCCCAGCCAATAAAATCACCGGGGCTGCAGCACCGGCTGCAAAATATAAGATTCCGGACAGATTTCTCAGCCAGATCTGATAACCGAGGCCGGCGGACCAGAAAATACAGATTCCCAGGTTGGCAATCTTTTGAGTCTGAAGATCCATACAGACAGCCAGAAATGAAATCTGAAGAATAATCATGTGACATGCGGACATAAAACGCACCTCCTCAAACTGCAAGCAGTCAGCATTTTTCGATATTCAGTTATCATATTTGGAATATTTCCGTCAGACCTGACGAAACGTGTTAAGAATGTATGACTATTAAATCACAGAATGTTCCATTTGTCCAGTATGTTTTTTAAGGATTTCAAAAGTTCGGCGTTGCAGTTTTATAAAAGTTGCGTTACAATGAAACATATTTTTTAAGGAGGTGGTCATATGGCGAAAGAAACCAAAACAAACGTCATGCGCATACTGGATAAGAATAAAATTTCTTATGAAGCATTAAATTATGAATGCGATGAGTTTATAGATGGTCTCCACACAGCAAAGCTGACCGGTGCACCGGTTGAACAGTCTTTTAAAACACTGGTTGCACAGGGGAAAAGCAAGCAATATTATGTATTCGTCATCCCCATTGCTCTGGAACTTCATCTGAAAAATGCTGCAAAAACAGCAGGTGAAAAATCCATTGAAATGATTCATGTCCGGGATATTAACGCCGTTACCGGTTATGTGCGCGGCGGATGCAGCCCAATTGGAATGAAAAAACAATTTCCAACCTTCATCCATGACAGCGCACAGCAATTTGATGCGGTGTATATCAGCGGAGGCCGGATCGGCTGCAGTGTCCGTCTCTCTCCGGAAGACTTATGCAGGCTGACCCGCGGACACTTTGCGGACATCTGCTGTTGATTTTAGAAAATCTGTGCTAATTGCATTAAATGTTTTTTCTTTCATTAATTTTCAGATTATTTATATTTTCATTTTTATATATCTGTTTTTAATCTGTTTTTTATATTTTTTTCTATTTTTAGTCTTGACTTTTTCAAATTAATTCGATATAATAATTACAACAAAAGAAATTAAAGGACTTGACTAAATACAAAAGGAGGATAAACCACCGAGAATTTAACGATTTACCCCATATTTTAAAGAAAGAGAGGTACGGACCACCAAAAACTTAATTTAAACTCAAAAGCATCTAACGTAACTAAAATGAGGTACAATCCAATGGACAACGAATTTTAAAAGGAACTATCAGAAATGTCAATCTCTGGTAGTTCCTTTTTCATCTCTTTTTCGTTCTCTAAACCTGAATATTTTTCAGCTCCTTTTTTCTTTTATGTCGCCTGCAGATCTCAGCCGTCTTATTATACACTCCAAAAGACTGTATAAGCAACGCATTCCATTTCCCAATTTTATCTTTCGTCGTTTTACTGTATAATGTACCGCCGTACGTCACTTCACCGCCCCGCTGAATATAACGTATCAAATCCGATTCCCGCCGCACTTCCTTTGGAAATTCAGTATAAGCTGTCCCGATGCAGTCATAGCGGTGTGCATCACTTCCGCCAAACCCCGGCTTGCGATACCGAATCGCCAAGCTCTCTGCCGCCTCATTGCTTTCTTGTGTTTCACATGCATTAAACGCTTCAACAAAATCAAACTTCCTCAAGATTTCATCCTTGCTTTTTTTCTTTTTCGTATTCAGAATACTGAGATAACGCTCACCGCATGGATGAGCCGGTCCGAGTATCCCCCCATTCTTATGCACAACATCAATCAGCAGTCTCACCGGAAGTCCTCGAAGTTCCAGCACGCGGATTTTAATGCCTTCCGGCATAATGATCAGCATATGTCCAGCATCAATCGTATCGTATTCGATTCCCTTAAGAACAACAAAGTCCTTATGCCGTTTCCCCTTGATATTGTTTTTCCATTCCCGGTAACCATTATATGAATTGTGGTCCGTCACCAGCATTCCCTTATAGCCCAGCTCTTTCAGCCTGAGAATGTACTCCTCCATCGGTACTCTTCCATCCATGGAACCTTCTTTTGTATGACAGTGCATATCAAATTTCATATTATTTTCACCACGATTCTCTTTTCCTTAGCATGGACAGTTTAAGGGTTTTCATACGTATCAGCTGCAAAGTTCCGAAACCACCTGATTGATCACCTTACCGTCTGCTTTCCCTTTCAGCTCTGCCATCACCGCCTTCATGATCTGACCTTTATTTTTCGTCGCAATCACATCTGAGAATTTTTCTGTCAAAACAGCTTTTACCTCGTCTGCTGACAACAGCTTTGGGGCGTACTCACTGATAATGTCATACCTCGCCTGGTATTCTGCCTTAAGGTCAGCGCGTTCATCAGGACAGGTATCTACCTGTTCTTTTACCGTTTTCAATTCTTTTAAGATTACACGGTCCACCAGTTCCTCCGGGATATCCTCCCGGCAGCCCTCATCGATCGCCACTTTTTTCACCGCCGCGATCACGGATGAAACGGCTTCCTTTCTCACCTTATCTCTTGCTTTCATGGCCGCAACCATGTCGTTTCTCAATTGTTCCAGCTGCATGTTAATCTCCTCCTTATTACAGGCTTCGGACACGTTCCGGACGATATTTTCCGGCCTCCTCCACCTCATCCAGTTGCTTCAGCATCTTATCGATATCTTCGTTCAAGTTCCCTTTGAGTACAACGTAATTCGACGCATGATTGGCACGGAAGACCGTCCCCGGGGAGTCTACATTTGTCAGAAACAGACGCATCTCCTCTGCCACTTCCTCCGGTTTTAACAGTTCCATCTCGCCAGCTGCGATCTTCTGGTAGATTTCCGTAGACTCATCCAGCATCAATGTCAGAAAGCCAACGTAATCCGGCTGAATATCACTGATGAGCTTCGCTGATTCAATCGCGTGTTCTTTTTTGCGCGCTCGGCCGCCAAGTCCCGAGATCAGCGTAATCGAAGACTGAATACCACATCGGCGCAGTTTCTTCCCTGCTTCAATGATCTCTTCCCTGCTGACACCTTTATTAATGTCTTTCAGTGTCACGGCATCACCCGATTCCGCACCCATATAAACCATTCCCAGACCGGCTTTTGCCAGTGCCTTTAATTCATCCTCTGACTTTCTCAGGATGTCCCCCGGTGTTCCGTAAGATGTCACGCGTTCTGTTGACGGGAACTTTTCTTTGATAAAGTTTAGAATATCCAGCAGATCCGTAGTTTTGACAATCAGAGCATCACCGTCCGCGAGAAAAATCCTGCGGATATTGTCCCCGTAGTTGTCGTAAGCCATCTGAAAATCTTCCAGTACCTCTTCTTTTTTTCGGATCCTGAACTTTTTATCTTTATACATGGTACAGAATGTACACGCATTGTGCGCACATCCGATTGTCACCTGTACAATTAAACTTCTTGCTTCGCTTGGGGGTCTGTATACTGTCCCTTCGTATCTCAAATCCACATACCTCTCTTAGTTTTTTAGTCTTTTGCATCGGGGTATTTACCCTTTTTGTACATTTTATTATAGCACAATCTTCCCCGTGAGCAAGGGCTGGATGAAGTTTTCCACTTTTTTAATGCATGATCTTCCGTTTCATCTTATACTGTAACCATAACGCAGCATGGTGTAAGTGACGTCAAAGGGAGGATTCATTTTGCAGAAAAGCCGCTTATTTAAAATATTGTATTATCTGCTTGATCATAAGAAAGCCACGGCAGCTGAACTTGCCGAAAAACTGGAAGTATCCGTAAGAACTATCTACCGGGACCTGGACACCCTCAGCGGAGCCGGAATCCCCATCTGCACGGTTCAGGGAAAAGGCGGGGGAATCTCTGTACTGGACGGTTATGTTATGAATCAGACTTTTCTCTCAAAAGAAGAACAGCAGCAGCTCATCATGGCCCTGCAGAGCCTGCCGGCCGCTTCACAGGATATTAACAGTCTTCTGCTCAAGCTGGGAGCAATTTTTCAGCACAGCAGCACCAGCTGGGTTCAGGTCGATTTTTCCCGCTGGGGAAATGCCAAAACTGACCAGCAAAAGTTTAACCTTATAAAAAATGCGGTACTAAACCGTCAGTGCCTGTCGTTCCGCTACTTCAATGCTCAGGGAAAAAACAGTATCCGGAAAGTAAAACCGGCCAGGCTTCTTTATAAGTCAAATGCCTGGTATCTTCAGGCATACTGTCTTCAAAGAAACGATTACAGAACCTTTAAGATCAACCGCATGGATCGTATTCTGCCGCTGGATGAATACTTTTCTGAACCTCTTTGCCTGCCTCTGGCTGAATCCACGAAACCTCCTTCGGAATACCCGCTCATCCGCTTAACGTTTAAAGCTTCTGCTGCCTACCGGGTATACGATGAATTCGATATGGCAAATATTAAGGTACAGGAAAACGGGGATCTGATCGTGTCCGTGCATCTTCCTGATGACGACTGGCTCTATGGGTACCTGCTTTCATTCTGCGGACAGGCTGATGTACTTGAACCTGAGCGTGTGCGGATAATGCTCGCCAACAAGGTCCGGAATATGTACCTGAAATACACCGGGGCTTTTAATACCTGACATACCATGTCAGGTTAACAATGTTATACTGACAATATCACTCAATGAAAGGAGAGCATCATTATGGAATATATCACGGTAGGTCCGGAAAATATTGAAACAGAGCATATCTGCTGCTGTATCTCTGACAAAAAAGGAGAACACGGGGCGGCATCTAAAAAAGCCTGGATGAAGGACCGCTTTGCTGACGGACTTATCTTCCGCCGTTCCAATACGAGAGGGAAAGTCTTTATCGAGTACATTCCCGCAGAACATGCATGGTACCCGATCTCTGCAGACGGTTATATGCATATCAACTGCTTCTGGATATCCGGACAATATAAAGGTCACGGCTACGCCAACGAACTGCTGGATTACTGCATTCGTGATTCCAGGGCAAAAGGGAAAACCGGCGTAACCATCA
The DNA here is from genome assembly GCA_964621905.1 of uncultured Ruminococcus sp. Taxonomy (GTDB): domain Bacteria; phylum Bacillota; class Clostridia; order Lachnospirales; family Lachnospiraceae; genus Ruminococcus_G. The sequence continues at coordinate 49,640 of CAZUNG010000003.1, read as the reverse complement.
TTGCATCTGAAAAAAAACGGGGGTTTCTTTCGGATCCCGGTTACATGAAATATAAAGGGTTTCAGATTGCCGACTGCGCCGATCCCTTTTTTATTCTGTATTATCTGCCGTTCTTTGAAGACGCGCCTGTTCCCGGTTTCCGGGAGTGTGCCAAACACGGCAGAATAGAAGAACCAGGCATGGTCCTTTATTATACCAGCCAATGTCCTCACACACACAAGTATGCCCCGCTGATCCAGTCCGTAGCCCTGCGGCATGACCAGTCAGTCAGCGTACACAAGCTGGAAACAAAGGAACAGGCTCAGAATGCACCATCCCCCTTCACCACGTACAGTTTTTTTTTCGATGGCAGGTTTGTCACCAATGAAATTTTCGGAGAAAAAAAATTTGAAAAATTTCTGCAGCAGCACGTGTTGTAATGCGTTCATTGCCTCGGATAAATTTCCCGCTTTACACATGTAAATATTTTACCAACTTAGTGAAATTAAAAGAATTTTATTGTAAAAATAATTACATTCTACTATCCATTTTACCAAAATCGCAATATTATAATTATATTCTTCTACTAAAAACAAGAATATCACTGGAATATAACTTTTGGAGGGTTAGTAACATGAATATGTACAAATGGGTGGACAAATTAATCTACGAGGAAGACAAAAAAGCATTTCCGCTCCTTTCTTTTCCGTCCGTACAGATGCTGTACGTGACAGTTAAAGAACTCGTAACTGACAGTAATTATCAGGCCCTGGGCATGAAGATGCTTGCAGATAAATATCCGATGCCGGCAGTTGCCAGCTTTATGGATCTCTCTGTGGAGGCTGAAGCATTTGGAGCACGTGCAGTGTATGCAGCGGATGAAGTTCCCACAATTATCGGCAAGATCGTAGAGACAGAAGAAGAGGCCGATGCCCTCCGGGTCCCTGCAGTCGGCGAAGGCCGTACCGGTATCTATATTGAGGGGGTAAGAAAAGCGCTCAAGCTGATCACCGACCGCCCTGTTTTTGCAGGCTGTACAGGTCCGTTTTCTCTGGCCGGCCGTCTGATGGACGTCAACGAAGTCATGCTGCAGTGCTATGAAGAACCGGAACTTGTTCATAAGATATTAAGGAAAACGACAGATTTTCTGATTGAATATATTAACGCTTATAAAGCAGTCGGGGCACATGGCATTATCATGGCGGAACCTCTGGCAGGTGTTCTCTCCCCACAGCTGATTCAGGAATTTTCTACAGAATATGTAAAAGAAATCGTCGAAGCAACTCAGGAGCAGGGATTCATCATTATTTATCATAACTGTGGAAATTATACGATTCAGCTGATCGATGAAATTCTGGACACCGGCTGCCGCGTCTTCCACTTCGGAGATGCCATCGATATGCATGCCATGATGGAGCTGATGCCTGCAGACTGCGTGGCAATGGGAAATATCAGCCCATCTCAGCAATTCCGGAATGGTACTCCACAGTCCGTCAGGATTGAAACCGTACGTCTCCTGGAAAGCTGTAAAGAATACCGTAACTTTGTCATCTCATCCGGCTGCGATATTCCGCCTCTGACAGAATTTGAGAATATTGACGCATTCTTTGATACTGTCGATTCGTTCTATTACAAACAACGTCTCCTGGATATCATAATATAGCCTTTTTCTATCCCTTGGGGAATTCCTTCATTAGAAAAAGGGCGAAGATTTTCATAAAGTCTTTGCCCTTTTTCGCTTCTTGTGATATCTTTATGTTATACACTAAAATATTTACAAAAAGGGAAAGAAAGTACTATCGATGGATTCCATATTAATTAAACAGGCACAAAAATACTGCCGCCATTTTGAAACACTTTTTGATATCCACTGTATACCGGTGGATTGTACCAACAACACACTGTATCTGGAAACAGACGTTACCACAGATCTGTGTAAATCATGCGAGAAGTATCTTGGCTCCAGATGTTATGGAATTAACGCCTTTATCCATGGCTGTCAGGAGGCATACCGCTGGGATGGCATGTATATCTATTTCTGCAACCTTGGGCTGGTCCTCGTCTCCACCTTTATTTCGGATGAGAAGGGCAATCTGTCGGGGGGAATCGTTGCAGGACCACTTTGTATGGGTAATATGGACGACTCCCTATCAGAAATACCGCATTCCGATCTGCGGAAGATTGTTGCAGAGATGCCCTGCTATCCGCCGGAACAGATTCAGAGTCTTGCAGAAGTGATGTCAGCGATTACCTCTTACATCTCAGGCATATCCCATGGCCGGGCGGGCCGTTATTTCTACAGTCAGGAATCCCTGCTGAACAACATCTATGCCGAAAAGATTAAGAGTTTTTCTGAAAATGATTACTATACATATCCGATTGCCCAGGAGCGCCGCCTACGATCAGCAATCCGAAACCGTGACAAAGAAGAAGCCGAAAATGTTCTGAATCAGATTCTGGCCTATATCTATGTCTCCAATAACTCAAACCTTGAGGCCATCAAACCCCGTATTACGGAACTGATGATCGTTATTTCACGTACAGCCGTTGACGCCGGCGCTGACATGGAGAAAATTGACCTGATTACTCAGAATTCTCTGAAACACGTCGACACCTTTAAGACGATAGAGGATCTAAGTGCATGGGTGTCCAATATTATGCACAGCTTTATCTCAAGTACCTTCGACTATGACCGTCTGAAACATGCGGATACAATTCACAAAGTAGACAAATATATTCAGACCCATTACCAGCACAAACTGACTCTGGATGAAATTGCATCCAAAACGTACCTGAGCAAAACGTATCTTTGCAGTATCTTTAAGAAAGAAACTGGTGAGACCATCACCAATTACATCAATAAGGTGCGGATTGAAAAAAGCAAACTTCTTTTTTCAGATGAAAAACTTACGATTGTCGAAATTGCAAACATGTGTGGTTTTGAGGATCAGAGCTATTTTACCAAGATCTTTAAAAGTTATGTGGGCATGACGCCAAAAAAATACAGAGAAAGCCGGAAGCGTTAACGCTTCCGGCTTTCTCACCTGCAAATCACAGCTCCCATCTCGCCGTGCTTCCCCTGGTGGTCCGTGAGACTACCAGTTTCCGGTCAATCTGCTCCTTCAGTTCAGATACATGAGAAATAATTCCCACCAGCCGATTGGCACCTGCCAGTTCGTTTAAAATAGCAATGGCCTGTTCCCTGGCCTCATCATCCAGTGATCCGAACCCCTCATCGATAAACATGGTGTCCATCTTAACAGCTCCGGCTGTGCTTGAGATCACATCAGCCAGCCCCAGAGCCATGGAAAGGGCTGCCAGAAAAGATTCCCCTCCTGAGAGTGTCTTGACATCTCTGGTACTGTCCGTGACCGGGCTATAGACATCCAGATCCAGTCCCGCCTGTCCCCTTGTCCCCAGATTCTGGAGCCTGCGGCAGCGCAGCATCAGCTGACCGGATGTCATCCTTACAAAACGCTGATTTGCACATCGGATCACCTGCTCGAAAAACTGCCTCTGAATATATGTCTCAAAATCCAGTTTAACGCTGCCTCCCAATGTACCATTTGCCGTTCTGGAGAGCGTGGTCAGCACATCACACCGTTTCTGCAAAGCCTGCCGCTCTTCTGCAAGACGCAAAAGCGCTTCCCCTGCATCTTCATTTCTCTCATTTCTGCCGTACCATTCCCGGCTTTTCTGCTCCAGCTCCTGCTTTTCCTGCTTCAGTTTCTCAAGTGTTTCGCCGACAGTCGTCTCATCCATCCACTGTTTTCCCTGTGTCTGTTTCTGATAGAAGCGCAGCGCTTCGTCGGCGCGGATAACGGCCTCCTGATAACTCTGAAGTGCCTCCGCCATTTTCTTCAGCTGTGCAGGTTCCAGCAGTGCCTCCCGATATGCGCTCTCTTCATCAAAACCTGCCTCTGACACCGCCTGCATATACTGCTTGTGAGCCTCCAGCTGATGCTGCTCTTCATCCTTTTTCATACTGGCGATCTGACTTTGCTCACCTTCCATCCGGCTGATCCCCTGAAGGATTTCCTGGCATACCTCGTGTTCTTTTTCCCTGGCCTCCTCCAGCTGTTTTTTAAGACTCTGTTCCTGTTGTCTGGCACGTTCCAGTATCAGTTTATACTGCTGGGCCTGCTGCTGTGTGGGCGCCGCATCGGACAGTGAAGCCTTGCACGGGTGATGGACAGAACCACATACCGGACATTTCACGCCATCGTTGAGAGCCTGCGCCATGATCCCTGCCTGTGCCTGCAGAAAATTTTCATATGCCCTTTCATATGTCTGTCTGCAGTCTTCCACATTCTGCACGGTTTCCTGAAGCTTTGTGAACACGGCTGTCCGAACCTTGGCCGCCTCCAGGAGACACTTTGCCTGCTTGTAAAGAGGCATTGAGTCTGTCCTGTCCTCTTCTGTTTTCAGCCACCGTTTCAAACTGCCCGGGTCTTCTTCATAGCAGTTTATAATCGCTCTGCTTTCGGCAATCCGCTTCTCCAACTCTTTTTCCTTCAAAGAAAGTTTCCTGATAACCGCCTCTTTTTGAATATATGCCCGTTCAAAAAGTCTGACTTTTTCTGCTTTTCTCGCTGCTTCAGCTCTCACCGCCAACTCTTCCATGGATTTTCCGTCTGCTAAAAGTTCCCGCTTCTTTTCTTCTGCCTGTTTTTGTCCCTCAAACAGCCTGTTAACCGCGCGCACAGCCTCCAGCCAAGCCGCCGTTTCCTCATACTTCTTTTGATTTTCTCCAATGCATACTGACAGGCGTCCCATCTCTTTTCGCCCTTCTTCTGTCATTTGTGAAAGAAGCGGAAGAATAAGGGTGAAGTCAGGTTCCTGTTCCGCCTTCAGTTCCCGCTCCCATTCTTCTTTCTGCGAAAAATCAGGCGGGCATAGGACATATTCCATTTCCCTTCTGACATTTTTTTTATTTTCCAAGAGAGTCTCCTGACTCTCCTTTGCTTCCAGTCTCAGCTCATCTTGTATGCCCCGATAAATGCGAGTATCAAAAATTCTGGAAAATATCAGCCCCCGTTCCTGCGACTGTGCATGTAAAAGACGCAGAAAGTCTCCCTGCGCGATCATTACCATCTGGGTAAACTGCTGAACATCCAGTCCAATGATATCCACAATCTTCTGATTCACAGCCGTCCGGTTCCCTTCAAACTCGCTGCCATCAGGCATGATAAGCTCAACTTTCGCCCGTTCTGTCGTCTGGCCTCGTCTTCCATCTGCATCTTTCCGCTTCTTTTCCCGCTGATATTCCGGGTTCCGACGGACCGTATATACTTCGTCACGATAAGAGAACGTAAATTCCACATATGTCCTGGCTGACAGATCGGCGTACTGGCTGCGCATCATCCCGCCGTCCCGCTTCTGCCCGCTCGTTCGGTCATAAAGCGCATACGTAATGGCGTCAAAGATGGTCGTCTTTCCGGAGCCTGTATCTCCAGTCACCAGAAAAATCCCATGCTGTACATCGGAAAAATCAATGACGGTCTCGCCGGCATAAGATCCGAATGCCGCCATTTTAAGTCTCACCGGCTTCATAATGTTTCCTCCCTCGCCTGATCCATCACCCTGATCATGATTTGTTTTTCTTCCTCTGTCATCTCACGCCCCTGCATCTGCCGGAAAAATTCTGCAAAGGCAGCTTCCGGATCCTGTTCCCAGTGTATCGCAGCTGATTCCTCCAGCATACTGCGTGTCCGGCTGTTTTCTACCTTCACTTCCAGAAGATTTGGATACACACGTTCCAGAAGATCTCTGGGCTGATACAGTTCCCCTTCATCCGTCAATATGACGCTGACATAATCATCACACCGCTTTTCTGCAAGCAGTTCTGCAAGAGGACCTTTTCTTTTTGTAACATCATGCAGCGGTGACAGTGGAAGCGTCCGCAATACCGGCGTTTCCCCTTTTCCATTCAGTGTCACCTCAAGCAGTGCCTTCTCCTGTTTCCATTCGCTCACAGAATACTTAAGCGGTGTTCCACAATAACGAATCCAGGCATCTCTCACTTTCTGTGCACCATGTATATGCCCGAGTGCTGCGTAGTCAAATCCTGCAAGCGCCTGAATATCCACATTGTCCATACCTCCCACATGAATCGTTTCCGAATCACTCAGCATGGGGAAATCACCGGCCCCGGTATAAAACTGATGAGAGACCAATACATTTCTTTTTTTAAAGTCTATCTCTTCTCTTTCGATCAATCTTCTGACGGCATCATCGTAACTGTCTGCTTTGTTGTTTTCAAATACCTGGCGCACATATCCCGGTTTCACAAACGGCAGCAGATAAAAACAGACTTCCCCGTAAGAATCTTCCAACACCACCTTTGTCAGCCTGTCCTGCGGTACAGCAGGCGGCACAGCTGCAATATAGATCTGGTTATCCTGCAGAATGGAACTTGCGTACCGCATACGTTTCGGCGAATCATGATTTCCGCTGATGATCAGTACAGGAATCTGCGGACGAATCCTGGAAAGCCTTGTCAGAAAAGAATCAAAGACGGCTACTGCCTCCCCTGAAGGGGCTGCCTTATCATAGATGTCACCTGCAATCACGACTGCGTCAGGATGTTCCTGCTCTGCATAGTCTGCAATCTGCCCCAGTATATGTTCCTGATCTTTTTGTAAATTATAATGGTGAAGCTGCCGCCCAATATGCAGATCCGACAGATGAAAAAATCTCATATACACTCCTCCTGTTTTTCCCGACACATCGCAGATAGAAAAAGCTGTGCAGTTCCCGCCGGGATCTGCATCAGCTTCGTTAATCTTTCTAGTTCTGTTTAATTGTATCAAGCAACTGAGCCGCTGTCAGCCCCTGTACCGGATGACACGCATACGGTGCAATCTGACACAGTGGTTCCAGCACAAAATCCCGTTTGTGCATCTCGATGTGCGGAATATGCAGATTCTCCGTATCGAGAATCAAATCATCATATAACAAAATATCCAGATCCAGAGTTCTCGGTCCCCAGTGTACCACACGTTCCCTGTCTGCCTCTTGTTCGATCTGGTGAAGGCGTTCCAGAAGTTCTTCGGGTGTCAGAAGTGTCCGGATCTTCATGGCGCCGTTCAAAAAATCATCCTGCGCCACCCCGCCGTACGGAGCAGTTATGATAAAATCAGAAACCTTTTCCACCATGCATCCCTCTGTATTTTGCAGTCCTTTTACCCCTGCATTCAGATAGGACTCTTTATCTCCCATGTTGGAGCCCAGTGCAATAAAAGCATCGTGCCATTTCCTGGAAATTTCCACTGATACGGTATCAAGCGGCAGCCCCACAGGCGCCCACGGTTTTTGGATTTCCAACTGTACTTCCTGTAAATGTTCAATCTTCAGCAGCATCTCCCAGGCCAGCCGCTCCGCCACAGTTTCCAGCAGCTGAAACGTATTGCCCTCAACAAACTGTTTGATAAAATGACTGACTTCCCCATAATTGATGGAGTCTTCCAGATGATCCGTCATGCCTGCTTTTCTGGTATCCGTATAAAGAATCGCTGAGATTACAAACTTTTGTCCCAGCACGTTTTCTTCCGGAAAGACTCCGTGCTTTGCAAAAATCTCCAGATTGTTAATATGTATTTTATCCATGGTTTCCTCTTTCCTGCAGCTGCTGCCTTCCAAGAATGGCCTCTGTCATACGAATCGCCCGGTAATTTTCTTTCACATCATGAACTCTGACAAAGGCACACCCTGCCTTAACAGCCAGCACCGTCGTCGCAAGTGTCCCCTCCAGACGCTCCTGTGCCGGAAGATCCAGAGTCAGTCCAATGACAGATTTTCTGGAAGTGCCGAGCAGCACCGGATAACCAATCCTGGCAAACTCATCCACCCGGCGGATCGCTTCCAGGTTCATCTCATACGTCTTGCCAAATCCCACCCCGGGATCCAGAATAATTCTGTCATCCGAAATCCCTGCATTCTTGGCTATGTGCACGCATTCCAGCGTCTCCTGCAGCATCCCCTGAAAGAACTCAGTATACACGGCTTCGTCCTTATTATGCATCAGGCAGCAGGCTACCTGATGTTGTGCTATGACACCCGCCATCTTTTCATCATATTTCAGTCCCCAGATATCGTTGATCAGATCAGCGCCTGCACAAATCGCCGCTTCTGCAACCCCGGACTTATAAGTGTCCACCGACACCGGAATCTCAAATCTTTGTTTTATCGCCTCAATCACCGGAACCACACGCTCAATCTCTTCATCATCGGAGATCCTGGTATAACCGGGTCTGGTGGATTCCCCTCCTACATCGATGATGGCAGCTCCTTCCTGTATCATCTCTTCTACATGGGCAAGTGCCGCATCCCTCTCATTCCATTTTCCTCCGTCCGAGAAAGAATCCGGCGTCACATTTAGGATCGCCATGATATATGTTTTGTTCCTGATGTCAAATTCCTGATGTCCAATCTTCATTTTCGGCTCCTTTTTCTAATCAGTATTGTATGTTAAGATTTTTTTTCTCCGCCGGCCAGTCGCACTCCTCCTGCACTGGACAGCTGAAGCAACACCGTGACATCTTATCTGCCTTATAAAAAAGCGCGCTGAAATCAGACGTTTGGGTCTTCTTCCGGTGATTTAAAATCGCCCCCAAAATACATTCGCACTCCGGCTTTGTATAACCGCAGCCGGACAGAATCCCTTCTGCAACAGCTGCACTGGCTTTCTCATGAGGAATCCCTTCTTCATACTGCAGATGCCGTCCGATATCGTGCAGAAGCGCAGCCGCGTAGATGATATCTTTCGGGATGCCGAGTCCTTCTTCCAACGTATATATGTAGGTAAGTCTTGCCGTATCCAGAAAGTGCTCAACCGTATGACGGCAGAATTTCCGCTCTTTTTCCCAGCGGAGTACTTTCTTTAAATGCTCCTGATAGACAGGATGGTTCCAGATATCATTCACTCGTTTCATATCATCGGTCATATTTTCTTTAACCTTTTACCATCTGCATAAACATCTTCTGCAGCTCAAAATCATCCTTGAATGCACCCCTTGCAACCGTTGTCACCGTCTTGCTGCCCGGCTTTTTGATGCCACGCATCGTCATACAAGTGTGTTCCGCCTCGATCATGATCATCACGCCTTTCGGGTTCAGGCTTTCTTCCAGCGCATCCGCCACCTGAGAAGTCATTTTCTCCTGAATCTGCGGTCTTCTTGCATAGACATCGACAGTCCTTGCCAGCTTGCTTAAGCCCACAACCTTTCCGTTTGGAATATAAGCGATATGTGCCTTTCCGTAAAAAGGTAGCAGATGATGTTCACAGGTGGAGTAAAAGGTGATATCCTTTTCTATGACCATCTCATTATTATCCACAGAAAACTGTTTGGCCAGATGTTCCGCAGCATCTTCATACAGTCCGCCATATATTTCTTCGCACATTCTGGCAATTCTGGAAGGTGTCTCAAGCAGCCCTTCCCGTTCTACATCTTCACCGATTCCCTCAAGCAGCATTCTGACTGCCGCTTCAATCTTTTCTTTATCAAACATAAAAACAGACTCCTTTTGCTCTTTTTCATATGTTCTGGAGACTGTTTTTTCACCGCAAAGCGGGATGATCTGCGGGATGTACTTTCCCTTCAATCAAAAAACATCTCCATAAAGTGACAGACATATGACTAAAAATATCCCTACACAATATGAGATGTTATCCTCTATTATTGCAACGGGTGCAGACTTCATATCGTAAGACGAGCTTTTCGTTTCGGCGGCAACTCCCCATCCGCTGAACACTTGACGCATGAAATCCTATTTTGCATATTATCCTTTTCATTTAATCCCAATTATAGCACATAAATATAAAAGCGCAAGGAGTATCTGCATTTTCCAAATTATATTACATTTTGATATTTTTCCTGCAATTTTCTTGAAAATGTGCGGTTGGAAAATGTCGTCGTTCCAAGCCGCGCCACCGGCATAATTCCTACCACGCAGTTGGTAACAAATGCCTCATCAAATTCCTGTACCTCTTCCGGATAGATGATGCGTTCCTCGACCTCATACGTCCTGATCAGGTAGTTCCGAAACACGCCTTCAAGCAGTCCGCAGGAAACATGAGGAGTCACAAGCCTGCCTCCCTTTACAAAGAAAAGGTTCGTCGTCGCCCCCTCTGTCAGCGCTCCCTTTGTATTTAGGAATACCGGTTCATCGTAACCCTCCCGAAGCGCTTTGCGTTTCTCGTGGTAATTGTCTCCATAATTCAGGGACTTTACATAAGTAAACGGTGATGTTTCATTTCTCACTACTTTACTGATCTGAAGCGCATATCCGCGCTCGTAATCCGATTCTTTATACGTATTGCCCCGCGAAGCAAACACAACATTTTTTTCGGTAACACTGATTTTGAGTACTCCCCGTTTTATCAGATTCTGTTTCAGATAGCGTGAAACGCTTCTTGCATTTACTTCATCCTTCCATGTTGAATTATCGATCCGCAATTCCCTTATCCCGCATTCCATCCGTTTCAGATGTTCCCTCAAAAAGACAGGTTTTCCATTTTCCACCGCAATTGTCTCAAAGACACCGATGCCAAAATAAAACCCGTCATCCATCATCACTGCCGTTGTTATCATAGATTGCCTCCAATACCGCTTTTGCTTTCTGTAATGTCTCTTCATATTCGAATTCGGGCTCTGATTCACAGGTGATTCCCCCGCCAACCCCCAGGTGGTAGACTCCATCCTGGTATACAGCCGTTCTTATCACAATATTCATATCACAGTCCCCGTTCAGTGAGAGATATCCAATGGATCCGGTATACAATCCGCGCCTGCCGTGCTCCAGCTCATCGATAATCTCCATTGCCCGGATTTTCGGTGCACCTGTAATAGATCCCCCCGGAAATGCCGCCCTGATCAGATCCATGACATCCAGCCCCGGTTTAAGCTTCCCGACAATCTCTGTTACCAGATGGAACACAGTCGCGTATGTCTCTACTGCAAAATGTTCTGTCACCTTCACACTGCCCGGCTCACAGACATGATTCAGGTCATTGCGCTCCAGATCCACGATCATCAAAAGTTCGCTTCTGTCCTTTTCCGATCCGGCCAGTTCCTGTTTCAGTCTCTGATCCTCCTCAGGCGTCTCTCCGCGTCTGCGTGTCCCCTTGATCGGCCGTGTTTCTATCCAGCCGTCCCTCATGCGCATAAACCGTTCCGGGGACGCACTGACAATCTGAAACCCTCCATAATTCAGATAACAGCCAAAGGGTGACGGGTTGTAAGTCCTCAGACAGCGAAATGCCTCATATGGATGTCTGCTGCCTGCCGCCATCAGCTGCTGTGTCATATTGGCAATATAGATATCTCCTTCTGTTATATACTTTATCATATCACAAATTGCACGTTTGTAATCTCCTTTTTCAAAATTCGCTGTAAATTCTGCTTGAAGTCCCGGTTTTTTTGGTATATTTCCCCTACAATTTACACTGACAACCCAGGACTCAATCTCAGAAACCGTCTGTCCGGCATCGGACAGTTCTCCTCTTGCTGTCACATACAGCTTTTTCTCCCTGCAGTCCTCAATCAACAGTACATCATAGAAGGTAAAATTTGCATCCGGCATGTTCACCACAGGCTCATGCCGGCTTTTGATTCCCTCAAACTTTCTCCCGTAATCATATGTCAGATACCCGATCGCCCCGGAAACCAGCGGCAGTCCGGTGTCATGTTCCTCCCTGTTTTCTTTCAGGTATTGTGACAACGCCTCCTCCATCGTCATCTGAAGCGGCTCACCGTTTCGAAAGCAGATATTATTTTTTTCACAAAAAGTCAGATACGGACGCAGTCCAATGATAGAATACCTCCCCAGATGATTCTGCAGAGAGGAATCTAAAAAGACTGCCTGCATTTGTTCGTAACAGCTGTCAAACAACACGGACAGCGGAACATAAGTCGTTAAAGCTTTCACCCTTGTTTTCATGTTCTTTCCACCATTCCTCACAGATTTTAATAAAATTACGAAGCAGTTCATGGCCATACTGTGTCAGTACCGCCTCCGGATGAAACTGGACGCCGTATACAGGCAATTTCCGATGACTGATCGCCTGGATCGTTCCGTCCGAGGAGCGCGCATCTACCTGCAGACAGTCGGGAAGCCCTTCCTCACATACGATCAGTGAATGATATCTTGTCACCTCATAAGTGTCCGGAAGCTCCTGAAACAGCCCTTTTCTGTTATGCCGGATTTCCGTGACTTTCCCATGCATGGGCCGGACTCCTTTCTTAACACTTGCCCCAAACACATGGCCGATAATCTGATGTCCAAGACATACACCCAGAATCGGCACCCTGCCTGCCATACCACGTACAATCTCTCCCGATGCTCCGCAGTCCAAAGGACTTTTCGGTCCCGGCGAGATGATGATGCCCTCAAGCCCGCATTCCCGATGCAACAGCTCCAACATCCTGATACTTACCCGGTCGTTTCTGACCAGCATAACTTCACGGCCCAGCTCCCGCAGATATACTGCCAGGTTATACACAAACGAATCATAATTATCAACCATTACATACATTTTCGTTCTCTCCTTCTGTCTTTGATCAACAAAAAACCGGAAACGGACATGGGATTCCATGTCTGTTTCCGGCAGTCTTCCAAATCACTTTGGGCACACCTTTTTCTTTCATTTGCATCATATCACAGGGATAAGAATTCGTCCAGCTATAACATAACATCAGCGAATCTTTATTTTTCCAGATATGGAAGAATCATCCGATACGCTTCGTACAGCTCCTCATACGAAGTCCGGCAGTTTGCCGGGCTTGTAGAAGGCAGTACCGTCACGGGGAGTTTAGTCTCCTGCTGGCAGTATCTTTTATAGAGTGCCCCGGCCTTCGTACCAGTCGCAAAGACAGCCTTGATGTCCGCTTTCTCAAGGATCACATTCAGATCGTTGGGCACCGGATTTTTGATACTGCTGTCATCCGCTCCGCAGATCTCGCACCCCGAGAGCACATCCCAGACGGCAATATGGTGAGAAAGCGCAAATGCAATCTTTTCCTCTTTCGTCTGAGGGTAAGGCGCCCGGCAGATATCCGCCATCACTTTCCAAAAGCGGTTTCTGGGATGGCCATAATAAAATCCAACCTCGCGTGATTTCGGGGACGGCATCGTTCCGAGCATCAGGACTCTGGAACACTCGTCGAATACCGGGGCAAACTCGTGTGTCACCTGTACTGGTTTTTGCATCGTCAAAATACCTCTCTGAGTACTTTCCACTCATCACTTTCAATATTGTCATGATACCGCTCCATACAGATGCACAGGTTCCGGCTTTTTTTATCCATCCGTACAAAGCCTCCCCGAAGTTCATGCCCGGTGAGATATGTCTTCAGCACCTCAAATTTGCGCGGTGAAAAAATATCGATATCCTCACTTTTTCCTGTCCGGTCAAATCCGCCTTTCGTTTCAATGATCCAAAGTTCCCCTCGGACGCTCACAATATAATCGGGATAAAACGAACGCTGTTTTCCAAAATTATCTTCATAGACGATCGAAAAATATTCTGCCCCTTTGTCTCCGTTCTTATAAAACCAGTCCACGGACTTGCGTTCTTCGCAGAAAAGTTCAAAATCCTTCTCAGAAGCAGACCGCGGCTCTGCCGACGAGAGATAACCTTTATAAACGTTCTTTCCAAGTTCTTCCTGAACCTTTGCTGTGCTGTCGTACGTGAACATACAAGTCTTTGGAATGGTAAAATCCACGATCGTTTTGGCATTTGCCTGCAGCATCGGCTGAAGCATGATCTCTGCCATCGCATGGCGGACAGCATACTTAAGCCGCTCAATATTATTCAGCACAAATGCATAAACTTCACGCGTCGCAAGCAGCAGAATCTTCTGGGAATCTCTGCTGTTTGCATCGAACAGCCTGCGCACAATCTTATTCATCTGACTGTAGGTAAGACCCACTTTTCTTCCGATCTCCGCCACATGATGATGATAATCACGCCCATGCTTATGTGTGTCAAGCGGCACATCGATGGTAATGACATTCATCCCTTCCCGCTGCGCATCAATCGCTTCGTCCAGAGTGATCACTTTTCCTGAGATTGTATAGCTGCGGATATTGGCATCAAAGATATATCCGCCGGCCTCCAACCGTGTTCTGTTCTCCGATATGTTGTCGTCCGTCCCATACTCCTTCTGAAACCAGGCGCGCACAGCACGCAGTGCCTGGTTTCCATCGCGTGCAATGGGAACCGAAGTCTTCTGTTCACTTTTCAGCACAAAATCATAATTCAGCGGTTTTGCATACAGCTTCATGGCATCCAGCGCATTTTTCCCAAGATGCATGCGGACCCCCTCTGTAAACTTTTCATCCATCGTATACAGATAGCAACTGTCCAAAAGATCGCATCCGTAGTGTTTTGCCTCCGGCATTCTGCGGATTCTGCCAATCGTCTGTATCTCAAAGGTCTCACTCATATTATCTCTGAGTTTCACAAGAATATGAGCCCTGGGGCAGTCCCATCCGGTTGCCACCGCCTGCTTGATAATAACCGCGGCGGGTTTCGCATCCGGTTCTTCAATCCCCTCAAGATTCTGCTTGCGGTTCGAAAGCCAGATTGCCAGCTGTCCATTTTCATAGGTAAGGCCCTTCGCCTCAAAATACCGCTCCACTTCATCTTCCAGTATGTCAGAGCGGTTTGGAATCTGCACGATAATCAGCGGATGGATACTGCTTCCCCTCCGCAGAAATTCAGCATGAAGCTGCTGCTGTTTTTCCAGGGCCCTGCCGAGCAGATACCCCGTCTGACTTTCAACACTGATATTCTGTGCAAAATCTTCATTGATAACCAGCACTTTTTTAATCAGACCTTCAGCGATCACCTCTTCTTCCGGTATCTCAATCAGTTCTGCGTTTTTAAACTTTTTAGGAGTTGCAGAACAGCGGATGATCTTTCCTGCCTGGAAAAAGCTCATAATATCGCCTGCCTTGATAGTATCATGCTGGTGACTCTCATCCACGATGATGACAAAGGAAAGTCCCTCTTCCAGAGCACGTCCGATATGCTCCAGGAAGCTTGTACGCTCACTGTCTTTCAGCGCATGATTCCCTTTCTTGGTCAGTTTTTCCCAGTTAATGAAGCAGGCATCATTTTCAGCAAAACCCTCTGACATCACATCGGATAACCGTTTGGTCTGGCTTCCGTGAATATAACGGTCCATCTTTTCTTTGCTCTGCTCTTCCAGATTTCCTTTTCCCGGAGTCAGCCAGATAAACACCACCCGTTCATGTTCTTTGCAGTACGCATCCATGAAATGAGTCAGGATGATTGTCTTCCCGCTTCCTGTACAGCTTTTCAGTACAATATTCTGCTGCCCGCCCGCCATGGCATCCATCAGCCTGCGGATTGCTTCCCTCTGAAAATTTGCCAGTGTGATCTGCACGTTCATCCCTCCAGTTCGCGATAGTAATAATCCGGTACCTCACGTACCTGTATCTTTTGTTCCAGACATTGGCATTCCTGCTCCGCTGTCAGCAGCACATCCGGCCCAAGGTAAATCTCCCAGCCTTCCTTCCTTTCACCATCTGCAAAAAAAGCATCCGCATCCTCCTGACTGGAGGCGAGATACGTCTTCGCTGTCTCTCCCCTAAACGTACCGTGCTCCAGCGCGATCAGTTCCGGAAGATGTTCCATCAGATCCTGTGTATATTCATAGTACATCCGTTCTTTTATGGACAGGTATCCAACCTTAAAATAGGAAAGCCCTTCCTCATACCCCTCCAGCTCCATCACACGCTTCAGGCGTTCATAGGTGATATCCCGGCACAGGTTTTCCTGATTGTTCGTGCAGAGAATAAATCTGCGGCTGCCGCCGTCCTCTTTATTTTTCTTCATCACGGCATGTCCCGTCGTACCGGACCCCGCAAAGAAGTCAAGCACCGTAATGTCATTTTTCCGGTTGATCATATCAATCAAAAAAGTATACAGTGAACTGGGCTTTGGATAGTCGAACTGAGGCAGTGACAGCGCCTTTAGCTCCTTTTGCGCATCCTCATTCGTCCCCACACCCAGGCCGGCATTCAGCAGATTCTGCGGCGTCTTATGGGAAAGCTGTCCCGTGCGCTGATACCGGATGGAGAATTTTCCGGTCTTCACCAGAAAATAGGTGCCTTCCTGAATTTCCTTGTTCAATGTTTCCTGGATCCATTTATATTCGCCGGAAGCAACAAGCGGTGTTATGTTGATCCCATCTTTCACCTCCACCGGCTGCTCAAGCTGAATTTTCATACCCGCTTTTGGCTTATATATGCCGTCTTTGATTTTAAAACGCACACTTCCTGGAGGAAATACCAGCGTCTTAACACCATTTCCGGTATTTAAAAGAGGGGCGTCATCACCGTCTATCGTGCCCTGAGAAAACTGATGGCTGGAATCCAGCGACTTAGCATAACAGAGTATATACTCCAGTTTTTTTCTGACTTTTTTCGACAATGCGGGCGGCGTTGATGTCTTTTCCCACAGATAGATGCCGACAAAATTTTGTTCCTGAAACACCTGATCGCACAACATCTTCAGCGTCGTCAGCTCATTCTCATCGATATTCAGAAAAATGTATCCTTCGGGTTTTAGAAGCTTCCGCGCAAGAACAAGCCGCGAATACATAAAAGATGCCCATTTACTGTGTCTGAACGCATCGTTGGTATCGACATAATCGTCGTCATATATAAAATCATTTTTCCCCCTGTTGTACGGAGGGTCAATGATACACAGGTCGATCTGTTCCCTGTGCGTTTTCTGCAGGATGGTGAGTGACGCCAGATTATCACCTTCGATCAGATAGTTGGATCTTTTGCCGCGGCTGATCCGAAGCTCTTTCTGTTCTTCCAGATACGGTACATGACTGCCTAGTTTCTCTTCCACATGTTCCGTATGGCGCTCAAACACCATACCGTATTTTTGACCCTTTACCTGTCTCTCAAGTTCACTTAGGTACGTCAGAAACCTGCCTGTGTCTTCTCCTTCATTTGTCGAGGCGAGATATGTCCTGATGGCTTCGATTTTTCCCAGCAGTTCCACCCGCTTTTGTTTTGACAGATTTGTAGACATAAACGCTTCTCCTTCGCATTATTCGTACTGCTTCATCGCGTCATTTACCGCTGCTTCACAAGAACGCATCGCCAGAATTGTTTTCTCAAACAAATCGTTCAGATCCCATCCGAGCATGTCTGCCCCTTTTTCAATCACATCTCTTGAGCATCCCGCGGCAAATTTTTTATCTTTAAATTTCTTCCTGAGGCTTTTCACTTCCATGTCCATCACACTTTTTGAAGGGCGCATCAATGCCGCTGCACCGATGAGCCCCGTCAGTTCATCCGCCGCAAACAGCACCTTTTCCATCTGATGCTCCGGTTTCTCATCCACACAGAGACCGTATCCGTGTGAGCAGACCGAATGAATCATGTCTTCCCCCACACCCCCTTTGCGCAAAAGTTCCGGCGCTTTTTTGCAGTGCTCTTTTGGCCACTGTTCAAAATCAATATCATGAAGAAGTCCGGTGATTCCCCAGTATTCTTCTTCCTCCCCAAATCCCAGTTCGGCTGCATACCAGCGCATAACACCTTCCACTGTCAGTGCGTGACGGATATGAAACGTATCCTGGTTATAAGTTGTCAAAAGCTGCATTGCCTGTTCTCTCGTTATCTGTGAAGTCATCATTGCCTCCTTATGTAAATGAAATCATTATAAAGCAATTATACTTCTATTTTCGGACACTGACAATACTTTGAATTTTTCGTCTGTTATTTCTGTTTTTTGACCTCAAGCGCAATCCATCCTGCAATAAACACAGCCCCATACAAATCTTTTCTGAAAAGTCAATGAATTAGCGCAAAACCGGCACTCGACCGTTAAGCCAGCCGCATTATCCGGTATAAAACTGTGCAAGCGCCTGAAACAAAGACCGGTTGGCCGACCAGATCAGCGGATATTCTTCCAGGTTCAGCGGACACTCTCCCGCTCCATTTTCGATCGTCACTGACGGGACCCCCTGCTCCAGTACAAAGTAATCACTGCATCCCCCACTGTCCTGCCCATCCTGTATGGTAGATACCTGTTCATAGCCAGTCACGTCACCGACCAGCTGTGCCAGTCTGATTTCCTGTTCCCGAACTGCCCCGCGGCATCCATAATCCCAGTAAACTACATTTCCCGAGGAGTGATAAGATATCGTACAGCAAAGCGGATACTCCTTTGCCGCAGAAAGAATTGCCCCCACTTCCGGCTCGGATGCCGGATATGACCCTTTATAGTGGTCTGAAGACGGCATGGCCGCTCCCCTGAAAAGTTCCCATCCGGAATCAAAGTTCCGGTTCAGGTCAACACCGTGTGCGTTTGCCTTCCACCGTTTCCAGTATTCTCCTCTGTCCATTTCTGCCTTTCCTGTGCGCAGATCGTTCTGGTAACACCGCTCCAGTCCTCTGCGGATCCCGGCATCCCGAATTCCCCTGATCCCCCGCTGGCTGATCACAACTCCATCCGGATTAGTCATTGGCAGTATATGAAAACATACCTGTTCCAGAGGATCCTCATAATCCTCAAGCGCCTCTTTAAGCTGCTGCATCGCCAGCATCGAATTCATATACTCTCTTCCATGAATCGCTGCCTGGATCAGAATATGATATCTGGACTTTGTGCTGCCGAGTACGGCCTCCAGAAGATCTCTTCCATCCGCTGTCCTCGCACGCACAGACACCCGCAGCAGTTTGGGATAACGGCATGCAAGCTGCTTTAGTCCCGCTTTTATTTGCTCATATAAACATGGTTCTGACATTTTCAAATACCCCTGAGATAATCCCTTCTTTTTATTGCTATCCCGTTCCGTCCGGAAATATGCAAAAAATCAGCACTGTTTCATTAAGAATCTCGTGAAACAGTGCCTCATTTTTATGTATACAGCTGCATCTAGAAACTGCCGTCTTCCGGTAGCGCTTTGGGCAGTGCAAACTCTGTCTTGGTACCGACAAATACCTTTTCCCTGGCGGAACGCAGTATCCCCTCCATCACTTCAAGCACATGCAGCGCCATATCTCCGGATGCACGGTTGGTCCTGCCTTCCTCAATCGCATATGCCATATCCACCATGCCGATACCGCGGCTGTTTTCCGCCTGGCTGACCGAGTTATACATATGCTTTACTTCAATTTCCTGCCATGGTGTCTCCAGCATCCTATCAGAGCGCGGCATTTGAAGCCAGCGGCAGTTTTCCTGTGTCCTTAACAGTACTTTCCCGCCGAACAGGTTCGGGCCGTCACACGGATCTGGTTCCAGCATACATAAGGTACCTTTCGTACCGTAAAGTTCCATACGGGGCATCTCGGACTCCCAGACATCAAAACTTACACAGAGATTCACAAGCGCTCCGCTTTTGAACTTCAGATTAGCTGTGATATGCGTGTCTACGTTTACCGGTACTTCCTTTCCCTTCTGTGCTTCACTCTGAATGATCCGCACATCTTCGGCCCTTGTGCCCATGGCGCAAATGCTTTCCACCGGTCCAAGCAGTGATACAAGCGCAGTCAGATAATACGGTCCCATATCAAACAGCGGTCCGGATCCCGGCTGATAATAGAACCCCGGGTTCGGATGAAACCATTCCCATCCGCGGCACACCATACTTGCCATACCGCCGATCACATTTCCGATTGTCCCCCGGTCCAGAAGGCTTCTGTACTCCTGAAGTCTCCCTCCCATAAAGGTATCAGGAGCACATCCGACATAGAGGTTCTTTTCCTTTGCAAGTGCCATGATCTCCTGTCCCTGTGCAAATGTAGCCGCAAGAGGTTTTTCAGAATACACATGTTTTCCTGCTTTCAAGGCTGCCAGGTTATAATAGTAATGTACATCCGGTGTCGTCAGATTCAGGACGATATCAACTTCCGGATCATTGATCAGTTCATCACCGGAGCCGTATGGTTTGGTGAATCCGTACTCTTCTGCTTTTTTTCTGGATTTTTCGAGACTTCTGGTCGCACACGCATATAGTTCTACAACATCTTCATATTTTTTCAGATTGTTCAGATAAGCGCGGCTGATATCACCGACTCCAATAACTCCTACTTTGAATTTCTTCATTCTTCTGCCCTCTCTTTTTGTATTATCGATTAAAACACCCCAAATGTTTTGTATTTTCATTATACAGCATCTGTATTACAAATGATATTTAATTCTTGCTTTATTTCTCATTTCTTTTACACGGATATATGATATAATGAGCGGTAGTGAGAAAAACGTGCCTGCACGCTTGACGAAAGGCAATTGGCGATCATGAAAATATTAATTGTTTTAATTACGTTAGCTGTCCTGATATTACTGCTGACGGCAGCAGTCAGCCTTTATATGACAGCCTCAGCCAAAAACTTTATACTGACGGAAACATCTGACGCAAAAAGACCGGGTACGGACTGTATTCTCATCCTCGGTGCAGCTGTGTGGCCCGGACAAAATCCCAGCCATATGCTGCATGACCGGCTGCTCACTGGAATCAGTCTTTATAAGTGCGGCGCTGCTCCCAGAATTATCGTCAGCGGAGATCACGGCAGACCTGATTATGACGAGGTCAACGTTATGAAAGATTTCGCGGTAAACCGCGGTGTCCCGTCTGAACATGTCTTTATGGATCACGCAGGTTTTAATACGTATGACAGTATGTACCGGGCAAGAGATATCTTTCAGGCAGAAAACCTTATCATTGTCACCCAGCGCTATCATCTGTTCCGCGCCCTCTACACTGCCCGCCGCCTCGGCCTTACTGCATACGGCGTCCCTGCCGACAAACGGCCTTATGCCAGGCGTCTGTACCGGAACATACGTGAACTTCTTTCCCGTGATAAAGCAGTCATCATGACATGTCTGAAACCAAAGCCAAAATATCTGGGCACAGTGATTCCGGTCAGCGGCAGCGGCGATCTCACCAATGACAGATAGCAAAAGAGCAGGCCAATCACTTCTGTTCTTTTGCTATCAGGTAGTCACTGACCGCAGGATCTTCGATCTCATATACCCGCGTCCACATCTTTGTCTCATCGTTTCGCTGCACAGCCGAACGGTTTTTATACAGAAACCGCACCAGTTGATAACAGTCAACCCAAATCTCATTATTTCCCTCTTTCTGTGATTCATCGAATATCAGCTGCAGGCCGAAATGCAAATGATAAGAATCAATATTGTTGACATTTTCCGTCGCACTGTAACCCGTCCTCCCCAGATAGCCAATCACGTCCCCCGCCTGCACCACTGCACCTTCTTCCAGACCCTCCGCATAGGGAATATTCTGGCGCAGATGTGCATAGTAATAGTATCTTTTTTTGTCAAAACTGCGAATACCAATCCGCCAGCCGCCGTACTGGTTCCAGCCCAGCGCTTCCACATACCCGGATTCAACAGCGATGATCGGTGTTCCTACCTGTCCAAGCAGATCATGACCGAGATGATTTCTGCGGTAACCATAGCTTCTGGATGCTCCAAAATCATCATAATCCTGATATGGAAAGTCTCTGGCAATCGGGCTGAAGGCTTTCAGACCATATACCTGTGCCCATTCTTTCTGACCATCTGCACCTTCCTGTTCAATCTGATACTCTCCGACCCATCCATCCAGAACGGCTCCGTAGGCTTCGCGATAATACGGATAATACTTCATATCTTTTACCGTATCCTGCATCGTAGTCTCCCCGGAAGTCAGCTTTTCTGCCAGTTCCGTCATATGCGTCTGTTGGTAACCGGAAAAATCTCCGCCGTATTTGGCTCCCAGATATGCCAGCAGCTCTACCCAATTCAGATGGACCTGTTCTTTTTCGGTCTCAACATCCAGCTGATATGCTGCATCCATCGCCTCATACGGAACATTAAACTCCACCCATTTAATATACTGCTCTTCAGACTCTGTGTTCGCCTGCAGGCTTTCATACTGCTGCTGATTTCTCACAATCCGGCTGGCAGCAGAAAAAATCAGCAGCGCCGCTGCCGTAAAAACAACGCCTTTCCAATACTTATTTTTTTTCATAAAACAAGCCCATATTTTTGGTCTTACTGGCAGTATATGCAATGATAAAAAAAGACAGAACTTTTCAGTTCTGCCTTTTCGCTGCTATGCGAGTTTTTCGGCCGCTGCTCTCGCTGCTGCCTTCAGACTGCTGATATCATCCGCATCCGGATGTGACAGCGCCTTGTCAAAATTGGAAATCATCAGATCGTAATGCGCCCCCTGATTCGGCACTTCTTCTTTCAGCTTGTTGTAACGGTCACGTACTTCCCCCGGCATCCTGCCCTGGCACATAAAACCGCCGATTACTTCGTTTGTATCGTTCAGACTGTCTTCTACATTTTTCAGGATTCCATCCAGATATGTCTTACTGTCTCCAAACCCTGCAGTCCCAAAAAGAAATACCTTTCTGTTGTACAATGTCTTCAGATACTTTCTGACCTCTTCACTTGCATTTCCTTCATTTGTCCAGAAGCCCACACAGACCAGATCGGCTTCTGCCGGATCCTCTACTTTTGTTTCCTGTGCAAATTCTTCTTCTGCAGCTTCGGCAAGCTGTTTCGTATTTCCTGTGGCTGATGCGTAAAACATCGAATATTTCATGTCTTATCCTCCTGTTCCCAACTTTATACTGGACTTTTCCCTAATTATAACACTTCCGTCTGTTTCAGTAAATGATTCCCCCAAAGAAATCGCTTCTAAAAACTGTTCTCCATACTTATCAAACTTAAATTCCCCCACACCATGGATCTGCAGCATTTTCTCACGGTCAGAAGGCCGCAGTATACTCATCTGCACAAGCGTTTTGTCTGAAAAAACCATATACGGAGGCACATGCTCTTTCTGTGCGGTCTGCTTTCTCAGACTGCGGAGTCTCTCAAACAACGGAAGGTCTTTTTCAGACAATTCAGCCGCAGCTCCCGCCTTCTTTCCCTTCCTCGCTGCCTTTGGAGCTGTCTTTTTGTCCGGTGCCGTCCGCATTTCAATAGGTATGTCCGGTGCCGGATTATCTTGTACAGACGGTGACAGGTATAAAACCGGATATTTCTCTTCTGTCGTTTTGATAAGGCCCCTTAAAATCATTTCCTGCATGATCTGTTTCAGCAGGGGAACCGAAACGTCTGACAGGGTGCCGTATTCCGGATGTTCTTCCAGACGGCGGCTTAAGATTTTCTGATTTCTGGCTCCCCGCAGGATATCTATGACCATCATGGTCCCAAATGGCTGACGGTTTGCGCCAATACACCGTATCACGGCCTGTGCCTCCCTTGTGATATCAAGAGTCTCATACACCGTCAGGCAGTTCTGACAGCTGCCGCATTCCTCCGCACCGGATTCTCCAAAATAATCGAGCATGTACCTGCGCAGGCACCCGCTCGTATAGCAGTATAATTCCATCGCCTTCAGCCGCTCCCGGTCTTTTTCCTGAACCCGTCTGCGCGTCTGTTCATCCAGTTCCTGATTCTCTTCATTATGTTCAATAAAGTATCGGTTTGTCTGCACATCCATTGCACCATAATAGAGAATGCACTCTGAAGGCTCCTGATCCCTGCCGGCGCGTCCGGCTTCCTGATAATAGCTTTCCATATTTTTCGGCATTTGGTAATGAATCACATAACGCACATCTGCTTTATCAATCCCCATACCAAATGCATTCGTGGCAATCATAATACTTTTACGGTCATAGATAAAGTCATCCTGATTTTGCCTGCGCTCCTCATCAGAAAGTCCCGCATGATAGCGCGTGACCGAGAACCCTTCCTCCCTTAACTTCCAACAGAGTTCTTCAACGGTCTTCCTGGTCAGACAGTAGATGATTCCGCTTGGGTTTTGTGTCTTTGCTTCCTGTTCCTTAAGTTCAGATACCAGCTCACTGTATTTGTCCGCCGGTTTCTTCACCGAAAAAAAGAGGTTTTTCCGGTCAAAACCTGTAACCATAACCACAGGATTCCTCAGCTTAAGGATCTTCAGGATATCTTCTTGGACCTCCAGCGTCGCCGTTGCCGTATAAGCCCCCAGCACGGGTCGCTCCGGCAGCCGTTCCAGAAAATCCAGCACTTTCAGATAACTGGGACGGAAATCCTGCCCCCACTGAGAGACACAGTGTGCTTCATCCACTGCCACAAATGAAATTTTCACCTGTGCAGACAGTACAAACTTCAGGAAACTCTCTGTCTCCAGCCGTTCCGGAGCCACATAGATGATCCGGTAGCGTCCATCCTTCGCCCAGGTCAGCGCTTTCTGATACTGTCCCGGTGTCAGAGAACTGTTTAAGAATGCAGCATGGATACCCGCCTGGTTCAATGCGCTCACCTGATCTTTCATCAGCGAGATCAGCGGCGAAACGACCAGTGTGATGCCACCCATCAAAAGTGCCGGGATCTGGAAACAGAGCGATTTGCCCGCCCCTGTCGGCATAATGCCGAGCACATCCTGCCCATTCATAACCGCCCTTACCAGAGTCTCCTGTCCCTCTCGGAATTCATCGTATCCAAAATATTTTTTCAGTACTTTTTTTGCCTGTGTCAAGACATCATTTCCCATTCGATTTGCAGCCCTATTATTTTCCTCTCTCCAGATATTCCTGCGCCTTTTCTTCCTGTCCTGCCCGCTGATAATAATTGCCAATTGCCAGGCAGGCCTGTTTTTCCGCGTTTTCATACTGTCCATTCGTCTGTTCATTCAGTTTCCGATATTTTTCAAGCCCTGTCCGGTACGCTTCCTCCGCATGTTCCCGTTCTTCCGGCACCAGATAGCGGGCATTTCCCAGATTGATATAACAGCCCGCCAGTCGGATACCGAGCGCCACAGGATTTTCCTGTTCTTTGTCTTCCAGCGCAAAAATACAGTCCTCCATCATTTCCAGAGCTTTTACGTGGTCTTTATGAAAAGAATAGACGGATGCCAGTGTATTCATCCACTGTCCCAGTTCCATTGCATGCGGTGCGTCATCCGTAACCTGAAAAATTGCTTTTTCCAGCTTAATCAGCTGTTCTCCGATCCGAATTGCTTCTTCGTACTCCCCGATAGCCGCTTTTAATACCATCAGATTTCCCATGCATTTTCCCTGAAGCTCCAGTGCAGTACGGTTTCCTGATTTTATCTTATCAAGGCATGCCGCTATGGCATTTCTGAAAAACTTCTCACTTGTATCGTAGGCCTTCTGCTGTGCCTCATTTAACTTTCTGGGACTTGGCGTAACAAAATCCATATTAATCAGACTTTTATAGAACACCGCCATACGCAGATTCGTCTGCGCAAACAGTATATCATACTCCTGTTTGTCCTTTTTATACATTTCAGCACCAATTCCTGCCATGGTCCGGTACAACTTCTCAGCTTCCTGGGCGTCTTTCATCGAAAACTGCAGGTTGCCCATAATCTCATACAGTACCACCAGAATCTTTCCCTGCTCAGGGCTGTCTGGGGGAAGAGATTTCTCTGCCGTTTCTCTGACCTTTGTGAGTGCCCCGAACATTTTCTTTGGCTCTTCTTTTTTCTTTAATATCTGTGCAATATCCTGATTCAGGGTCTTTACAATATCCTCATACATATTGTCTACCTGTTCCTTTCTGCAGTTTCTCCCAGTTTAGCACATGCGTTCTAAAGCCACAAGACAGAATCTTATTCTTGACTTCCCATCTGCAGTCGTCTAGTATTAAAGCCAGAAAATGAGGAGGCTTGTAAAAATGAACACAAAAGCAAAAAAAATCACCATGATCGGCATGTTCTGTGCAATCGCATACGCCGTCATGGTAATCGGAAGGTTTCCCGTCGTATTATTTCTGAAATATGATCCAAAAGATGTCATCATCACCATCGGCGGATTTATCTTTGGTCCGATGGCATCCCTTATTATCTCCGTGATTGTTGCGTTCCTGGAAATGATTACTGTCAGCGAAACCGGTCCCATCGGCTGTATTATGAATATTCTGTCCAGCTGCTGTTTTTCCTGTACAGCAGCATTTATCTACAAAAAGAAACATACATTAAGGGGCGCCGTGGCAGGACTGATCACCGGCGGTCTTCTGACAACAGCCGTCATCCTGCTGTGGAACTACCTGATCGCCCCGCTCTATATGGGATATCCGAGAGAAGCCGTCGCCCAGTTACTTCTCCCGGCATTCTTGCCGTTCAATTTACTGAAAGCCGGGCTGAACACTGTCATCACTCTGCTGATCTATAAGCCGGTGGTAACTGCACTGCGAAAAGCCGGACTGTTAGCATCATCCGGCACTGCCGCCGGCCGCGAACGTCATATGGGAATTATCATCGTCTCTGCGCTTTTACTCATCACCATCCTTTTTCTGATGCTGGCAATGAAGGGATGGGTCTGACGTATTACGGTACGCTGATTCATAGAATATTTCCTGTGCATTTCGCGGTTCTTCCAGGCAGTGCGGCTTTTCATATCTCCCGTCAGCATCTTCTCTTCTGGCCTTCTGATTATCCGTCAGCAGGGTCAGAAAAATGCTGCGAAGCTGCTGTTTTAGCTTTTCATCATTAATTGGTACGGCTACCTCCACACGGCGCACTGTATTGCGTGTCATAAAATCAGCAGAAGCAATATAATACTTTTCTCTGCCCGCGCATCCGAAAATATAGATCCTGGAATGCTCAAGAAACCTTCCCACAATGCTGATTATCCGAATATTTTCAGTTGCCTCTTCCACTTCAGGTATCAGACAGCAGATTCCTCTGATAATCAGATCGATTTTAACCCCCGCACAGGATGCCTGTACCAGCTTATCCATAATTTTTTTATCTGTCAGTGCATTCAGTTTCAGTCCTATGTATGCCGGTTTACCGCTCTGCGCGTACGCAATCTCCTGTTCTATCATATCAAGAATTCGATTCTGCAGACATTTCGGAGCCACCAGGAAATGCTCGCTTTTCTCCGGCACTTCTCCCATAGAAAGCGCCTGGAACACGCTCGCCGCCTCAGCTCCGATATCGACATCCGCCGTCATAAATGACAGATCGGTATACAGCCTCGCTGTCTTTTCATTATAATTTCCTGTCCCGATCTGTGTGATATACTCGATCTTTCCTCTTGTTTTTCTCGTAATCAGGCATAATTTAGAGTGAACTTTATACCCATCCAGTCCGTATATCACATGGCATCCCGCATTCTCAAGCCGTCTCGACCATTCGATATTATTTTCCTCATCAAATCTTGCCCTAAGTTCTACCAGAACAACGACCTCTTTTCCGTTTTCGGCCGCCTCAATCAGTGCCTCCACTACTTTACTCTGCTTTGCCAGACGGTACAGCGTCATCTTGATCGAAACGACACTTTCATCTGCAGCCGCCTCTGCCAGCAGCTGCAGAAACGGCCGCATTGATTCATAAGGAAACGATAACAGCTTATCCGCCTCTTCGATCTGTTGAATGATACTTCTCCCATCCTGAAACTGTATTGATTTCTGGGGAACGCGCTTTTCATAAAACAGCTCCGAATGCTTTCTCAGACGGTCCTGAATTCCGAACACGAACGTCAGGTCCAGGGGCGTCTCTCCACGGAACACATGAGTATCATCCAAATCCAGATATTTACAGAGTGTGTCCACAACATCACCGTTAATCTCCCGGGAGAGTTCCAGACGGACTGGAGATAGCTTCTTTCTGCGTTTGATCAAATCCGCCATGAATTCCCGATAATCCAGGTCCTCATCATAAAGCGCATCTGCATCAATATCTGCATTGCGCGTTACTCGAATCAGTGACTTTGCTTTGATCTCATACCCTTTAAACACCTTCGGAATAAAATGCAGGATCAGCTCCTCCGAGAGCATAAAGCTTCCCTGCATGGAAGGAATCTCTATTACCCGTTCAAACACACTGTGGGTACATGGAATAATGCCGATCCGCTCTTTTTTATTTTTTGTTTCCAACACGACAACTGCATAAATTTCTTTATTCCGAAGAAACGGGAACGGCTGTCTCTTTCCAACAACCATCGGTGAAATAAGCGGCGCGATTTCCATATCAAAATAACGTTCCAGATAACTGCTTTCCTCCTGCCCGATTTTGCGAAAGTCCACCAGCCGTATGCCATACGATTCCATATGCCTCATAATATTAAGATAAACGCAGTCCATACGCTGATTTAAGTTCTGTACCTTCATCAAAATAGCGTCAATCTGTTCCTCTGCAGACATGTTTGTCTTGTTATCCCTGATTTTGTTATCGAGGAGTATCTGGTCCTGAAGTGCGCCGACCCGAACCATAAAGAATTCATCCAGGTTGCTCTGATAGATTGATGCGAATGTCAGCCTTTCACATAATGGCACCTGATCGTCTTCTGCTTCCTCCAATACACGTTCATTAAACTTCAGCCAAGACAATTCCCGATTCATATAAATATTTTTCATGATCTGAGCCCCTTTTTATCTGTCAATACTTTTTTGCATCATTATAGCAGGCGGATGTAAAATATCTGCATGCAGGAGCTGAAATGTATGTAAAATGTTTAATATTTCTGTTTTGACTTTTCTCGATTCGCATGGTAAAATTCAGACAAAAACAAAGCTAGGGTGAAAGATTATGAAACTGAACCTATGGATGATTGCCAACCGCCTGAGTGCGCTGGAACCTGAACTTCATATTTCCGGAAATGCTCCTTCCGTTCTTTCCAGTGCACGCCGTGCATATGCCACAAACTGCGTCCACGTCTATCAGAAAGGTAAGGACACCATATGTGCGGCAGAAAATGATTTTCTGCTGTTTCATGATATGGACTGCGAAGTTGTCTTTGAAATGGTTCAGTGTACGTTTGATTTTTACCGTGAATGGCAGGATTCTCTGGAGGAAGCTTCTCAAAAACTGGATTATCGAACGATCGTGGACGAGAGCTGGCCAGTTTTTCACAATCCTGTCATTCTGCTGGACGGCAGTTATAAAGTGTTGTTCATGAGTGAACAATATGGTGAAAATGAGGTAAACGAAGACTGGCAGTATCTCTGCCGTCATGGCCACAGTTCTGTGGAAGCCATTCAATACCTCCTCGCAGAAGGCCAGAAAAATAATTACTATTTGAGCGGAGATGCCAAACTGTATCATTTTTCCGGCAAAATTATCGACACCGACATGTTATCCGCCGCCATTTACAGCGGAAATGACTGCTGCGGCCGCATCAATGTCATCGCAAAGGACCGTGAAATCAACCCCGGAGATGTCACTTGCCTGAATTATGTCGTTCGGCTACTTTCCTATGTTATGGGCCGCATGAATCAGGAACGTGCTTTTCCCGCAACACAGAATATTCTGCTCAGAATGATGCTTCAGCAGGAAGCTGAACCGGGCGAGCTGAAGAACTGGCTCCTTTACATGAAATGGAGTGAGACGGATACCTTCCACATCGCCATCCTGTCATCTCCGGAAGAAACCTCATCGGAGAAGATCATGATTATCTACCGGCTTTTGCAGTCCCTGTTTCCCGACAGTGTTGTGACCAACTGCAGTAAAAAGATTGTTGTGATGTACCGGATTGTGCCGGGCGCCAAAGACGTTATTGCAGGTTCCTTGTGTGACCTGTCCATGAAATATCATATCAATGCCGGCTTGAGCCTTCCGTTCACCGGGATGCGGAAACTCCATTATTATTACGGTCAGGCTCTTGCCGCCATTTATTACGGCAGCCTGCTCGCCCCCTCCGGGACACTTTACCGCTTCTACGACTATGCGCTGGAACACCTGATAAGGGTTCAGTCCCTGGACGAAGCGCTTTGCCTTTGCCACCCTGATGTCCGAAAGCTCTGGGTTACTTCCTCCGAGGATGGAGGGGAAAAGATAAAAACGCTGTTTGCTTATCTGAACAACGACCGTTCCCTTCAGAACACGGCCAATGAGCTGTATATACACCGGAACACACTTGTATACCGCATACGCAAAATCACAGATACTCTGACATGTGATATTGAGAATATTTACACCAGGGATTATATTAAAATGTCCATCCGGGTACTCCGGCTGTACTATCTCAACGGGATCAATTCACCGTTTTTCCCATGAACACTGATCCGGCGCACCTTTCAAACCACAGCATTTCATGATACACCATATCCCCCAACGCTTTTGCCTGGGGGATTTTTTTACTCTTTTGTATTATCAATACGAAACCTCACAATTTTTTTGTACTTTTCTCGTATTTCCAGACCGTAGTCCGTCATTTCCCAAAATGATATCCTGAATATAACAAAAATAATCAGCAGTTCGCAATACACAAATATGAGGGAGGAAGTGTATATGAACGAAAAAAAATTAAGCCGGACTGTCCTGAATCTGAGCGGATTTGGAGATTTTGGCTTCACATTGTTTGTCAATGTGGAATTGTATTACTGGGCCGCATTCCTGACGGACTGCGCAAAATTCTCAATCGGTACGGCAACCTTTATCCTTACCCTGACTTCTGTCATTGACTGTATCTGGGTACCGCTGACGGGCTGGCTGATCGAACGCAGCAGCTTTCAATGGGGCAAATACCGGTCGTGGCTTGTGATCGGACCCCCGGTCATGATTTTCACCTATGCTCTGGAATTTTCCAAAATTGGTTCTTCCGAAGTGCTGGCAGCCGGCATCGTAATTGCCGCATTTTCTATCAAAACACTTGCACAGGACCTCGCCTACTCAGCTTCCGTAAGCCTTGTGAGCGATCTGTCCAATGATCAGAACGAACGAATGATCCTTGCCTCAAGAAGAGGACAGTTCCTCTCGCTTGGAAATATTGTATTTTCCATTATCGCACTGCCTCTGATCACCTGGCTGACTGCGTTAAGCGGCAATGAAATTCTGGGATATTCTCTGACCGCCATTTTGTTCGGGATCATAAACTTCCTGTGTTATTTCACCGCATTTACTGTCACAAAAGGCCACTCCGTATCCGGGAGCGGCGGCACGGAACCAAATAGCACCGGGGCACCACAGAAAAAACTTCCGTTGTCACAAATGCTGGCTGCTGTCTTTCACAATCCGCCGCTGCTGGTGCTGATCATCGCTGATTCGTTCCGCTACCTGGCATATTTTCTTATGTCCGCCGCTGCCTATTATTATTTTGTAGTGGTCCTTCAAAATCTGGCAGCAATGACTACTTACCTCGTCATCACAAGGATTATTGGATTTATCGGTTCCATATTTGCCAACACTGCAGCCAAAAAGTTCGGTAAAAAGCCGGCATATCTTGGCTCACTGTGCATCATGACGCTGTCGCTCGTACTCTGTTACTTCTTCGGAAGGCAGGTGGCAGGCTTTATCGCCTTCCATATTTTCGTAAACTTTTTCATGCAAATCACCATGGCGACACTGACAGCGATACTGGCAGATACGGTCATCTATTACGAATGGAAAAGCAGCGTGGACGTCCGCGGATTTATCATGAGTATGCTGAATGTTCCAATCAAGGTGGGCGCTGTACTGCGCAGCACGGTACTGGGCGCCGGGCTTGCCATGGCGGGCTATGTGGCCAACTCGGCTCCAACCGCTTCGCAGATCAACGGTATTTCCATGCTCATGAACCTCTTCCCTGCTGTTTTTCTTCTTCTGACAATCCTGATCTTTGGTTTTGGGTACAGACTGAACGAACAGAAAATCACGCAGATGACAGAGGAAATTACAGCCCGCAAGTCGGCCTGACAAAGAAAGGGGATTTCTACCATGGATGCTCAGAGCAAAAAACTTTCCTGTTTTGAGACAATCGGCCTAGCCGTCGGTTTTACGATCGGTTCCGGTATCATCACCCAGACAGGCATCGGAATCGCCATGACCGGGAGGAGTATCGTACTTGCATTTCTTGTAAGTGCTCTGCTGTTTTTACTCTCGTTTCGGCCAATTTTTATTATGAGTACGCTGCTTCCCCGCACAAGCGCCGCATTTTCCTACTCCAGTGAACTTATCCACGAGGATGTCGGGAAATTCTATGCCTACATTTATTTTTTGGGGAGGCTTACGATCGCAATCTTCGGAATCTCTTTCGCACAGTATCTGGCCAGCCTGATACCTGCCCTGGATCATCCGGTCACCCTGAAAGCCGTTGCCCTTCTGGTTCTGACATTGTTTTACATCATCAATCTGTTTGGTGTCAAAACAGCGGCAAAGTTCCAGAATATCCTCTGCCTGATTCTGATTGCCGGAATCCTGTGCTTCGTTGTATGCGGCATCGGAAAAGTAGACTACGCCGGGTTTATGGGCGGAAAATCCCTCTTTGCCGGAGGCTTCGGAGGTTTTTACTCGGCAGTTTCGCTCCTGTACTTCGCAGTCGGCGGCGCCTACATTATCACTGACTTTGCACCAAAGATTAAAAATGCTTCAAAAATTATGGTACGGGTCATCACGGGCGTCACACTTTGTGTCTGCCTGTTGTATATGCTGATGGGCGTTGTGGCAAGCGGTGTGCTGCCGCTGTCCGAGGTGGCAGGAAAGCCTCTGACGATCGCGGCGTCTGCAGTTCTCGGCAGCGGCGGGCTGTATGCCTTTTTTATCATCGGTGCCTGCCTTGGCGCTTTAATCACAACCCTGAATTCCAGCTTCGTCTGGTATTCCAATTCCCTGATCGCAGCATGTGAAAAGGGATGTTTTCCAAAAAGCTGGGCCAGAACCAACCGCTTCGGGTCTCCTTATGTCCTGATGACCATCTTTTATCTCTTCGGCGCTATTCCCACGATCGCGGGGATTGACCTGACCATACTCTCCAAGATGGCCGTCGGACTGACGATTCTTGGCACCTGTATCCCAATGGCGGGGATCCTGAATCTGCCGAAAAAGCATCCCGGGATCTGGAAAGCCTCCAAATACGCCCGCAAGTACCCTGCATGGCGGCTGAAGCTTATGGTTGCCATCACCTACCTGATTCTTTCCACACAGGTTATTTCCCTGTTTGCAAACAATCCGGCCTGGTCCAATATCATCATTATCGTGTACACCGCAGCTGTCATTGCCTGTCTTGGCGCCAGACGGCTGCACAGCCGGAAATTGACTCGCAGTGAGCCAGAATTCCGGAACCAACAATCAACGAAAGAAGGGAATTACTATGAATCAAAAACAACATCAGAAACTACCTGGTAAGTTTGTCAATGCATTTATCATCCCTAACATCGGACTGAACTTGTTCATTTACCTGGAACTGTTTTATATGTCCTACTTTCTGACGGATATCTGCGGTTTTTCGCTCGGTGTCGTCACCTTTATTCTCACCAGTACTGCAGCCGTAGATCTCGTCTGGGTCTTCGTGACCGGCATTATGCTGGAAAAATGTGAATTTAAGAAACTCGGAAAATACAGAGCGTGGTATGTCATCTGTACCCCGATTATCCTTGTTTTCTTTACCTTAATGTTCTTTGATATGGGGGACTCCATGGGGGCAGCAGCGGTTGTCATCATCGCCTTTTGTATCAAAACGCTATTCCAGGATGTCGTGAGCGCCGCGGTAACCGGGCATATTTCCCAGATTACAGACGATGCAGACACCAGAACACTTTTAAGCGCCAGACGGAATCAGGGCGCTGTCATTGGACAGCTGCTTTTCTCCCTGCTTGGGATTCCCTGTATCACACTGTTCGGGAAACTTCTTGGAAATACTGCCGCCGGCTATACAGGAGCTGCATTTTTCTTCTGCCTGATCAACGCGATCACCCATTACCTCATGTTTGTGCTGACCAAGGATGCCCCCGTAGCCGCAACAGAACAGATTTCACAGGGCAGCAAACTTTCAATTGGAGAGATGTTCCGTATATTATTTACAAACCGGCCTCTTCTGGTCGTTTCCTTTGGAGACTTGCTTCGCTATACGGCCATTTTTCTGGTGAGCTCAACCGCCGCGTACTTCTTTGAACATGTATTAAAAGATTCAAACTCCATGTCCGCTTACATGACCGTTCAGACTGTGACCGGAGTTATCGGTGCCATTGTCGTCAACCAGGTTTCCAAACGCCTCGGAAAAAAGACAACGTACTGCCTGTGCAATCTCATTTACGGTGCGATCTTAGTCACCATGTTCTTTATCGCCAGAGAAGGCAGAACGACATTGTTCATCGTCTGTATGGCAGTCGCCTTTTTCTTCGGCAGCATGATCGGAACGGTTGTGACCGCAATGACCACCGACACCGTCATCTACACCATGTGGAAAGACGGAAAAAATGCACGCGGCTTTATCATGAGTATGCTGAACATTCCGATTAAGTTCGGTTCCATGATCAAAAGTATCATTCTCCCGGTCGGCCTTTCCGCCATCGGATATACCGCCGGCCAGGCAGCCAGCGCATCAGTAGCTAAAGGTATCTCAGGCATTATGTGCCTTGCCTCGGGTATCTGCGTACTCCTCTCCTGTCTGATCATTTTCATCGGATATAATCTGACCGAGAAAAAAGTAGCAGAGCTGACAGAAATTGTCGAAAAACGCCAGACAGAAGAATGACACTGTTCTAACTGACACAAACCGTATAGAAAATAGGAGGTATCATTATGAAAATCACAGAAAGAGAATGTCACTTACTTGCATTTCAACACCAGGAAACCCCGTGGGTGCCTTCCCCGTCCACGGGACAGGACACCTGCATCCCGACTGTTATCGAAGAGGGGGCACGCGGTTACGGCATTACAACCGACTGGTTCGGAGTTCAATATATTTACCGCGAAGACCAGCCCGGTCCGATGCCTGTAGAGACAGACCCTAAAATCAAGGATATCACGTGCTGGAGAGACGTTGTAACGTTTCCTGATCTTGATCAATACGACTGGGAAGGCTGGGCAGCCAAAGACACTGCCGCCTGGGACCGTGAAAACAAGCTCTCCAATATCATCCTGATCAACGGCTGCTTTGAGAGTCTGCACATGTTCTGCGGATTTGAGGAGGCCCTTGTCAATATCATGACAGACGAGGAGGCCAGTTCTGATTTCATGGGAGCTATGGCGGACTACAAGATCGGATTAATTGAGCGTATCGCAAAATACTATAAGCCTGATATGCTGCAGTTCCACGATGACTATTCCACCAACACCGGCTTGTTTATGCCCGTTGACAAATGGCAGCGCATTATTAAGCCTCATCTGCAGCGCGTCATTGATGCGGTAAAAGGACTTGGCATGATCTATCAGCATCATTCCTGCGGGAAAATCCATGATCTTGTTCCCGAGCTCGTCGATATGGGAATTGATGCCCTGAATCCGGTACAGATTCAGAACAATCCGCTGGAGATTAAACAGCAGTTCGGTGACCGTCTGACGGTATGCGGGGGCTTCAACAATCAGGCGGTGCTGGACAACCCATCCGCCACGCCAGAACAGATCAAAGATTCCATCAACGAAACTTTGAGTATGATGGCCCCAGGCGGTAAATGGATGGCACTGTGTGGATTCCTGGATCGTTTCCCAGAGCGGGAGCAGATCTGGCTGGACTGCCTGGATGAATACAACCGTCCGCTGATGGAAAGAGCCGGCGTAACCCCGGTTAAACATACCGCTGCCAGCAACAATGTATACAATCTGGCAAACAACGCGGAAAAGCAAATTTCATAATTTTTTTCCTATGAAAATGCGCAGGAACCACAACAGTCCCTGCGCATTTTTGCATTTATTTCGGCGCAACCGAAAACCAGATTTCAAATGAGAAATCCTCGGAATGCACTTCATCACTTGGATACACCTCGATACACATGCCTCCTGACGGCTGATAATTACTGGTTGGAAAGAATTCTGTATAAAGCTGTTTATAGAGATCCTGAAATGCTTCCGGCATTCTTCCTCTTCCTTTAAACACCGCCCATGTGTTTGCCGGAATGGTCTCTATGGTCAGACCTTTTGCTGCTTCACCATCTTCACAGGCAGCGCCGATCGCATAGTCGAAGTCTCCTTCGTGCGGATTATCAAAACAGATTCCAACAATCGCGTCTCCAAAAATACCGTCAGGTTTTACGTATCGGCAGAGCCTGCCAATCGTTCCGTCCGTGTTGCACTCTTCCCATGTCTCGTGGATACTCTGCTGTGTGATCTCAATCCCTCCGCTAAATCTTTTTCGTTTCGCCACCACTGAAAACGCATCTCTTTTCTCAATCCTGTAATCCATCTCTGTTCCTCCTTCTAATACTAATTTGATGGAAAGGGGAGAAAAAGACTTCAGTTCTGCCTTCTTTGCACGGGCCTGCGTCGGTTTGATGCCGTGAAATCTCGCAAAGGCACGACAGAAGCTTTCCGGGCTGTCATACCCATACTTCAGTGCTATGTCTATCACACGGCTGTCCGTTGCTGCAAGTTCAC
Source organism: uncultured Ruminococcus sp. (assembly GCA_964621905.1). GTDB lineage: Bacteria > Bacillota > Clostridia > Lachnospirales > Lachnospiraceae > Ruminococcus_G. The sequence continues at coordinate 13,407 of CAZUNG010000003.1, read as the reverse complement.
TTCCTGCCCGTGTCAACCGTCTGCGGCGGATGTATTCTCCAAGCGTAAATCCACAGAGAATCGAAAACACCCGCTGAAAATGAAAATTCGACGAATACGCCTGCGCAGCAATCTCTGCAAAATCGAGTTCTTCTGTCAAATGCTCTTCCATGTAATCGATTGCCTTTTGAAGCCCTGAAATCCATTCCATCTGTTTCTCCTCCTCTTTCATGACCTCAGTATAGCGGAGTATCGTCTCTGTTTCCTGACTTTTCATGCGGACACTTGTCTGATAGACATGCGTTCTCATGTTTATTTCACAATGTATTTTTTTCAATCTGGTGATATCTCCATAGCAGCCAGGCACTTCCAGGTTAAAATGATCCAGATTACAAAACCCTGATCTGCCCCACTGAACAAAGCATCTTACACGGCTTTTCCATCGTAGTACAACCAGTACAATGTACCTGCTCTTTGCGCTCACAGGAATTACACTGAACTTTGCATCTTGATTCAAACATCTTTCTTTCGCCTCTTTTCATCATCTACCCCGTTTTTTTCACAAAGATCAGACAGACAGCACTTTTCACAGTGCGGTTTTGTCCTGGCAGTACAAATGTCTCTTCCGTGAAACACCAGACGATGACAAAAATCACTTCCTTCTTCTGGCGGAATGATTTTCCACAGTTCCATTTCAACTTTTTTTGGTTCTTTCATTCCGTCAACAAGCCCAATCCGGTTTACAAGACGTATGCAATGTGTGTCCGTCACAATCGCAGGTTCACCAAAGACATCTCCCATGATCAGGTTTGCACTCTTTCTTCCCACTCCCGGAAGTTTTAACAGCGCATTAAAATCCTTGGGAATCTTCCCGCCATACTCATCCTTTAAAATTTTCATACAGGCACTGATATCTCTCGCTTTGCTTTTGCCCAGTCCGCACGGGCGGACGATTCGTTCAATATCCTCCACATCTGCCGCTGCCAGCGCATCTACATCGGGATATTTTTCATACAAATCTTCAACGACCACATTGACTCTGGCATCGGTGCACTGTGCAGCCAGCCGCACACTGACCAGAAGTTTCCATGCCTGGTCATAATCCAATGTGCAGACGGCATCCGGATATTCTTTTTTCAGACGTTCTACCACTTCTATCGCTAAATTCTCCCTTGTCATATGTACCTCCCTATTGTGCCAACGAATGGCAAAAATAAAAGCCGAATAATGGAACGCACCTGCCCATTATTTAATAAACAGATTTTCGCTCTACCATCGGCTTTCCCTATGTCCCATGCAACTATCTTACCACACCAGATACATGCAGACAATCTTTCTGTTATATCATGATCTTCTATAAGAATGATTTCAGTTCTCCCATGAAATCTTCTTCCATCCGGACCAGATTCTTGGCGACCATCTGGCTTTCTTCTGATGCCTCATGGTTCTGACTCATCGCCTCACTGATTGATTGAATCCCCATATTACAGCCATTCATCATAATCTTTGCAATCTGGTTACTGTCATCTTTCACCAGCATTTTCATCTCTGTGGTAGCCCAAGAAAATGTTGATGCCATTGCCCCCGGTTCCTGCTCCTGCTCTCCGTACTGTCCCAGGAGCTTCGCGGACTCTCCCTCTAATTTTTCATGCTCTGTTTTGTAATTGTCTATAACCCTTCCCAAGTTTTCATCTTCTACGTACGCGCTGATTTGATCCATGCTGTCGACGGCCATTTTGCAGCCACGATTGCATTCTTTTAGAAGTCTCTTTGTTTGTTCCTCCATATTTTGTGCCCTCTTTCTGATTTTTGATTTATTATGTGCAGTGACGTTAAAAATATGCACAAAATCAAAATCAGCGTCACCACAACAATCGTCTCAAACGTTCCATCAATTCTACATCTGCAGGAAGCCAATCCACGCTGTTCAATTCTTCTTTCTCCAGCCATTTTGCAGCTTTATGCTCACACAGTCTAAGTGATCCACTGACCACCCGGCATAAATAACATTCCATACTCAGATGAAAATCCGGATAATCATATTCCACCGTATCAATCAGTTCTCCAACTTCAATTACCGTGTCAAGTTCCTCTATAATTTCCCGCATTAAAGCTTCTTCCGGTGTTTCTCCAGTCTCTATCTTTCCACCTGGGAATTCCCACCCGTCTTTAAATTTCCCGTAACCTCTCTGCGTGGCAAAAATTTTACCATCCTTTTTAATAATCGCCGCCACTACTTTGATCGTCTTCATCTTATTTTTTTCTCCTGCCGCAAAGCTCATAACTCTCCGCTATCATCCGCTTTATCTCTTTGTCCGGTACCGTTCCATCCAAAATGATCGAATTCCAGTGCTCTTTGTTCATGTGGTAGGACGGTGCCACTGAGGAAAAAGCATTCCGCCAAAAATCCGCCTTGTTTCACGAATCCTCATACATGTCCAGTTATGATCCTTAAATGGTAATCTTCATAAACCCCTTGAAACGTCATGCAATGCCTGATGACTTCCTGTCTTGACAACATCTTATCCCCTTCTGTCTCTCCGACTTAATCTACAGTCTGTCCATCGTGATTTTTTTAATCTGAGATATCTCTTTCTTATAAGACATTATAGCGCAGATCAGCCATCTTCTCTATAGAAAAAAGAGTTGACATTTTAAAAATGCATTGCTAAAATAACAGTATCGAGTAGCAAAAAGTGCGTAAATCCAGATGGATTCACGCACTTTTTTTGTTTTTATAAAGAGGAGGTCAATCATGAAAGAAAGAGTTACACAAAACAAAATGGGTACGCTGCCTGTCGGAAAACTGATGCTTCATATGGGCATTCCGATGATATTATCAATGGTGCTGCAGGCTGTCTATAATATTGTGGACAGTTACTTTGTATCCAATATGCCGGACACTGCATCCGCTACAGGCATCGGTGAATCAGCGGTCACAGCATTGACGCTGGCGTTTCCGGTTCAAATGCTGATTGTCGCCATCGGTATTGGAACCGGCGTCGGTACAAACGCACTGCTTGCCAGGACTCTGGGGCAGGGAAACCGTAAAAAAGCAGGCACGATTGCGGGTAATGCCATGACTTTGGCCGGCATAATTTACGCGGTATTTCTGATTTTCGGTATTTTCGGAACTGATGCGTTTATCGCAACACAAACAAAAGACCCAATGGTCAGGGAAATGGCAGACCAGTACCTAGGCATCTGCTGTGCTATCTCATTTGGAATTGTATTCTTCTCAATCTTTGAAAAAGTTTTGCAGGCCACAGGCAAGTCTTTGTTTTCCACCATCGCTCAGGTTGCAGGTGCGGTGACAAACATGATTCTGGATCCGATCATGATTTACGGTCTGCTCGGCTGTCCGGCTTTTGGCATCAGCGGTGCGGCGTATGCAACCGTCATCGGTCAGATTGTATCTCTTATTTTAGCCGCCGGTTTTCATTTTAAATTAAACAGGGAAATTCCATTTCATTTTAATAATCTAAAACTTCACGGAAGAATTGTCGCAGAAATTTATTCCATAGGAGTCCCCGCCATTATTGCCCAGGGTGTGATGTCAATTATGAATTATGGAATTAATATTATTTTCGGAAAGATCGGAAGTCCTTATGTAACTGCATACGGTATTTTTTACAAAGTACAGCAGTTTGTTCTTTTTGCCGCCTTTGGCCTGCGTGATGCCATCACCCCTATCGTTTCCTTTAATTACGGAATGAAAGACCAAAAACGGGTACGGGACGGAATGAAATTTGGAATGCTGTATACCTTCGTGATCATGATCGTATGTCTGATTGCCCTTGAAATTTTTGCCGCACCGCTTGCCGGACTTTTTTCATTGTCAGCACAGACAAAAGATCTGTGCATTACGGCTATGCGGGTTGTTTCTGTCAGTTTTGTGTTCGCTGGGGCGAACATCGCCTTTCAGGGGATTTTCCAGGCACTTGGCTGCGGCATCGAATCGCTGATCCTGTCCTTGCTGAGACAGCTCATCTTTGTGCTTCCGACAGCATGGGCATTCTCTGTTTTGGCTCCTGATATCGTATGGATTACATTTATCATTGCAGAAGCCCTGACTGCCGCGATCGCCTGCATGTTCATGAAGAAAATAAATACAAGAAAAATCAAGTCATCTGGTGTATAATAAATATAAAGCGTCAAGGAGGAACGTGATATGGCAAACAATATTATAACAGTCAGCAGGGAATTTGGAAGCGGCGGCCGTACAATTGCGAAAAAGGTCGCAGAAGATCTGGGATATGCTTATTATGATAAGGAAATCATCGAGAAAGTTGCAGAGAGTACCGGGTATACCCCGGAATATATTGCGGAGGCCGGCGAGTATTCCCCGGCCGGAAATATCTTTTCTTACGCCTTCGTAGGCCGGGATCAGTCGGGAGTGTCAGCCGCAGACTATCTGTGGATCGCACAACAGAACCTGATCCTGGATATTGCAAAACGTGAATCCTGTGTCATTGTTGGCCGCTGTGCCGACTACATTTTACGTGATATGGAAAACGTATGGAATATCTTTATTCACGCGCCTCTCGCAGACCGTGCCAGAAGAATTGTCGAAAAGTACGGAGAACGCAATCTAGCCCCTGAGAAGCGTCTGCGTGACAAAGACAAAAAACGTTCTGTCAATTATAAGTACTACACTGATCAGGAGTGGGGAAAATCGCAGAATTATCACCTGACCCTTGACAGCAGCAGACTGGGAATCGATAAATGTACAGATATTATCAAGGGACTCGTGCATTAAATCATTTGTAAAAGGATATGCCTTTTTACTTTGGCATATCCTTTTCAGAAAAAAATTAACCCGTTGTTAAAATATGTCATCCTATGATTACAGATTGTGAGGTGAAACTTTTACGGATACAGGGGATTCCGGCTGCTGCGAAGGATCACCGGGTGTTCCGGGGGCCATGTGACCGGTATTCACCAAAATACAGAATCGGCTGACATCTGTTCTCATCCAAACTTTAGCAGTTCACCTGCCCCTGTGTTTTTCTTTTTTCTTCTGCTGTTTTAACGCAAACCTCCGAAGCTGTTCGGCTTCTTTTTGCTCTTTCCCAAATATTTTGTGCTCCTTCTTTGTCTGCTCCTGCTGTAATTTCAATGCCTGCTGGGACTTTGTCCCAATGCCTACGTCCTCCAGATGCCTGCGCACCGTCCGCTGTATCCTCTTCGGATTTACATGTGTCTTCTTTACAACGGTTTCCACAGCCGGACTGAACTGCAGTCTGTGACCCTTTCCATCACACCCCGCCAAAATGGTTCCTCGAAAAATACGCTTACTGTCACTGATACTCTGTCCATGGTGTTTCCTCCTTAAAATAACTTCATACCGGACAAAAAATGGACGACCTAAGGAGGAAGGTTACTTATAAACAGCGCTTTATACCGCTGTTTATGTCCGGACTACCTACCGGATCTGTATGACCTGGCCATACGTTGTGTTTTTATCTTTGTCTGTCACTTCACCGCATATCTGCATTTTCAGACAGCAGGTAAACTTGTTGCCATAAAAATTATAACGCAAATTTCCGGCGAATACCACTTATAAATTCAGTTCACACTCTTCCCTGAGAAGAGAATACATACAGTAGTCAAACACTCTGCTATTTTTGTATACCCCCTGTCTCATAACCCCCTCCAAGGTAAAACCAGCCTTCTCCAGTACTCTTCTGGAACTGGTATTATAAGCAAACGGTTCCGCATAAATCCGTACAATATCAAACGCCGCAAATGCTTCCTGACAGATTCTCTTTACTGCCCTTGTCATGATCCCTTTGTTCCAGTACTCTTCTGCAAGCCAATACCCAAGTTCTCCGCTTTTCTCATACACATCTCCGCCGCAAAATATTCCAATGCTTCCAACCACATGATCATTCACCACGAGCGCCCGGCAAATCTGCCTCACTTCGGCATTTTCCACACAGGAGCACACATAGGTTTCAGCATCCTGCTTTGTATACGGGTACGGAAATACATTGCGCAGATTGGCCGCAATTTTTTGATTATTCGCATACTGTGCCACATCCGTTACATCACTCAGCTTCCATTTTCTCAGTTCAAAATTCATAATTCCTTCCTCTCCAGATCCGTTCTGATCTTGTCAACAATATTTTGAGCTGTCTTCTGCTTAATCGGCATCATCCGGCTCCACATCCTGACTCCCTGATAGGTATATAAGATCATATCCGTCATCTGTTCTACATTTACGGCTGCAAATTCTTTTCTTTGAATTCCATAATCGATCAGACTTCCCCATTTTTCACGTGCCTTCCGGTTTTGAGCCTCCATAAACCCGCTGTCACACATACAGGAATACTCGTACAGTGCAAAACTCAGAGAATGCCCGGCATCCACCATCTCCAGACGCATACGTTCCAAAATGTCATCCAGAATCCCCCATGCCGATACCCCCCTGTCCATGCTCTCACACACTGTTTCCGTATCCGCCTGGGAAGTTCCCTCTAAAATATCCTCCAGAACCTGCTGCGTGCTTTCATAATGACGGTACAGACCTCCTCTGCTGAGTCCACACGCTTCACAAATATCCTTCATCGTAACGGCTGAAAATCCTTTCTCAGCAAACAGCAAATATGCCCGACTCTTTATCAGTTCTCTGGTTTGATGACCTTTCGTCCCCATATCCTCTCCTTTTTGCGACATCCGTGTCTTTTTCTTTATTATGCGACATTTATGTCGCAAAATCAAGCAGATCTTGTGACAAAAAATAATTCATGCTACACTTACATTTAAGAAGCATTGCAGTCTGTTTAAATTATACTTAAGCTCATCCTGTTATACTATTGCCATTGACAATGCTGCCAGCTTATGAGAAGGGAGAATCTGAATGAGACTTTTACTTGCCGAAGATGAAAAATCACTTTCCAAAGCATTAACTGCCATACTCGAGAAAAGCAACTATTCTGTTGATGCCGTCTATGACGGCGAAGAAGCGCTTTCCTATCTCGATGCCGGAAACTATGACGGTGTAATCCTCGATATTATGATGCCGAAACTGGATGGCCTGAGCGTGCTGCGAAAAATACGGGAAACGGGAAATCTGATTCCCGTACTGATACTGACCGCAAAATCTGAGATTGATGACAAAGTGTCCGGACTGGATCTCGGAGCAAATGATTATCTGACCAAACCCTTTGCCCCCAAAGAACTGCTGGCGCGTATCCGGGCCATGACACGAACCCAAATGGCCCTGCCCGATTCCATTCTGCGCCTGGGAAATATTTCACTGGACCGCTCAAGCTTTGAACTTTCTTCACCGAGCGGCAACTTTCGTTTAGCCAATAAAGAGTTTCAGGTTATGGAAATACTGATGAGCAATCCGACACGTTTGATTTCTACGGAACGCTTTATGGAAAAAATATGGGGGTATGACAGTGACACTGAGATCAATGTCGTCTGGGTCTATATCTCATATCTGAGGAAAAAGCTAACCGCACTGCACGCTGATATTCAGATAAAGGCTACAAGAAATGCCGGGTATTCGCTGGAGGCCGTCTCATGATCAGAAAACTGCGCGTCAAATTCATTTTAACCGCCATGCTGTCCGTATTTGCAGTCCTCTTTTCCATTATGGGGATTATCAACTTCTTAAACTACCGTAATGTCGTGAAAGAAGCTGATAAAGTACTTTCAGTCCTTAAAGAAAACGATGGAACATTCCCAAAAGGCAGCAGCTCTGCAAAACCAGAGAACCGAAAGGAAAATGTTCCAAAAGATATGTCACCGGAAGTTCCTTTTGAATCCCGTTTTTTTTCTGTACTGCTGAATGGCAACGGTTTTGCAACCTCTGTCGATACCGGAAAGATTGCTGCTGTTGACACCGAAACTGCTATTGCATATGCCGAAAGCCTTTGGGCTTCCTCACGCCAGAGTGGCTTTATCGCCCATTATCGCTATGTAAAACAGATAACTGATGATGGTATGCGCATTATTTTTCTGGACTGCGGCAGAAATCTCACAACGTTCCGCTCTTTCCTGATCATCAGTATCCTTGTCTCCATTCTTGGTTTTATTTCTGTATTTATCCTCGTCGTGCTGGCTTCAAAGAAAATAACCAAACCAGTCATGGAAAGCTATGAGAAGCAAAAACGCTTTATTACAGATGCCGGGCATGAGATCAAAACTCCGCTGACCATCATTGACGCAGACGCCTCTGTCCTTGAGTTGGAGTATGGGGAAAATGAATGGATTCAGGATATTCAGAAACAGACACAGCGGCTTACGGGGCTGACAAATAATCTCATTTACCTTGCCCGGATGGAGGAAGAGAACAATCCCCTGCAAATGATTGACTTTCCGCTTTCCGATGTATTGGCGGAGACAGTTCAGTCATTCCTGTCGCTTGCCAGAGTGCAGTGCAAATCTATTGCAAGTCATATTGAACCGATGCTTTCTTTTCATGGCGATGAGAAGGCCATCCGTCAGCTGATTTCTATTTTGCTGGAAAACGCGTTAAAATATTCCGCTGAAACCGGGAAGATCACCGTCACTGCCGATAAACGAGGAAAAAACATTTATATTCGGGTGTCAAATACAGTAGCATTTATTACGCCGGAGCAGCTTCACCATCTGTTTGACCGTTTTTACCGAACAGATCAGTCCAGAAACGCCCAAACCGGCGGATACGGAATCGGACTTTCCATTGCCCGGGCGATTGTTTTGGCGCATAAAGGGAAAATCACTGCTTCCTCCCTGGATGGCAGAACCCTTACAATCACGATTGTCTTATGAAAAACAGAATCTATGATGAAAAGAACGGTCTCTTGAAACAAAATCAAGATAGTCGCTTTTTAATATTGCCTGATCTTAGTTAATTCCAAACAGTCGAAGTAGTTTCTGCCAAAAATTCAGAGTTTTCGCCTGAGCTGCCCCCGTTTCTGCAGCCTCTGTTTTTTCAATCGCGGAAGTCTTGATTACAAACTGAACGGAATCGACATTTGTGTTTTTATCGGATATGAACGATACTGTTTCTGTTTCTTCGCCGCCGATGGAAGCAAGAATTTCATCGATTTTATCCTGCACTTGTGCTTCCATTCCGTCGGTGCTGAAATACAATTCACTCGTACCGTCAGCCAGTTTCGCTGCGCCATCGCATAGAGATACCACGCCATTGTAAAGTTCGGATGCACCGGAGCTGAGTGTTCCAGCACCCTCAAGCAGTTTTTTACTTCCCTGTGCAAGGGAAGTAACTCCGTCAACGATCTGGCTGTAACTTGAAACGATTGCAGCTACACCATTTGTGTATTCTGTTATTCCCGTATCAAGCTCCGTGTATTTAGCAACCAGCGTATTGACGCCAGCTGTAAGCGCTGTCATCTTAATTCGCATATCGCCGAGTGTATTGGCAAGCGTAGAAATAGCCGAATCAAATTCATCATATTTCGATTTTAGTGCAGAAACGCCGTTATACAAATCCGTAACTCCGGCAGATACACTATTCAGATAGCTTTCTGTACCTCCAATGGCTGCATTATTGCCGGTCAGTAAGGCAACCACATTCTGAAGTGAAGAAATCTGCGCCTGCAACTGTGCGGCCTGTGTCTCATAACCGGGAACACCCGAAATCTGTGAGAGCGTAGTTTGCAGAGAAGAAATCTGTCCCGATAAATTTGTAATCGCAGCATTGTTTCCTGCTTTAAGTGTGTCTATCTCTAACCCGTTTTGATTCATCAGTACTTTATACTGAGCATAGCCGAGACTATTTTGCAGGTTAACAACACCATCATACAAGTCACTGATACCTTTCTTGATAGCAGCAAAGCTTTGCGTCAGAACTGCAATTTGATCAGTTGAAACGGAGATACTATTCAGATTGCTCTGAAGCGTTCCAAGAGCTGTCTTCATTTCGAGTGAGCCGGAAGTTAAATCGCTTGATTTTCTGTAAAGGGTATCAAGTCCCGTTTGCATAGCATTGATACCGCTTTGTAAAGTTCCGATGCCGGAATCAAGCTCCGATACACCACTGTTCAAACTTTCTGTACCGCTCAAAAGTGAACCGGAACTGTCCTTCAATGTACCTGTACCATCATTTAGTGTGCCTGCACCGCCATTCAGCTTTTTTGTTGCGTTCATTAGTTCGTTAACTTTATCCATAAGCTCTGCATCATCAATCTCAACATTCAAATTTAATTTAATCCCATTGATAGATACGGCATCCATTTCAAAATCGGTCACATTTGCTTTCATAACCGACTCAGCGCCTTTATCGGGCAGAATGGTATAGGTAATCTGCTTGTTGCTGCCCACATTAGCAAGGGTTGCACCGTCAGCAGTGATATTGGAACAATTTTCGGTATCCATTGTAAAGGACGCCTGCAAAGCGTAGTTCTCGTAAAAATCACTGGAGCATTGTTCGTTTTTACTTACTGAAAAGTGGATTTCAAGGGCTCCGCTTTTTCCGCCAAGGTCGGATGCCGTATATTCCTTGCCGTCAAGAAAATAGCGAATGGAGATATTCCAAGGGATGACGGTACTGTTCATAGTACCTTGGTAATAAATCTGGTCAGCAGTTGATGAAATGCTGATTTTATCCCCGCTTTGGTGAATTTCATCGGTAGTGTTCAGAATTTTTATAGAAGAATAGTCGCCGTAGTCGGTGATGTCTCCGCCTGCAAAAATATTAACCGCTTCTATATCCGTTACTTTGCCGGATGCATCGGTCATGACATAGATGACCTCCTGCTTTTGGATGGGGGCAGGTGCAGCATAAGCCGGAGCAGCCATTCCTCCGAGCAACAGTATGGATAATGCAGCCGCTGTAATTCTCTTTATATGTTTCATTTGGATATAACCTCCTTAGATTTTTTCTTGCAAATAACAAGCTTATCGAAGCTGTATAACAGTCCGGGCAGGACGAAAAGAACGATTGCAAGGGAACAAAGCGTGCCTTTGCCAAGGAAAAAGCCGAGCTGCGAGAGCAAGCCGTGAGTGGAAAATATGCCGAGCAGGAATCCGACTACAGTCAGTACACTTGCCGATGTGAGGACAGAAACCGATACCGCCGAGATTGTTTCGATGACCGCCTCTTTTTTCGGCAAGGTCTCCCGCATTTCCTTGTAGCGGTCGGTGAACAGTATTGCATAATCTACTGTTGCACCGAGTTGAATGGAACTGATAATCAGATAGGCAATGTAGAAAATCGTATCATCGGCGAAATACGGAATGGATAGGTTGATCCAAATTGCCGTTTCGATGGAAAGCACAAGGATAACCGGTAAGGATACAGATTTCATTGTCAGAAGCAGTACGAGGAAAACCGCACCGATTGCCACAAAATTCACCTTAACCATATCGGCGGTAACGGTATTCATCAGGTCATAAGTGGAAACACCTTCGCCTGCAAGATACCATTGTCCGGGATAATGCTGCTCCGCCGTATCACGAACCGTCTGTATTAACGAAAAGGTTTCATCTCCTTCATATTCAGCATCCATCGTCAGAACCATACGGGTATAATGCTCGCTGTTCAGCCTTGAAAGCGTTCCGCTGTCAAGATACTGCTCCGGAATAACAGTTCCGACGGTATCCACATAGGAAAGAATACTTTTCACCTGCGGAATATTATGGAGTGCATCGGATAACTCCGCTTCGGTTGCGGTGCTGTCTTTCGGAATCATCAACACATAAGTATCCTGCTGACCGAAGGCTTCCTCAATCTTTTCCGTGTCAGAACCAAGCTGTGTCTGACTTCCAAAGATATGCGATGCGCCGTAATAGAAGCTGTTTGAATTGGATGCAAGATAACTCGGCATAATCAGAATGGCAAATACAATTACCATAGGTAGTATTATGCGACTGACAAATTTACCGAAGCCCTTAAAGGACGGCATAAACGTTCGATGATGGGTTTTGTCAATCAGTTTATAAGTTGACAAGATGAAAGCAGGCATAAAAACAAATACCGTGATAAGACTGATTGCAATACCCTTTGCAAGCGCGAGACCGAGGTCGGGTCCGATACCAAACTGCATTAGGCACAATGCCAAAAATCCGATAACCGTTGTCAGTCCGCTTGATAGTATTGAGGTTGTTGACATGGTAAGAGCGTCCACCATCGCCGCTTTTGCATCGGAATTCTTTTTTTTGCATTCCTCAAAGCGGTGCAAAAGGAATACCGAATAGTCAAGTGAAACAGCAAGCTGCAAGATATTTCCCGCCGCATTGGTAACAAAGGATATTTCACCGAAAATAAGATTGCTACCAGCATTGATTACAACGGCAATGCCAAGCCCAATGAGTATGATAAACGGCTCGGCAAAGGAAGTTGTTGTCAGAATGAGTACTAACAGCACAAACGCTACGGCGATGGCAGCGATAGTAGAAATTTCGTTTACTGTACTGGTGGTTGCAACAGCCGCTGAAACTGCACTCCCAGTCATTTCATTATCGTCACCGATAATCTCACGAATATTGCTTACGGCATTGATGCGTTTGTCCTCGTCTATCGTAAGCGAAAACAATGCGTTTTCGTCTTTGTAATAGCTTTCCACCGTGTCGGAATCGAGTAATTCGAGGGGAACGATGACGCTTTCTACATCATCAAGCCAGGTGACATCGGAAACACCGTCAACTGATAATAGCTTTTCTTTATACTCAAGCGCTTCGGCGATATTTATATGGTTCATCATCACACGGGCGTTAGGGATACCTCCGTCATATTCCGCGTTCATCATGTCAAGCGCCTGTGTGGATGCGCTGTCCTCCGGCAAGTAGTCATTCATATCGTAGTTGACTGCAACAAATTGCTTACATACAAGACAAACAACAAATACAATCAGAAACGATGTAATGATGAGCGTTCGGTGGTTGACGATACGATTATAGAATTTCTTCATCTATTGAAATCTCCTCTCCGGAAACAGAATATATGCCGGACGATGTTTTCAGATTTATGAGAATTTTTCTTTCGCAGATTGTACCTGCTGCAGTGTATTCCGTCTTGCTTACAAGGCTTTCTATTTCACCGGAAAACGAAATGCTCCCATCCGATAGCATCAAATCTAAAATAGGATTTTTGTGATTCATCACTTCAAGGCATCCGTTTGCCGCTCCTTCGCCTATGTTGATATACAGCGTTCCGCCACGGTTTCCAAGGGGTGTTAAAAAACAAATCTTGTACTTTTTATCAAGCATATTTCTGCTCCTTTCATTTCTTTTTCGGACAGCAGTATAACGAATATATCCCACTCACACAACGGACAAACAAAGTCCGTTTAGGTAAAAATCGGGCAAATGAATATCAATTGACGGGCAAATAACAAGGAGTTCGAATTTTTGCCGGACAACTGACCGGTGTTGTCCATTGAACCGCTTGCCGGACAAGTGTATAATCAATGCTGATAAGTCCAGCGGTGATATGTCAAGAGGGAAATAATTAAATTTTCAGGTCATTTT
>CAZUNG010000002.1:0-316381 GCA_964621905.1 uncultured Ruminococcus sp. | reverse complement strand
TTCACTCAGCTCAGAGATCTGCAAACCAATTTGCGCATAAATCTTGACGGCACCGAAAACTTTGCCGGAAATACAAAATGGAATGGTGAAGTAGCTGGAAAAATGTATGACACTTTTGAATTAAACAACATAAATGATTTCGAAATTTTAAATGGGAATCAGGAAATTGGATTGAATATTAGAGGAATTATTGAATATATTCATGATAATGAAGTAGATGCATTCCTGTTTTCTGTTTTTTGCGGAATCATTATAAATCTAATATGTAGATGAATTGGAATTTAACAGATAATAAACGATATTTAGATATACTGATCTGCTATACCCTGAAAAGAAAGCAGATTACAATTCAAGCCTGTAGTTTCAGGTTATTCTTATTAGTAGAACAGGCAAATAAACATAGTATTTTACAATCTTTACTTTGAAGTTTAATAATTACATAAAAACAGAAAACAAAAGGTCTTGGAAACAGCGTCATCACATTGCTGATTTCTAAGATCTTTTTATTTTTCTGCCAATTCTCATATCTATTTTCCGTCAATTCAAATCTTTTCGCAGAATACCGAATTCTATGAAATCTAAATCATTATACCTCAGATGAAATAAGAATGCAACAGAAAGATTGCAAATGCTAAATAATCCAATCTGTATATAATTTCTGAATTCTCCCCTATATTTTTGTAAAAATGTATAATAATAAGAACACTGCAGTAATATAATCTGCCAGACTAATCAAAACGAAAGGGGCACACAACTAGTTATGAAGACAGAAAAAATTTATTTTAATGATGAGGTTCTTGATTGGCTTCAGAGTGTAAAAGGCAGGAATGCATTGTCCACATATGTTAAGTATAAGCAGCTGAGCCAGAATCACATTTTTCCATTTTTTTCAGAGATCGAAATCACACAAATTACCCCCCAGATGTTGGAACGTTTTCGTCTTAGTTTATTGAGGGACGGATATTCCCAAAGCCCTGCTGTCTCACCGGGAAATCTTCGGTGCATCATTATGATTATAAATCATACGCTTCAGCTGGCCTACAGCAAGAATTTGATCCCTGTGCCGGTCACGCTGTCCCTGAGACTGGGAAAAACAAAGAATGTAGCCAGGGTATTTCTTGAGGAGGAGCAGGCCAAACTGGAAAATTATATTAAGAAAAACATGAACTTGTCAACATTCGGCATTTATCTGTGCCTGTATACGGGGCTTCGGCTGGGAGAATTGTGTTCTTTGAGATGGTGTGATATTGACCTCGAAGGAAGCTACATTCATATCCAGCACACGATTCAGCGGCTGCCGCTGGACAACCGAACGGCCGAAAAGAAGACAAACCTGATCATATCAGAGCCAAAAAGTGTGTTTTCCATAAGAATGATTCCCATACCGGAATTTTTGTACGGATATATACGGGCTTTAGCCGGAAATTACACAGAGCTCGATTACGTACTCACCGGCAGCCAGGCTCCCATGGAGCCCCGCACGATGCAGTATCGGTATAAAAAATGTTTGCGGGAGGCGGAAGTGAGATACCTGAATTTTCATACGCTTCGGCATACGTTTGCCACACGGTGCATCATGGCGGGGATGGACCCCAAAACCTTAAGTGAAATTCTGGGGCATTCTGATATCAAAATAACATTGGAATATTATTTTCATTCCTCGATGGAATTTAAGAAAAAGCAGATGAACCTTTTGACAGCGCTTTCATAGAATTCGGTATTCTGCGAAAATGGAGGTGTTGTTCATGTGGTATGCGCTGAGGTGTCCTTCAGGTGAGACGGCTGATATTTTACAGTCCAGTCGCAGTTACATAATTAAAGATAGAATACAGGATATATTTACATTCACATTTGATCGCATGAAACGCTATCAGGGACAGTGGCATACAGAAAATGCTTTAATGTTCCCCAATTACATATTTTTGGAATCTGCAGATGAAAACATTAATCCTGATGAATTGGAGCATTGCTGTGATTTCATGAAGGCAGAGGGCGGTCACAGTGCCCTGTTTAAGGTAATGCCGGAAGAAGAGAGATTTTTACGCTCACTGTGTGATTCCTCCCATCACCTTAAATTATCCAGGGGATATATTAGTGATGGGATAACACATATCAATGAAGGGCCGCTTCAGGGATTAGAGTGCTATATCAAAAAAATTGACCGCCATAAACGTATGGCCCGTCTGGAAGTCCCGCTGCATTATGTAAATAATACAATGTGGGCGGGTTTGGAAATTGTCTGTAAAAGCTAAAGATGTGACAGCAAGAATAAGACAAAAATGGAAAGTACTGAGATGAAAAATGAGTTTGTAAAGCGTGATATCCCGTTCAGTCCCCCGGATATCACGGAGGATGAGATAAATGAGGTGGTGGATGCCCTTCGTTCCGGCTGGATAACCACAGGACCTAAGACGAAAGAATTAGAAAGGCTGACAGCCAAACGCTGTGGGACTTCCAGGGCAGTGTGTCTGAATTCAAATACGGCCTGCTCTGAGATGACCCTCCGTATCCTTGGCATTGGGCCGGGAGATGAAGTCATAGTTCCGGCCTATACATACACCGCTTCCGCCTCTGTGGTGGAGCATGTTGGGGCTAAGATCGTGATGATTGACTGTGAACCCGGAAAATTCACGATGGATTATGAAAAGCTTGAGGAGGCTGTTACAGAAAATACAAAAATAATTATTCCTGTGGATCTTTTCGGTATTCCCTGTGAATATGACAGGATCTGTGAGATTGTGGAACGAAAGAAAAAGTTGTTTCAGCCGTCCCACAACAGGATCCAGCAGGCAATTGGCCGCATCATAGTTATGGCAGATGCGGCCCACTCTTTTGGAGCAGTATATAAAGGCACACCGGCGGGAAGCCTTGCGGACTTTACCTGCTTTTCGTTTCATGCCGTGAAAAACCTTACGACTGCGGAAGGCGGGGCAGTTGTGTGGAAAGACATTCCGGGCGTTGATAATGAGGAACTCTATCACCTGTATATGCTGATGAGCCTTCACGGCCAAAGCAAGGACGCGCTGGCAAAGACGAAGCTGGGTGCCTGGGAATACGACATCGCCGGTCTTTGGTTCAAGTGTAATATGACGGATGTTCATGCCGGAATCGGCCTTGGGCAGATCAGGCGTTATGACAGCATGTTACAGCGAAGGAAGATCATGATTGAGAAGCTGGACAACGCGCTGGATGGTATCAGTGCAGAAACTGTAAAGCATTATACGGGAGAGTGGCAGTCATCCGGACATCTTTACATTCTGCGTCTCTTCAGAGGGCAGTCTGCCATAGGACCGGAAATCCGTAATAATTTTATTGTCAGGATGGCCAATTTGGGTGTGACAACGAATGTGCATTACAAGCCGCTGCCGATGCATACAGGATATCAGGCACTTGGATTTGATATCAGGGATTATCCGAATGCGTATGAGCAGTTCAAGAATGAGATCACGCTGCCGATGCATACGTGTCTGAGTGATGAAGATATAGACTATTTGGCCTGGGCTGTGAAAAAGGCTGCTGCGGAGTTACTGTAAAAGATTAACATGTTTTGCACAGAAGAAATGAGAGAAACGGAATGAAGTATTTTGAGGTCAATGTAAAAAAATATGTATCTTGCAGATCATTTAACGTTTTCAGACCGGCATCGTTGTATTTTCCAAAAGACAACGCGGTTATGTTCATAACGAAAGAATATATGAACTATGTAAATGCGTTGGAATCCTGCAGCAGCTGCCTGGTCTTTTGGCCGGAGGAAGTTGAAATTCCGGAGGTGATAGCCGGGAGGCATGCCGTTGTAACAAGCACAGATCCAAGAACCGAATACTGCAGGTTTTACAGAGATAATGAGATTACATATTATCCGGAGGTTGAGGAGTACAGTCTTGTGAATGGGGCCTATATTTCTCCAAAAGCTGTGATTGGGTCAGACAGCAGGATTTTTCCGGGCGCTTACATCGGCGGAGAGGTTGCATTGGGAAATAACGTTTATGTGGGAAGCGGAGCCAGACTGGTCGGCAGGATAAAAGTTGGAAATAATGTTGTTATTCGTGAGAACGCTGTCATTGGCGCAGATGGATTATCTACAAACAGGGACGAGGAGGGACGAGCTGTGACGATGCCTCAGTTTGGCGGTGTGATCATCGAGGATGACGTGCAGATTGGGGCCTTGACTGTTATCGCGAGAGGGGCAATAGACGATACCGTGCTCAGGAGAGGCAGCAAAATAGACAACAGCTGTTTCATTTCCCACAATGTAATTCTGGGGGAAGATACTTTTGTAGTGGGAGAAAGTATCATGTTCGGAAGCGCCTCCACGGGGAAACAGGCGTATATTTCCGGCAATTGCTGCGTACGGGACGGTATAAGTGTAGGAGAAAAAGCACTGGTGGGCATGGGCGCCGTAGTTGTGAAGCCAGTCCCGGAAGGAGCCGTTGTCAAAGGAAATCCGGCGAGATGATTTGACTGGAGGATACTGTAATGAAAAAGGTTTTAGTGGTTGCGGCTCATCCTGACGATGAGCTGCTTGGAGCGGGTGGAACCGTTGCGAGGCACGTCAGTCAGGGCGATGAGGTCATGTCTGTCATCATGTGCGAGGGAGAGTCCCTGCGTTATAAAAAGGATATGGGTCAGAAAACAGCTGTAAGGAAAGCGGGAGAAATCCTTGGCGTCAAAGAAATTCGGCAGATAGGTTTTCCTGATCAGCGGCTGGATACCGTTACCCTGACAGAGATTATTACGCCTCTGGAAACGATATCGGATGAGTTTAAGCCGAATATTGTGTACTGTCAGTATGGCGGAGATATTAATATGGATCATCAGCTGCTCTTTCAGGCAGCTAATGTAGCCTTTCGGCCTTTGGACCGCTGGATAGAGGACGTATACGCTTTTTATACGGTAAGCAGCACAGAATGGGGCTTCCCCAGAACCTTCGTGCCTGATACGTGGATTGATATTGCGGATACACTGGAGAAAAAAATCGAGGCATTCCTGAGTTACCACAGTGAAGTGAGAGAATACCCGCATCCCAGGTCTGCGAAAGCGCTGGAATATGCAGCACATTTTTGGGGAAACCAGTGTTCCATGGATGCGGCTGAGGCATTTATGACAGTGAGAAGTGTGAAGAGGTGAAGACCTTATGAAAAAAATCATGATACTCGGAGCTTCTGCAGGTCAGATGCCGATGATCAAAAAAGTGAAGGAATTGGGATATGAACTGGCGGTCGTAGATTACAATGAGAAAGCCGTCGGCATTCCTTATGCGGATAAATTTTACCACGCAAGTACGATTGATATTGATGCTGTTGTAAAAGCGGCAAAAGATTATCATCCGGACGGGATTACCACCGTTCAGACAGATATGCCAATGAGAGCTGTTGCAGAGGCGTGCAGAGAGCTTCATATTCCCGGAATATCCACGGAGGCAGCTTTGAATGCAACGGACAAGGAAAAAATGATCGAAGCGTTTAAAAGAGCCGATGTGAACAGCCCATGGTTTTATGCGTTCGCACCTGATGATTCGTATGCATTGATATTAGAAACGATACAGTACCCGTGTGTTGTGAAACCGTCAGATAATTCCGGCAGCAGGGGCGTATCGCTTGTAGTGAATGGTGAACATGTTCGGGAGGCAATTGCGTATGCACGCAGCCATTCCCGAAACGGAAGAATTATTATTGAAGAATATATGACAGGACCTGAAGTGAGTGTCGAAGTGCTGATGCTCTCAGGAAAAGCAAATGTGCTGGCTGTAACGGATAAGCTGACTACAGGGGCGCCGCATTTTATAGAAATGGGACACAGTGAACAGTCGCGGCTTGGTGATGAGATCACAGAGAACGTTAAAAAACTGGCGGAACAGGCAATGCTTGCCGTTGGAGTGGCTGAGGGACCGGGACACGTTGAGATAATTGTGACCTCGAAGGGGCCAAGGGTGGTGGAACTGGGGGCGAGGCTTGGAGGAGACTTTATTACCACAGACTTAGTTCCGCTGGCCACGGGAGTTGATTTTCTGAAGGCGGTGATTCAGGCAGCATGTGGAGAGAGGCCTGATATTACACCCAAATTCAACAGAGGAAGTGCGATTCGGTTTATTCCTGCGGAAGAAGGAATCATCAGCGGCATTGAGGGCATAGACGAAGCGGAAAAGATTCCCGGCATCATGAAGGTTGAATGTCTCAGGGCTATTGGCGACAGAATACCTCCTCTGACCAGCAGTCTGGACAGAGCGGGTTATGTTATCGCTCAGGCTGACGACCCGGAGCAGGCAATAGCCCTGTGCGATCAGGCGCTTAAAAAAATCAAGTTTATTGTGAGGGAGGAAGTCTGACGTGTATCAGCGTTATTTGAAACGGTTGTTTGACGTCATCATCGGTATCGCTGCGTTACCGTTTGTCTGTGTGATTACGATAATCGTGGCGCCATTGATCTACCTGGAAGACCGGGGAAGTGTTTTTTACAGGGCAGAAAGGAGAGGGCTTAATGGCAGGATTTTTGTAATGTATAAATATAGATCCATGAAAATGAACGCCCCGGACATACGCAATAAAGACAATTCTACTTACAATTCGCCGGGTGACCCGAGAATAACAAACGTAGGAAGAATTTTGCGCAGGACTTCCATCGATGAAATCCCTCAGTTTTTGAATGTTTTAAAAGGAAATATGAGCCTTGTCGGGCCGCGCCCGGTAACGACAGACAGACCGCTTTCAGATTATGATGAAAAGAGACGGGTGAGGCTTACCGTCAAGCCGGGGATAACGGGGTATACACAGGCATATTATCGAAACTCTGTTTCTCAGGAAGAGAAATTGCAAAAAGATGCCGACTATGCAAGGCAGGTTTCATTTTGGGGTGATGTAAAAATCTTAATGAAAACGGTCGGGACAGTGCTGCTTAGAAAAAATATTTATACGAATGCTGATGAGATAACAAAGTAGAAGGGATTCTGACAGTCCATATCGGAGAAATTGAGGAGAAAGAGTATGAATGTAGCAGGTAAGAGGCTGCTGATCCTGGGTGCAGGCCGTGGTCAGGTGGGCCTTTATCAGGCGGCAAGGGAGATGGGAATGACAGTGATTGCCGGAACTATGCCGGGGGATCATCTGCCGGGTGTCGCTCTGGCAGATGAAATCAGGTATATGAATATCGCTGAACCGGAGGAAGTTGCAGAAAAAGCGAGGGAACTTGAGTTGGATGGTGTAGCAACCTGTTGTCTCGATACGGGTATTTCAGCGCTGGGAAAGACATGCGATGCATTAAGTCTGACCGGGATAGGGGAAGATGCTGCGATCATGTGTAATGACAAATCCAGGATGAAGAAGGCTTTTATGAACAGCGGGGTCAGCACGGCACAATATTTTGAAATTTCCAGTGACCGGGAATTAGAAGAAGCACTTCTAAAAATCCGCCTTCCTGTCATTATCAAAGCGACAGATCTCCAAGGAAGCAACGGCATCTATATTTCTAAGACAAAAGAAGCGGCGTTTGAGGGATTCCATTTGGCAATGCGGTTGACGAAACGTTCATACTGTATTGTCGAAGAATTCATTGAAGGCTGGGAGTTTGGTGCACAGGCGTTTGTTTACCGGGGGGAAGTACTGTTTGTGATGCCGCACGGGGATGAAACATTCATGAGCCACACCGCTGTTCCGGTCGGCCATTACGTCCCGCTGGAATGTGACGAAGATGTTTGCAGGCAGACAGAGGATGTGGTCAGAAAAGCAATACGGGCGATTGGCCTGAACAACTGTGCGGTCAACGTGGATTTGATCCTGAAAGACAACAAAGTTTATATGATTGAGCTTACCGGGCGGGTGGGTGCAAACTGTCTGCCGGAGCTTGTTCAGATTAACTACGGAGTTGAATACTATAAGATGATTGCTGCCATGGCGGTTGGAGAGGATCCGTTGGAATACTGGAAAATGAGAAAACCTGTGAGGACGGCAGGGCTTGCTAAGATGCTGTTTTCGACTGAAAAGAGAGGAATTTTAAAGGACATCCGTTATACAGGGCGGATGAGTGATGACATTGTAGAGATTACTTTCTTCAGGAAGCCGGGGGATGAAATTCGGGTGTTTGAAAATTCCAATGACTGTATAGGACAGATTATTGTGAAAGGCGAAACATTGGATGACTGCAATAAAAAATTACATGAGATTATTGAAAAAACAAAGATAGATGTTTGATTTTTAAGTTCAATTTCAGAGGGAGAAAGAATTGAAGACGTTATGCCTGTTTACGAATGCCTTTCCATATGGGAACTGGGAACCTTATCTTGAAACAGAAATAAAATTTTATAATACGTTTGATAAAGTATGGATATTTGCATTGCAGATTCGCGATGAACATCGAAAGGTCATAAGAGCCGTGGGAAATAACGTGAGTGTTATTCCGGTATGGTATGCCTCAAAGCTTACCTATCTGATAAACGCGGTGCGCGCAGTCTTTCAGGCCGACTTTTATCGGGAATTTCTGCGTCTTGTGAAAGGCGGGCGTTTCAGTAAAACGAATGTAATCAATCTGATTGTTTTCTTTAGCCGGGCACATTACGAAGCAGGCATCATTAAAAAGAAAATGAAAAACCAAAAACTGGAAGGAGATGTTGTCTTTTATTCCTACAGGTTTGAATATCAGCCGTATGTGGCAATGATTTTGAGAAAAAAGTGGAATTTAAACTGCAGAATTGTCGCCAGGGCACATGGATATGATCTTTATGAAGAAGAACACCGCGGCGCATATATTCCAATGAGGAAAGGAATTCTTGACGAGATTGATGTTGTGTATCCCTGTTCAGATTATGGGACTGCGTATCTGTTAAACAGCTGTCCTGAGTATAAACATAAGATAGTTACAAGACGACTGGGTACCTTGGACCACGGTGTGAAAGCGTATGAGTGGAAAGATTCTGTGTATGAGGTCGTAACATGTTCGAATGTAGTAAAGGTAAAACGGCTGGATAAGATAATACGTTCGCTGTCCTTGATTAAGAATGTGAAAATTAAGTGGACGCATTATGGGAATGGTCCGTTAATGGACACGGTGAAAGCGCTTGCAGAAAAGATGCTGGGCGATAATGTTTCATATGAATTTAAGGGAAATGTTGATAATACGGCGCTTCTTGAAGATTATCTGGAAAAAAATTATTACTTATTTTTAAACGTCAGTTCATCAGAAGGTATTCCCGTTTCAATCATGGAATCATCTTCAGTGGGCATTCCATGTATTGCCACTGATGTCGGCGGGACCGGAGAAATTATTTCTGATGGTGTCAATGGTATTCTCTTAAGGGCCGACATTTCAGATGAGGAACTAGCAAAACGGATTACATGGTTCTGCGGGTTAGACAGGGATAGGTACTTGAGATTCCGCAGAGGGGCAAGAACATTGTGGAATAATAAGTATAATGCAGGAAAAAATTATTTGCGTTTTACAAACGAATTATGCCGGCAGGGGAGTGACAGATAGATGGTAAGAGGTGAAATGTTTGCGTGTTAATATCAAATCGTTATATGGATTGTTAGCGATGGCTGTGTTGTTGATCGCCGGCTTGCTGACAAATGTTGAAGGCTGGCTTTTGCTTGTCCTGGCTACCTGGATGTTTTTACTGTTCTATGCTTATCATAATATCAAAGACCGCAGCATGCTGTTTGCTTTTTTAATTGCTTTTTTTGTTTTTCTGTTGGGCAGAGATTTTGTGCAGCAATTTTTAAATTACAAAGCTGAAAGTTTTCCAGAGGATGCGCAGGTACATGCCTATGTGTCTTATTTTGTTACGTTACTGACGCTTGGCTTATTTTATCATATCGTTACCAACTATGGAAAAAGACGCAAAAAGAGAAACATAGATTATGTAGATCATGTCGAAAAAGTAGCGTTGATAAAAAAAATAAGTTTATATGTATATTATTTTTCGTGGGTATTTGCAGTTGTCTCTGAGATCGCAGTTGGAAGTTTTGTGGCTGCGAGAGGGGTTACCGATTATTATACGGATTTTTCCGAATATTTGTCAGGAAACACAATATTATATATTATAAGTAAAATTGAACTGATGATGCCTGTCGCATGGAATATATATCTTGCAACACGGCCAAATAGAAAACAAATTAAGTGGCCGCTTATCTTCTATGTGCTTTATCTTGTGATATCGCTGGGCAGTGGACAGCGTTCTACTGCAATGCTGGGGATCCTGTTTTTGTTTGTGTATTTTGTATATCGTCAGGGGCTTAATCCGGAGGAAGCCTGGATCACGAGAAAAATGGTGATAGCCGGGGTGGTCGCTGTTCCGCTATTAGCAGTCTTTGCGTCTGGCTATAATATCTGGCGTGAAGGAGGGGAGATATCCGGGATTAGATTTATGGATGGATTTATAAACTTTTTTTATGATCAGGGGGTTACCAGTAATGTCATGAAGAGAGCTTATATGTATCGGGATAAAATTCCATCGGATCAGACATATATTTTGGAATTTTTGCACAGTGGAATCTTTGCGCGTCTGTTTGGAATCAAGGTTTATCATGGTAATACGGTGGAACATGCATTATATGGAGGGAGCTTTACGCATGCACTGGGTTATACCGTGATGGGAGATGCATATTTGTCCGGCAGAGGGACGGGAAGCTGCTATATTGCAGAATTGTATCAGGATTTCGGTTATACGGGTATTTTGCTGGGGAATGTTATCTATTCCCTGTTGATTGCAAGGATAGCAAACAGAAATAAGGATGAGAGAGTATTGACGACTGCCGTTCGTTTTACAATCATTACACAACTGCTGTGGGCTATACGGGGCAGTTATACAGGATTTATCACACAGCTCTTCGCACCGACAACGTTAGTTACTGTTATTTTTGTGTTTGTGTCCGCGCAGCTGCTGTTAAACAAGAAAATAAGCGGCTCTGCATCTGGGGTGTGAGGTATCATGAATGACAAAAGATAACACGATTCAAAAATCAATGGGGTGGTCTCTTTTTTCTGAGGTGGCTGTTAAATTTTTTGTTCCAATAACAAACATGATTCTGGCGAGGGTGCTCACTCCGGATGCTTTTGGTGTGGTAGCAGTCTGCAATATGCTGGTTAGTTTCGTCGATTTAATTACAGATGCCGGATTTGGCAAGTATCTTGTACAGCATGATTTTGAAAGTGAAACGGAAAAAGCTCAGTATGCGGATGTGTCATTTTGGACAAACCTTGCCATCTCTGTGCTGATGACGATGTTGATTATCCTGTTTCGGTTTCCGATCGCTTCATTTTTGGGCCATAGAAATTATGGCAATGTAATAGCAATTGCCAGTGTGCAATTGATGATTACATCTGTCTCCAGTATTCAGACAGCATTGTTTCGAAGACAATTTGAATTTAAAAAATTATTTGCTGCCAGAATTTCAGTTGCGGCATCCCCCTTAATGATAACGGTACCACTGGCACTCATCATGCGTTCTTTTTGGGCATTGGTAATCGGAAATATTTTTGGAGCACTGGTGAATGCGGCCGTGCTGACCGTGTTTTCAAAATGGAGGCCAAGTTTCTTTTACAGTACGGCGATACTGAAAAGAATGTTTAACTATAGTTTCTGGTCTTTATGTGAAGCACTTGCGAATTGGGTGATTTTCTGGGTGGATACGTTTATCGTCGGAAGTATGTTCTCGGAATATCAGCTCGGGCTCTATAAAAATTCTACCAATATGGTACAGTCGATTATGGGGATGATATCGGCATCCATGAGTCCTGTCCTGCTTTCAACATTATCCCGTTTGAAAAATTCAAAAAAAGAATACAGCAATGCGTTTCTCAATATTTACCATCTCATACTCTATCTCGTATTGCCTATGGGAACAGGTCTTTTCTTATATAGAGAGACTGCAACACTTCTTTTGTTTGGCAGTCAATGGTCAAAAGCAGCCAATATTGTGGGGGCGTGGGGATTAATGATGCTGTGCAGCGTAACGTTTTACAGTTTTCCGGCTGAATTGTATAAGTCCAAAGGGATACCGCAGGTTTTGTTTCTATTTCAAATCCTATACCTGATCATACTGATACCATCCTGCGTGGTAAGCGCAGGGTTTGGTTTTTGGATCATGGTTTACACAAGGTGCTTATGTGTTCTGTGGCAGGTTCTGATAAGTATTATCTTTATGAAACAATATATAGGGATAGCGCTTGATAAATTTTTTGCAGTGTTTATGATGCCGTGTCTGGCGACCGGCTGTATGATAATAGGTTCCATTTTTATGAAGAAATTTTTAAGAGGAACACTGGGTGACATTGCTGCAATCATCGGTTGTATGGTAATTTATTTTACCTTTCTTGCAGTTTTTGCAAGGCAGCGGATAATCAAAAGTATCAGGAGCATAAGAAATTAACTTTATTAAGGGCTATGAATCAAACCTCATAGTTTGCATAATTAAACCCCAATTTGCAAAATTATCCGTTCCATTTCTTGACATGCCACTTATTTTCTACTATAGTGTAGAATGGATAAAATAAAAGTATCTATCCGTGCATTTGAGTCAAATACCATTAAAACAAGGGCTATTTACACTGAAAGAAGGGGATAACAATGGGAAAATATTTCGGGACAGACGGCTTTCGCGGCGAGGCCAACGTGAATTTGACAGTGGAACATGCATATCAGATCGGCCGGTTTCTGGGCTGGTATTACGGAAGAAATAAAAAAGAGGAGCGCTGCAAGGCGGTGATCGGCAAAGATACAAGAAGATCCTCCTACATGTTTGAATATGCGTTGGCGGCGGGACTGACGGCATCCGGTGCGGATGCGTATCTGCTGCATGTGACGACGACGCCGAGTGTCTCTTATGTGGCACGGACAGAAGATTTTGACTGTGGGATTATGATTTCGGCGAGCCACAATCCCTATTATGACAATGGAATTAAACTGATCAACAGCAATGGCGAGAAGATGGATGAGGGGACGATTTTAAAAGTTGAAGCGTACATAGACGGTATCGCAGGCGAAATTCCGTTGGCAACCAAAGAAAAGATCGGACGTACCATAGATTATTCGGCAGGGAGAAACCGCTATGTGGGGTATCTGATCTCGTTGGCCACGCGTTCCTATAAAAATATGCGGGTTGGGCTGGACTGCGCAAACGGCAGTGCCTGGATGATCGCAAAGAGTGTATTTGATGCGCTGGGCGCCAAGACTTATGTGATCAATAACGAACCCGACGGCACCAACATCAATATGGGGTGTGGATCTACCCATATGGAAGGGCTGCAGAAGCTTGTAAAAGAGAAGAAGCTGGATGTCGGCTTTGCATTTGACGGGGATGCGGACCGCTGTCTCTGCGTGGACGAAAATGGCGATATCATCGATGGGGATCTGATTATTTATATTTATGGCTGCTATATGAAGGACCGCGGAAAATTAGTGGGCAATAA
This sequence comes from uncultured Ruminococcus sp., assembly GCA_964621905.1. GTDB lineage: Bacteria > Bacillota > Clostridia > Lachnospirales > Lachnospiraceae > Ruminococcus_G. The sequence goes on along the minus strand of CAZUNG010000002.1, from coordinate 302,986 downwards.
AGTTGTGACAACGGTTATGTCCAACTTCGGCCTTTACAAGGCTCTTGATGAAGCTGGAATTGAATATGAGAAGACGGCTGTCGGTGATAAATATGTATATGAAAATATGGCGGAAAACGGATACCGTATCGGAGGAGAACAGTCCGGTCATATTATTTTCCGAAAATATGCAACAACGGGTGACGGTATTTTGACAGCGATCAAGATGATGGAAGTTATGCTGGAGAAGAAAAAACCGCTCAGTGTTCTGGCCGCTCCCGTTACGATTTATCCTCAGGTGCTGAAGAATATCCGGGTGACGGACAAAGCAAAGGCTCAGGAGGACGCTGCAGTGCAGGCTGCGGTGAAGCGTGCATCCGATGAACTCGGTGATGACGGACGTATTCTCGTGCGTGAGAGTGGAACGGAACCGGTTGTCCGTGTGATGGTGGAGGCGCCGGAATATGGGCAGTGTGAGAGACTCGTTGATCAGGTGCTGGATGCCATTATCAAGAATGGCTACAGGGAGGATTAAGCGATGTGCGGTATTGTAGGATATACGGGATACCAGGCAGCGGCGCCCATCCTGTTGGATGGTCTGGCGAAACTGGAATACCGTGGCTATGATTCATCAGGAATCGCAGTGGACGGCGAAAAGCAGGATCAGCATGTGATTGATGTGATCAAAGCCAAGGGTCCGCTGATGGCCTTGTGTGAAATGACAGACAATGGCAAGGCGGTAAAAGGGACATGCGGAATCGGGCATACCAGATGGGCAACCCACGGGGAGCCGTCGGTCGTGAATGCGCATCCGCATTTTACAAAAGATAAGCGGATTGTTATCGTACATAACGGGATTATCGAAAATTATCAGGAGCTGAGAGAAACTCTGGAGAAAAAGGGATATGAGTTTATTTCTCAGACGGATACGGAAGTTCTGGCACATTTGCTTGACTATTATTACAACGGGAATCCGTTGGAGGCGATCTCCAAGGTTATGGTGAGAATCCGGGGTTCTTATGCGCTGGGGATTTTATTTCAGGATTATCCGGGAACGATTTATGCAGTCAGAAAAGACAGTCCGATGATCATCGGCAGCAGTGCGGAGGGGAATTTTATCGCATCGGATGTGCCGGCGATTTTAAAATACACAAAAGATGTATGTTTTATCCAGAATATGGAGATCGCGAAGCTGACAGCAGACAGTGTGAAATTCTATGATATTGATCAGGAAGAGATCAGTAAAGAGTTCAGCAGAATTGAATGGGATGCGGAGGCAGCGGAAAAAGGCGGGTTTGCGCATTTTATGCTCAAGGAGATCTATGAACAGCCGAAAGCCGTTGCAGATACGATCAGCCCGAGAATCAAGGAAAATCAGATCGTTATCGATGAACTGGAGATGACGGAAGAAGAGATCAGGAATATCCGCCGGATACAGATGGTGGCGTGCGGATCGGCTTATCATGTCTGCATGAGCGCCAAATACATTCTGGAGCAGATGACTCAGATTGCGGTCGATGTGGATCTGGCCAGTGAATTCCGCTACCGCAAACCGGTAATGGAAGAGCATACACTTGTCATCGTGGTGAGTCAGTCCGGAGAGACTGCCGATTCGCTGGCGGCCCTGCGCGAAGCCCACAAACGCGGATTTAAAGTGCTTGGAATTGTGAATGTGGTAGGAAGTTCCATAGCGCGGGAGGCGGACAGCGTATTTTACACCTGGGCGGGACCTGAGATATCTGTGGCGACCACGAAAGCGTACAGCACGCAGCTGGCGGCCATGTATCTGATCGGCATTCATTTTGGAAAAGTCCGCGGTGTGGTATCCGAGGATGAGTACACGGCTTATCTGAAGGAGCTGTTAAGGCTTCCTGATAAGATTAAACGGATATTGGATGAGAAGGAGCGGATTCAGTGGTTCGCCAACAAATTCTCACACAGTCATGATATTTTCTTTATTGGGAGGGGGCTTGACTATGCGATCTCCATGGAGGGTTCGCTCAAACTGAAGGAAATTTCTTATATTCATTCAGAGGCGTATGCGGCAGGTGAACTGAAACACGGTACGATCTCTCTGATAGAGAACGGAACGCTGGTTGTTGGGGTTGCGACCCAGTCTGAATTATTTGAAAAGGTAGTCAGCAACATGGTTGAGGTAAAAAGCCGCGGGGCTTACGTGATGGGACTGACTTCTTACGGGAATTATTCGATTGAGGATACGGCTGATTTTACGATCTATGTGCCGAAAACGGTGGAGTGTTTTGCGAACAGCCTGGCGGTGATTCCACTGCAGCTGCTGGCATATTACGTGTCGCTTGCGAAAGGACTGGATGTGGATAAGCCGAGAAACCTGGCGAAATCGGTTACGGTGGAATAACATGAAGGAGAACAGGCTTGATTATGAAAATGTGGTCGGGTCTGTTCTTTTTTTGTATGGGGTTGTGTGAAAGAGGAAAAGCTTGATATTATAGTATTGAGTAAACGACAGGAGCTGTCCATGGATTTATATGAGATTTTTGTACACCAGAATCCTACCTGGTCATCCAAAGAGATTGTTTGTTTTATGATTTTATTATGTCTGCTGATGATGACCGGGTTTGTCTTGATAAAAAAGAACAAGATAAAAATCGTACAGGGAATTGCGGTTCTGCTGATTTATATATTTTTATTTATGGTATTTGCATCGACTGTATTTACCAGGATACCGACTGCCGGGGCGACGTACAACCTGCAGCTGCTTTGGTCGTACCGCTATGTGATTGAAAACCGCAGCGCGGGAATGCTGGAAGAAATATTGCTCAATTGCGTTTTGCTGATGCCTCTGGGGATTTTGCTGCCGTTTGCGCTGGAACGGCCGGTAAAAGTTCGGTTTGCCTTTCTGGCAGGGCTGCTGGTATCCTGCAGCATCGAGGTCTGCCAGCTGGTGTTTCACCGGGGGCTGTTTGAGTGGGATGACATCCTGCACAATACGCTGGGCTGTGTGATCGGCTATTGGGCCGCCGGGAAACTGTACGGGTACATCAGACGCAGAGAGAAGGATGAGAGGAGAGAGGTCGACAGATGAAACAGTCAAAATACTATACGTCCGGTGAATTTGCAAGAATGGCCCGGGTATCAGTGCGGACAATCCGCTTTTATGATAAGCAGAATGTGCTGAATCCTTCCTATGTCAATGACTACGGAAAGCGTTTTTACACGGATTCCGATCTTGCAAGACTGCAGCAGATCCTTCTGCTCAAATATCTTGGATTTTCGCTGGAAGATATCCGGAATATGACCATCAATGATGCAGATTCCCACATTCTGATCAATTCCCTGAACCTGCAGTTAAAGCTGATCCGTGACCGGATTGAGCAGCTGCAGATGGTGGAGAAAGCGATTCAGGATACGACGGCTGTGATTGAGACGGATCATTACATCGACTGGAGTCAGATGCTGGAGCTGATTCATCTGACCAATATGGAAAAAAGTTTGAAAAGCCAATATCAGAATGCCACGAATATCTCAGCGCGTATCAGCCTTCATACACGATATGCGCAGAATAAGCAGGGATGGTTTCCGTGGATCTATGAACAGTGTGAGCTGCGGTCTGGAATGCGCGTGCTGGAGCTGGGATGCGGCAACGGGGCATTGTGGACAGAGAATCTGGATTCCGTACCAAAAGGCATTTCGGTGGTGCTGTCTGATATTTCGGAAGGGATGATTCGGGATGCAAGGCGCGCGATTGGCCCGGAAGACAAACGCTTTTCGTTTGAAGTGTTTGACTGCCGGCAGATTCCCTGTGGGGATGCTGAATTTGATCTCGTCATCGCCAATCACCTGCTTTTCTACTGCCGGGATGTGCAGAAAGTGTGTGCCCAAATTGCCCGTGTGTTAAAACCAGGCGGCAGATTGATCTGCAGCACCTATAGCGCAAGGCATATGAAAGAAATCAATGAGCTGGTGCTGGAATTTGATGACCGGATAACGCTGTCTGCAGACAGATTATACGAGCAATTTGGTCTGGAAAACGGCAGGGAGCTGCTTGAACCATATTTCCGTGAAATACAGACACTATTATATGAAGATTTTCTTTTGGTGGACGCACCGGAACCGCTGATCGAGTATATTCTTTCCTGCCATGGAAATCAAAATCAGTATATTTTGGACCGTTATAAAGAATTCCGCCTGTTTGTGGAAAAAAAACTGAAGAAAGAATTCCATATTACAAAAGATGCGGGTATTTTTATCTGTAAAATTTGAAAAAATAAGAAAAAACACTTGAAGGTGACCTAAGGTCACCTTTTATAATGTCTACAGACACAGGAACGATTGATAAAAACAAAAGACAGGAGGCATTACATTTGAAGGGAATTATTTTAGCAGGCGGTTCTGGAACACGGCTTTACCCGCTGACCATGGTAACTTCGAAACAGCTGCTGCCCATCTATGACAAACCAATGATTTATTATCCCATGTCAGTTTTGATGAATGCCGGAATCCGTGACATACTGATTATTTCAACACCGCAGGATACTCCGCAGTTCGAGAGGCTTTTGGGTGACGGACACCAGTTTGGGGTCAGTCTTTCTTACGCCGTACAGCCCAGTCCCGATGGACTGGCGCAGGCTTTTGTCATTGGAAGTGCATTCATTGGGAGTGATACGGCGGCGATGGTCCTCGGTGATAATATTTTCTCCGGGCATGGGCTGAAAAAACGGCTGACCGCAGCGGTGGAAAATGCAGAACAGGGAAAAGGAGCCACTGTTTTCGGCTATTATGTGGACGATCCGGAGCGTTTTGGGATCGTAGAATTCGACCGTGAAGGAAAAGCGGTTTCCATTGAAGAAAAACCGGAGCATCCAAAAAGTAATTACTGTGTGACCGGTCTGTATTTCTATGACAACAACGTTGTGGAATACGCAAAAGATTTAAAACCCAGCGCCCGCGGGGAGCTGGAGATCACCGATCTGAACCGCATTTATCTGGAAAATGGCAATCTGAATGTGGAGCTGCTGGGGCAGGGATTTACGTGGCTGGATACGGGGACCCATGAAAGTCTCGTGGAGGCGACGAATTTTGTCAAGACGGTGGAACAGCATCAGCACCGTAAGGTCGCATGCCTTGAGGAGATCGCTTATCTGAACGGCTGGATCACGAAAGACGAGGTCTGGAAAGTCTATGAAGTACTGAAGAAAAATCAGTATGGGCAGTATCTGAAGGATGTTTTGGATGGGAAATATCTGGATGTATTGCACTAACGTTCAGTTTATACCAATAATAAGAAGAAAAGGATGAGAATGATGATGACGATGATTGTAACCGGCGGTGCCGGATTTATCGGAAGTAACTTTATTTTTCATATGCTGAAAAAGTATCCCGGCTACCGGATCGTGTGCCTGGACTGTCTGACTTACGCAGGAAATCTGTCGACACTCGCACCGGTCATGGAGAACCCCCATTTTCGCTTTGTGAAAGAGAGCATTACGGACAGGGAGGCGGTATACCGGTTATTTGAAGAGGAGCACCCGGATATGGTGGTGAACTTTGCGGCTGAAAGTCATGTGGACCGTTCCATCGAAAATCCGGAAGTGTTTTTGGACACGAACATTAAAGGAACTGCTGTTCTTATGGATGCCTGCAGGAAGTATGGGATTCAGAGATATCACCAGGTTTCAACCGATGAGGTGTATGGCGATCTGCCGCTTGACAGACCGGATCTGTTTTTTACAGAAGAAACACCGATTCATACAAGCAGTCCGTACAGTTCTTCGAAAGCAGGCGCTGATCTGCTGGTTCTGGCGTATCACCGCACGTATGGGCTGCCTGTGTCCATCAGCCGCTGTTCCAACAATTACGGACCGTATCATTTTCCGGAAAAGCTGATTCCGCTGATGATTGCCAATGCATTGAATGACCGTCCGCTGCCGGTCTACGGCAAAGGGGAAAATGTACGCGACTGGCTTTATGTTGAGGATCACTGCAAGGCGATTGACTTGATCATTCATAAAGGACGCGTTGGGGAAGTCTATAATGTCGGCGGTCATAACGAAATGAAAAATATAGACATTGTCAAGATCATCTGCAAAGAACTCGGAAAACCGGAAAGTCTGATCACGTATGTTACGGACCGTAAAGGTCATGATATGCGTTATGCGATCGATCCGACGAAGATTCATACGGAACTCGGCTGGCTGCCGGAAACCAGATTTGAAGACGGAATCAGAAAGACAATCCAGTGGTATCTGGACCATAAGGAATGGTGGGAGACGATCATATCCGGGGAATACCAGAACTACTATGAGACAATGTATGGAAACCGATAGATCGGCATTTGGGAGCATCTGACGGAAAGGAGACAGAAATGAAAGTATTAGTAACCGGTGTCAGGGGACAGCTCGGACATGATGTGGTCAACGAGCTTGAGAAACGGCAGCACGAGGCTGTCGGTGTGGATATCGAAGAGATGGATATTACAGATCTGTCTTCGGTGGAGAAGACGATAAAGGAAGTAAATCCGGACGCGGTCGTACACTGTGCGGCGTGGACAGCTGTTGACGCCGCGGAGGACTGCATCGATAAAGTGCGCCTTGTAAATGCCGTCGGCACCGAGAATGTGGCGAAACTTTGCAGAGAACTGGACATTAAGATGATGTATATCAGTACCGACTATGTCTTCAGCGGGACCGGAACAAATTTCTGGGAGCCGGATGATATGGACCGTCGGCCGCTCAATGTATACGGGCAGACGAAATACGAAGGAGAAATCGCAATTGAACATTTGCTGGACAAGTATTTCATCGTCCGCATCGCCTGGGTGTTCGGGGTAAACGGCAAGAACTTTATCAAGACAATGCTCAATCTTGGAAAACAACATGATCAGTTAACGGTTGTCTGTGATCAGATTGGAAGCCCGACCTATACGTATGATCTGGCGCGTCTGCTGGTTGATATGATTGAAACGGACAAGTTCGGACGGTATCATGCGACAAACGAGGGCATCTGCTCCTGGTATGAATTTGCCTGTGAGATCTTTCGCCAGGCAGCAGCGATGGGGCGCAGTGAATATGACTCAGAGCATCTGGCGGTTAAGCCGGTTACTGCCGATCACTACCCGTCCAAAGCAAAACGGCCGTCCAACAGCCGGATGAGCAAAGAAAAACTGACAGAAAACGGTTTTCAGAAACTGCCGTCCTGGCAGGATGCAGTGGAACGATATCTGAAGGAAATTGAATTTTAAGCAGGACTATAACAGAATGTCACCTCCTGGTAATCACAGACCAGGAGGTGATTTGTCATTGGCAGGACCAGGAGTAGGGGAGATATTCCGGTTATTTCATATTATATCCAATAATAGGATTGAACAGTGAGGGGAAATTATGCTATTATGAATTGTATATGATTTTTTGGAAAAGAGGAGGAGATTCCATGAGAAAACTATACCTCGTTGGTGTCGCGGTCGTCGGGATACTGCTGGCTGCAGGTGCTGTATGGGCAGTTATGACACAGGATCGCGAGGGACCGGTGATTACAATAGATGAGACGCAGCAGATTTCCTGGCATACAGATATGGAAAAAGCAGAACTGCTGCAGGGAGTGACTGCGGTAGATGAAAAGGACGGCGATGTGACGGATACGTTGATTGTAGAGTCCATAAAGCCGCAGCCTGCAGGGGACGAAGCAATCGTGACTTATGTTGCAAAAGATAACAGTCACAATGTAACAAAAGCGACCAGAAAAGTTGGATATTCTGATTCTGCCGAAAATACAGCCGGTGAATCAGAACAGCAGGAGAATGTACAGACAGATCCGGAAGCGGAAACACAGGAAGGTACACAGGCGGAAGATGCGGCAGCAGGACAGGCTGCTGAGACAGGTGTTGCGGCGCAGACTCCGGAGGCAATGGAGCAGCAGGCGCAGGCACTGAGGGATGAAGCGATCGCGGCATTGTCGCCGAATGCGCCGCGTTTTTATCTGAAGCAGCATTATGTGACGATCAACGTCGGTGAAGATTTTAATAAACTTTCCTGGGTACAGGAGATCTCGGATGATAAAGATGACAGATCCCGGCTGTATCAGGATATCCGTGTGGAAGGTGATGTGAACTGGAGTGAACCCGGGACATATGAGCTGGCCTACTATGCGGTGGACAGCGACGGAAACCGTTCGAACCGAGAGGTTCTCACAGTTACCGTTAATTAACACTTTTCAAACCGACAAATATCGTGTAGAATATGGCGTGAACAGTTTTTGGCGAAATGGAGAGAAAAAATTTGATTGATATACATTGCCATATTTTGCCCGGTGTGGACGACGGGGCGAAAGACACACAAGAGACAGAGAAAATGCTTAGCATTGCCTACAATGAAGGAATTCGATGTATCATAGCAACGCCTCATTATCACGGCGGAATGAAGCCGGAAGTCTGGAAACAGAGAAGAACGGCGCTTGCATCCACGATTGCCATGGCAAAGAACATTGCACCCGATCTGCAGATTATTTCCGGTGCGGAGATTTATTACAGCCAGGAAGCTGTGGAAGATTTGATAAAAGGTAATGTGTGGACTATTAACGCCAGTAAATACGTGCTGGTCGAGTTTGCAACTTATGTGGAATTCACATATATCCGGCAGGCTGTGCAGACGCTGCAGTATAACGGATATCTGCCGATTCTGGCACATATTGAGCGGTATGATGCACTGCTGGCGGAAGAAAACGTGGAAGATCTGGTCAGAATGGGGGCATACATCCAGGTGAATGCCGGAAGTGTGATCGGAAAAGACGGGCGGGATATCAAGAAATATCTGCTGCAGCTGCTGAAAAAACGCTACATTCATTTTATCGGGACAGATGCGCACGGGAGTACACACCGCCGTCCGCTCATGAAAAAGTGTGCGGCATACATTGAGAAAAAAACAGATATTACATATAGAAGGCAGATATGCCGGGAGAACGCAAGGAAGATTATCAGGAGGGAATACATAGATGAATAGAATAACCATCGGGGAGGAGTCGAACCGGACAAACCGTGAGAAAGAGGTCTATCGGACACTGAGGACGAATATTGAGTTCACGGGTGTCGAAAACCGGTCGATTGCGATAACGAGCTGCACCCCGAATGACGGAAAAACAACGGTTACATATAATCTGGCGTGTGCATTTGCAGACGGCGGGAAGAAAACGCTTCTGGTGGATGCGGATCTGAGAAAATCCGTACTGTTTCACCGGCTTCAGATCCAGGACTCCGTGAAAGGGCTGAGTCATTACCTGTCGGGACAGGAGAATATCGGAGATGTTATCTGTTCGACAAATAAAAAGAATCTCTTTTTGCTTCCTTCCGGACTGTTTCCGACGAATCCGACAGAGCTTCTGGGAAATGAGCGCTTCGCGCAGATGCTTCCGATTCTGAAAAAGACTTTTGATTACGTATTGATCGATACACCTCCGCTTTCCAACGTGATTGACGCGGCAGTTGTGGCAAAGGAATGCGATGCTTCACTTCTGGTCCTGGCTGCAGACAATTCATCGCGCTCAGTAGCCAAAACAGTCACAGAACAGCTGCGTTCAGCCAACAATAATCTGCTGGGCGTCGTGCTGAATAAAGTGGATGTCCGCCGCGGCAGTTACTATGGAAAACGTTACGGAAATTATGACAATTACTACAGCTATGATGCGTAGGCAGTATCAGAATCATAACGGGAAGCGAAAGAGGAGTTGAACAATGGAAAGATATGAAAATGATGAAATTGAAATAGACCTGGGCAGCCTGATCCGGGTTCTGCTTCATAAGTGGTGGATGTTCGTGGCAGGCGGGGTTATCGCCGGTCTGATTGCGATTATTGTTACACTGGTGCTGCTGACACCGCAGTATGAGTCGAAATCCATGCTGTATATTCTCTCTAAGACGACCAGTGTTACTTCATTTGCCGATCTTCAGCTGAGTTCAGGTCTGACGGCTGACTTTGAGGTGATCGCGACGAGTATGCCGGTAATCGATGGTGCGATTGAAAAGATCCAGGAGGAAGACGGGGTTACGCTGACGAGAAAAGAGATCCAGAGGATGATTTCGGTTTCGAATACGTCGGATACCCGTATCCTTGTGATCACGGCACAGGATGCAGATCCGACACGTGCCTGTATCGTAGCGAACGCTGTAGCCTCTGAGACGGCAGACCAGATGGCGTATATTATGAAGTCTGACCCGCCGACGACCGTTGAGGAAGCGGAAGTATCGGTGGAACCGATCAGTCCAAGCCTTCCGAAGAATACGGCGGTCGGCATCCTGGCAGGAATTCTGCTGGTCGGCGTTTATCTGGTGATCCAGTTTATCCGCAATGACAATATCAAGACGCAGGAAGATGTAGAAAAATATCTGGGACTTAGCACGCTTGCCGTAATCCCGCTGGAAAAAGGGAAACCGGACAAGCGAAAAGAGCTTAAAGAGTTGAAAAAAGATCATGAGAAATAAATATAAGATTTTATTTGGTATGTTTCTCATTATTTTTCTGGCAGCCGGAGGATTTTGTGTTTACTACTATACGGTGCAGAAACAAAAAGAACAGGTTTATGAGGAACTTGCAGAGGAAGTGAAGGCGACGCCAACGCCTTCACCGACTGCAGAGCCGGCAAAGACACCGGAAGCGACGGAGGAAGCCACACCGGAGCCGACACCGGAGGTGGTGATCCCGATCGATTTTGCACAGCTTCAGCAGAGAAATTCAGACATCTATGCGTGGATTCAGATACCGGATACGGTTATCGATTATCCGATTCTGCAGAGTGCGGCGGATAATACGTACTATCTGAACCATACGCTGGACAAAGCGGAGGGGCTCCCCGGATCCATTTATACGGAGAACATTAATCAGGTGGATTTTACCGATAAAAACACGGTAATCTACGGACATAACATGAATGACGGATCGATGTTCGGCGGACTGCACCAGTATGTGGACCCCGCATATATGGAGGCTCATCCTGACATTTACATTTATACACCGGACCATATCTACACGTACCGTGTATTTGCAGCTGTGACGTATGACAACAGGCATATCCTGAGATCTTATGACTGTAACGATGAAGCTCAGTTCCAGGCATTTCTGGATTCGGTCATGTCGGTGAGGAATATAGCAAGTCATTTCAGTTCTGAGACGACTGCTACGGTGAATGACAGGATTATCACCCTGTCAACATGCAACAGCAACAGCGAACAGCGTTTTCTGGTAGAGGCGGTATTGATTAATGAAGAATGATAAAAAGCACGGGAATCACAGCCGTCGGCTGAGCATCAGCAGCATGATTCTGGCGGGCTGTGTAGTAATAATGATAGGGGCGCTTGGTGTTTTGGCCGGAAAACTGCTGCTGGATCACCGGCAGGAAGTGGCAAAAGCCCAAGCACAGGAGGAGCAGGTCACGCAGAGCAGCAATCCACAGACTGTGACATATCAGGGACAGACATATGAATACAACAGGGAACTGACGAATATTCTGTTTATGGGTGTGGACAAGAAAGAGGAAGTGACTCTGCAGGACACACCCGGGACTGCAGGTCAGGCGGATTGTATCATGATTTTGTCGCTCGACGAAAATACGCAGACGGGTAAAGTGCTGCAGATTTCCAGGGATACGATGACGGATGTGGATATCTACGATGTGAACGGGAATTTCTATACGAGTGTGGAAGCGCAGATTGCGACGCAGTATGCGTATGGAAACGGGGAAAAGAGCAGCTGCTGGGCGATGGAGAAGACGGTATCGGAGCTGCTGTATGAGCTGCCCGTAGATGCCTATATTTCTCTTAACATTGATTCGATCAGCACATTGAACGACGCGGTAGGGGGAGTGACACTCACGATACCTGAGGATTATACGGAGGTGGATCCGGCATTTGTCCAGGGGGCGGTGATCACGATGACTGGTGAGCAGGCGGAACGGTATGTCCGCTACCGTGATACGAATGTGACCGGCAGCAATAACGGCAGAATGCAGCGTCAGGTTCAGTATATCACGGCGCTTGTACAGGCGCTGAAACATACAGCCGGTGCAGAGGGCAGTTATTATGAGCGGTTTTCTTCTTTTTTGAAGCCATATATGGTGACCGACATGAATGCACAGCAGATAGACAGTTTTGCAAACTATGAATTTGAGTCGGAAGAGACCCAATATCTGCCGGGAGAAGTCCGCGAAGGCGCAGAACATGACGAATTTTACGTAGATGAGGACAATTTATACGATTTAGTGATAAAAACATTTTACAAACTGAAGAATTAATGGTAAAATAAGAGAAAATGAAATAGCAACTATTCTTGAAAAAGAATAAGAAACAGGAGGATCTTTTTATGATGAAAAAAGTTATTGCGTTAGCATGCGCAGCGCTGATGACAATCGGAGCAGCTGCAACCGTACTCGCAGCACCGAGTGTTACAGTGACGGGTGTGGTAACGAAGGTAAACGCAGCCGTAGATGCTGACGGTAATGCAATTGATGTAACAATCAAAGACATTCCGGCTGAGTACAAAGCAGCGGCAGATGAGATCAAGAATATTGATAAAGTAAAAGAACTGCTGGGCGATGCGTTTGAAGAAGGCATGCAGGTTGTTGACGTGAAAGACGTCGTAGCTCCGGAAGGCGCTAAATTTCCGCTGTCAATTACCTTTAATGTAACTGGCGTAAAGGCTGACTCAAAGGTAGCTGTTCTGCACTATGATACTGAGAAGAAAGCATGGGAAGTTGTAACTGCTAAGGCAGGTGCCGGCACAATTGAGGCAACATTTAATTCTCTGTCACCGGTAGCATTCGTAGTTGACGGTGATGCAGCAGAAACTGCTACAACTACTACAACAACTACATCACCTAAGACAGGTGAAACAGCAACAGCAGCTTATGCTGGACTGATCGCAGTAGCTGCAGCGCTCGGAATGGGTGTTACTTACTATAAAAAAAGAAAAGCAGCATAATAGATCAATGCTTACATAGGGAAGGTTCGGATTCGTAAGAGTCCGGACCTTCTCTTAAATTACGGAAGAAAGTTCCTTTTTTGTATAAAGTGTGCTACGATAGGAATACTCTTGATATTACAGTAAGTAGATGATAAGGAGTGTGCAGCTGAGTTTGGAAGATTCCCGTGTAAAACAATGGATAGTAGTCATTACGTATACCGTGATACTGGTTTTGGTCGTTATCAATTTTCGTGATATCCTGAAGGGCATATGGACATTTATCGGTTATCTGAGACCTCTGTTTATCGGCATCGCGATTGCATTTGTGCTGAACAGACCGTATGAGAAACTGCGTGAACTTTACGGGAGGAAGATGGGAAACCGGCCGGGCGCGGCGAAGGTGCTGGCGATTCTGACGGTTTATCTGGCGGTCATCGGGGGCATTGTGCTGCTGGTGCGTTTTATGGTTCCGCAGATTGTGGAAAATGTATCAATGTTTGTAAACAGTGCAGACCAGTATGTCGCAGCGATCCAAAGAGATCTGAACCAGTTTATGGACAGGGCGGGCATCCGTCAGATTGATATGTCCGAGGTGATCGCCTCCCTCAACAATTACCTGGGAAAACTGGATCAGGTATTCGAGGGAACGCTGCCTCAGATCTGGAAAATCACATCGAATGCCATCTCCTGTCTGGCGGAGGTTATTATTTCTCTGGTTCTGTCTGTTTACCTGATGAGCGGCAAGGAAAAGCTGATTGGTCAGTGCAAAAGAGTCTTGCGGACTTACTGCCCGGGAACATTCTGCCGGAAAGTAAAGAGTGTCTGCTGTACAGTCAATGTTGTCTTTGACAATTATGTTGTAGGTCAGCTGACAGAGGCGCTGATACTTGGCAGCCTGTGCTTTATCGGTATGATTGTTCTGCGCATTGATTATGCGGGGCTGATCAGCATCATCATCGCGGTGACTGCACTGGTTCCCGTGTGGGGAGCATATATCGGGGGCGGCGTGGCAGTTCTGCTGCTGTTGTTCGTGGAGCCGAAACAGGCCCTGGTTTTCCTGGTTTTTTTGGTGATACTTCAGCAGGTTGAGAACAGTGCAATTTATCCAAAAATTGTCGGCAATAAAATCGGTCTGTCTGGCTTTTGGGTTCTGCTCGGAATCACAGTGGGCGGCGGAATGTTCGGAATCGTTGGCATGCTGATTGGTGTTCCGGTCACGACGGTTCTTTCTATCTTTTTGAAAAATGATGTGCTGAGGCGGGAGCACGGACTGGAAAGGAAGTAGCTTATGGTTGAAAAACTGGTTGACAAACGCGTTGAGGGGATCAGGCGACTCTTAAAACCACTCGATCAGGCGGGCGGATATGGGATCCGCCCTGGAATGTATCTGATACAGGGAGCGCTGGCATTGCCGGGCGGAGTAAGTTTTACGGTTCACTCACTGGGTGCGTATTCCTGCGAGCTTGCGCTGTTTCACAGAGGGCAGGAAGAACCGTATACGGTCATACCGTTTCCTGAGGAGTACCGGATCGGAAATACATATTCCATGATCGTATTTGGCCTGGATATCGAGGAGACCGAGTATGCGTATCGCTTTGACGGGCCGTATGATCCAAAGAAAGGCCTGCTGTTTGATAAAGAAAAGTATCTGCTGGATCCGTACGCCCGTGCAGTTGTCGGACAGAGTAAATGGGGAGAGAAAACAGAGAACTATCCGACATACAGAGCCCGTGTTGTGGAAGAACGGTTTTTGTGGGGGAAATCTCCCTGTCTGGATATACCGTTTACGGATTTGATTATCTATGAGCTGCATGTGCGGGGGTTTACGAAACACAAATCATCAGGGGTGAAGCGGCCTGGAACGTTTGAAGGGCTGCGGGAAAAAATCCCGTATCTGAAAAAGCTCGGTGTCAATGCGGTAGAACTGATGCCGATCTTTGAATTTGATGAGATGGAGGAGATGCGGGTGGTGGATGGAGAGACGCTTTATAATTACTGGGGCTATAATCCGGTCTGTTTCTTTGCACCGAACACCAGCTATACTTCCGCTGTGGAGTATAACCGGGAAGGCAGCGAACTGAAAACACTGATTCGGGAACTGAATGAAAACGGCATCGAGGTGATACTGGACGTCGTGTTTAATCATACAGCCGAAGGAAATCAGTTTGGACCGTGTTTTTCCCTGAAGGGTATCGACAACAATGTGTACTATATGATGACACCGGACGGGGATTACTATAACTTCAGCGGCTGCGGCAATACCCTCAACTGTAACCATCCGGTGGTGCAGCAGATGATTCTGGACTGTCTGCGGTATTGGGTGATCGAATACCATGTATCGGGATTTCGATTTGATCTGGCATCCATTCTGGGAAGAAGCGGGGATGGGACGCCTCTTAGCCGGCCGCCGCTTTTGGAAACTTTGAGTGCGGATCCGATTCTGAGTAAAGTGAAGCTGATAGCTGAGGCGTGGGACGCAGCCGGACTTTATCAGGTCGGAAGTTTCCCGTCATTTGGGCGTTGGGCGGAGTGGAACGGAAAGTACAGGGATGATATCCGTTCTTTCCTGAAAGGCGACGGCGGGATGGCTGCGAGTGCGGTGCAGCGGATGATTGGCTCACCGGATCTTTACCATTCTCCTGATCGGGGGGATCAGGCATCGGTCAATTTTATCACCTGCCATGACGGATTTACACTGTACGATCTGTATGCATACAACGAAAAACATAATGAAAAAAATGGGTGGAACAATACGGACGGAGATTTTGATAACCGCAGCTGGAACTGCGGGGCGGAAGGCGAGACAGATGATCCGAAGATACTCGCACTCAGAAAAAAGCTGCGGAAAAATGCGTACGCTGTTCTGATGTGCAGCCGTGGGGCTGTGATGGTGCGTGCGGGGGATGAATTCGGGAATACACAGTATGGAAACAACAATGCGTACTGCCAGGACAATGAGATTTCCTGGCTGGACTGGGAGAATCTGAAAACAGAACAGGATATGTTTTCCTTTTGTTCCTGGATGAACGCATTCCGGATGCGTCATCCGGTGCTTCGCAGAAAGACGAAATGTGCATTGTGCGGACTGCCGGATGTCAGTTTCCATTCCGGTATCCCGTGGAACGACCAGTTCGATGAGAATACAAGACTGATCGGCGTGCTGTATGCCGGCAGAGATGCATCAGACAGCAGAGATGACTTTGTGTTTGTCGCAGTCAATGCCTACTGGGAACCACTGGAATTTCGGCTGCCGTATCCGGCAGCGGGGAGAATCCGCTGGAAACTGGAAGTGGATACCGGAAAAGAAGACAGCATCCAAAACAGGTATTTCAAAGATGCTGACACAGTTGTCATCGAAGACCGCAGTGTCATGATTTTTACTGCCGGCGAGTGACAGAGCCAAAAGCCGGCAGTGACCATACTATCGCTGCACCGTCAGACCGCGGAAGCGGTTGAAGCATGCGTAGATTTCCTGGGGACGGGGCATCGCAAGACCGGCGGGCAGCCATGAGCTGTCGCAGGCGGCAGCGAGGCCCTGCTTTTCGATCAGGGAGACAAGCTCACCGACGATGGTGCGCAGGTCTTTTTTTCCATCACAGAGATGAGTCATCGCGTATTTCAGCAGGTATGACAAAGCGTTCGTCTGTTCGCTGTCAGCAAGTTGTTCGACATAGCGCAGATCGACGGTTTCCCGGTTGATGGTAAAGGCGTCACGGCCGAGCGTTTTCATTTTGATCCGGGCATCCGGCCGGAAATCGCGGGATGGAGCCGGAATCCGCGAAAAGCCGGGAAGACAAGCCGGCTCGGCAGGAGTGGTCCGGATTGGAAAGTTTGCCGCCTGCTCTTTGGCGAAGTCCGTGATATCAGCCGGTATGTAGCTGTTCATCTGGATGATCCGGTCTGCCACATGGAAATATGAGCCGGAACTTCCGGCTACCATAATGGAAGAAATGCCGTTTTTTTCGTAGAGATCCCGGACACGTTCAATAAATGGGGTAATCGGCTCCTGTTCCCTGTGCACGACCAGCTGCATCAGTTCGTCGCGGACCATGAAGTTGGTCGCACAGGTATCCTCATCGATGAGCAGCAAAGAGGTCCCCGCCTCGATGGCTTCCACAACATTGGCAGCCTGCGAAGTGCTGCCGCTGGCATCTTCCGTACAAAAACGGCGGGTATCTTTTTTATTGGGCAGATGGTTGATAAACATGGAAATGTCAGTGCTGCGGATGCTGCGTCCATCCTCCGCCCGGATTTTGACTGCGGATGCGTCTGTGATGACAAATTCTCTGCCATCCCCGGCTATGTGATTATAAACCCCGAGCTCCAGCGCCTTTAAAAGTGTTGATTTTCCGTGATATCCGCCGCCGATGATCAGGGTAATGCCTGGTCTGATGCCCATGCCGGTGACAGCTCCCCTGTTCGGAAGCGTGAGTGTGACTTCCATAGATGCAGGAGAGTGAAAGGCAGTCGCGCTGCGCATTGGTTTCTGGGACACGCCGCTTTCCCGCGGCAGAATGGAACCATTTGCAACGAAAGCGACAAGCCCTTTGGCGGGCAGCATCGTACGGAGTGCGTGCTGGTCTTCCGCAAGCGCTATGACAGCTGCCAGTGCTGCCGCATCCAGTGATTTGCAGTAAAGCGTACGTCTGATGCCGGGAGGAAGAAAATCAAAGAAGATTTTAATAAGCTCCGGCGAGCTGATACTGCGGCCGTTTGCCGGAAACCCGATCTCCATACGGATCAGAATGTCACCCGATTCTGGAGAAATGCTACAGGAAGTCCGGGACAGAATCTCCTGTCCGCAGCGGCTGATGGAGATCAGCCCGCTTTTTCCGGAACCTTTGGCTTTAAAATTAAACTGTTCTGTTTCGCGTGCAAACAGCCGTGTCAGATAATCTTCAAGCGCAATGCGTTTATGAGGCAGGTTATAGTATGCGTTCGGAAAGCCGGCACGTCTGCCCGGCACCAGAATACTGACTTTTGAAGGGGCCGCAAAAGGGTCCCCCTGTACATGGTCGATGTTCAGTTGGTAGCCGTCAAACTGGTAACTGCCCCGGGTATCTTTGTAGGCCGGATAGCTTTTGTGGTTGATGGAAAATAAAAGCTGTTTTAATTGATCAGATGTTTTCATTTTATTACCTCACTGTTGTTTGTTTTTTTCATCAGTATACCATAAAAATACGAATAAGATTGAGCAAAAATTATACTTGCCCGCGGAGGGGTATGGGAGTACAATAGTGGGTACTGATAAGAGGAGAGGATCAGGAGAGAAAAAGGATATGAAAACAAAAAATACATGGATGCTGCTTCTGGCAGCCGCTATCTGGGGATTTGCCTTTGTGGCCCAAAGTGTTGGAATGAATTATCTGGGACCGTTTACATTTAACGCTGTCCGCAGCTTTATCGGAGGAATCGCGCTGCTTCCGTGTATCGCGGTTCTTGGGAAAAAGGAAGGTGTGAGGAAGAAAGCCGGAGGGCGGATGATCTGGGTCGGCGGACTGTGCTGCGGAACACTTCTGTTCGCCGCGAGCAGCATGCAGCAGATCGGGATTCAGTATACGTCTGCGGGCAAGGCGGGATTTATTACGGCATGTTACATTGTACTCGTGCCGGTACTCGGCATCTTTCTGAAAAAGAAAACGGGACTCAAGGTGTGGCTGTCAGTTGCCATTGCACTGGCCGGTCTTTATTTTCTGTGTATGACGGAAAAATTTACGGTGGGGAAAGGCGATTTGTGGCTGTTTTTGGGCGCAGTGCTGTTTTCTCTGCATATTCTGGTCATTGATTATTTTTCCCCGCGTGCAGACGGCATACGAATGTCCTGCATCCAGTTTTTTGTATGCGGGGCACTGTCCCTGACTCCAATGTTTCTGCTGGAGACGCCTGGGATTGACAGTCTGGTGCAGGCGTGGGCACCGCTTCTATATGCCGGAGTGCTCTCCTGCGGAGTTGCCTATACACTGCAGATACTGGGACAGAAAAATGTCAGTCCGGCGGTCGCATCGCTGATCCTGAGTCTGGAATCCTGTATTTCTGTGCTGGCAGGATTTTTGATCCTGGGAGAAACACTGTCGGTTCGCGAGCTGTCCGGCTGTGCTCTGATGTTTGTTGCAATTGTACTGGCACAGCTTCCTGAAAAAAACAAAAAAACCTTGCCGACGGTTGAGAATGAAGAGTCGGCGTGCAGCTCATAATAGGAGTAGTATGGAAATTGAAGAGATAAAACGAAAGCTTTTGCAGCTTTCACCGATGAAATTTATATTTTGGGGATACTGCCTGATCATCCTTGCCGGGAGCGGGCTGCTGATGCTGCCGTTTGCGACCGCTGAGGGAAGGTTCACATCGTTTCTGGATGCTCTTTTTACGGCGACCTCAGCGACTTGTGTGACGGGACTGGTACGGTATGACACTTATACTTACTGGTCGACGTTTGGTCAGATTGTGATTCTGACACTGATACAGATCGGCGGGATGGGCTTTATGACGGTTGCCATCTATGGAATCAGTCTTACGAAGCGGAAGATCGGACTGGCAAGCCGCATGATTATGCAGGAATCCATCGCAGCACCACAGATGGGCGGCATTGTCCGCATGACACGCGGGATACTCATTGGGACGGCGCTTACGGAGGCTGCAGGCGCGCTGCTGCTTGCGTTTCATTTCTGCCCCAAACTGGGACTGCCAAAAGGAATCTATTATTCTGTATTCCACTCTGTCTCTGCTTTCTGCAATGCAGGTTTTGATCTGATGGGAGTGCAGCGTGCGTACTCATCACTGACTGGCGCAGCCGGAAACTGGTATGTTAATATGATCATTATGGCGCTGATTGTGATGGGAGGGTTCGGTTTTTTTGTGTGGAGTGATATCTTCCGAAACCGATTCCATTTTAAAAATCTGCGGGTACATTCTAAGCTTGTGATTGTGATCAGCCTGCTTTTGATTCTGACCGGTACGGTCTTTCTCTTCCTGTTTGAACAGGGCGGACAGGCTTATGCAGAAAAGACGCTGCCCCAGCAGGTGCTGGCTTCTATGTTTCAGTCGGTGACGGTCAGAACGGCGGGGTTTAATACGGTGGATATCGGAGCCATGACACAGTCGAGCCAGTTTCTGATGATTTGCCTGATGCTGATCGGCGGCTCGACCGGATCGACAGCGGGCGGCATCAAAACCACCACATTTGCGGTGCTGTGTATCAGCATTTTTGCGACCTTCAGAAGGAGAAAATCCATTGAGGTGTTCGGACGCAGGCTGGAAGACGGGGTGGTCCGCAGGGCCAGCTGTGTGTTTATGCTGTATCTGCTGTTGTCGATGACCGTGTCCATGGTGATCTCAAGTGTGGAAAACATTCCGATTCTGACGGCAATGTTTGAGAGTGTATCGGCGATTGCGACTGTTGGACTGTCATTTGGCGTGACGCCGGAGCTTGGTATCATCTCAGAGGTTTTACTGACGCTTCTGATGCTGTTTGGGCGCGTAGGATCGATAACCATCCTGCTGGCATTTGCATCCGGCAGGACGCCGACTGCATCAAAACTGGCAAAAGAAGAAATACAAATAGGATAAAAGAGGAAAAAAGGAGACAAAAATGGCTGCTGCAAAATCGATATTGGTGATTGGACTGGGAAGATTCGGAAGACACATTGTGAGAAAGTTTATAGAGTGCGGGAACAGTGTGCTCGCGATAGAAAAAAGCGAGGAGCGCGCCGACAGCGCTGTGAATCTGGCTCAGAATATCCGCATTGGTGATGCGGCGAACGAAGATTTTATCGGGTCCTTGGGAATTGCAAATTTTGATATTTGTGTTGTCGCGATTGGGGATAATTTTCAGACGGCGCTGGAAGTTACGGTGCTGCTGAAAGATATGGGTGCAAAATATATTTTGGCCAGAGCCACCCGTGATGTCCATAAGAAGCTGCTGCTGAGAAACGGTGCAGATCATGTGGTATATGCGGAGCGCGAGATGGCGGAGCGCCTTGCGATTAAATATGGGTCACCGCATATTTTTGACTATATTGAGCTGACTCCGGAATATGCAATCTATGAGATTGAGGTTCCTCATTCGTGGCTTGGCAAAAGTATTGTCGAAAAATCTGTGCGGACCAGATACCATGTCAGTATCTTGGCGACAAAGCGGAATGGCAAGATCTATCCGCTGCCGCATCCGGATCATGTGTTTTCGGAGGGAGAGAGTCTCATGGTCATGGGAAGCCCGGAGGATATCAGGCCGCTGACAAAATAATCATGAGATTTTACGCCGGCTTTACAAAAATCTGGTTACCAATTTTACATCGCTGTACTATTCTGTTGTTAATGAGAGATAGAATAAGAACAGGAGGCGATGGATATGACATGGATCTGGAATCTTGCGAACCGGCTGACAAACCAGAAGAAAGAGAACAAAGGATATCTGTTTTTGCTTTTTAATGCAGTTTTCTGGACATTGCTTGCCGGTATGATTGCTTTCCTGGTTTGTCTGGTCTTTGATCTGCGCGGTGAGGCAAGAAACGTGCTGATTGCCTGCATTGCCGGATACGCCGGAGCGTTTGTTGGCCTTTTGGGAGGGATTGTCTATCTGATGCGGAAGTGACGGAGGACAGAGATTACAAGGAAAAAGAAGCATACGTGCACCTCTTTGCATATCTTAATTATGAAAGGTATGTAAAAGAGGTGTTTTTATTGCCGTATAAAATTATGCTGGACGCAGGACACGGAGGCGGTGATCCGGGAGCCACCTACCAGGGACGGAATGAAAAGGACGATACGCTTCGTCTTGTACTGGCGATCGGGAAAATTCTGGAGGAAAATGGGATAGACGTTGCATATACCAGGACGACGGACGTCTACCAGACGCCTTTTGAAAAGGCGCAGATTGCGAACCAGTCAGGCGCCGATTTCTTTATCTCCATTCATCGGAATTCCAGTCCGCGCCCCAACCAGTATTCCGGGGTGGAAAGTCTTATCTACGATAAATCAGGGATCAAACTACAGATGGCAGAAAATATCAATGGTGCACTCGGTGAGGTTGGATTTAAAGACCTCGGTGTAAAAGAGCGTCCGGGCCTTGTAGTCCTTAGAAGGACGAATATGCCCGCAGTCCTGGTGGAAGTTGGTTTCATCAACACGGATGCAGACAATGAGCTGTTTGATTCAAAATTTGATGAAATTGCACAGGCGATTGCGGATGCAATCCTTGGAACCTTGAATGAAGAGACGGTGACGAATCCGGATCCGACATATTACCGTGTGCAGGTGGGGGCATACCGCGTAAGACAGTATGCGGATAATCAGCTGTATGAGCTGCTGGATAAAGGATATCCTGCATTTATTCTGAATCAGGATGGATTGTTCAAAGTACAGGTTGGCGCGTTTCAGCAGCTTGGCAATGCAGTCACCATGGAGCGCAGACTGCGTGAGGATGGATACAGTACGATGATCACGACGTAAAAACGAACGAATGGATGGCAGAGCGGGCGGCACAACTTTATAAACGGAAGGTGTGCGCCCCTGATTCTGCCCTGCGTTTGATACGGTGCTTACGGCAGCATGTTTTTTGTGGTATACTTGTTGGAAAGAACAGCGGAGGATCACATGAATCAGAGATTTCTTAACCAGATCACGGATTTTATTTTTGTCAATGATGTGCCCGGCCCGGCTGACATGATCATGGTTCCGGGTAATGGATATCCACAGATGGCGGAAACGGCGGCAGGGCTTTATCACGCAGGGTATGCGCCGTTCATTCTGCCTTCCGGAAAATATAGCAAACAGCGTGGAGTTTTCGAGGGAGTGCAGGATAAGCGCGAGTTATATGGC
Organism: uncultured Ruminococcus sp.; assembly: GCA_964621905.1. Lineage (GTDB taxonomy): Bacteria > Bacillota > Clostridia > Lachnospirales > Lachnospiraceae > Ruminococcus_G. Next base: position 280,274 of record CAZUNG010000002.1, on the reverse strand, counting down.
GGCTCATATGTCACGGAGTGGGAATTTTTGCATGAGGTGCTGCGCGCGTGTGCGGTTCCGGACCATGCGGTGCTCAGGGAGGAGCGGGCAACTTACACGTATGAGAATGCCATTTACTCCCGCCGTGTTACGGATGGCGCGGGGATCGAAGTGCGAAAAGCCATTATTTGCTGCAAAGCCTATCACGCGAGGCGATGTCTGATGTACTATCAGCTGCTGTATCCGGAGACAGAATTTCAGGTGTGTGCGGTGGAAATCCAGGGCATTAACAGGGAAAACTGGCATCTGACGGATCTGGGAATCGAACTGGTGCTGGGGGAAATGGAACGCTGCGGAGGCCAGTTCCACGGAATCCTGCATAAGATTAAAGATCAGTGGGAGAACAGATAAAGAGTCACGGAAAACTGCGGGCGGGACAAGCTGATATTGCTTGTCCCGCCCGCAGTGACAGACGAATTACAGGCAGCCTTTTGCCGCTTTCTTTTCTTCCGGAAGGTAAAGGTGCACCAGTTCGATCCGGTTTTTCTGCAGCTGGTCAACGACAAGGCGAATACCGTTTTCCAAAAGAAGCGTCTCACCCGGTTCCGGAATACGGTCCAGCTGTTCAATGATATACCCGCCGATGGAGTCATAGTCTTCTGATTCCAGATCAAGGCCCAGCGCCTCGTCCAGGTCCTCAAGCTTGGCGGAACCGAGCGCTATATATTCCTGGCCTGGGATAATGGCGGTCAGCATTTCTTCCTCGCCCTCGTCATATTCATCACGGATTTCCCCGACGATTTCTTCCAGCAGATCTTCCAGCGTGATCAGGCCGGCGGTTGCGCCGTACTCGTCCAGAACGATCGCAAAGTTGATGGACTGTTCACGCATTTCCAGGAGCAGAGAAGAAGTACTTTTGTGTTCATACGTAAAATACGCTTCCCGGAGAATACTGCGTATGGAAAAGTGTTCTTTATCTTCCAGACCGATCAAATCTTTCACATTGATGGTTCCAAGGATAGAATCTGTCGTCTCTTCATAGACCGGATACCGCGTGTATGTCTCTACTCTGAATAATCTGATGAGTTCCTCGTAAGAGGTATCCACATGGACGAATATCATATCGATCCGGGGGACCATAATGTCTTTCGCCTCGGAATCTCCGAAATCAAACACGTTGTAGATCATCTGCCGTTCTTCTGTTTCAATCACTCCGTCTTCATGGCTGACGTCAACGATGGTGCGCAGTTCATTTTCGGTCATGGGCTGGGATTTGCCGTTTGGATCTACGCGAAGCAGCACTAAGATCGCATAGGACAGTTTATTTACAATATAAATCACCGGTGTCAGGACGATCATCAGCATATATATGACCGGTGCGTAGGACAGAGACAGTTTTTCTGCATACAGAGTGGCCATGGTTTTCGGTGTAATCTCTCCGAAGATCAAAACCAGCAGAGTGATGATTCCGGTTGCAATACCGACACCTGCATTGCCGGCCAGACGAATGGCCAGAGAGGTTGCCAGCGAAGATGCGGAGATATTGACAATGTTATTGCCGATCAATATAGTGCTCAGCAGTTTGCCGGGGTTCTCCACCACTTTCAGCAGCTTGCCGGCTCTTCGGTTTCCTTCGTCGTGTAAAGTTTTGATGCGCAGCTTGTTTACTGTTGTGAGGGAAGTCTCCGCGGATGAAAAAAATGCGGAGAGTCCGATCAGCAGAAACAGGACTGCGATTTGTATGGCGTCACTTGAATCCAAGTACAGTCAACTCCTTCTTAATGATAATCTTAATCAAAAATGTAGTTTTAATACAAAATATACATGATTTTGCCGGGAATTGCAAGCATTACAGAACAGTATGACAAAAGAGGTATGCCAGTTTATATATATCACTTTACGTAAAACAGTTGTGGTGATATAATAAAAAAAGCGAATTGCGCATAAAAACAGCATCTGTGGAGGTCAAGAACGATGAAGAAGATGAAAAAAATAATGTCCTGTCTGCTGATTGCAACTGTGCTGATGATGAATCTGGCATTGGTACCGGCTGCGGCAGAGGATATGACGGGGGATCAGCTGAAGGCAGCGTCGTCAGACACGAAAGGCGCGGCGGATGATTCCGGGAAAGCGCCTGCAGCGAAAGACGGGCAGAAGGGCTCTGTTGAAAAGCCGGCGGCATCGCCGGAGGCGGCGACATATAAAGCGGAGCAGACGATTGAACTCAGGTGTGAGAATACGCCGGCTGCCGAAATTTACTATACGACAGACGGTACTACCGAGCCGGTTAAAGATCTCTCGGATCCCGCCATTAAAAAATACGATTCCGCACAGAAAATTAAAGTGACGGCAAATACGGCGGTGAATCCGGCAAAGGCAGCGACAACAACGATTAAGGCAATCGCTTACGTTGGAGAGGATAAAAGCGAAGTCGTGGAATTTAAATATACCGTCGACCCGAATTATACGATTGCAGCGCCGACGGCATCCGTGGCATCCGGTACATACAAAACCACACAGACGATCAGCCTGGCCTGTACTACGCCCGGTGTTGATATTTATTATACGACGGATGGAAAGACACCTGACCGTGATACAAAGGTTGGTGAAAAATATGATGAGACCAAACCGATCATTTTGGATAAGAGTGCGACATTGAACGTCATGGCGTTCGGGGGCGATGTAAAAAGTGAACTGGCAACGTATGACTATACGATTGATCCGAACTTTACGGTTGTAGCGCCGACAGCTGATCCGGCAGCCGGAACCTTTGCGTCAGCGCAGAAGGTAAAGCTTTCCAGCGCCACTGACGGTGCGGAGATTTATTATACGACAGACGGAACAACTCCGGATAAATCGCAGAAAAAATACACAGCTGGCGAGACGATTGAGGTGGCTGCTTCGATGACGGTCAAAGCGATTGCTTATGTAAGCGATATAAGCAGTGAGGTTGCCGAGTTTGAATATGTAATTGACGTGCCGGCCGCCGCAGACAAAATCGATGCTGTCACGGTGAATGGTCTGACGCCTGCAAAGCGCGGGGAAAAGCCGGACAAAGAGGCCGAGTCAGCAGAGCCGTCAAAATACACGGTTGAAAAAGTTGAGTGGAAAGATGCAAAAGGAAAAACAGTCAGCGGTCGTTTTGGAGCAAATACGGCATACTATGCCTATGTGACTTTGAAAGCGGCTGCAGGATATGAATTTGACAGCAGCATTTTTGTACAGGGAGATACCTGCGCTTCCGTGAAAGTCGATGGATATTCAGGAACTCCGCTTGTATCGTCTTACGGGAAAGAAGCAATTACGGTGGCAACCGGATATAAAACTTCCAGCACCGCAACTGCCAATGCAGACGACAACAAGGTCACAGGTGTTAAATCATCTTATACCAAAAATAGTACGGTTACTTTTAAGGCAATCGGCGCCGGTTCGACGAACGGGGAAGTTCACGGCAATGAACGTTATATTCCGACAGCATATCAGGTTGGAAGTGCAGATCCCGTCGATATAACCGGAGGAAAAGCCTCGGTATCAGGATCTTATAAAGCATCATCTGCCGGAAGCTATAAACTCAAAGTGACATTCCAGAAGCAGGAATACGATGCCGATGCAGGGGAATGGAAAGATGTGGCGGATGCAACGGACGTGAAAGAAGTCTCTTATAAAGTAACATCAGCTTCCGGGACCAGAAAAACTGGAACTACTGCACGTAAAACGACAACCAAAACCAAAACGACCAGTACCAAAGCAAAGAATGCGAAGACCGCAGATGAGACTCCGGTTGGAGCCATGGCGGCGGTATGTCTGCTGGCAGGTGCGTCGGCTGCAGTGATGACGGTCCGCAGGAAGAAGAACAGTTAAGGGATTGGGCGTAAAAGAAAAACTTGCAAAAATCATGATTGTATAGTATAATTTAATCCGTTGTGAAGAAAACGAGATGGTCCTCTGTTACAAAACGTATTAAGAACATCCAGAGAATCAAAGGAGAAGAAAGATCATGAACGACATTATCAAAAACATTGAAGCAGCGCAGATGAAAGCTGAAGTTCCGGAATTCCATGTAGGTGATACGGTGAGAGTACACGGTAAAATCAAAGAGGGAAACCGTGAAAGAATTCAGATTTTCGAAGGTGTTGTACTGAAGCGTCAGGGCGGAAGCAGCCGTGAAACTTTCACAGTGAGAAAGAATTCTAACGGTATCGGCGTTGAAAAAACATGGCCGCTGCACTCACCGAACGTAGAAAAGATCGAAGTCGTAAGACGCGGTAAAGTAAGACGTGCGAAACTGTACTACTTAAGAGGACGTGTCGGTAAAGCTGCAAAGGTGAAAGAATTAGTCAAATAATGGAAGTTAGACAGGGACAATTACAGTTGTAGTTTGTCCCTGTTTCCGCATACAAGAGGAAAAAATTTAATGGAAGTCAATTTAAGATACGTAAGAGATTATTTTGCGCAGACGAAATTAAAAAGAGTACTTGTTTGGATCCTTGAGATTGCGCTCACAATCGGTCTGGCCGCATTGCTGTCCATGATGTTCTGCCAGACAGTTGCGATGCAGGAAGGTTCGATGGATCCGACATTCTCGGCGGGAGACAAGTTTCTTGTAGACAAAGCGATTTACAGGGTGAGTACCCCGAAACGGGGGGATGTGATTGCTTTTCGCACGAGCAGTGATGTAAAGGCGAGCACCCATATCAAGAGAGTGATTGGTGTCCCGGGGGATACGATCCAGATTAAGGATGGAACGATTCTGATCAACGGGGAGACTTATGTGGAACAGAGAAATCTTCCTGCGATTACGAATCCCGGGCTGGCCGAGGAGGAGATCAAACTTGCCAGCGATGAATACTTTGTGCTGGGGGACAACCGCAACAGCAGTGTGGACAGCCGGTTTGCAGATATGGGTAATGTAAAACGCGAAAATATTATTGGAAAACTCTGGTTTGTGATCTCGCCGATGAGTAAACTGGGTTTTGTATAGAATTGAGGTAACGATATGAATTTACAGTGGTATCCGGGGCATATGACGAAAGCAAAGCGTATGATGCAGGAAGATATTAAGCTGATTGACCTGATCATAGAGCTTGTTGATGCCCGAATCCCGCTTTCGAGCCGGAATCCGGACATTGATGATCTGGGCAGAAATAAGGCGCGCCTGATCCTTTTGAACAAGTCAGATCTGGCGGATGAACGGTCTAATGAACAGTGGTCTGAATACTTCAGAAACAAAGGTTTTTATGCGGTTAAAGTGAATTCCCGAAGCGGCGGTGGCCTCAAGTCCATCAATGGAGTGATCCAGGAGGCCTGCAGGGAAAAGATAGAGCGTGACAGGAGAAGAGGGATAAAAAACCGTCCGATCCGCGCCATGGTGGTGGGGATTCCAAATGTCGGAAAATCTACCTTTATTAACTCTTATGCCGGAAAAGCATGTACGAAAACCGGAAATAAACCGGGAGTTACCAAGGGAAAGCAGTGGATCCGCCTGAATAAAAGCCTGGAACTTCTCGATACTCCGGGGATTCTCTGGCCGAAATTTGAGGATCAGAGTGTCGGGGTTAAGCTGGCGATGATTGGGTCCATCAAGGAAGAAGTAGTCAATGCGGAAGAGCTTGCGCTGGAGCTTTTGAACATGCTGCATGAACATTACGAAGGGATTGTGGCGAAACGGTATGAGATTGAGGAAACAGAAGATCCCGTGAAAATGCTGGAACGGATTGCGGTAAAACGCCAATGCCTGTTAAAGGGACAGGAGCTTGATTATGAGAAGGCTGCCAAAATGGTATTGGAAGAGTTCCGCAATGGAAAAATCGGACGGATTACGCTGGAATATCCATCCCTGACAGGGCCGGCAACGGGCGCGGTGCAGGAGAAAATATGAAAACGATCACGGAGATAAAAAAAGAACTGGAAGCAGCGGCGCCTGGAGAACGGGAGCCGCTGCTTCAGAAATATGCCCAGGACGGCCGCGCGGGTGTGCAGACGCTTCTGGCTCGCATTCGCAGGCAGCAGGAAAAGTACAGAGCAGAACTCACAAGGACTGAGCAGATGAAAGTGTATGAGCGCAAATACGAGCATCTCGGCTATGTGTGCGGGATTGACGAAGTCGGCAGAGGACCGTTGGCAGGCCCTGTGGTTGCTGCGGCGGTCATACTGCCTCCGGACTGTGGAATCCTTTATGTGAATGATTCCAAGCAGCTGAGTGCTGCAAAGCGTGAAGAGCTGTACGAAGTGATCATGCGGGAGGCGGTAGCTGTAGGGATCGGTTATGATTCACCCGCCAGGATTGATGAGATCAACATTTTGCAGGCCACCTATGAAGCGATGCGCGAAGCGGTCAAAAAGCTTGCCGTCGTTCCGCAGATCTTGCTGAATGATGCGGTGACGATACCGGAGGTGGATTTGCCGCAGGTTCCGATCATTAAGGGGGATGCAAAAAGTATCTCCATAGCAGCCGCGAGCATTGTTGCGAAAGTTACAAGGGACAGGCTGATGACAGAGTATGACAAAGTGCTGCCGGGATATGGGTTTGCCTCGAATAAGGGTTATGGTTCAGCTTCACATATTGCGGCTCTTAAGGAGCTTGGTCCGACGCCGATTCACAGGAAGTCATTCATTAAAAATTTCATATCATCGTAAGACCACCGACGCCGGGGGACAGGCGGAGGAAATATGAACAGACGTATGCTGGGCAGTCAAAAAGAGGAAATGGCTGCAGAAAAACTAAAGCTTCTAGGGTATCGGATTCTGGAAAGAAATTACCGGTGCCGGACAGGAGAGATCGATCTGATCGCATGGAAAGACGGGGTTCTGATCTTTGTTGAGGTTAAATACCGCTCTTCCGTAAAAAGCGGATTCCCGGAAGACGCCGTTGGATGGCAGAAGCAGCGGAGAATATCGAAAGCTGCCGCCTGGTATCTGGCAGAACACGGGCTGCCGATGGAGAAGGACTGCCGGTTTGACGTGGTAGCGATTCTGGGAGAAACGATCAAAATATATGAAAATGCATTTGAATATCAGAGGTGAAAAGGTTGAAAGAAAAACGTTCACCCATCCCTGATCTGAGCCGCAGCAAGTGCGGCATAGGAGGAAAAAGTGCTGGAAATAAAATGGCATCATGCAAAAGAAGAAAAAATGACAGTCAATCATAAAGGGGAACTCTGCTATCTGACATGGCCGATGCTTTCTGCGGTTCCGTTTGTCAGACATGCGTTTACGACGCGGTTCGGAGGAGTCAGTGAAGGGGTTTTAAGTTCCATGAATCTGAGTTTCACACGGGGAGACCGGGAAGAGAATGTAAGAGAAAACTTTCGGAGGATCGCAGAAGCAGTCGGATTTCGGACAGAGGATATTGTCTGCTCTGATCAGACACATACGGCGAATGTGCGGGTTGTGACGGAAAAAGACCGCGGAAAAGGACTGGTGAAAGACAGGGATTATACAGAGGTGGATGGACTGGTCACGAATGTTCCCGGCATCATGCTGGCTACGTTTTATGCGGACTGCGTGCCGCTTTATCTTGTAGATCCCGTACATCAGGCGGTGGGACTGTCACATTCCGGATGGAAAGGAACGGTCTCCAATATCGCAAAGGCGACGCTCAAGGCTATGAAACATGCGTATGGGACGAATCCAAAAGACGTGATTGCAGCTATCGGGCCTTCGATCTGCCAGGATTGTTACGAGGTCAGTGAGGATGTGGCATTCATGTTTAAAGAGGCGTATCCTGCAGCACAGTACCGGGATATGATTGTGGATAAAAAGAATGGAAAGTATCAGCTGGACCTGTGGAAAGCCTGCAGTTATAATTTTATGCAGGCGGGGGTAATGAAGGATCATATTTCGGGTCCGAATCTGTGTACATGCTGTAATCCGCAGTTCCTGTTTTCGCACCGTGCGTCAAAAGGAGAACGCGGAAATCTTGCCGCATTTCTGGGGATCAGCCACGATGGTCCTGCGATGTAAAAGCTCCGGGGACACCCAAGACGTTTGTCTTTTGTGTACCCGGAGTTTATTATTTTACAGACTGATGACTTTCAAGCAGCTGCGTGATCTTGGAAGTGGTAGAACGGACTTTTTCTACAGATACATCATGGTTTAGAATATCGATAATACTCGCCAGATATTTGCCCATGCGGGCTTCTTCGTAATACGGACGGGAAAGCAGTTCCGGGGGACGGTATGTGAGATCGGTGGTGACCACTTTCTCGATACATCCCTGTCTGTGATACTCGTCAAACTTTTCAAGCCCTTCCGTGAACAGTCCGAACGTGGTGCAGATAAAGACGCGGTTTGCTTTTCTTTGTTTTACCTGTTTGGCGACGTCCAGCATGCTTTCCCCGGAAGAAATCATATCATCAATGATGATGACATCTTTTCCTTCGACGGAATCTCCGAGAAATTCATGGGCAACGATCGGATTTTTGCCGTTTACCACAGTTGAGTAGTCCCGGCGTTTATAGAACATGCCCATATCCACACCGAGTACATTGGAAAAATATACAGCCCTGTTCATGGCGCCTTCATCCGGGCTGATAATCATCAGATGTTCATTGTCAAGCATCAAATCCGGTACAGAACTGACAAGTGCCTGCAGGAACTGGTACGTCGGCATATAATTGTCAAACCCTTTCAGCGGAATCGCATTCTGCACTCTGGGGTCATGTGCATCAAATGTTATGATGTTGGATACCCCCATATCAGAAAGCTCTTTCAGGGCAAGCGCACAGTCCAGAGATTCCCGCTGAGAACGCTTGTGCTGCCGGCTCTCGTATAAGAACGGCATGATGACATTGATACGGTGGGCTTTTCCGGTGGCAGCGGAAATGATGCGCTTCAGGTTCTGAAAATGATCGTCCGGCGACATATGATTTTCATATCCGCAGACCGTATATGTCATGCTGTAGTTCAGCACATCACACATAATGAACAGATCTGTTCCGCGGACAGAGTCTTTAATACGGCCTTTAGCCTCTCCGGTGCCGAAACGCGGACATTCACACTCGATCAGGAAAGAATCCTCGATATAGCCTGCGAGAGGAAGTCCTGATTTTTCTGCTGCGAGGATCTGGCGATATTCCGCCAGATGATGATCAACGGTTTCGGATAAACGCTCGCAGCCTGGCAGGGCTGCGATTTTCAGCGGTGCGACCGGAATAGATTTTTTTAGTAAATCTAAGTTTACCATGAGTTACCTCCATCTATCTATGTAAACATTCTTCGGTACGTACGTGTACTTTATATTTATATCACCTGCCCTGTATCACAGTCAAGGAATTTGAAGAATTATGTAAAAACAAAGTAAAAAAAGGCAAAGGCAGACCGCACAGCCGGATTGACAGATAAACAATTGATCTCTATAATGAGAGAGCGGCAATACGACAGGAACAGTAGGTGCTGTATGGAGGAAACTATGAAAAAAACACATCATATTATCCGTGAAGTTGTCAAAGGCAGTATCGCATGGGAACTGCAGATCGAACCGGGAGACGAACTTCTTAAGATCAGCGGTCAGGCGGTGGAAGATGTCTTTGACTATCATTATCTGACAAATGAAGAAGAGCTGGAGCTTTTGATCCGAAAACCGGATGGAGAAGAGTGGGAACTGGAAATAGAAAAAGAATACGAGGATGATCTTGGCATAGTGTTTGAAAATGAATTCATGGATCAGTATCGGTCCTGCAGTAACCGGTGCGTGTTCTGCTTTATCGATCAGATGCCTCCGGGGATGAGAGAGACACTGTACTTTAAAGATGATGATTCCAGGCTGTCTTTTCTGCAGGGAAATTACGTAACGCTCACCAATATGTCCGGAGAAGATATCGACCGTATTATCCGTTATCATCTTTCGCCGATCAACATTTCATTTCATACGACGAACCCGAAACTTCGCTGTCAGATGCTGAACAACCGTTTTGCAGGTGACATTTTTGAAAAGGTACAGCGTCTCTATGATGCGGGAATCACGATGAACGGACAGATTGTGTTATGCAGAGGACTGAATGACGGCGAAGAGCTGGAGCGGAGTATTCGTGATCTGACACAATTTCTTCCGCTGCTTGAGAGTGTATCCATCGTGCCGGTGGGTCTGACTAAGTACAGAGAAGGTCTGTACCCCCTGGAACCATTCGAAAAAGAGGATGCTGTAAAGGTTTTAAAAACTGTGCACGCATGGCAGGAAAAGATCTGGGCAGAATCAGGCACACATTTCGTTCACTGCAGCGATGAATGGTATATCCTTGCCCAGGAAGATCTGCCGGAGGCAGAGCGGTACGACGGGTATTTGCAGCTTGAAAATGGCGTCGGAATGCTGCGGCTGCTGAAAGAAGAAATACAAGAATCGTTAAGAAACCGGAAAAAAAACGGGAAAAAACGAAAAATTTCAATAGCAACCGGGCAATTACCGTATGATTTTCTGAAAAAATATATTATAATGATACAAGAGAAATATCCTGGAATACAAGTGCAGATATATCCCGTCCGAAATGATTTTTTCGGGGAAAGGATCACGGTGTCCGGTCTGCTGACGGGACAGGATCTGATGGCACAGCTTGCCGGAAAAGATCTGGGAGAAGAACTGCTGATTCCGTGCAGTATGCACCGTGCGGGGGAGGATGTATTTCTGGATGATGTGACCGTATCACAGCTGGAAGAGAAGCTGGGAGTACACGTGCGTATTGTAGCGGAGAGCGGGGAGGCGTTTGTCCGGGCGGTACTGGGCGAGACACCGGATGGTGACAGGAAAGGGAGACAAATATATGAGCAAACCGATTGTAGCAATTGTGGGCCGGCCGAATGTGGGGAAATCGACTCTTTTTAACACGCTGGCAGGAGAGAATATTTCGATCGTGAAGGACACGCCCGGCGTTACGAGAGACAGGATTTATGCCGATGTAGACTGGCTGAATTTTCATTTCACACTGATTGATACCGGCGGTATAGAGCCGGAGAGCAGTGATATTATTCTGTCGCAGATGAGGGAACAGGCACAGATCGCGATCGACACAGCCGATGTGATTCTCTTTATTACGGACGTGCGCCAGGGGCTTGTTGATTCTGATGCAAAGGTGGCAGATATGCTGCGCCGCAGCGCAAAACCAGTCGTGCTGGCGGTCAACAAAGTAGATAATTTTGACAAATACATGGTGGACGTCTACGAATTTTATAATCTGGGGATCGGGGACCCGATGCCGATTTCGGCAGCGTCCAAGCTGGGGATCGGAGATCTTCTGGATGCCGTGACACAGTATTTTGACAAAGAGAGCACGAAAGAGGAAGAGGATGAAATTCCGCATATTGCCATTGTGGGAAAACCGAATGTGGGGAAATCCTCCATCGTCAACAAACTTCTGGGGCAAAACCGTGTGATTGTATCGGATGTTGCAGGGACGACGAGGGATGCGATCGATACAAGTATCATGTGGAATCAAAAAGAGTATATTTTTATCGATACGGCGGGTCTTCGCAGAAAGAATAAAATCAAGGAAGAATTGGAACGTTACAGTATTATCCGTACGGTTACGGCTGTGGAACGTGCGGATGTGGTGATTGTGGTGATTGATGCGCAGGAGGGCGTGACGGAGCAGGATGCAAAGATTGCAGGGATTGCACATGAGCGGGGAAAAGGCATTGTCATTGCAGTCAATAAGTGGGATGCCGTTGAGAAGGATGATAAAACAATCTACAAATATACGAACAAAGTAAGAGAAGTGCTGGCGTATATGCCGTATGCGGAATTGATGTTTATCTCCGCAGAGACAGGACAGCGGCTTCCGAAGCTGTTTGACACCATCGATATGGTACTTGAAAATCAGACGCTCAGGGTACAGACTGGTGTGCTCAATGAGATCATGACAGAAGCGGTCGCTCTGCAGCAGCCGCCGTCGGATAAAGGAAAACGGCTGAAACTTTACTATATCACGCAGGTATCAGTGAAGCCGCCAACCTTTGTGATCTTTGTCAATGATAAGGAGCTGATGCATTTTTCCTATACGAGATATCTGGAAAACAGAATCCGCGATGCATTTGGTTTCCGTGGCACTTCGCTTAAATTTATTATCAGAGAACGAAAGAATAAGGAGTAGGGGAAATGGTACGGTTAATATGTCTGGCGATAGGCTATCTGTTTGGGTTGTTTCAGACGTCTTATATCTATGGAAGGATACACGGGATCGATATCCGGGAACACGGGAGCGGCAATGCGGGAACGACGAATGCACTGCGTACGCTTGGCCTGAAGGCGGGTCTGATCACTTTTGCAGGAGACTGTCTGAAGTGTATCCTGGCTGTCGTGACGGTAAGGCTGTTGTTCGGGGCGAGCCATGCAGAGTATATCCGGCTGCTGGGGCTGTATGCGGCAGCGGGAACAATCCTGGGACATAATTTCCCGTGTTATCTGAACTTCCGCGGGGGAAAAGGAATTGCGGCGACGGCAGGTCTTATCATATCGTTTGACTGGAGACTGACGATCGCCGGAATCATAGTGTTTTTTACCGTGTTTTTTGTGACACACTATGTTTCTCTTGGATCTATGCTGGTATATGTGATGTTTATGGGCGGAACTGTGCTGCTCGGACAGCTTGGAGCCTTCGGGATGGAGCAGGCATACCTGTACGAGATGTATGCGGTAGCCGCATTCCTGACGGTGATGGCCGTGTACCGTCACAGGGCCAACATTGTAAGGCTGATACATGGAAATGAAAATCAAACGTATTTGAGCAGCAAACATAAAAAATGACAAACTGTTACAATAATAAAAGTGCGCAGGAGGAATAAAAATGGCTAAGGTTAGTGTTGCGGGAGCGGGAAGCTGGGGAACAGCCCTGGCGCTGCTGCTGCATAAAAATGGACATGAAGTCATTCTTTGGTCGGTGATCAAAGAAGAAGTGGAAATGCTTTGTACAAAAAGAGAGCATGAGAGCAAACTGCCCGGAGTGCGGATTCCGGAAGAGGTTATCGTCACGGATGATCTTTTGATGACTCTGGCAGACCGGGATCTCATTGTTCTGGCAGTGCCTTCACCCTTTACACGAAGTACAGCACATTCGATGAAAGATCTGGTGAAAGACGGACAGATTATCGTGAATGTGGCAAAGGGAATTGAAGAGAAAACACTGATGACGCTCAGCGAGATTATCGAAGAAGAGATTCCCCAGGCAAATGTCGCGGTGCTTTCGGGGCCGAGCCATGCGGAGGAAGTGGGAAGAGGGCTTCCGACGACGTGTGTGGTAGGCGCCGGAACGAAAGAGACGGCGGAATATATACAGGAAATTTTTATGAGCCCGGTATTCCGTGTCTATACAAGTCCTGACGTTCTTGGCATTGAACTTGGAGGTTCGCTGAAAAATGTCATTGCTCTGGCGGCGGGGATTGCCGACGGTCTGGGATGTGGAGATAACACAAAAGCTGCGCTGATCACGCGTGGCATTGCTGAAATTAAACGTCTCGGTATTGCCATGGGCGCGCATGCAGAGACCTTGACCGGGCTTTCGGGGATAGGCGATCTTATCGTGACATGTGCAAGCCAGCACAGCCGCAACAGGAAAGCCGGCTATCTGATGGGACAGGGATATACCATGCAGGAAGCGATGGATGAAGTCAAGATGGTTGTGGAAGGCGTCTATTCCGCAAAGGCTGCACTGACCTTGTCTGAAAAATATCAGATTGATATGCCGATTGTAAAGGAAGTCAATAAAGTTCTGTTTGAGGGCAAAAAACCTGTGGACGCACTTTCTGAGCTGATGATGCGTGTGAAAAAAGATGAGATTTTAGAGAATCTCTGGAAGTAAACGTTTGTCTTCGGCAATTGCATAAAGAACCCCTGCGGACCGTGTGAGGTCATCATACGGTCCGCAGGGGTTCTCCGGTTAACAAGATGTCAGATCTACCAGCCAAAAAGCCTAAAGAAGATCCGGCGGAACCGAAGCGCTTCGAAATTTCTCGTCCATGCCGTCGATAGCCCTCATCTCGTCCTCGGTCAATGCAAAATCAAAAATCTGGGCATTGGCCTCGATACGTTCTTTCTTTGTAGATTTTGGAATGACAGCAATGTTTTTCTGGACGGACCAGCGAAGTCCGACCTGAGATACACTTTTGCCATGATTCAGAGCAATTTCAACAAGTTCCGGGCGATCCAGATAGGCGCCGCGTGCCAGAGGAGCATATGCCTGAACGGCAATCCCTTTTGATTGGCAGTAGGCGACGAGCTCGGACTGGTTCCAGAGCGGGTGTACCTCGATCTGGTTGACAGCCGGCACGATGTCAGAGACTTTTGCCAGCTCTTCCAGCTGGTATATATCAAAATTGCTGACACCGATCGACCGGGCTTTTCCGGCTTTGTAAAGTTTCTCCATCTGTTTCCAGGTCTCCAGATAGCAGCCCGGCACAGGCCAGTGAATCAGATACAGATCTACGTAATCCAGCTGAAGGCGTTCCAGGCTTCTGTGGAAGGCACCTTCGATATCACCAATACGCTGTGCGTTGTTCCAGATCTTTGTGGTGACAAACAATTCTTTCCGGGGGATGGTGCTGTTTTTAAGCGCGCGGCCAACACCGTCTTCGTTTTTATAGGCTGAAGCGGTATCGAACAGCCGGTATCCGATGTCGAGAGCGGCAGTAATCGCATCCTCCGCTTCGTGTTCGCCTGTTGCTTTGTATACGCCAAGACCGAGGAGCGGCATTTTGGCTCCGCTGTTCAGGTCCAGGCACGATATATCAGTCATAAGGATCATTACCTCCTTTTTGGCATACTGAATGTAGTAATTTACAGTATTTTCTTCATTCCAATCGTTCCTATTATACCATATAAACATGAAAAAGATATTAAGAAAATAATAAAAATCGCTTTTGGTACTTTATAATGCTTTTTCGTCATTTTTTACAATTTTTCGAATTGGATGAAAAAAAATACATGATTTTGGACGATAAAACTGGATGATATCTATTGAATATTAAGTGATTATAGGATATAATAAAACATAATTGACAAATAAATGTCATATCGTTTTTCGGCATGGCGGAAAGGAGCAAAAATCATGCATTTAGTACAAGATGAAAACGGCAATTCAGTAGCGCATGCCCATGGCAGTGAGCACTCTCATAGCCATGAGCATTCTCATGAATGTGGACATTCCCATGAGCATGGACATGAATGTTCTTCCTGTGGTGGCGACTGCAAAAATGAGACTGTTGCGCTTTTAACTTATATGCTGCAGCACAATGAGCAGCACGCTGCGGAGCTGGAACAGATGGCTGAGAATCTGAAAAAGCTGGGAATGGATGATGCGGCAAAACAGATTTTTGAAGGCGTTTCTGAATTCCAGAAAGGTAATATGCGCCTCAGTCTGGCGCTGACACTTGTGAAAGAGCAGTTAAAGGAGGCATAATTATGTGTTTAGCTACTGTTTTTAAGGAAAGTGACAATACGGTAATTTGTAAAAACGTCAGCAGACTTGACGTGGATGGAGATAAAATTATCATTCGGGATATCATGGGTGAAGAACGGGTAGTAGAAGGCAGGATCCTGATGGTGGATCTGGCCAACAGCGTGGTAAAACTTGAATGTAACTAGGGAAATTCACTGTTTTATTGGGAAAGTAACGATAGAGATACTAATATATAAGAAAGTGGAGGTTGCTGCATGAGTAAGAAATTAAGTAAAATTATGGAAGAGCGGACGATATTATCATTTGAGGTATTTCCGCCGAAGACTGACAAAGGAATGGAAAAACTGCCGGATACACTGTCTCATCTTTATAAATATAATCCGGAATATGTTTCCTGTACATATGGTGCCGGCGGAACAAATGTAGGAAAGAATATGGAAGTCTGCAAACTGATCGCTGATGCCGACAATGATACGATTCCGGTTACTCATTTTACCTGTATCGGCAATACCCGTGAAGGCGTAAAAGAACAGCTTCAGAATTATCTGGACAATGGTGTGGACCATATGCTGGCGCTGCGCGGCGATCTTCCTTTTGGATGGACAGGCACGGGCGGCGATTTTGCTTATGCAACTGACCTTGTGGCTTATGCACGCAAAGAATTTGGTGATAAATTTGAGATTGCAGTTGCCGGTTCTCCGGAGGGTCATATTGCATGCCGCTCTCTGGAAGCGGACATTACATTCCTGAAACAAAAACAGGATAACGGGGCAGACTATATCATGACACAGCTTTGCTGGGATATGGATCAGTTCAAGTACTGGCTGGATGCCATCAGAGAGGCTGGCATCACAATGCCTGTGGATGTTGGAATTATGCCGATTCTGGATATGGCAGCTACGATCAATATGGCACTTTCACGTAACGGCTGTGTAATGCCGCGTGAACTTTGTGAAATTATATCCAAAAACTGGATATTCCCGAATCCATTTGATAAAGAGCCGTTTGATGCAGCGGCAGATGAAAAGAAAGCGGCATTCAAAGAGGCTGGAAAAGAATATACAATTCGGCAGATTGATGAGTACCGCGCCTGCGGCGTGAATGGTATCCATCTGTATGCTCTGAATAAATGGGAAGATGTATCTGAAATTATTGACAGAGCAGGAATTTGTACACTGGTCTGACAGCAGTGATAAACATTGTAATGATTAGGAGGCAGCATAAATGGCACATGTAATTGCAATGGCAGGAAAAGGCGGAGTTGGGAAAACGACACTCACGGGACTTCTGATCCAGGAACTCTGCAGAGAGAAAAAGGGTCCGGTCCTTGCGGTTGACGCTGACGCCAATTCTAATCTGAATGAGGTTCTCGGAGTGGAAGTGGATTACACACTCGGGGACATCAGGGAGGAAGTTGCACAGGCGGAGATGGCGGTGAAAAGTCCGATCCCTCCAAGTATGAGCAAAGCTGATTATACGGAGATTAAATTCAACTCTGCTTTGATTGAGGAAGATGATTTCGATATGCTGGTTATGGGACGGACGCAGGGAAAAGGCTGCTACTGTTTCGTAAATGGCCTGCTGCAGGCACAGCTTTCGAAGCTTCAGAATCATTATCCCTATATTGTTGTGGATAATGAAGCCGGCATGGAACATATCAGCCGCGGTATTCTGCCGAGCATGCAGACAGCCATTCTGGTAAGCGACTGTTCCAGAAGAGGTGTGCAGGCGGCTGGAAGAATCGCTGAATTGATCAGAGAATGCAATATGAAACCCAAGACGGTTGGCCTGATTGTTAACCGGGCGCCTGACGGGGAATTGAATGAAGGAACAAAAGAAGAGATTGAGAAACAGGGCCTGACTCTTCTGGGTGTAGTGCCGCAGGATGAGACCGTATATCAGTACGACTGTGATGGGAAACCAACAGTTGAGCTTCCGGAGGATTCACCGGTGAAACAGGCGATGAGAGAGATTATCAAAAAACTTGATCTGTAAGATAACACTTGATACCAGGATCGAAAGGTCATGCGTCTCATGCTTGCATGAAAAAGTATGACTTTGAGTCCAACATCATAACACAGTGTTTTATCCCCTTTTTAAATGTTTAGAAAGGGGAAAAAATAAATCATTCAAGAACCCATGGGGGAGGATGGGATGTCACTCCGTGGGGGAAGAAGCAAAAAACTATAAGGAGGCTTATAATGAGTGAATTCAAATTAACAACTGTAGAAGAATTCGAAGCAGCGACTGACCGACTGCTTGAAACGGGTGCAAAGGTAGGTGCAGATTCCTGGCAGCTGCGCGTGAAAAATCAGACACCGCATTGTAAGTTCGGTGAGCAGGGTATCTGCTGCCGTATCTGTTCCATGGGACCATGCCGTATTACACCGAAGGCGCCACGTGGAATCTGCGGATGTGATGCACATGGTATCGTAGCAAGAAACTACCTGAAATTCACAGCAGGAGGGGCGGCAACGCATTCCGATCATGGGCGTGAAATCTGCCACACACTGTATGAAACGGCACCGGATGGAAACTATAAAGTAAAAGATCCGGACAAATTGATTCGTATTGCAAAAGAGTGGGGCGTTGAGACAGATGGCAAAGATATCTATGATCTGGCTCATGAGATGGCAGTTCTCGGTATGGGCGAGTACGGTAAAGTATTCGGAACACAGAATTTCCTGAAAAGAGCACCTAAGACGACTCAGGAAATCTGGGAGAGAGAGGAAATTGCTCCGAGAGCAATTGACCGTGAGGTATCCTGTTCTCTGCATATGACGCATATGGGATGTTCCTCCAAACCGGAGGCACTGATTCGTCAGTCTCTGCGGGCAGGTCTTTCCGATGGCTGGGGTGGTTCTATGGCAGGAACAGAGTTCTCGGATGTACTGTTCGGAACTCCGAAGCCAATCGATACAGAAGCAAACCTCGGTGTTATGGTTGCAGAGAATGTCAACATCGTTGTTCATGGACATGACCCGTCACTTTCAGAGATGATCTGTGAATATGCAGATGATCCGGAAATGATCGCATACGCAAAAGAAATGGGAGCCAAAGGCATCACCGTATCCGGTGTCTGCTGTACTTCCAATGAAGTGGCTATGCGCCGCGGTGTTCCAATGGCAGGAAACTTCCTGCAGCAGGAAAACGTGGTCCTGACGGGTGCGTGTGAAGCAATCGTCGTGGATGTACAGTGTATCTTCCCGGCACTTGGCCCTCTGTCAAAATGTTTCCATACAAAATTCATCACAACTTCTCCGATCGCACAGATGCCGGATTCTGAGTTTATCAGATTCAGCGCGGAAACTGCAGGCGAAAATGCAAAAGCGATCGTAAAAGCTGCAATTGACAACTTTAAGAACAGAAAACCAGAACTCGTACATATTCCGGATATGAAACAGAAAGCAACGGTTGGTTACTCTGTAGAAGCGATTGTCAAAGTACTGGATGGCGTTACCAATACACAGGTTGATGAAACAGGAACGACAAAACCGTTACTGGAGTGTATCACATCAGGTGTTATCCGCGGAGCAGTGGCGATGGTTGGATGTAACAATCCGAAGATCAGACCGGACACCGCTCATATCGAATTAATGAAAAAATGTATTGCAAACGATATCATTATCATTGCATCCGGATGTTCTGCACAGGCAGCAGCAAAAGCTGGTCTGATGGACAAACGTGCAAAAGATCTCTGTGGTGCAGGTCTGAAGAGAGTTTGCGAACTGGCAGACATTCCTCCGGTACTTCATATGGGATCCTGTGTTGATATCAGCCGTATGATGGTTCTTGCTGCAGAACTTGCAAAAGATTCCGGACTGAGAATTTCTCAGCTTCCGGTAGTTGGATGTGCTCCTGAGTGGATGTCAGAAAAAGCGGTATCGATCGGTAACTATGTTGTATCTACGGGTATCGATACGTTCCTCGGAGTTGACCCTTATGTTTCCGGTTCTTCAGAAGTTGCTGAATTGCTGACAAACGGTATCAGAGACTGGGTAGAGGCAGCCTATACAGTAGAAACAGATATTGAAAAACTGGTTGATCTGATGATTGAGAGAATTGAAGAAAAACGTGAGGCACTTGGAATCTAATCAATAAGTTTAAAAGGTGGATGAAATAGCATGAAAATTGCAGTAACAGGAAAAGGCGGCGTTGGAAAGACAACATTTTCTGCAACACTCGCCAGATTATACGCAGATGAGGGAAGAAACGTTCTGGCTGCAGATGTCGATCCCGATGCAAACCTGGGGCTTGCCCTTGGCTTCTCGGAGGAGGAACTGGCTGAAATCGTACCCATCAGCAGAATGCGTAAACTGGTCGAGGAGAGAACGGGGGCAACCCCGGATAATCAGTTTTATAAACTGAACCCCAAAGTGGACGATATTCCGGAAAAATACGGACGAGTATGTAACGGAGTGAGACTGCTGGTGCTGGGAACAGTGGAAACTGGCGGCGGCGGATGTGTCTGCCCGGAACACGTGATGCTGAAAAGAATCATCAGCAATCTTGTGCTGCGGCGCGAGGATGTTGTGATACTGGATATGGAAGCAGGACTTGAGCATCTCGGAAGAGGGACGACAGAAGGTGTAGACTGTTTTGTCGTTGTCATTGAACCGGGAGCGAGAAGTGTTCAGACTTACCGGAATGTGAAACGTCTGGCTGAAGACCTTGGCGTGTCACAGGTGCGTGTTGTTGCCAACAAAGTGCGGGATGAAGAAGATGAAGCATTCATCAGAGAACGCATTCCGAGCGAAGACCTGTTAGGTTTTATTCATTATAATACAGAAGTAATTGATGCAGACCGCAAGGGGTGTTCACCATATGACTTCAGTGAGTCTGCAACAGATGAAATTAGAAAAATTAAAGAGACAATTGATTCGACAATTGCCTAAAGGAGGAAAAAACAGTGACATTATTTGATCGGGTATTTGGTGGAAATGATGCTGTATATGGCTTGACAGAAGGCGCAATCGACGGTGCCATCGCTCAGTACGGCGAAGACAAAGCGGTAAGCTTTCCTAATACCGCATACAGCCTGCCATGTTACTACTCAGTAACAGGCACAAAAGTAACCAACTTAAAAGAACTGAAGGAAGCACTCGGTGTGGTAAAAACTCTGATGACCAGAGAAAAACGTCTGAATGACGCATTCATGTCAGGTGTGGCAACCGCGCTGTGCGCAGAATTCATCGAAGTTCTGAAATATATCGACGGAGCAGAACCGTATGCAGAGCCTTGCTACGGACATCTCGGTGATGCAGTGATCCGTGAGCTGGGCGTACCGCTTGTAACCGGCGATATCCCGGGTGTAGCCGTAATCCTCGGCTCAGCTCCTTCTGTTGAAGAAGGCGTGGAACTTGTGAAAAGCTATCAGTCACAGGGTATCCTTGTAACACTTGTCGGCGGCATCATTGATCAGTGTGCTGAGGCAGGATATAAGACAGGTGCAAATGTACGTGTAATTCCGCTTGGAAAAGATGTGACAGCGGTTATTCATGTTGTATCTGTTGCACTGCGTGCAGCTCTGATCTTCGGTAATATCACACCGGGAGATGCCGGAAATCTGATGAAATATACCTTCGAGCGTGTACCGGCATTCGTAAACGCATTCAAACCTCTGGATGATGTAATCATTGCATGTGGTGCAGGTGCAATTGCACTTGGATTCCCGGTTGTTACAAACGAGACAGAAAATATCTTCCGTGTACCGAAGAGTCTGATCGTACAGGAAGATGTCAGCAAATTCAATGCGACATCCCTGGAAGCACGTGATATTAAGATCAAGATCACAAAGATCGATATCCCGGTTGCATTCGGAAGTGCGTTTGAGGGTGAAATCATCCGTAAAGGTGATATGCAGGTGGAATTCGACGGTTCCAGAGTAGACTGCTGCGAGCTGGTTCAGACGAAAGAGCTGGCTGAGGTGGAAGACCATAACTTCCAGCTGTTTGGTAAAGACTTTGACGAATTTGAAGTCGGAAGCAAACACAGCATTGCTTACGTAGTTGAGGTTGCCGGCAAAAACATGCAGCCTGACTTTGAACCGGTATTTGAGCGTAAATTCCATAACTATGTAAACTGTATCGAAGGTATCATGCATACCGGACAGAGAGATATGATCCGTCTGCGTGTCAGCAAAGATGCATTTAATGCAGGCTTCCGCGCAAAAGACCTTGCAGAGGTACTGTATGCAAGAATCAAGAGTGAATTCGACGCTGTTGTCGACAAATGCCAGGTGAAGATCTATACAAACGATGAAGACTGTACCAAGATCCGCCATGAAGTGGCAATTCCGGCATTCGACAAACGTGATGAGAGAATCGGTAACATGACAGATGAGTCTGTAGGCGTATACTACAGCTGTATCATGTGCCAGGCATTCTCCCCATCCCATGTCTGTGTGGTAACGCCGGAGAGACTTGGACTTTGCGGTGCAGTGTCATGGCTTGATGCGAAAGCAACCAACGAGCTGGATCCTGCAGGACCATGCCAGGTTATCACAAAAGAGAAAGTGATCGATGAACGGATTGGTGAATACGAAGATGTCAATGAGGCAGTTCGCAAATTCTCCCAGGGTGCGCTTGAGGATGTATCCCTGTACTCCATCATGGAAAAACCGATGACATCCTGCGGATGTTTCGAGTGTATCTGTGGAATTGAGCCGTTCTCAAACGGAGTATGTATCGCCAACCGTGAGTATGCGGGCATGACACCTCTTGGAATGACATTCCCTGAGCTGGCATCCATGACAGGCGGCGGTGTACAGACACCAGGTTTCATGGGACATGGCAAACAGTTTATTTCTTCGAAGAAATTTATGAAGGCAGAAGGCGGAATCGAAAGAATCGTATGGATGCCGAAAGAGCTGAAGGATCAGGTTGCGGAAAAACTGAATGCGACAGCGAAAGAACTTTATGGAATTGACAACTTCACAGATATGATCGGTGATGAGACAATTGCAGAAGATCCGGAAACATTGGTTGCATTTTTGACAGAAAAAGGCCATCCAGCCTTGTCAATGGACCCAATGATGTAGTATAATCAGTGTCAGAAATGCGCATGTACCTAATACGTGCATGCGCATATAAAATTTAAAAGGAGGCTAATGAGAATGCCGTTTAATTCTAAACCACAAAAGTTTAATGCATCTATCAAGACCGTTGAGATCGGATGCGGAGACAAAGCAATCACATTAGGAGGAGAAAGTGTATTTCCTTTCTACACATTTGATGGACCAATCGATAACGCACCGAAGGTTGGTGTGGAAATCACAGATATGGGTCTGATCAATGCAACACCTGAGTTAGTAGCTTACTATGGTGAAAATGCTTCCATGGGTGATATGGCAGCAAAAGCTGCAGCTATGGAAGGTGCTGATTTTATTTACCTGAGCCTGGAAGGCGGAGATCCGAACGGAGCAAACAAATCTGTTGAGGAGCTGGTTGCTGTTGTAAACGAAGTTGCCGCTGCAACAGATCTTCCTCTGGTAGTTGCCGGATGTAAGAACGTTGAAAAAGATTCAGAACTGCTTCCGAAAGTGGCAGAAGCTCTTCAGGGCAAAAATGTTGTGATTATGCCGGCAAAAGAAGAAAACTACAAAGCGATTGGCGCAGCTGCAGGACTTGCTTACAATCAGAAACTTGGCGCTGAGTCAGCCGTGGACATCAACCTCGCAAAACAGCTGAACGTCGTAACAACACAGCTGGGTGTAAAAGCTGAGAGCATCGTTATGAATGTCGGTACTGCAACAGCAGGCTACGGCTATGAATATGTAGTTTCTACGATGGACAGAATCAAAGCAGCAGCTTTGTCACAGGATGATGCTATGCTCCAGATGCCAATTCTTACACCGGTTGCTTCCGAGACATGGAACGTAAAAGAATCCATGGCGACTGAAGAAGATATGCCGGAATGGGGTTCTAGAGAGGAAAGAGGAATCTCCATGGAAATTATGACAGCAGCAGCTGACTTAGTATCCGGATCCAATGCTGTAGTTTTACAACATCCTCAATCCGTTGCAACCATTTCAAAAATGATTAAAGAATTAGTGTAATCATATAAGAACAGGAGGATAAAAAACATGGCATTATCAGGTATTCAAATATTTAAAATGACACCAAAGAAAAACTGTAAGGAGTGCGGCAGCCCGACCTGTATGGCTTTCTCTATGAAAGTTGCCCAGGGTGCGGTTGATATTTCTGCCTGCCCTTATATGTCAGAAGAAGCGCTTGCTTCTTTATCAGCAGCTACTGCACCGCCAATGAAGACAATCAAAATTGGCACAGGTGAAGGCGAATATACACTTGGTGGAGAGACCGTTCTCTACAGACATGAAAAAACTTTTGTGAGCAAAACAAGATATGCAGTTGCTCTGTGCAGCTGTATGGATGACGCTGAAATTGATGCGAAAATTGCAGCAATTCCGGCCGTTGATTACGAACGTATCAGTGAAAGAATGCAGGTTGAATTGGTTTATGTAAACTATGATGCCGCTTCAGGAGCTGACAAATACGTTGCACTTGTTAAAAAAGCAGCAGCTACTGGAAAAACTCTCGTTCTGGGATGTGATGACGTAGAAGTTGCAAAAGCTGCTCTTGCAGAATGTAAAGACGGCAAACCAGTATTAAATGGTGCAAATGCTTCCAATTATGAGGCGATGAGCGCGGTAGCCAAAGAAGCCGGCGTTGTTCTGGGCGTATCAGGAGCAGATTTAAATGAACTGTACGATACCGTTGCTGCTCTGGAAAAACTGGATAACAAAGATCTGGTTCTTGATGTAACAGGCGCAAGCATCAAAGAAGCTTTTGCAAATGCAGTTCAGGTAAGACGTGCAGCACTGAAAGACGAAGACAGAACCTTCGGATATCCGTCTATCGTTAACACTGTAAAACTTGCAAGAGGTGATAAATACATGCAGGAAGCTTTAGCTTCTGTATTTACACTGAAATACGGTTCAATCGTTGTTATGGAAGAACTGGGGTACGCTGAGGCACTTCCGCTGTTTGGACTGCGTCAGAATGTCTTTACAGATCCTCAGAAGCCAATGAAAGTTGAACCGGGTATTTACCCGCTGAACGGCGCAGACGAAAACTCGATCTGCCTGACAACCGTTGACTTTGCACTTACATATTTCATCGTATCCGGTGAGCTGGAGAGATCCGGTGTTCCGATCAACATGCTGATCAGCGATGCGGGCGGACTTTCTGTACTGACTGCATGGGCTGCTGGAAAACTTTCCTCTTCTTCTGTTGCTAAATTCATCACAGAAAATGTAGAAGATAAGATTAAATCCAGAAAACTGATCATTCCTGGTAAAGTTGCTGTATTGAAAGGCGATATCGAATCCAAGTTACCTGACTGGGAAGTTATCGTTGCACCGAATGAGGCAGTACAGCTGGTTAAATTCCTGAAAGATATGCAGGAAAACGGCCAGTTATAAAATGTAAAAAAGGGGGTTTTTAAAGCCCCCTTTAATTGAATAGTGTATTGAGAGAAAAGGAGAAAAAGTATGGCAAAATTTGTAACTATTGGGGAAAGAATTCACTGTATTTCACCGGCAATCAAAGAAGCAATGGCTACACGTAATCCTGAAGCGATCTTAAAACGTGCAAAAGAGCAGCTGGAGGCAGGTGCTACCTATCTTGACGTGAACATCGGACCTGCAGAGAGTGACGGACCGGAACTGATGCAGTGGGCTGTTAAAACAATTCAGGAAAACTTTGACAATGTTCCGCTGGCTCTTGATACAGCGAATAAGGCTGCTATTGAAGCTGGTATCGCTGTATATAACAGAGCAAAAGGAAAACCGATCGTTAACTCTGCAGATGCAGGTGACAGAATCAGCTATATCGATCTTGCAGCGGCAAATGATGCAATCGTAATTGCACTTTGTTCAGACGGACCGATCGCTGCTGATAATGATGAACGTATGGTTCACTGCCAGACGATGCTGGAGCACGGCATGATGCTGGGAATGGAGCCTACCGACCTGTGGTTTGACCCGCTGTTCGTTGTTGTAAAAGGTATGCAGGACAAACAGATGGAAGTTCTGGAAGCGATCAAAATGTTCAGTGATATGGGCCTGAATTCTACAGGCGGTCTTTCCAATAACTCCAATGGTATGCCGAAAAATATCAGACCGATCATGGACTCCGCACTGGTTGCTATGTGCATGATGCAGGGTCTTACTTCTGCTATCGTAAATCCATGTGACCAGAGACTGATGGAAACAATTAAATCCTGTGATGTTTTCAAGAACAACACACTGTACGCAGATTCCTATCTGGAACTGTAATTTTTACCAGATTAAAAGAGGCTGAATCTATATGTTCAAAGTAACTTTTCAGTTTGAGAGTGGCGAAGCGGTTGAAACCTTCGCCACTTCCGGTGAAAACCTTCTGGAGGTAGCCAGAAAAACAAATGTAGCTATCGACGCCCCGTGTTCCGGCAACGCATCCTGTGGAAAATGCCGGGTAAAACTGGTGGGCGGGGAACTGGAATCCAAAAAGACGCGTCATATCTCAGAGGAAGAGTATGACGAAGGATGGCGTCTGGCATGTGTCAGTACCATCGAGGCAGATGTAACGGTGATGGTTCCTGATATTGCTTCGGCTTATCGAAGCAGAATGAAAGTTGCGGATTTAAGTTCACAGGATGAGGTCGCTATTTTTGAAAAGACAAAAGCCGGTATCGAGGAGGCTGGGATTGCACTGCACAACAGTCTTTGTACAATATCTGTCACGATGGATACTCCGACACTGGATGATACGATGCCCGATAATGAAAGGCTGGTTCGTGCGCTGAAAAAAGTGACGGGTGCCAAGCGTGTGCAGCTGCCATATACCGTTATGTGCAAATTGCCGGACGTGCTTCGCGCCAGTGATTTTTCTGTGCAGTGTGTGCTTCGCACGGCGGCAAATGGCAATGTTTTTGTCTATGATGTTTTTGAAAAAGATGCAGAGGTCGTAATAGGCGGTCTGGCAATCGATATCGGAACGACGACGGTATCCGGACTGATTATCAATATGGAAACCGGAGAAATTATCGGGAAGGCGTCGAGCGGAAACGGACAGATCAGGTATGGTGCAGACGTTATCAACCGGATCATTGAATCTCTCAAACCGGGAGGAAAAGAACGTCTCCAGGACGCTGTGATACAGGAAACGATTAATCCGATGATAGAGCAGATGTGCCGTGCGAACGGATTCGACCCGAAGCATATTTATCGTATGTGCGTGGCCGGAAACACGACGATGAATCATTTGTTTGCAGGAATTAATGCGGATCCGCTTCGGATGGAACCATATATTCCGGCATTTTTTAAGACGAATGCGTTCTACGCATCGGATCTTAATCTCAATATTAATCCGGATGCCCATCTTATCATTGCACCGAATATCGGAAGCTATGTAGGCGGTGACATTACTGCCGGCACGTTAGTCAGCATGATCTGGAATAAACCGGAATTTTCACTTTTTATTGATCTTGGCACGAACGGTGAGCTTGTATTCGGAAACTCCGATTTCCTCATGAGCTGTGCTTGTTCAGCAGGTCCGGCCTTTGAAGGCGGCGATATCAGCTGCGGTATGCGTGCGACAGACGGAGCGATCGAGGCATGTGTCATTGATAAAGATACGATGGAGCCTGAATTTGAGATTATCGGAGAACCAGGTGAGAAACCCATCGGTCTGTGCGGTTCGGGAATCATCGATGTGATCAGCGAACTGTTTCGCTGCGGTATCATAAATCCCAAAGGGAAGTTTGTCCGTGAAGGGAAACGAATCCGTCATGATAAATATGGAATGGGGAGCTATGTTCTTGCATTCCAGGAAGATGCAGCCTCGGTAAAAGATATTGAGATTACAGAAGTGGATATCGATAATTTTATCCGTGCAAAGGGAGCTATTTTCTCAGCAATTCGTACCATGCTGTCATCTCTTGACTTTGATATCTCGATGGTTGAAGAAGTCTATGTGGCGGGGGGGATCGGAAGTGGAATCAATATGGCCAATGCGGTGAATATCGGCATGCTGCCGGATATTCCGCTGGATAAATTCCATTATATCGGCAATTCATCCCTTTCCGGAGCTTACGCGATGCTGCTCTCGACGGAGGCAGAAAAGAAGACTTATGAAGTGGCTTCGAATATGACATATCTGGAACTCAGTGCGGTTCCGACGTATATGGATGAATTTGTTGCGTCGTGTTTTATTCCGCATACAGATCATTCCATGTTTCCGTCTGTGACGTTAAAGTAGGCAGCAGAGGTGACTATGAATTTTGATTATGAAAAAGACAACAAGGAACGGATTCCCTATGAGCATTATCTGGAGCTCTTCCAGAAGGCGGATCCACTTGTGATCAGTGACAGAACACAGATACCTTATGATGAAGAAAGAAAAATATTCACACTCCGTCTGATGGGAAGTACGTATGAGATTTCCTGGCCGGGGTATGAGGTTCATGCAAAAGAGGATTCCATCGGATACTATCCACTGGAACAGGCATCCAACGCCAGGATACTGGTACTGCGTTACCTGCTGGAGGGCAGTGCGGCCCCTTCCTCCGGAAATTTCCTGACTTATCGGGAGATTCCGTGGGGTGAAGTGTATTTTAAACAGTTTCAGGGACGCTGTATCTTTCGGCTGGCATATGGATTCGGAAGTAAGCTTCCGAAATTTCAGGAAGTGATGGAACTTCTGAGAGCAAAGAAAACCAGTTATGGGGACTGCTCCTATGAGTTTGAATTTTTGGATAATCTTTATCTGAGGTTTATCCTCTGGGAAGGGGACGACGAGTTCCCGCCGTCGGCACAGATTTTATTTTCGGACAATTTTCCGGTGGCATTTCA
This sequence comes from uncultured Ruminococcus sp., assembly GCA_964621905.1. Classification (GTDB taxonomy): domain Bacteria; phylum Bacillota; class Clostridia; order Lachnospirales; family Lachnospiraceae; genus Ruminococcus_G. Next base: position 252,062 of record CAZUNG010000002.1, on the reverse strand, counting down.
CGGGGAGGATATGGCTGTGGTGGGTGATATATCAATCGGTATGATCAAAGCACTTTCTGTCAGGTAACGATAAACAGGGAGTCGTTGTTTCAGTAGATGTATAATCTATAGGAACAATGGCTCTTTTTGCGTATTTCGCTGCCGTTCAGATCATTCCATATCCGGCTGTATCCGAATCATATGTAAAAATTTATAAAATATAGAAAAAAGAAATATCTGATGGAAATTAGAAAAATCTAAAGAAAAATAGAAAAATCTAATGGATTTTTTCTGCGGAACGTATTATTATTGAAGAGATGAATAAATCAAGAAGGAATATATTGAAAAAGGAGATTATCTATGGGATTTTCTAGTCTGCAGTGTGATGAATTTGTAGAGATACTGGCCTCCAAAGCAGCAGTACCGGGCGGTGGCGGAGCGTCTGCACTTGTGGCCGCGATTGGCACGGCGCTTGGCAATATGGTGGGCTCTCTTACCGTCGGCAAGAAAAAATATATTGATATCGAAGAAGAAATGCTGGCGCTGAAAGCCCGCTGTGATATCATGCAGAATGAGCTTTTGAACCTGGTTGAGAGGGATGCGGAATTTTTCGAACCTCTTTCCAAAGCGTACGGTATGCCAAAGGAAACAGAAGAACAGAAGGCAGAAAAAGAACGTGTGATGGAAAGCGCGCTTAAAGTGGCCTGCAGCGTGCCGATGGAAATTATGGCGGCCTGCTGTGAAGCGATTGACATCATCGCAGATTTTGCCGGCAAGGGATCTTCGCTGGCTGTCAGCGATGCAGGTGTTGGCATCGAATTCTGTAAAGCCGCACTGAAAGGTGCAAGTTTAAATGTTTATATCAACACGAAGGCGATGAAGGACCGCGAATATGCGGAGGCTTTAAACGCAAAGTGTGATGCAATGCTGGATTATTATCCAAAGAAGGCAGAAAAGATTTATAACAATATTTTAAACCGTCTGAAATGAAGAGAACACGGTGAAAAGACCGCATCTACTGGAAAGGAGAACAGCATGGCGAAACAGTTGCTGGGAAAAGAAGTGACAGCTGCTCTGAACGAACGTATCAAGGCAGATGTTAAGAAACTGGAAGAAAAAGGGGTAACACCGACTCTTGGAATCGTTCGGGTCGGGGAACGCCCGGATGATGTATCTTATGAGCGCGGAGCCATAAAGCGCTGCGAGACGCTTGGCGTGGCTTATGAAAAGTTCCTGCTTCCTGCCGATGTAACACAGGAGGAACTGATGAAAACGATCGATGAAGTCAATCATAACGATGGCATTCACGGAGTGTTGATTTTCCGCCCGCTGCCAAAGCATCTGGACGAGGACGCCGTTGTCAAGGCACTGGCGCCGGAGAAAGATGTAGACGGTATCACAGACGGCTCTATGGTCGGTGTGTTTACCAGTACACCACAGGGATTCCCTCCCTGCACACCGCAGGCCTGCATGGAGATTCTGGACCATTACGGAATCGACTGTACGGGGAAAAAGGCTGTGGTAGTGGGACGCAGCCTGGTAGTGGGGAAACCTGCCGCGATGATGCTGCTGAAGAAAAATGCTACAGTAACCATTTGCCATACGAGGACAAAGGATATGCCTTCTGTTGTGAAGGAGGCGGAAATTGTAATCGTAGCGGCCGGACGTGCCGGTGTGGTGGATGATACGTACCTTTCGCCGGGACAGATCGTGATCGATGTCGGCATCAATGTGAATGAAGAAGGCAAACTATGCGGGGATGTTCTCTATGAAAAGGCAGAACCCATTGTAGATGCAATCACACCGGTTCCGGGAGGCGTGGGCAGTGTGACCACATCTGTTCTTGTCGGACATGTTGTAGAAGCAGCAATGCGTAAAATGCAATAAGAAATATGAAAAAGCTGCAGAATGTGAAAAAATTCATGATATCTGCAGCTTTTTTGAACGATTTTATGGTATCTGCTTGTGCAGAATGACGAATTACGATACAATCATCGTAAAGGACATAGAGTTGTCCGTAAATTGAATACGAAAATACAAGGAGGAATCATTATGCTGGATCAGTCTTATTATGACGTGGCAGATGAGGTGATTGGGCGTTATGGCAAAAAAGCCGGTTCGCTGATCCCTATTATGCAGGATATCCAGGGGGTATACCGTTACCTGCCTGGAGAACTGCTGACATATGTGGCGAAGGAAATAGGTGTAAAAGAAGCGAAGGCGTACAGCGTTGCCACTTTTTATGAAAATTTCTCGTTTGAGCCGAAAGGGAAATATATTATAAAAGTATGTGATGGCACGGCCTGTCACGTTCGGAAGTCCATCCCGGTTCTGGAAGCATTGTATAAGGAACTGGGATTAAGCAAAAAGAAACGCACCACGGATGATATGTTATTTACCGTAGAGACAGTATCCTGCCTCGGAGCATGCGGACTGGCACCAACGATGACGATCAACGATGAAGTGCACCCCAAGATGACTCCGGAAAAAGCGGTAGCAGTAGTCCGTGAATTGAGAGGTGATAGCAAATGATTCTGAAAAATAGAAACGATGTATTGCAGGCTGGCCAGGAAGCAAAAAAGAAAGTGGAGGCATTTGACTGCAGAATTCTTGTCTGTTCCGGCACCGGCTGCGTGGCTTCCGGTTCAGAGAAAATCTATCAGATGTTTCAGGAGATTGTAAAAGATGAACCTGGTGTTTCTCTCGAGTTTGCCCCTGATGATGAAAAGGGACATGTGGGAATCAAAAAGACGGGATGTCAGGGATTCTGCGAACTTGGACCACTGGTACGTATCCAGAAGGGTGATCAGATGATCCAGTACATCAAAGTGAAGCAGGAGGACTGCGCCGCGATCTTTGAGAAAAGTGTTAAGAATGATGAAGTGATTGAAGAATTGCTTTATCACCAGAAAGACAAGGTCTATAAACATCCGGATGAGATCCCGTTTATCGCAAAACAGACCCGGATCGTGCTCGAAAACTGTGGGAATTATGACGCGGTATCGCTGGAGGAATACCTGGCGTCAGGAGGCTTTTCGGCGTTTGTCAGGGCATTGTTTGATATGAAACCGGAAGAGGTGGTAGAAGAAATTGACAAATCCGGACTTCGCGGAAGAGGCGGAGGAGGTTTTCCGACCGGAAGAAAGTGGAAACAGGTTGCTGCGCAGCAGGAGAAAACACGTTATATTGTCTGTAACGGCGATGAGGGTGATCCAGGGGCATTTATGGACGGCTCTGTGATGGAAGGCGATCCATATAAACTGCTGGAAGGTATGATGATCGCAGGATATGCTGTTTCTTCACAGGAAGGTTATATCTATGTGCGCGCGGAATATCCGCTCTCTGTTGCAAGACTGCGCTATGCAATTTCTGAACTGGAGGCGTGCGGTCTGCTCGGCGACAACATTCTGGGGAGCGATTTTTCCTTCCATCTGCATATCAACCGCGGAGCAGGTGCATTTGTATGCGGCGAGGGCAGTGCCCTGACGGCTTCAATCGAAGGAAACCGCGGAATGCCGAGAACAAAGCCTCCGAGAACGGTGGATCAGGGACTTTGGGCAAAGCCGACGGTACTGAATAACGTGGAAACATACGCCAATGTTCCGAATATCATTTTAAAAGGAGCGGACTGGTTCCGCACAATCGGTTCTGAAGGCAGTCCGGGAACAAAGACGTTCTCTATCACAGGTGCGATTGAGAATACAGGACTGATTGAAGTGCCGATGGGAAGTACACTTCGTGAGATCATCTACGACATCGGCGGAGGTGTAAAAGACGGAGCAGAGTTCAAAGGTGTCCAGATCGGAGGACCGTCCGGCGGATGTCTGACGAAAGAACATCTGGATGTCGGACTGGATTTTGATTCTGTGAAAAAGTATAATGCCATCGTAGGTTCGGGCGGACTCGTTGTAATGGATGAGAATACCTGTATGGTCGAGGTGGCAAGGTTCTTTATGAGTTTTACCCAGAGAGAGTCCTGCGGTAAGTGTACACCGTGCCGTATCGGAACGAAGCGTATGCTTGAGATTCTGGAGCGTATCGTGGATGGAAAGGGGAAACTGGAAGATCTGGACCGGCTGGAAGAGATCGCTGAATTTGTAAAGAAGAACTCACTGTGCGGACTCGGAAAGAGTGCGCCGCTTCCGGTAATCAGCACACTGAAAACATTCCGGGATGAGTACGTAGAGCATATCGTCGATAAAAAATGTAAGTCGCATACGTGTCAGGCAATGAAGGTATACAGAATCGATGCAGAAAAATGTATCGGATGTACAAAATGTGCCAGAAATTGTCCGGCTGGTGCGATCACCGGGGAAAAGAAAAAAGTACATACGATCGATATGACAAAATGTATCCGCTGCGGTGCCTGCGAAGAGGGCTGTAATTTTAATGCGGTCTGCGTTGAGTAAGGAGGAGAAACTATGATTCATGCAATAATCGATGGGATTCCTGTGGAAGTCGAGAAGGGAACAACGATTCTGCAGGCTGCGGAGACGGCAGGCATTACAATTCCTACGTTATGTTATATCAAAGGTCTGATGCCGGACGGCTCCTGCCGTATGTGTATGGTGGAGATCGAGAACCGCGGATGGAGCAAGCTGGATACCGCCTGCTCTGCACACATATCAGAAGGCGATGTCATCCAGACAAAGAGTGAAAAAGTAATCGAATCCAGAAGAGGCATTCTGGATCTGCTGCTTTCCAATCACAAAACGGATTGTTTTTCATGTCCTTCAAACGGCGTCTGCAAACTGCAGGATTACTGCTACGAGTATGGTGTGGAGAAGACATCGTATGAAGGTGAGATGACGGAATTTCCGATAGATGATTCCAACCCGTTTTTCACGTATAATCCCAACCTCTGTATTTTGTGTCACCGCTGCGTGAACACCTGTCATAAAATTGTGGGCAGAGGTGCGATCGATACTGCGGAACGGGGGTTTAACTCCGTGATTTCTACGCCGTTCGGTGTGGATTTGAGAAACAGTTCCTGTGAGTCCTGCGGAAACTGTGTGGCAGCCTGTCCTACAGGTGCACTGACGATGAAGCGCAGAAAAGAGTACCGTCCGTGGCAGGTAGAGAAAAAAGTTCTCACGACCTGCCCGCACTGTGCGACCGGATGCCAGTATTATCTGGTGGTAAAAGACGGGAAAATCGTTGATACGGAAGCGGCGGACGGCCCGTCCAACCGCGGACTGCTCTGTGTCAAAGGCCGTTCCGGATCTTTTGATTTCGTACATTCACCGGAACGCCTGAAATATCCGCTGATCAAGAATAAAGAGACCGGGGAATTTGAACGTGCAACCTGGGAGGAGGCTCTTGATCTGGTGGCTTCTAAATTCATGGAAATCAAGAAAAAATATGGACCGGATGCTCTGGCCGGGTTTGCCTGTTCGCGTTCTCCGAACGAAGACATTTATATGATGCAGAAGCTGGTTCGCTGTGCATTCGGTACCAATAATGTTGACAACTGTGCACGTGTCTGCCATTCGGCATCAGTGGCGGGGCTTGCGATGACGCTGGGATCCGGGGCCATGACGAATCCGATCGCGGATATTACGCAGAATCCGGATGTCATTATGCTGGTCGGCTCCAATCCGGAAGAAGCACATCCGGTAGTCGGAATGCAGATTCGGCAGGCTGTGCAGCGCGGATGTAAGATTATCGTTGCGGATCCGCGTGATATCGGTCTTGCACAGAATGCAGACATTCATCTGAAACTTCGTCCGGGCACGAATGTCGCATTTGCAAACGGCATCATGCACGTGATTATAGAGGAAGGACTTCAGGATACGAAGTTCATCGAGGAGCGTACAGAAGGCTACGAAAAGATTAAGGAAATCGTGAAGGATTATACACCGGAGAAGGTCGGAGAAATCTGCCATATTGATCCGGAGGATTTGCGAAAAGCGGCAATCATGTACGCGAAAGCGGATAAGGCGCCGATCATCTACTGCCTCGGTGTGACGGAGCACTCCACCGGCACAGAGGGTGTTATGTCCATGTCCAACATGGCAATGCTCGTGGGCAAACTCGGAAGAGAAGGCTGCGGAGTGAATCCGCTGCGCGGTCAGAACAATGTACAGGGTGCCTGTGATATGGGCGCGCTGCCGGGGGATTTCCCCGGTTACCAGAAAGTGGCGAACCCGGAGGTTCTGGAAAAATTTGAGAAAGCATGGAAGACGAAACTGAATCCAAATCCGGGCCTTCATGCGACAGATGTGTGGCCGAAGGCCATTTTGGGCGAGGTAAAAGGCCTGTATATCTTCGGGGAAGATCCGATCGTAACGGATCCGGATACCAGCCACATCATCAAAGCCCTGGAAACACTGGATTTTGTTGTGATGAATGAATTGTTTATGACAGAGACGGCACAGTATGCGGATGTGATTCTTCCGGGTGTAAGTTATGCGGAAAAAGAGGGAACATTTACCAATACAGAGCGCCGTGTGCAGAGAGTCAGAAAAGCAGTGACACTGCCTGGAGAGGCGAGACTTGATACGGATATTTTTATCGATATCATGAACCGTATGGGCTACCCGCAGCCGCAGCTGACATCGGCCGAGATCATGGATGAGATCGCATCCGTGACACCGAGTTTTGGAGGCATCAGCCATGCCAGACTCGATGCGGGCGAGACATTGCAGTGGCCGTGCCTGTCCAAAGATCATCCCGGTACGCCGATCATGCATGTCGGCAGGTTTTCAAGAGGGCTTGGCTGGTTCTATCCGACAGAGTATGTGCCATCGGCAGAACTCCCGGATGAAGATTATCCAATTATTCTGATGACGGGCCGTATCCTGTACCATTACACAACCAGAGCGATGACGGGGAAAACACCGGGTCTGATGGAGATAGAGGGAAAATCTTTTATTGAAATGAATGTTAAAGATGCAGATGCACTCGGTATTAAAAACGGGGATAAAGTAAAAGTATCGTCCAGACGGGGTCAGATTGAATCGACTGCACGTGTCGGAAGAAAAGTGTCACAGGGCGAATCCTGGATGCCGTTCCATTTCCCGGACGGGAACTGTAACTGGCTGACTAATCCGGCGCTGGACAAATTTGCGAGAATTCCGGAATATAAAGTCTGTGCAATTAAAATTGAGAAGGCATAATATGGAGGCAGAACATGAGTACGTATCCTGAAAAAGTGACATTGGAAGAAGGGCTTGAGCTTTTGCTTCCCTGGGGAAATCCGGCGGAGACGGAGTGGATTCCGGTAGAGGAGGCAGACGGCCGGGTGCTGGCTGAGGATGTGATTTCAAAGGAGAATATTCCGCCGTTTCGGCGGTCTCCGTATGACGGATATGCACTGCGCGCTGCGGATACTGTGAATGCTTCCAGAGAAACGCCGGTGCAGCTGGCCGTGACCGAAGAGGTGCCGGCTGGCAGCACTGCGGCGAGGGAGATCAGGGAGGGAGAGGCGGTTAAAATTCTGACCGGAGCTCCGGTCCCGGAGGGCGCTACGGCTATTATAAAATTTGAAGATACTTCCTTTACCGAGCATACCGTTACGGTATTTGCACCATCCAGGGAGGGCAGCAATATTGTTCCTGTCGGAGAGGATGTAAAAGAAGGCGAACTGGTGCTGGAAAAGGGGAGACTCATTTCTCCTGCGCTTGTCGGTCTGCTCGCGGGGCTGGGATATGAGAAGGTGCAGGTGCATAAAAAGATTACAGCCGCACTGCTGAGCACCGGGGACGAGCTGATTCCGATTGGAGCCAGCCTTTCGCCGGGCAAAATCCGCAACAGCAGTATCTATGCCATCCACGCCTATCTGGAACAGTGGAAAGTGAATACACAGGTTCTCGGTATTGAAAAGGACAATGCACAGCGCATTGCGGATCGGATGTTAAAAGCCCTGGAAGGCAGTGATATGCTGATAACGACCGGGGGTGTGTCTGTCGGAGATTATGACATGGTCAAAGAGGCACTTGCACTCATCGGAGCGGACATTTTATTCTGGAAAGTCAGGATGAAACCGGGAATGGCATTTATTGCCGCGATATATCAGGGAAAACCAATCCTTGCACTTTCCGGCAATCCATCGGCAGCAGCCGTTTCGCTGTTTATGCTCGGGCGCCCCCTGATCCGCAAAATGTCGGGAATGAAGGATTACAGGACGAAAGAACTGCAGGTGAAAATGGCAGATGCGTTTCCGAAGAAGAGTCCGTCGCGCAGAATGATTCCGGGAACTCTGGAGATTCTGAACGGTGAGGCGTGGATCGTATTTGCAAAGAAGCAGGGGAATGGAATGCTCAATCCGATGCGGGACTGTGAGATTCTGGGAGAGATTGAGGCGGGAAGTCCTCCGCTTCCGAACGGAAGTATGATCAAAGCGTATCGGTTTTTTGACCGCTGAATGTAAACTGTGATAAAATTATGATTGCTGCAAACCCTGTGACGGTATGACGCGGGGGATGCAGCAATTGATTTTCAGAGAGCAAAAGGAGGCAGGTATGCAAAGAAAAATCAGTGCAGGGATTCTGGCCGGAGGGAAAAGTTCCCGCATGGGAGAAAATAAGGCATTTCTGGAATTCGGTGAAGAGCCATTTTTATATCGCATAAGCCGCATCTGCAGCCGCCACGAGGATATCCTGATTTCTGTCGACGATCTGAAAAAATATCCGGATCTGCCTTATCCGGTGGTGGCAGATGAAAAACAGGGGTTTGGGCCTCTTGAGGGTATCTATCAGCTGCTTAGCCATGTGAAACATCCGTATTGTCTGATAGTGGCCACGGACATGCCGCTTCTGACAGAAGAATTTCTAAGCGCCTTTGAAGATCGGCTGACGGGGACTGAGGATTGTATGATCCTGCGGGCCGGGGGGCGGATTCATCCGCTGTGCGGGGTCTATAAAAAAACAGTGATACCGGTACTTGAACAGATGCGCAGACAGGAGCTCCATAAAATCCGTCTGCTGTATGAACGGGTGAATACAACGTATATGGACTTGGAGGAGCTGGGATTTTCGGCGGATATTGTGGAGAATATTAATACTCCCCGGGAATATGAAACTTTGACAGAACACAGAGGGTGTGCGGATGAAAAGGCTGAATGAATTCTTTGGAAAAATGCAGAACTGTCTGACAGAGGGACCTTTGCTTGTCTGGTATCTGGACGGATTCGGATATCGAATGTATGAGCATGCCGGGAATTCTGGATGTATCCCTCATTTATCTTCTGCATTTGATATCGCGATGGTATCCAGTGTCACACCGCCGCTTACGAATCCTGCGATGGCAACGATGCTCACAGGAATGCTGCCGCAGGAACACGGGGTCACGGACCGCAGAGTCAGAAGACTTGTCCATCCCACGATTTTTGACGTGTGTCCGGTATCGGCTGCATGGCTTGAGGGGGACAGTGTGCTGCTGAAAACGTCTGTCCGTCCACAACTTCATACGGACAGAGACGGGCAGGGCTGTGATACATGGATCTGCCGGTCGGTACAGCGGGAAATTGCGCGCGGGACATCGTTTATTTTTGCACATCTTCATCAGATTGACGACTGTGGTCATAATTTCGGACCGTACGACGGCCGCACACTGCGTCAGCTGAAGGAGACAGACGGCAAAATAGCGGAGATTAATCAGACATTTCCAGGAAAGATACTGCTCATCAGTGATCACGGCATGCATGAAGAACATGGGGGCGGAGAGCATGGAACTGAATGTGAAGAGGATATGCTGGCGGTATGGGGAGAGTATCAATGAAGATTAAAGAAGGGCTGCCGAGAGCTTCCGTCAGCGTAAAAAGAAGGAAGCATGGAGAGCAGCTGCAGGAGCAGTATTCCGGATATGAGGTGCGCCTTTTGCGGGAGAACTGGGATGGGGTGCTGCAGGTGGAATTTGAGTCCGGGGACGGCATGGTGACAGCTGTGCCGGTCCGGGAGATTCTGTCGGGGAAGCCCGGGGAGCGTCTGATACTGGCAGACTGCAAAAATGGTGTGCCGATGTACACAAAAGAAGGCGATGTGCGCTACCGCCTGGTAGCGGAACAGGATAAGACCGGCAGACGCTGGTGCAGAGATATTGTCGGGATGGAATTTGTGGAGGAATCTAAGTGAAAATCTGTAGTATCGTAGGAATCCGTAAGTCCGGCAAAACGACGGTGGTTACGGAACTGACAAAAGAACTGAAAAAGCGCGGGTATCGGGTCGGGACAGTGAAAACGGTATTCTGTCCGAATTTTACGATGGATGAGGAGGGCAGCAATACCGACCGTCACAAAAAGGCCGGAGCTGATGTCGTCGGGGTGAAGGGAAAACGGGAGATGAATGTGATTTATCCATACGGTATGGATGACAATCAGTTTTTCCCCCTGTTTGATGTGGATATTCTGCTGGCGGAAGGGGATTACGAAGCCGGTGTTCCCAGGATTGTCTGTGCGCACCACAGAGAGGATGCAGAAGAACGCATCAATGAATATACCTTTCTGGTCAGCGGCCGTATCGCGGAGAACGAAATACAAATTGGAGAAATTCCTGCGGTAAATATACGGAGGGAAATACAGACTGCGGCGAGTCTGATCGAGGCTTTGCCTGAGATCCAGTTTCCGGTTCCCATTCTGGAAACTCCCGATGCGGTATCGACTTTTTGCCAGTGCGGCTGCCATAAGGCGGAAGCAAAATGCAGGGCGAAAAAAGATGGGCCGGACAGAAAAGATGAGATGTTAAGTAAACAGATACCATGCGGTGAAACAAAACATATATTCCTCACCGGAGAAAAGCAGGTTGGAAAATCTTCGATTTTAAAACGTGTGCTGCAGGAACTGTCTGTCACGCCGACGGGGTTTCAGACCTTTCCTCTTATGATCAACGGACAGAGGAAGGGGAATTACCTTCACGGGCTAACGGGACTTTCACCGTATGAGAATGACAGTCCGATTTCCATACGTGTTGAAAAGCAAAAAAGTGTTCCGCTGACGGAAACGTTTGAGACACTGGGAGTAAAGATTCTTCATGAAGCGTTAGAATCGGACGCCTGGATGCTCGCCGATGAGATCGGGAGACTGGAGCGGGATGCGGACGAATTTCAGAAATTGTTCATCCGGTGCCTGGACGAGAAACCGGTTGTGCTGGGAGTTCTGCAGAGGACAACAAGTGACTTCGTAAAAAAAATCGCGGAACGGACAGATGTGGATATATTGGAAGTCACGAAGGAAAACAGAGAGAAGATTTACCGCGAAATACTGAAGCGGTGCAAAGACAGACCGTGAATGCAGCCGGCAGATGCATGTTCCGTTACCCTCGCGCATATAGTATATCAGTATAGGTAAGGGGGTACGCAATGGACACATTTTCTGTTTACAAAGATATACAAGCCCGTACAGGCGGACAATTTTTAGTCGGCGTTGTAGGGCCGGTGCGCACAGGAAAATCAACATTTATTCGTCGGTTTATGGAGGTGCTTGCACTGCCTGGAACGGAGGAAGCAAAACAGTCAGAGATCAAAGACACACTCCCGGTAAGCGGGTCCGGAAAACTCATTACGACAGTGGAACCGAAATTTGTACCAAAAGAAGCGATTGACGTGACACTTGGAGAGGATGTCCATGTGAAGCTGCGTCTGATCGACTGCGTCGGCTATCTGGTGTCAGATGCTGTGGGCAATCTGGAAGAGGGAAAAGAGCGCATGGTTAAAACGCCATGGTACGATTATGAGATTCCTTTCCACCAGGCGGCGGAAATGGGAACCCAGAAAGTCATCCGCGATCATTCCACGATCGGTCTGCTTGTGACTTGTGACGGATCATTTGGCGAGATTCCGAGAGAGAATTTCGTGCAGAGTGAGGAACGCACGGTGGCGGAGCTCAAGGCATGTAAAAAACCATTTCTTATCATTTTGAATTCACAGATGCCATACAAGGAAGAAACAAAACAGTTGGTAGCTGCAATGCAGGAAAAGTATCAGACATCTGTTGTGGCAGTGAACTGTGAGCAGCTGAAAAAAGATGATATTATCCGGATCCTGGAAAAAATTCTGTATGAATTTCCAATCCGTCAGATGGAGTTTTACATACCGAAGTGGGTGGAACTGCTTCCTGTTACCCATCATCTGAAAGCGGATCTTCTGGAGCATATCCGGAGTATCATGAAAAATTTCCGGTATATCCGGGACATTTATCAGAATGCGGTTACGATTGACAGTGAGTATGTGAGTGGCCTTGAGATGGCAAATGTTGATCTGGCGACGGGGATTATCCGGCTCCGCGTTGACATTGATGAGAAATACTACTACCAGATTATCAGTGAAATGACGGGTGTGGAGATCGAGGGCGAATATCAGCTGATTCACATCCTCAAAGAGATGTCGCAGATGAAAAAAGAATATATGAAAGTACAGCATGCGATTGAATCCGTTCGTGGCTGCGGCTACGGCGTTGTGATTCCGGAAAAAGATGAGATTGAGCTGGAAGAACCGGCGATTATTCGCCAGGGCAGCAAATTTGGCGTCAAGATCAAGTCGGCGAGTCCCTCTATTCATATGATCAAGGCGAATATAGAGACGGAGATCGCCCCTATTGTGGGAAGTGAGCAGCAGGCGAAAGACCTGATCGCTTATATTAAAGACAGTGCCAACCAGGAGGAAGGAATCTGGCAGACAAATATCTTCGGAAAATCAATTGAACAGCTGGTCGAAGATGGGATTCGGACCAAAATTGCACAGATCAGTGATGAGAGCCAGGTGAAGCTGCAGGATACCATGCAGAAAATTGTAAATGACAGCAAAGGCGGACTGGTCTGCATTATCATCTGACACTTATGTAAGGTAATGTAATGTTGCTGTTTGGCAGTATATGTCTGAAATTGACTTTTTACAGGTGAGCAGATATAATAAAAACGTTACCGATAAATAGCTGACAGGTGAGGGAGTACGAGATGAAGAAACGGATAAGCGTAAAATTGATTTCCGGATTACTGGTCCTGAGCCTTCTGGCGCCATGTACTGTCTGGGCGTCTGCAGGGGATCAGGAACAGGAAGCAGAGCAGATATGGACGGATCGGCAGCCGGAACAGGAAGAAGAGACACAGGATACGAAAGAAGAAATAACACCAGGTGAGGATTCACCGGAGGGTGAGAATGAGCTGCCAGAGGAGGATGATTCGGGGGATGTGACTTTGGAGGATCCGGATCCGGATTCTGATGATTCGGAAGCGGATGCCGGGATACCGGATGCTGAGGCGACAAAAGAGCCGCAGCCGTCTAAGATACTTCCTGAAGCTGCTGAATCTGAGACGGCACGGGCCGCCACAGCAGCTGGTCAGTGGAAAAGTGAAAATGGAAAACTGTGGTACCGGAATGCAGACGGTTCTTATACCCGGTCGGATTTTCAGAAGATCGATGGCAAATGGTTCTATTTTGATAAAGACGGCTGGCTTCTGACCGGCTGGCAGAAAATCGGCGGAAGATGGTATTATTTCAATAAAACAGGTGCTGCAGGCACCAAAGGATATCTGCTGACCGGCTGGCAGACGATTGACGGCAAGCTATACTATTTGAAACAGTCAGGAGATAAAGGTGTGATCGGGCGGATGTTCACCGGCTGGCAGACCATTAATAAGCAGACATTTTATTTTGACTCCTCGGGGGCAATGCTGACGGGGCTTCAAAAAATAGGGAAGAAATCTTTTTATTTCCAGAAGACCGGAAACCCCGGGGATAAAGGCAGGATCCTGACAGGGTGGCGGACCTTTGGAACAACGACGTATTACTTCAAGCAGACGGGAGACAAGGGGGTCAGGGGACAGATGTTCACCGGTATGCAGAATATCGGGGGACGTACCTATTATTTTGCCTCTTCGGGAATCCTGCAGACAGGCTGGCATCAGATTGGGAGCAAATGGTTTTATTTTCAAAAATCAGGAACAGCAGGCACGCTCGGCCGTATGCTGACCGGTTGGCTGAAAAACGGAGGCAAGATTTATTACCTGAAAGCGTCAGGAGAAAAAGGTGAGAAAGGGCGGATGTTTACCGGCTGGCAGACCATCGGCTCCTATACATATTATTTCAACAGTTCCGGGGCGTTGCAGACAGGCTGGCAGAAAATCGGTGCTCAGACATTTTACTTCAAAGCCAGCGGGGATTATGGAGTCAGAGGCCGGATGTTTACCGGATGGGTTACCATTGGCGGCAACAAGTATTTCTTTAAGCGCACCGGTGCATTTGGGGTCAAAGGCGCGAGATTCTACGGTGGATATAAATCGATTGACGGAAAGAAATACTTCTTTGACAGCAACGGCATCTGCAGGAAAATCACCGGTGATTACGCCCAGGCGACAGACCCCATCAATAAAAAAACTTACACAGTTGAGACGGAGTATTATACGGACCCGCAGATCGGAAACGGTTCCAATCAGGTAACACAGACAGAGTTTCTGGCGGCAGTGCTGTACACGGAAGCGGGGAATCAGGGCCTTGAAGGTCAGATCATGGTGGCGCTGGCTATCTATAACCGGATGCTGAGCAGTTCATTTCCGTCGAGCATGAATATCGTTGTGTATGCAAAAAACCAGTTTGAGGTTGCCAGGAACGGAAGATTGACCAGTTTGCTGGAGGGGATTCGGGACGACGATCAAACGGCATTGAACAAGATTAAAGGCAACAGTTTGAATGCAGCAAAGAAAGCGACAACTAGCACAGGCGCAGTGGGAACCAAGGGCCGGATGCTGACCGGCTGGAGGGAATTTGGCGGCAAGACTTTTTACCTGATGAAAACAGGGCAAAAAGGCGTCAAAGGAAAAATGCTGACCGGGTGGCAGTCGATCGGCGGCAGGAAATATTATTTTAAGGCTTCCGGTGCCAGCGGCGTAAAGGGCCAGCGGTTTGAAGGCGGCTGGAAACGCATTGCCGGTCAGGAATATCTGTTTGATACAGACGGTGTCCTGCAGAGCCGGACGATGACAAATGAAGAGTTTGTCGCATATATTGGTCCGATTGCACATGAAGATATGAAGAAAACAGGAATTCTTGCTTCCGTGACAACGGCGCAGGCGATACTGGAGAGTGGATATGGCTCTACAGAACTTGCGGTGCAGGCTAATAACCTGTTCGGCATGAAGGCATCTCTGTCCGGGAATACGTGGAGTTCAGACTGGGGCGGTCAGACATACGATAAAAAAACAATCGAGTACGATGAGGACGGCAACATGTATACGGAGGTGGCCACATTCCGAAGGTATGGAACGCATGCAGCGAGTGTGAAAGATCACTCTGATTATCTGGCAGGCGCGAAGAATGGCACGCAGCTGCGGTATAAAGGTGTTGTCGGCAATAAAAGTTATAAGAAAACTGTGGAACTGATCAAAAAAGGCGGATATGCAACGGACCCGAAATATGTGGACAAGTTGTGTGATATCATTGAACGGTGGAATCTGACACAGTATGACTGAGACAACATGATCTACATCATGCATCGGGAATAAATTCTGAGTGACAAATTGTTGACAGTATTCGCGAAAACTAATATAATAATGCTTGGAAAACTTCATATTTATGTTTATGGTCTATGGGGAAGCAGTTGAAACTACTGCGCAAGTCCGTTACTGTGAAAGCCAGATACCCATGCTATAAGTAACATATATGTTTGCGGCCACCGAAGATATATGAAGAAACAACACAACCGTTGTCTTTTCGTAGACGACGGTTTTTTTCGATACCAGTTTACAAAGGAGTCAGCATGGATCATAAGACCGGATTGGAAGATCATTATATTGTAAAGGATAATAAAACACTGCGGCTTGGTTATACGACAGGCTCCTGTGCGGCAGCGGCCGGAAAAGCGGCGGCGATGATGCTGCTTACCGGTAAATGGATAGAAGAAGTTTCACTGATGACCCCGAAGGGAATACTGCTGCATCTTCTGATCGAAGATATTCATATGGGAGATGACCGTGTAAGCTGCGCTGTCAGAAAAGACGGCGGGGACGATCCGGATGCCACGAATGGAGCACTGATCTATGCAGAAGTCTCGAAAACGGAGGAATCCGGTATACATATCGACGGCGGCGTGGGAGTCGGACGTGTGACCAGACCGGGTCTGCAGCAGCCGGTTGGCGAAGCTGCCATCAATCAGGTGCCGCGCAGTATGATCGCGCGGGAAGCGGCGGCAGTCTGTGAGGAACAGAATTACCGGGGGGGACTGCGCATTGTGATAACGGTCCCGAAGGGAGAAGAAATTGCGGTTCGCACGTTCAACCCGAGACTGGGAATTGTCGGGGGCATATCCATACTTGGAACCAGTGGAATTGTCATACCGATGAGTGAAACGGCATTGATTGAAAGTATTCGTGTGGAGATGAAAATGCTCTGCGGGGCGGGTGCACGTTATCTCGTCATGACGCCCGGGAATTACGGGGAAGTCTTTTCAAAGGAACAGATGGATCTGGATTTGACTTACAGCATGAAATGCAGCAATTACATCGGAGAAACTCTTGAGATAGCTGCAGGACTTGGCGTAAAGGGAATTCTGTTTATCTCGCATATCGGAAAATTCATTAAAGTATCCGGCGGCATTATGAATACACATTCACACCATGCAGACAGCCGTGCAGAACTGATGGCCGCACAGGCCGTGCGTGCGGGGGCCGATATTGCATGTGTAAAACGGCTGCTGGAGACGATAACGACCGAAGAAGCGCTGGACATTCTGAAAGAACACAATATTCTGGAGGAGACAATGCGCATCACCATGGAGAGAATACAGTATTATCTGAAGCATCAGAAAAAAACAGATTTGGAAATTGCAACGATCATATTTTCCAATGTACATGGGACGCTTGCAAAATCCGGGAATGCAGAGGACATGATAGATATCATCAACAGACAATGTTCATAGGCGTGAAATGAGCGCATCATGATAGAATCACAAGAAGGAGAAAAAGATGGCAGGAAAATTGTATGGTTTGGGAGTGGGGCCGGGAGATCCGGAGCTTCTGACTCTGAAAGCACTGAGAATTATTCAGGAAAGCGACGTGATCGCAGTGCCGGGCAAGGTACCTATGGAGACGATCGCTTATAAAATTGTGGTACAGGCATACCCGGGGCTGGCCGAAAAAGAACTGCTTCCGATCGATATGCCGATGACGAAGGACCCTGCTCTTCTCGAAGAGAGTCACCAGGCGGGTGCACAAAAAATCGCAGATTTCCTGGAGGCAGGGAAACAGGTTGCGTTTTTGACGCTCGGGGATACCACGGTATACTCAACATATCTGTATGTGCATTCCCGTGTGCTGGAAATGGGATATGAGGTGGAGATTGTAAGCGGAATCACTTCATTTTGTGCAGTTGCAGCACGTTTGAATATCGGCCTGGTGGAAAAGGCGGAGCCGCTGCATGTGATTCCCGCATCTTATCAGATCGAGGAAGCACTGAAGCTTCCGGGCACGAAAGTTCTGATGAAAGCAGGAAAGCAGATGCACGCGGTGAAAAAACAACTGAAGGAACTGGATGCTGAAGTTGTCATGATTGAGAACTGTGGCATGGAAAATGAAAAAATCTTCAGGGGAGCGGATGAGATACCGGAGGATGCCGGATATTATTCCCTGATCATAGTAAAGGAGAAAAACTAAAGAGATGATACATTTTGTTGGAGCGGGCTCAGGTGCCCCTGATCTGATTACCATTCGCGGTAAAAAATATCTGGAAGAGGCGGACGTTATTATTTATGCCGGATCGCTGGTCAATCCACAGCTGCTGGATTATGCCAAAGAAGGCTGTGAGATTTACAACAGTGCCAAGATGACGCTGGAGGAAGTATTGGAAGTTATGTATGGGGCGGAGGAAAAAGGTCTGATAACGGTTCGTCTGCACACGGGAGATCCCTGTCTGTATGGCGCGATCCGGGAGCAGATGGATGTCCTGGATGAGAAACATATCGCCTATGATTCCTGTCCTGGCGTCAGTTCTTTCTGTGGCGCTGCCTCCGCACTGAATCTGGAATATACGCTTCCGGATGTTTCACAGAGTGTCATCATTACAAGGATGGCGGGCCGTACACCGGTTCCGGAAAAAGAAAGTATTGAATCGTTTGCAGCGCATCATGCGACCATGGTTGTATTTTTGAGTACGGGTATGCTAAAAGAACTGAGCAGCCGTCTGATTGAAGGCGGGTACACAGCGGATACTCCCGCGGCCATCGTCTATAAGGCAACCTGGGAAGACGAAAAAACGGCGGTATGTACGGTCGGTACACTGGCAGAGACTGCGGAAAAAGAGAAGATCACGAAGACTGCACTGATGATTATCGGGGATGTGGTGACACACAGCCATTATCAGCGCTCAGAACTGTATAATCCGGCGTTTACGACAGAGTTTCGCCAGGCCAGTAAATAAATAGGAGAGAGATGGACACAGGTATTATCTGTTTTACAATGAACGGATTTGTCCTTGCTGAGAAGATCGCAGGACTGCTTGTCAGGCAGGGACATAACGTTTCGGTATTTACAAAAAGCCGCTATCTGAAGGATGTATCAGCGCAGCAGGTAAAAGAACCTCTTCAGCAGTGGGCAAAAAAAATGTTTGAGACGAAGGAGGCCCTCGTTTTCATTGGAGCCAGCGGTATCGCTGTGCGGGCAATCGCACCTTTTGTGGAAGACAAAAAATATGATCCGGCGGTTCTCGTGCTGGATGAACAGGGGAAATTCTGTATTCCGCTGCTGTCCGGTCATCTGGGCGGGGCCAATGAGCTTGCCGGACAGATCAGCCAGGGACTCGGTGCAACCCCCGTATTGACGACGGCGACGGATGTAAACCAGCGTTTTGCGGTGGATGTTTTTGCGAAAAAGAACAAATTGTATATCTCCAATATGTCACTTGCAAAAGAAATATCTGCAAAACTTTTAAATGGAGGCGCAATCGGGTTTATCAGTGAACTGCCCGTAGATGGTGAACTGCCCGAAGGCCTGTATCTGGACAGGGAATCCCTTCCGCTTGGCATCTACGTGGGTGTGCATTATGACCGGCAGCCGTTTGAGCAGACACTCTGGCTGATTCCGAGATGTATAACAGCCGGGATCGGATGCAGGAAAGGTACGCAGCAGGAGCAGATCGAAGAACTGTTCGAAGAAGTCTGCCAGATTAACGGGATTTTTCATGAAGCTGTTACACAAGTGGCGACAGTTGATTTAAAGAAAGAGGAAGAAGGGCTGATCGCATTCTGCAGAGAAATGGATCTGCCGCTTGTGACGTACTCTGCCCAGGAACTTGCGCAGACGGAGGGAGAATTTGTTCCTTCTGATTTTGTAAAGTCAGTGACGGGGGTAGACAACGTGTGCGAGCGCAGCGCAGTGCGTGCAGGGTCAGGCAGCCTGATACAGAAAAAAATAGGAAAAAATGGCGTAACCATAGCGTTTGCCATGGAAGAATGGAGAATTGGATTTGAATAAATTATACGTGGTGGGCATAGGACCAGGAGAATATGAACAGATGACGATCAAAGCAGCGGAGGCTCTGCGGGAAAGTGATACAATTATCGGTTATACGGTATATGTTGACCTTGTGAAAAATCACTTTCCGGGCAAAGAGTTTATGACGACGCCGATGACAAAGGAAGTGGAACGCTGCGAGCTGGCATTTGAGGAAGCAAAGAAAGGAAAGACAGTATCCATGATCTGCAGCGGCGATGCAGGTGTGTATGGAATGTCCGGACTGATGTATGAGATCGGGGTGAATTATCCGGAAGTTGAGCTGGAGATTATCCCAGGGGTAACCGCAGCGACGGGAGGTGCCGCTGTGTTGGGAGCGCCGCTGATCCATGATTTTTGTCTGATCAGTCTGAGTGATCTGCTGACGCCGTGGGAGAAGATCGAGGCGCGTCTTCTTCACGCTTCAGAGGCGGACTTTGTGATCTGTCTGTATAATCCGTCCAGCAAAAAGAGACATGATTATCTGCAGAAAGCGTGTGATCTGATGATGCGCTTTAAAAAGGAAGATACGGTCTGCGGAATCGCGGGCAATATCGGACGTGACGGAGAAAACATGAAAGTGATGACGTTAAAAGAGCTCAGAGATACAAGTGTTGATATGTTTACAACGGTATTTATCGGAAACTCGCAGACGAAGGAACTGGGCGGAAAAATGGTGACTCCAAGAGGGTATCGGAATGTCTGAGGTTCTGATTTTTGCAGGTACGCTGGAAGGGCGTACCATTGCGGAATTCTTAAGTGAATATCAAATTGAGACTCAGGTCTGCGTTGCCACACCGTATGGTGAAAGTCTGCTTCCGAAAGGCGGAAGTCTTAAGATTTCCCATGAGCGCCTTGATCAGGATCAGATGTCGGCACTGATGGGTCGGGAAACTCCGCGTGTGGTGATTGACGCGACGCACCCTTATGCAGCTGAGGTGACTGCCAATATCCGTTTGGCCTGTGAACGGTCAGGATGCCCGTATCTGCGTCTGCTGCGCGGCGGCTGCCGGGTAGAAGATGACGATATCGTGTATGTGGACAGTGTGCCGGATGCGGTTGAATTTCTTAAGTCAACACAGGGCGGTGTTCTTGCGACGACAGGGAGCAAGGAGCTGGCAGAATATACGAAACTTGAAGATTATCAGGAGCGTGTCTATGCCAGAGTACTGTCACTGCCGGAGGTTGTGGCATCGTGCGCACAGCTTGGATTTGAAGGAAAACATCTGATCTGTATGCAGGGTCCGTTTTCGAAAGAGATGAATATCGCAATGCTCAGGCAGCTGAACTGCAAATATCTTGTGACGAAAGAATCCGGGAATACCGGAGGATTTTTGGAAAAGTATGATGCCGCACGTCAGACAGGGGCAACACTGGTATTGATCGGACGTCCGGTTCGTGAAGAGGGGATGACGCTGGCACAGTGCAGGCAGCGTCTGAGAGAATTGTTTCATCTGCCGCTGCATCGAAAAATCACACTCGTTGGCATTGGTATGGGGACGGCCCGCGGCATGACAAGGGAAGCGTATGACGTTTGCAGAGAGGCAGATCTTTTGATCGGGGCCAAACGTATGACACAGGATCTTGCAGATGCCGCTCAGGAAGTGCTGAATGCATACCGTCCGCAGGAAATTGCAGATTATATTAGTGATCACCCTGAGTTTGAGAAAATTGCCATTGTATTGTCAGGCGATGTCGGCTTTTACAGCGGAGCCAGGAAACTGCTGGAAGTACTGCCCGATGGATGTGAGCTGATTCCTGGTATTTCCTCAATGATTTATTTTTTGGCGCAGCTCAAAAAACCGTGGGAGGATGTGACGCCGTGCAGTATGCATGGAAGGTCCGTCAATATCGTCAGCATGGCAAAGGAATGTCCGAAAGTATTTGTGATTGTGGGAAATGAGACAGGGATAGGAGAACTGTGCGGCAAGCTGTGCGCGTACGGAATGGAAGATATCAGAGTTTCTGTCGGGGAACGGCTGGCCTATCCGGATGAGAGGATTCGAACAGGGACAGCGCGGGACTTTTCGGGATGCAAAACAGATACGCTCAGCGTCGTGCTGCTTGAAAATGATGCGGCACGGGATCACATTGTCACGCACGGCATTCCGGACAGTGAATTTCTCAGGGACAAGGCGCCGATGACGAAGGAGGAGATCCGTGACATTTCCCTGTCGAAGCTGAGACTGAAAAAGGATTCGGTTGTCTATGATGTGGGGGCAGGAACAGGTTCTGTTTCGGTGGAAATAGCACAAAAAGCAGCGCATGGACATGTCTATGCGATCGAGAAGAAAGCGGAGGCGGTGGCGCTTCTGTATAGAAATAAAGAAAAATTCGCGGTGGATCATCTGGAAATTATTGAAGGGCTGGCTCCGGAAGCCTGTGAACCGCTTCCGGCGCCGACCCACGCCTTTATCGGAGGGTCTTCCGGCAATCTAAAAGAGATCATGCAGCAGCTGCTTACCAAAAATCCGTCTGTCCGCATGGTCATCAACTGTATCACATTGGAAACGGTTGCGGAGGCGCTCGATGCCGTTAAAACACTCCCGGTGACAGATGTGGATATTGCATCGGTCTTCATCGGAAAATCAAAAAGTGTGGGCAGATACCACATGATGATGGGACAGAATCCGGTGTATGTCATTTCCTGTGAAGGAGGAACAGAGTCATGAAACTCCCCAGATTCTTAATCTCAGCGGCTTCGAGCGGAAGCGGAAAGACGCTGATTACCTGCGGAATACTGCAGCTTTTGAAAAATCGCGGATACCGTGTGACTTCTTTTAAATGTGGACCGGATTACATTGATCCGATGTTTCACAGCAAAGTCATTGGTATGAAGAGCAGGAATCTGGATTCCTTTTTTGCAGACCGTGAAACACTGCGCAGTCTGATGGAGAAAAATGCCGGGGAAAGTGATATCGCGGTGATTGAAGGTGTGATGGGATATTATGACGGACTTGCGGGGATTTCGCCGGAGGCGAGCGCCTGGCATGTGGCGGATGTGACAGACACGCCGGCTGTATTTCTTGTAAACTGTAAGGGGATGAGTATTTCCGTCATTCCCTATATCAAAGGATTTCTGGACTATCAGCGGGACAGCCATATCAAGGGTGTCATTTTAAACCAGCTTTCACCTATGATGTATGAACGGATGAAAGAGCTGATTGAAAAAGAACTTCCGGTGAAGGTCTGCGGCTATGTTCCGTACGTAAAAGACTGTACGCTGGAAAGCCGCCATCTCGGCCTTGTGATGCCGGATGAGATCGCTGATCTGAGACAGAATCTGAATGAGCTGGCCGGAGTCTTGGAAAAGAGCCTGGATGTCGATGCCTTGCTGTCGATTGCCGGGGCGGCGCCAGAGATTTCCGGGAATATTTTCAAGCCAGTCAAAAAAACTGACCGTCCGATCCGGATTGCACTTGCAGAAGATGAGGCATTCTGCTTTTTTTACGAGGATAACCTGCAGCTGCTGAGGGATATGGGCGCAGAACTGATACCGTTTTCTCCCATCCGTGATAAGGCTCTCCCGGAGGATATCTGCGGACTTTTGCTTCACGGAGGTTACCCGGAGCTTTTTGCGAAAGAACTTTCAGAAAATGAAAGTATGCGGAGACAGATCCGGCAGGATCTGGCCGGAGGACTTCCGTGTATGGCCGAATGCGGAGGCTTTATGTATCTGCATGACAGAATGCAGGGACAGGACGGGCTTTATTATGCGATGACGGGTGTGATAGAAGGAACAGTACATAAGACGCCGCGGCTTCGAAGATTTGGGTATATTACATTGTCGGAAGGAACTGTGTTTGGCAGAAAGATCGGTCCCATGCGTTCCCATGAATTTCATTATTATGACTCTGAGAACTGCGGCGAGGCATTTCTGGCACAGAAGCCGTTGTCAGAGAGAAACTGGAGATGTATTCACAGTACGGATACTATGCTTGCCGGCTATCCCCATATGTATTATTACAGTAACCCGGAACTGCCGGAGGCATTTCTTACAACATGTCTGGAAAGGAAGTACGGAAGATGAATTTAAAAGAGGCACTGTGTGCTGTCGGCACACTTGATCAAACAGCGATGGAAGCTGCAGAGAAAAGATGGTACAGTATCGCAATTCCGCTTCACAGTCTTGGCAGGCTGCAGGATGCAGTTGTCCAGATGGCAGGAATGAAACAGACATCGGACGTAAGGCTGGATAAAAAAGCGCTGGTGGTGATGTGTGCGGACAACGGTGTGGTGGAAGAAGGAGTCACTCAGAGCGGACAGGATGTCACGCTGATTATCTCTGAGAATTTTTTGAAAGAAAAAGCAACTGCGAGCATCATGTGCAGAACTGTTGGAGCAGATATATTTCCTGTTGACATCGGAATTGCAGTGGACTCCAGGCTGATTAATCATAAGGTGATGTACGGAACCCGCAACATGGCAAAAGAACCGGCGATGACAAGGGAGGAAACGATAAAGGCGGTTGAAGTCGGAATCCATATGGTGGAAGAGCTGAAGGAAAAGGGTTACCAGATCATATCGACCGGAGAAATGGGTATTGGCAATACGACGACCAGCAGTGCGATCACAGCTGTACTCCTCGGGCAGAGTCCTGAAAAAGTGACCGGCAGAGGAGCAGGACTGTCAAGTGAGGGACTGGAGAAAAAGATCCGGACGATTCGGCGTGCGATTGAACTGCATCAGCCGGATCCGGAAGATGTCATTGATGTGCTGTCGAAGGTGGGAGGCCTTGATATCGCAGGCATGGTCGGCGTATTTCTGGGCGGAGCGGCCCTGAGAGTTCCGATTGTGATTGACGGATTTATCTCCGGTGTGGCGGCACTTTGTGCGGCACGCCTTGAGCCGAAGACAAAAGCTTTTATGATGGCGTCTCATCTGTCCAAGGAGCCGGCGTCTGCTATGGTGCTGGATGCGCTTGGGCTTACCGGCTGCCTGATGTGTGATATGCGCCTGGGAGAAGGCACAGGGGCGGTTACCCTGTATCCGATTCTGGATATCGCACTTGCAGTTTATAATGGTATGAGTACTTTTGAAGAGAATTCTATGGAGACGTATGTCCCGCTGACATAATAGTGCCGGACAACAGAAAGGGGGGGCGGTGAGCGATGCTGCATCTGATCACAGGCGGAAGCGGGAGCGGAAAGTCTGCATATGCAGAGAACTGTATTGTAAAGCTTGGAGAAGCCGGACGAATCTATATCGCGACCATGTATCCTTTTGACGAGGAGAGTCATCAGAGGATCGCGCGTCACCGGGAAATGAGAAAGGAAAAGAAATTTCAGACCGTGGAATGTTACACCGGCCTGAAATCCCTTGCCCTTGCCCCGGGCAGCAATGTGCTGCTGGAATGTATGTCTAATCTGACGGCAAATGAAATCTATCAGCAGGATGGAGCGGGGGAATATACGGTACAGGAGATACTTAAGGGGGTCAGGCATCTGAGAGACGTCTGTGCCAACCTTGTGATTGTGTCAAACGAAATCTTTTCGGACGGTATTGATTATGATGAGGAGACAATACGCTACCAGCGATATCTCGGAGATATCAACTGCCAAATCGCCGCGTGGGCGGACCTCGTCACTGAGGTTGTCTACGGAATACCAATTACGATAAAAGGAGATGCACCAAAACTATGAAACGATTGATGAACAGCTTTATCATTGCTTTCTCCATGTACTCAAAGATTCCGATGCCGCGCTGTGACTGGAGTGAAAAAAACATGGCATATGCCATGTGCTTTTGGCCCTGGGTGGGTGCCGTCATCGGCGGTCTGTGCTGGATCTGGGGAGTGATCGGTCTTCATGTGTCCATGAATCCGGTCTTTTTTACCGTTATCCTGCTGCTGATTTCCGTATTTGTCACAGGCGGCATTCATCTGGATGGGCTATTGGATACGGCCGATGCGATGAGTTCTTACCAGGAGAGGGAACGCAGGCTTCAGATTCTGAAAGATTCTCATGCAGGAGCCTTTGCAGTCATTACCTGTGTGGTATATTTTACACTGATGTTTGGCGTTTACAGTCAGATGGATATGGAGGCGCTTAAAGTGATTGCCCCTTGTTTTATGCTGTCGCGTTCGTTAAGTGCACTGGCAATTGTGACCTTTCCGAAGGCCAGAAAAGACGGGTCGGTGGCAGCCCTTTCAAGGGGGGCGCGGACGAGGAGAGTACGCGCCACAATGGCGGTTTATATCATCCTGCTTGCCGTTGTGATACTCTGGCTGAACCCGGTGCTGGGAACCGCGGCACTTGTGGGTGCGGCACTTGTTTTCTGGTATTATCATCATATGGCGATGAAACATTTTGGAGGGACAACGGGAGATCTGGCAGGCTGGTTTTTGTCAGTCTGTGAACTGGTTATGCCGCTGGCGGCAGTGGCGGTGCAGATTGTGATGGGAGTACAGTTATGAAATTGATTATCGGTGGAACTTTTCAGGGGAAACTGGCATTTGCCAAAGAACGTTATCAGGTTTGGGACTGGGTGGACGGAAGTACCTGCAAACCGGAAGAACTTTTTTCCTGCGGGGGCGTTTATCACTTTCACGAATATATTCGCAGAATGCTGGAAAATGGTCAGGAGGTCAGCACGCTTGCCGTAAGACTTCAGGAAGAGAATCCAAAGATCGTGATCATCACGAACGAACTGGGATATGGTGTCGTGCCTGTTGATGCATTTGACAGGAATTACCGGGAAAACACAGGGCGTATCTGCACGCAGCTTGCAGAGGCATCGGATGAGGTATGCCGGGTGGTCTGCGGGATCGGGCAGGTGATCAAGGGATGAAATCTTACCTGATACGCCACAGTATAACGTACGGCAATACGCTGGGCAGATATATCGGCGTCACAGATGAACCGCTTTGTCAGGAGGGAGTGACGCTTCTTCAGAGAAAGATATACCCGAATGTGGATGCGGTCTATGCAAGTCCGCTGAAACGATGCACACAGACGGCAGAAATTATCTATCCGGGGAAAGCGATCCATATCATAGAGGATCTGGCGGAGTGCAATTTCGGGATATTTGAGAATAAAAACTATAAGGAACTGGATGGACAGGCAGCGTATCAGCAGTGGATTGACAGCGGAGGAACCCTGCCCTTTCCCGGAGGAGAGAGTCAGGAGACTTTCCGGGACCGCTGTGCCCGGGGATTTGAGCGGGTGATGGCAGACAGTATCCGTGCAGGTCATCCATCTGCCGCGCTGATTGTACACGGAGGCACAATCATGGCGATTCTGGACCGATTCGCTGTGCCACGTGAAGATTTCTATTTCTGGCAGGTGAAAAATGCAAGAGGGTATGAAATTGAAATTGATGAACAGCAGTGGATGAATGGAAAACGAGAGGTAAATGTCTGCTGTAAACTGAAGATTTTAACAGCAGAAGGAGGAAACTATGATTAAATGGACATTGGCAGCCGTTGTCATCGGCTTTCTCATAGATCTGGCCGTGGGTGATCCCAGGTGGCTATACCATCCGATCCGGGCAATCGGCAATATGATTGCACTGTTTGAAAAGATACTAAGGAACTGGTTTCCGAAAAGTCCGAAGGGAGAACGGTCAGCCGGCGTGCTGCTGGTGGTGCTGACGGCTGCAGTGTCGACGGCTGTTCCACTTCTTCTTCTGTATCTCGCATTTTTCATCAGTGAGTGGCTGGGATTTGTTCTGGAGACGTTCATGTGTTATCAGCTGCTCGCAACCCGGGCGCTGAAAGATGAGAGTATGAAAGTCTACGATGCATTGCAGACGGGAGATCTTGAGCAGTCCCGCTATGCCGTTTCCATGATTGTCGGCAGAGATACGAAAGAGCTGACAGAGGAGGGCGTGACAAAAGCAACGGTGGAGACGGTTGCAGAAAATGCATCGGATGGCGTGATTGCGCCGCTTTTTTACATGATGATCGGAGGAGCAGTTCTGGGATTTACATACAAGTCCATCAATACGATGGACTCCATGATTGGGTATAAAAATGAGCGCTACCGCTATTTTGGCACGTGTGCGGCGCTGCTTGATGATGTGGTGAATTTTATTCCGGCACGCCTGTCCGGACTGCTGATGGTACTGGCATCCGCTGTCTCAGGTTTTGACGCAAAACAGGCATTTCGAATTTTCAAAAGAGATCGTAAAAACCATGCCAGCCCGAATTCCGCACAGACTGAGGCGGTCATGGCAGGAGCACTGAATATCCAGCTGGCCGGTGATGCATGGTATTTCGGAAAACTGTATGAAAAGCCGACGATCGGAGATGCGCATCGTCCGGTTGAGACAGAAGATATCAAAAGATCAAACCGTTTGCTGTACAGTACGGCCATACTGTCCGTGATCCTATTTGGACTGGCCCGTTTTGCTGTGATGCGGATATTTAACGTGTGAGGAGGAGCGCTATGAAGCAGATACATGGAGGTGACGTCTACCGCCATCCGGATGCATTGGATTTTTCATCCAATATCAATCCGCTTGGCACCCCGAAAGATGTAGTCGCGGCTGCCGCAAAGAGCCTGGAGGAGTTGGAACACTACCCGGATGTTTTTTATACGGAGCTCAGGGATTCGCTTGCATCCTATGAAAATGTTCCTCAGGATTTTATCATCTGCGGCAACGGAGCAGCAGAACTTATTTTTTCGCTGGTGCGTGCGCTGCATCCCAGGAAAGCACTGTTGCCGGCGCCTACATTTGCAGAGTACAGGCTGGCACTTCAGGCGGTGGACAGCGGCATCCATACGTTTTCTATGAAAGATTTTCGGTTGGGGGAGGAGTTCCTGAAAGAACTGGACGAGACTTTTGATCTGCTGTTCTTGTGCAATCCCAATAATCCGACCGGATTTCTGATTGAACCTGATCTTATGAGACGCATTCTGGAAAGATGCCGCAGTTGCGGTATCTTTGTGATGATTGATGAATGTTTTCTGGATTTTGTGGATCAGGGGGAACAGTATACGATGAAAGCCCTGCTCTCTGAAAACTCAGAGCTCTTCATCCTGAAAGCGTTTACCAAGCGGTACGCGATGGCCGGCATTCGTCTTGGCTATGGGCTGTGCGGCTGTTTAGAACTGCTGCAGAAGATGGAGAGAATGACACAGCCCTGGAATGTCTCGATTCCCGCGCAGGCGGCGGGCTGTGCGGCATTAAAAGAGACGGAGTATGTCAGACGGGCACAGCAGATCGTAAATGAGCAGCGTGAATATCTGAAACGTCAGATGACGGAGCTTTCACTTACGGTATATGACTCAAAGGCAAATTATATTTTTTTCAGAGGTCCGGAGGATCTTTATGAGCGATGTCTTGAGAAAGGGATTTTGATTCGGGACTGCAGTAATTATCCGGGACTTGAAGATGGATATTTTCGCATCGCGGTCCGGATGCCGGAGGAAAACGAACAATTACTGTCAGTATTAAGAGAAGTACTGTAGACAAGGAGGAGAAAGACATGGCAAAGGCGATCATGGTGCAGGGTACGATGTCAAATGCGGGGAAAAGTCTGCTGACAGCAGGGCTGTGCCGTATTTTTAAACAGGACGGTTACCGTGTGGCACCTTTTAAATCACAGAATATGGCGTTGAATTCCTTTATCACGGAGGAAGGTCTTGAGATGGGGCGGGCACAGGTCATGCAGGCTGAGGCTGCCGGCATCAAACCCTCTGTGCTGATGAATCCGATTCTGTTAAAGCCGACAAATGAAACAGGTTCGCAGGTGATCGTAAACGGCGAGGTGGTCGGAACCATGAATGCCCGCGATTACTTTGCATATAAGCACAGCCTGTTTCCAAAGGTGATGGAGGCGTATGAGACACTTGCCGCCGAAAATGATATTATTGTGATTGAAGGAGCGGGAAGTCCGGCGGAGATCAATCTGAAGGATGATGATATCGTTAATATGGGAATGGCAAAGAGAGCCAAGGCTCCCGTACTGCTCGTCGGTGATATCGACCGCGGAGGTGTCTTTGCGCAGCTGATCGGGACAACGATTCTGCTGGACGATGAAGAACGCGCAATGGTAAAAGGACTGATTGTCAATAAATTCCGTGGAGACAAGACAATTCTGGAACCGGGGCTTGCCATGTTGGAGGAAAAAGCGGGGATTCCGGTTGTCGGGGTTGCACCGTATCTCAACATTGAGGTGGAGGATGAAGACAGTCTGACGGAACGGTTTGACGGAAATCAGGAAGTCGGCGTGATCGATATTGCCGTGATCAGAGTCCCGAGAATCTCAAACTTTACGGATTTTAATCCGTTTGAGAGTATGCCGGGTGTTTCCCTGCGGTATGTGCAGCACGTATCGGAACTGAAAAAACCGGATATGATTATCTTGCCGGGAACGAAAAATACAATGGAAGATCTCCTCTGGATGCGTCAGTCCGGGATGGAAGCAGTTGTCTTAAAGGCTGCGGCACAGGGAACCGTTATATTCGGGGTATGCGGCGGTTATCAGATGCTGGGTGAAAGTCTGAGTGATCCAAACGGTGTGGAAGCCGGAGGTTTTGTCAAAGGGATGGGACTGCTGCCGATGGATACGGTGTTTGAGGAGGAAAAGACGAGAACACGTGTGACCGGAACATTCGGGAAGGTCGGCGGAACCTTGCATAAACTGAGTGGGATTTTGCTTGAAGGATATGAGATCCATATGGGAGTCTCAACATTGAAAGACGGCGCGCAGCCGATGACGGATATTGAAGATCTCGTTGAGCACAGCGGAAAGCAGAAAGACGGTGCATACGCCGGAAATGTATACGGTACGTATGTGCACGGAGTGTTCGACAAAGAGGGGGTTGCCACGGCGGTCGTCACTGCACTCGGCGAGAAAAAAGGGATTGATACTTCGGATATTACCGGGGTGGATTTTCAGGAGTTTAAGGAGACGCAGTATGATATCCTGGCGCAGGCGCTGAGGGAGCATCTTGACATGAAAAAGATCTACGACATTTTAGAGCAGGGATTGTGAGGAACAGATGATGAAAATTGAATTGGAAAATGTAAGACCGAGAGACATTGAAAGCCGCAGTTTTGAAATTATTACGGAAGAACTGGGGGGCAGAACACTTGCAAAAGATCAGGAGCTGATTATTAAGCGATGTATTCATACAAGTGCTGATTTTGACTATGCAGATACGCTCTGTTTTTCAGAGGATGCAGCGGCCAAAGCCATCGAAGCAATCAAAGCAGGGGCGTGCATTGTGACGGACACGCAGATGGCAAAATCAGGTATCAACAAGCGTGCACTGGCGAGGTACGGCGGAGAAGTATTCTGCTTTATGTCGGATGAGGATGTTGCAGAGGCGGCAAAAAAGAACGGAACGACAAGAGCGACAGCCAGCATGGAGAAAGCGGCAGCTATGGACCGACCGATGATCTTTGCCATCGGAAATGCTCCCACAGCGCTGATACGACTGTATGAAATGATCGAGGATGGTACTTTGAAACCGGAGCTGATCATCGGTGTTCCGGTTGGCTTCGTCAACGTGGTACCGTCCAAAGAGCTGATTATGCAGACGGAGGTCCCATATATCGTAGCCCGCGGCAGAAAAGGCGGCAGCAATATAGCAGCCTGTATCGTGAATGCGCTGCTGTACATGATTGATGATAACAGGGAGTGATCTTACATGCGGTGTGACTGTCATGTACATGTATTTATGGACGGACTGAATTACCGGGAGGCGTCGATGCGCCACAGAAACGGTGTGGATGAATCGGTGATTCGAAGTCATTTTGAACAATATCAAAAACATCAGATTACCTGGTTAAGGGACGGCGGCGATGCGCTTTTTGTATCGCTCAGGGCCAGGGCGCTTGCTCCGGAGTATGGGATTACTTACCGTACTCCGGTTTTTGCCATTCATAAAAATGGACACTATGGGAGTATCGTCGGCAGGGGCTTTGATACGATGAAAGAATACGCACAGCTTGTGCGGGAAGTAAGAATGCTTGGCGGAGATTTTATCAAGATTATGACAACCGGAATCATGGATTTTAATTGTGCAGGAAAGATAACGGGTCAGGCGCTCTCCTGTGATGAGGTGAAGGAGATGGTACATATTGCCCATGAGGAAGGCTTTGCTGTCATGTCGCACACGAACGGTGCAGATGCAGTTCGAACTGCTGTGTTATGCGGGGTGGATTCTATTGAACATGGGAATTATCAGGATGCGGACAGTCTTGCAGCATTGGCTGAGAGCCATACTGTCTGGGTGCCGACGCTTGTCACGGTACAGAATCTGTCCGGAAAGGGCAGATTTTTGGAGGAGACTGTCCATGAAATTATCAGAACACAGACTGAGACACTGCAGATGGCTTTTGAAAAGGGGGTGCAGATGGGAACCGGTACGGATGCCGGAGCCTGGATGGTCATGCACGGGGAGTCTCTGGATCAGGAATATGCAGCATTTTATGAGATTCTGGGTAATTCTGATGCAGTGCGAAAAAGGCTGCAGGACGGAAATTTGCATATCTGTGAAAAATTCCGGATTTTAGGATAAGAATAAGGCAGTTTGCTTACGGGAGTTCCCATAAACAAACTGCCTGTTCTGTTCCGGATCAGTCGATTACTGCGCGGATATGATCCACAAACAGGGATCGAATCTCGGGGTATTCCCCTAAGCCTTTCAGCACACATTCCACCTCAAAACCTGCGTTTTTAAACTGTGTATACCAGGAATCTTCTTCCTCGCTTGCCATGTCATTCGTGGCATGGTCACCTGCCACGATCATAAACGGTGCCAGGATGACTTTTGTTGCCCGGGTTTTCTTGACAGCCTTGAGCAGGGAATCCATCGTCGGATATGCCTCCACAGTTCCAAGGAAAATATTGGAAAAGCCTTCATCCTGGAATTTGAAGTTCAGCGCCGCATAGATGGAATTGGAAAAATGTGTCGTGCCGTGCCCCATCAGTACGAGAGCTTCGTGGTCATCACGGAGATGCGAAAAGTGTGCTGCGATGGTGTGGACGACACGATGATTATCCTCCTCGGTTGTGAGCAGCGGATTACCGAAAGTGATGGATGAGAAGGAGGACTGATACATCATTGCATCCTCCGTCATCAGATCATTTTCGATACCATTGATCACATGAGTCGGCTGAACGATGACATCTGTGATACCGTCATTGCGCATTTGCTCCATTGCCTCTCTGACATTCAGGATTTTGATACCATCACGTTTTAACAGTTTTGCCATGATCATTTTACTGGTCCAGGCACGGTAAATCTGATAGTCAGGATAAGCGGCAGCAATCTCCTTTTCGATAGCGTCAATTGTTTTTTCTCTCGTCTGTGCAAAACTGGTGCCAAAGCTGACAACCAGGATTGCTTTTTTGGATGCGTCCGACATGGGGCGAGTTCCTCCTATTTTTTATCTTCTTTTTTCTTACGTTCTACCAGACGGCCCATGACAAAGCCGAAGACTCCGGCGCCAAGACCTGCCTGAAGGCAGAAGAGAAGGCTTTCAATCTCTCCGCTTGCAGGTTCCATGATAGGATCGGCCCAGGTTTCATAATCAGGATTAATTTCTTCAATCATATCAGAGGCAGCGCCGTCAGCTCCTCCGAATTCAGCACCTTTTCTCAGAAAAAGCGGTACCACTGCAATCACAACAACAAGCAGCAGAAGTATCAGTACGGTTTTTGTGTTTTTAGTCATTATGCGTTCCTCCCTTTTAAAAATCCAAGATCTGTGAGCTCAGACTTAGCATAAGATTCCAGACCGATAATAACGATAGCAGTCAGGATACCCTCGATGATAGCGAGCGGAACCTGAGTTGCCGCGAAGATAGCCAGGAATTTCCCGAGGGAAGCACCAAATCCGCCGTCTGCGGAAGGATAAGCGATGGCCAGCTGGATACTGGTGATCACATATGTAAAAAGATCCCCGAGGCACGCTGCCAGAAATACAGACACGAGCTTCGGTACTTTCAGTTTATTGCAAAGTTTGTAGATTCCATAGGATACCAGAGGACCGGCAATTGCCATGGAAAAAGTATTTGCGCCAAGCGTTGTAAGACCTCCGTGCGCGAGCAGGATGGCCTGGAAAACCAGGACGATCAGTCCGACGATGCTGACCGCAGCAGGACCAAATAAGATGGCACCGAGGCCGGTTCCTGTCATGTGGGAACAGCTTCCCGTAACAGACGGTATCTTCAGTGAGGACAGAACGAATGCGTATGCACCCACCATAGCCAGGATCATAATCAGTTTCCGGTTTCCCGAAAGTGTTTTCTTGATGGAGAAGAAGCCTGCAACTAAGAACGGTATACAGACAACACCCCAGGCGATACAAAATTTAGCCGGGAGGTATCCCTCCATAATGTGCATTGCGTTTGCAGCCGGCAGGATTCCAAATGAGAGTGCAAAAACTGCCGCGATCAAAACGATTTTTCTTTGTGATTTTGTCATAATTTTCCCCTTTCTCTAAAAAAATAAACGCCGTATCTAAGGAATCCCACTTCACATAGACAGGCGTAACGAAACGGCAGCATAAATGAATTTGCCGTTTCTTTACACCGGGCCATCGTTCGTAACCGGAGTGTAAATCGCATATGAAGGGCAGGCTTTCTGACTCAGGAGTCATCACTGCACCTTGC
The DNA here is from genome assembly GCA_964621905.1 of uncultured Ruminococcus sp. Classification (GTDB taxonomy): domain Bacteria; phylum Bacillota; class Clostridia; order Lachnospirales; family Lachnospiraceae; genus Ruminococcus_G. The sequence goes on along the minus strand of CAZUNG010000002.1, from coordinate 218,103 downwards.
CTTCCCAGTGTAATCACCAGTGACATCATAAGATGCAGTTCTTCCATTACAGCGGCGGGACCGTGTGAGATTTGCACTCACTTTCCTCTTACCCTGCGGAGAAATACGCAGGCTCCACTTCACATTCAATTCTATGATAAATTTTATCGCGTAGTCAGGATAATGTCAAATAGAATTTTTTAAAAAATAGAAAATAGATTTTGCATTTTCAAAAGTATGTGCTATGATGAGGAGGAATAAATTCTGGAGGAACAAATGATGAGTATTTGTATGGTGGGTATCGATCATAACAAGGCATCCGTGGATGTCCGGGCATTATTCTCTTTTACAAAGAAGAATGCAGCGGCAGCCATGGAACAGCTGAAAAGCCGGAATGGTATCCTGGGATGTATCATACTTTCAACTTGCAACCGTATGGAAATCTGGGCCAGTGTGGAAGAAGAATGGGAAGGTTCCCTGGTGGAAGAACTGTGCATCATCAAAGAGGTGGACCCGACACAGTTCGGCCAATATTTTGTCATGCGTGAGGGAAAAGAAGCGGTGAATCACCTGTTCCATTTAACATGCGGGCTGAAGTCCCAGATCCTTGGAGAGGATCAGATCATTACTCAGGTAAAAGATGCATTGTCACTTGCGCGTGAAAACTATATGACAGACAGTGTCCTTGAAGTATTGTTCCGCATGGCGGTGACAGCTGCAAAAAAAGTAAAAACGGACGTCACGTTTTCCCGGGCAAATGTTACGGCGATGGACCGTGCGGTTTCCATGCTGAAAGAACAGGGATTTGAGATGAACGGCAAGACATGCATGGTGATCGGAAATGGTGAGATGGGGAAACTTGCCGCACAGACGATGCAGAAAGCAGGGGCTATGGTGACGGTAACGGTGCGGCAGTACCGGAGTGGTATGGTAACGATCCCGAAGGGCTGTGCCCGTATCAATTACGGTGAACGTATGGAAATGCTTCCAAAATGCCATGTGGTGGTCAGTGCGACCGCGAGCCCGAACTACACATTGACGCGGGAACTGCTCGAGGAGACGGAGCTTATGCAGGATATTGTATTCATCGATCTTGCTGTGCCGAGAGACATCGAACCTTCAATCGGTGAGATGGAGCATGTGACCCTTTATGATATCGATGATTTTCAGATCACTGCGGTCGGGGACTATCTGAAAGATTCTTTTGACCAGGCGGAGGCGATTCTTCTGGAGCAGCAGAGGGAATTCTATGACTGGTATGACGGAAGAGATCTGATCCCGCGGATACAGGAAATTCAGGAGGAGGCAGTTACGGATCTGGAGCTGCGGATACATAAAATTCTGGGAAAGCTGCCGCTCGAGGATAAGGAGCGGGAATCACTGCGCGGTTCCATCGAAATGGCGGCTGGAAAAGTGGTTGGCAAAATGATCTTCGGTCTTAGAGACTCTCTGGAAAAAGAAACATTTTTAGCCTGTGTGGAAGGGTTGGAAAAGTTGTATGAAGAATAATGGGCAGGCATATTTTCCACTGTTTGTTGACATATCAGGTAAACAAACAGTTGTGATAGGTGCCGGAAAGATCGCATCGCGCAGAATTCTGACGCTGGCTGAGTTCACAGAAAATCTTACGGTTGTCGCACCACAGTTTGATGGCAGGGTACTGGAACTGGCGAAAACGGGAAGAATACAGATTCGTCAAAAGAGGTATGAGAGGGAAGATCTCTACGGGGCCGATATTGTGATCGCGGGTACCAATGATCCAAAGCTGAATGATGAGATTTACAGCGTATGTAAATGTCTGGGAATCCTTGTGAACGTGATCAGTGACCGGACAAAATGTGATTTTCATTTCCCGGGGATTGTAAAAAGGGATGTTCTGGTGGCGGGGATCAATGCAGGAGGCAGCGATCACAGCAGAGCAAAGCGTGCCAGGCAGGCGATTGAAAAAGCGCTTGATGATATGATACAGGAGGATGAATGACTATGGCAGCACCAGAAAAATTTTGTATTGGAAGCCGGGAGAGTAAGCTCGCGGTTGTTCAAAGTGAGATGGTGATCTCGTATATCAAACAAACATGTCCGGAAACAGAAGTTACACTGTTGACGATGAAAACGACAGGCGACATCATTCTGGACCGAACGCTTGACAAAGTGGGGGGGAAGGGTCTGTTTGTGAAAGAGCTGGACAAGGCCTTGCTTGACGGACGAAGTGATCTTTCCGTACATAGTTTAAAGGATATGCCGATGGAGGTGATGGATGAGCTTCCGGTAGTGGCATTTTCAAAAAGGGAGGATCCAAGAGATGTTCTGGTACTTCCCAAAGGTGCGGAGGACATTGATTTTTCTAAACCGGTCGGGTGTTCAAGCCTGAGAAGAATTCTTCAGCTGCGGGAACTGTTTCCGCAGGCTGAATTTAAAAGTGTGCGCGGAAACGTGATTACCCGGCTCGCCAAACTGGACAGCGGAGAGTATTCGGCGCTCGTTCTGGCGGCAGCAGGTCTGAAACGGCTTGGACTTGCAGAGCGAATCAGCCGTTATTTTGAACCGGAGGAAATCATTCCTTCTGCCGGTCAGGGAATTCTGGCGCTGCAGGGCAGAGCCGGTGTGGATTACTCCTTTCTGAAGGGTTTCGCTGACCAGAACGGGACGTATGCGGCACTTGCAGAACGGGCGTTTGTGCGGTATCTGAACGGAGGATGCTCTTCACCGGTAGCTGCACATGCGGTTATAAGCGGTGAGACGATTTGCCTGACAGGGCTCTATTATAAAGAGGAGACAGGGGAATATATCAAAGGCAGCAGGCAGGGAGCGGCAGCGGACGCAGAGGCGATCGGCACGGCACTTGCCAGGGAATTAAAAGAAAAGCTGGAAGGGTAGGAAAAGACATGCAGACAGGTAAAGTTTGGCTGGTTGGCGCCGGCCCCGGAGATATCGGATTATTTACATTAAAAGGACAGAAAGTACTGAGTGAGGCAGAAGTTGTGGTGTATGACAGTCTTGTAGGGGACGGTGTACTTGCCATGATCCCGGATACTGCGCGCACAATCGATGTCGGGAAGCGCGCAGGCAACCATACGATGCCTCAGGAGCAGATCAACCAGGTATTGCTTGAGGAAGCGAAAAAGGGATACCGTGTTGTGCGCCTGAAGGGCGGAGATCCGTTTTTGTTTGGACGCGGCGGTGAAGAACTGGAACTTTTAAGTGATGAAAACATTCCCTATGAAGTGGTGCCGGGGGTGACCTCGCCGATGGCCGTTCCGGCGTATAACGGAATCCCGGTGACGCATCGGGACTACTGTTCTTCCATGCATATTATCACCGGCCATAAAAAGGCGGGAGAGGAATACAACATCAATTTTAAAGCACTTGTGGAGACAAAAGGCACACTGGTATTTCTGATGGGCGTAACTGCTCTGCCGGATATCTGCAGGAACCTGATGGAATCCGGGATGGAACCTTCTATGCCTGCTGCGATCCTGCAAAAGGGGACAACAGCCGGACAAAAGCGTATCGTAGCCACTGTCTCAACCCTTGAGGAAGAGGTAAAACGGCAGGGAATCGAAACACCGGCGATCATTGTGGTCGGAAAAGTATGTGAGCTTTCCGAACGTTTTGCCTGGTATGAAAAACTGCCGCTTGCAGGCAGAAAGATACTGGTGACGAGACCGCGGGATCTGATTTCAAAGATGTCGGAAAAACTGCGGATGCGGGGGGCTGAGGTTCTGGAACTTCCTGCGATTGCAACTTCGGCGGTCCGGGAAAATGAGGCACTGCATATAAGTCTTCAGAAACTGGATGAATACCAGTGGATCGCATTTACCAGCCCGACCGGCGTGCGCGTGTTTTTTGAAGAGATGGAGAAGTGTTCGGTTGATATTCGTAAGATGGCCGGCGCAAAAATCGCAGCGATCGGTGAAGGCACAAAAAAAGAGCTGAAAAAACATGGATTATTTGCCGATCTTGTTCCGGAAGTGTACGACGGGGCATCGCTCGGCAAAATGATGGCCAGGACATGTGAAAAGGATGCTAATATACTGATTCCGCGTGCATCGATCGGAAACCAGGAAATCATTCAGGCGCTTTCTGAGAGACAGGACCTGAAGGTGGATGATATTGCAACGTATGATACCAGGTATATACAGCAGTCGGTGGTGGATGAGACGGGAAAATTTATGAAGCGTGAGATTGACTGTGCAGTATTTACAAGCGCATCAACAGTGCGCGGATTTGTGGAGGCAACGCCGGGTCTTGATTATACGAACGTGACGGCAGCCTGTATCGGAAAGCAGACAAAAGCTGCCGCCGATACTTACGGCATGAAAACATATATGGCAGAAAAAGCGACCATTGACAGTGTCGTTGAACTGGTAATCAAAATGTACGATACCAGGGGACAAAAATAAAGAAGGAGAGAGGAACATGGAACTGACAAAAAGACCGAGAAGACTTCGCGGAGGAGAGACCATCAGAAGAATGGTGCGTGAAACAAGAATGGATAAGTCATCTCTGATTTATCCGCTGTTTGCAATGGACGGTGAGAACATTGAGGAAGAAATACCGTCAATGCAAGGACAGTACCGCTACAGTGTGGACAGGCTGCCGTACGAACTGGAACGCTTATCAAAAGCCGGCGTGTCGAATGTCATGCTGTTTGGGATTCCGGAGCATAAGGACGAGGCGGGCAGCCAGGCGTATGCCGAGGATGGCATTGTGCAGCGTGCGCTTCGTGAAGCGAGAAAACAGTTCCCGGATCTCTATTACATTACAGATGTCTGCATGTGTGAATATACTTCACACGGACATTGCGGGGTACTGTGCGGTCACGATGTGGAAAATGATGCCACATTGGAATTACTAAGCAAAACGGCACTGTCCCACGTGCAGGCGGGGGCGGATATGGTGGCACCTTCCGATATGATGGACGGAAGGGTTGCGGCCATTCGTCAGATTCTTGATGCGAACGGATATAAGGAAACCCCCATCATGTCGTACGCGGTAAAATATGCGTCAGCATTTTACGGACCATTCCGCGATGCCGCAGGGTCTGCTCCGTCATTCGGCGATCGTAAATCCTATCAGATGGATCCTCATAATTCACGTGAGGGCATCAAGGAGGCGCTTATGGATGTGGAGGAAGGTGCGGATATCATTATGGTAAAACCCGCGATGTCCTACCTGGATCTGGTAACCAGAGTGAAAGAGGCCACCAATGTTCCGGTGGCGGCATACAGTGTCAGCGGAGAGTATGCGATGGTAAAAGCGGCTGCGAACATGGACTGGATCGATGAAGAACGTATCATGTGTGAAATGGCAGTGAGTGCATATCGTGCAGGGGCTCAGATTTACCTTACGTACTACGCAAAAGAACTGGCAAAATGCATGGATGAAGGGAGAATCGGATAATGACGAAGTCAGAGACGCTATTTCAGAGAGCGGTGCAGTGTATTCCGGGCGGGGTCAACAGTCCGGTGAGGGCATATGGTTCCGTCGGTATGACCCCGCGTTTTATCCGGCAGGCCAGCGGACCTTATGTTACAGATGCAGATGGCAGCCAGTATATTGATTATATCGGTTCCTGGGGACCGATGATCCTAGGGCATAACCACCCGGCAGTGCTGGAGGCAGTGACAAAGACTGCGATGGATGGACTGAGCTTCGGAGCGGCGACGGAGATTGAAGTGGAGATGGCCGAGTATATCTGTAAAAACATCCCTTCCGTAGATATGGTGCGTATGGTGAATTCCGGAACGGAGGCTGTCATGAGTGCGATCCGTGTGGCAAGAGGATATACCGGAAGAAATAAAATTGTGAAATTTGCAGGCTGTTATCACGGGCACTGTGATGCGATGCTGGTAAAAGCAGGTTCCGGGGTGATGACGGCGGGGATTCCGGACAGTGCGGGAGTTCCGGCTGGATGCACGCAGGATACGCTGACGGCTGTTTATAATGATATTGACAGTGTAAAGGAAATCTTGGCGGAATTTGACGGTCAGGTTGCAGCTGTCATTGTGGAGGCAGTCGCTGCCAATATGGGAGTGGTTCTGCCAAAAACAGAATTTTTGCAGGAACTGCAAACGCTCTGCCATAAGCACGGCGCGCTTCTCATCTTTGATGAGGTGATCACGGGATTTCGTCTGGCATTTGGCGGGGCGCAGGAGTATTTTGGTATTCAGGCGGATCTTGTGACTTACGGAAAAATCATCGGAGCGGGGATGCCGGTCGGTGCTTACGGCGGCCGGAAAGAGATCATGGAACAGGTTGCGCCGGTCGGCCCTGTTTATCAGGCGGGGACACTTTCCGGGAATCCGGTGGCAATGGCGGCGGGACTTACGCAGCTGAAGTTATTGAGAGAGAATCCGGATATTTACAGTCATATGGCGGCGATGGGAGAGCGGCTGTTCGGAGGAATCCGGGGATTGCTGAAAACCTATGGCAGACACCAGAAGCTGAATCACACAGCCTCACTTGGATGTCTGTATTTTACGGAAGATGATGTCTATAATTATGAAACAGCAAAGACATCCGATACGGAAGCGTTTGCCGATTACTTCCGGTTCATGCTGGAGCACGGGATTCATCTGGGACCGTCCCAGTTTGAGGCAATGTTTATCTCCAATGCGCATACGGAAACGGTCATCGACCAGACGCTTAACGTCGTGAAACAATATTTCGAAAGCAGAGTGTAAATCATGTTGGTGAAAATCTATACAGATGGTTCCGCAAGAGGAAATCCTGACGGACCGGGCGGCTATGGGTGTGTCCTGCATTATACGGACGGTCAGGGAAAGCTGCATGTCCGGGAGTACAGCGCAGGATATCAGAAAACAACGAATAACCGGATGGAACTGATGGCGGCAATCGCAGGGCTGGAAGCGCTGACCCGTCCATGTCAGGTAGAATTGTATTCGGATTCCAAGTATCTGGTGGATGCCTTTAATCAGCACTGGATTGACAGCTGGCTCAAAAAGGGGTGGAAACGCGGGAAAAATGAACCGGTGAAGAATGTAGATCTCTGGAAGCGGCTGCTGAAAGCGAAAGAACTGCATCAGGTCACTTTTCACTGGGTGAAAGGTCATGACGGGCATCCGGAAAATGAACGCTGTGATGAACTTGCGACATCAGCGGCGGATGGCGGTCATCTGCTGGTGGATACGGCAGCAGAAGAATAGAGGAAATAAAAAAACGGCTTGACAAATGAAACCGGCATTTGTATACTAATCATCAATGAAACAGATAAATACAGGCTGTGACGGGAACAAGTAGAACTTATACGATGTAGACAGAGAGCTGCCGGACGGTGAGAGGCGCATACGGACATAAGATTTGAATACATCCCTGAGCTTCACACCGAACATGAGTAGGCTGTGACGTGTTGACAGACGTTATCCATGTCAGAGTATTGAAACAGTACTTGTGAAGACAGACGGCGTGAGCCGGCTGTGAACAAAGGTGGTAACACGGGACCTGCTCTCGTCCTTTTTAGAAAATTCTGAAAAGGGCGGGAGTTTTTTGATTTCACAATAATGGCTGACGTCATTTTGGATGATCACAAAACGAGAATATAGAAAATGAAAAGGAGAACAGTGGTATGAAGATGTATGAGGAACTGAAAGCCAGAGGACTGATTGCCCAGGTTACGGATGAGGAGGAGATCAGAGAGCTTGTGAATAACGGAAAGGCGACATTTTATATCGGGTTTGATCCGACGGCTGACAGCCTTCATGTCGGTCATTTTATGGCGCTCTGTCTGATGAAACGTCTGCAGATGGCGGGCAATAAGCCGATTGCGCTGCTGGGCGGAGGAACCGGAATGATCGGAGATCCGTCCGGGCGAAGCGATATGCGTCAGATGATGACGGTGGAGACGATTCAGCACAACTGCGACTGTTTTAAACAGCAGATGAGCCGTTTCATTGATTTTTCAGATGATAAGGCGCTGATGGTGAACAATGCCGACTGGCTGATGGATCTGAACTATGTGGAGCTGCTGCGTGAGGTGGGACCTCATTTTTCTGTGAACCGGATGCTGACTGCGGAGTGTTATAAACAGCGGATGGAGAAAGGTTTGAGTTTCCTGGAATTCAATTACATGATTATGCAGAGCTACGATTTCTATGCGCTGTACCAGAAATACGGCTGCAATATGCAGTTCGGGGGGGATGATCAGTGGAGCAATATGCTGGGCGGCACCGAACTGATCCGCAGAAAACTTGGGAAAGACGCGTATGCGATGACGATTACGCTGCTTATGAATTCCGAAGGTAAGAAAATGGGTAAGACTCAGTCCGGCGCCGTATGGCTGGATCCGAATAAAACTTCACCCTTTGATTTTTACCAGTATTGGAGAAATGTAGGGGATGCGGATGTTCTGAAATGTCTGCGCATGCTGACCTTTCTTCCGATCGAGCAGATCGATGAGATGGATCAATGGGAAGGCAGTCAGCTGAATCAGGCGAAGGAAATACTGGCGTATGAACTGACCGGGCTGGTTCACGGTGAAGATGAGGCGAGAAAGGCACAGGAAGGTGCGAGGGCACTTTTTTCCAGTGGAAATGCTGAAAATATGCCGGTTGCTGAGCTGACGCAGGAGGATCTGAACGAGGACACGATCGATGTGATCTCCATGCTGGTGAAAGCAGAACTTGTCACCAGCCGTTCCGAGGGAAGACGCGCCATTGAACAGGGAGGAGTCTCAATCGATGGTGAGAAAATCACAGATATTCATCACACCGTTGCAAAAGAGAGACTTGCCGGTGATGGGGTTGTACTGAAACGAGGCAAAAAGAAGTTCAAAAAAGTTTGCCTGAAATAAGGAAATGTGATAAAATTATTATCTATGTAAATCAGAGCGTCAGCAAGGATGTATGAAGGAAACCTTTCATACATCCCTGAATATAAGCCGCAGCAAGTGCGGCAAAGGAGGAAATGATACAGTGAAGAAATATGGAGTAAATGAACTTCGCCAGATGTTCCTGGATTTTTTTGAGAGCAAAGGCCATCTGGTTATGAAGAGTTTTTCTCTGGTTCCGCAGAATGATAAAAGTCTTCTGCTTATCAATGCGGGAATGGCACCGCTGAAGCCATACTTTACAGGAGCGGAGATTCCGCCGTGCAATCGGGTGGCAACTTGCCAGAAATGTATCCGCACAGGAGATATCGAGAATGTTGGGAAAACAGCACGTCACGGTACGTTTTTTGAGATGCTCGGCAATTTTTCGTTTGGAGATTACTTTAAAAAAGAATCACTTGCATGGTCCTGGGAGTTCCTGACCCAGGTGGTGGGGCTTGATGCCGGGCGCCTTTATCCGTCTGTCTATCTCGAGGATGATGAAGCGTTTGAGATCTGGAACAAAGAGATCGGCATTGCACCGGAGAGAATCTACCGATTCGGCAAAGAGGATAATTTCTGGGAGCATGGCGCAGGTCCCTGCGGTCCCTGCTCAGAGATCTATTATGACAGAGGAGAACAGTATGGGTGCGGAAAACCGGATTGTACGGTAGGATGTGAATGCGACCGGTATATTGAAGTCTGGAACAACGTATTTACCCAGTTTGAAAATGACGGAAACGGCAATTATGAGACATTGGAACATAAGAATATCGATACAGGAATGGGTCTGGAGCGTCTTGCAGTGGTTGTGCAGGAGGTAGATTCAATCTTTGATGTGGATACGATCTGCGCGCTGCGTGAAAAAGTCTGTGAAATTGCCGGAAAGACATATAAAGAAAATGCAGACGATGATGTTTCCATCAGGCTGATCACAGACCATATACGCTCTGCTACGTTTATGATATCGGATGGCATCATGCCGACGAATGAAGGAAGGGGCTATGTGCTGCGCCGTCTGATCCGCCGTGCTGCCAGACACGGACGTCTTCTTGGAATCAAAGGCCAGTTCCTGGCAACTTTAAGTGCGACCGTGATCGAAGGATCCAGGGACGGGTACCCGGAGCTGGAAGAAAAGAAAGAGTTTATCTTTAATGTGCTGACGAATGAAGAAAGCCAGTTTAACAAAACCATTGATCAGGGTCTTGGAATTCTTGCGGATATGGAACAGGAGATGCAGGAAAAAGGCGAAAAAATACTGGATGGACAGCGGGCATTTAAACTGTATGACACGTATGGATTCCCGATCGACCTGACGAAAGAGATTCTGGAAGAAAAAGGTTATGCCATAGATGAGGACGGATTCCACAAAGAGATGGAAGAACAGCGTGAGCGCGCAAGAAAGAACCGTGAAGTGACGAATTATATGGGTGCGGATGCGACCGTGTACGACAGCATCGACCCCGCTGTGACCACAGAATTTGACGGTTACGGCAAGCTTGTCCTGGATTCTGTGATTTCCGTGATGACGACAGACACAGACATCGCGGACAGTCTCATGGAGGGCCAGAAGGGGACGATTATTGTTGAAAAAACCCCGTTTTACGGAACCATGGGTGGTCAGCAGGGCGATGTCGGGCTGATCGAGAGTCCGGACGGGGTGTTCCGGGTAGAAGATACCATTCATCTGCGCGGAGGAAAAGTCGGACATGTCGGTGAGATGATTTCCGGAATGCTGAAAACGGGGGAAACGGTCACACTTAAAGTGGATGATAAGAAGCGCTGCGACACAGAAAAGAATCACAGTGCCACACATCTGCTGCAAAAAGCACTGAAGACGGTGCTCGGTTCTCATGTTGAGCAAAAAGGGTCACTGGTGACACCTGGCCGCCTTCGTTTTGACTTCGCACATTTTCAGGCGATGACACCGGAAGAACTGGAAGAGACAGAAAAACTGGTGAATCAGGAAATTCAGGCGAATCTTCCGGTTGCAACGGATATCATGACGATCGAAGAGGCGAAAAAATCAGGAGCTATGGCGTTGTTTGGCGAAAAATACGGCGAAGAGGTACGTGTTGTCTCTATGGGAGATTTTTCAAAAGAGCTCTGCGGCGGCACACACGTCGAGAACACATCCGCTATCGCACTGTTTAAAATTGTCTCAGAGTCGGGAATTGCTGCCGGTGTGCGAAGAATTGAAGCACTGACAGGGGATGGCGTTCTTGCCTACTATAAAGAACTGGAAGAGAGAATTACGTCCATTGCAAAGACATTGAAAACTTCACCGGCGGAGATTTCGGATAAGATTGCACATCTGCAGGCTGAGATTAAAACACTCCAGAGTGAAAACGATTCGCTGAAAAGTAAAATGGCAAAAGAATCTCTCGGTGATGTGATGGAGCAGGTTGTGGAAGTCAAAGGTGTTAAAGTCCTTGCACGTGCACTTACTGATGTCGATATGAACGGACTGCGGGATCTCGGGGACCAGCTGAAGGAAAAGCTGGGTGAGGGTGTTGTTGTACTGGCATCGGCAAGCGGCGGTAAAGTGAATCTGATGGCGATGGCAACACCGGAAGCCATGAAAAAAGGAGCACATGCCGGTAATCTGATCAAAGCTGTGGCTGCTGTTGTAGGCGGAGGCGGAGGCGGCCGTCCGAACATGGCTCAGGCCGGAGGAAAAGATATTTCAAAGATTCCGCAGGCGATGGAAAGCGTGGTATCTGTCGTGGAAGGGCAGATTAAGTAATCGTGACAATTTTTTTGGGAAAATGTGCAAAAGCAGTTGACGTATGGAAAAAATCTGTTATAATTACTGTTAGTGCAGTAAAATATACCCAAACAGTTGTGTATGCACAATCTACAACTGGAGGGAGGTTAGGTGTGAGTCTATGTCAAACGTTATCGTAAAAGAGAACGAAACTCTGGACAGCGCTTTACGCAGATTTAAACGCAGTTGCGCAAAGGCTGGAATTCAGCAGGAGATCCGTAAAAGAGAACATTACGAGAAACCAAGTGTTCGTCGTAAGAAAAAATCGGAAGCTGCCAGAAAACGTAAATATAATTAATGTGCCAAAAAATCCTTGACGTTTCGTCAGGGATTTTTTAGTATAGAGACAGGGAGATCAATAAACGAAGAAGGGAGAAGATACGATGTGGACGATACCGATGTTCGGAACCGATTTATATCATATCATTCATTGGTTCTTAATATATAGTCTGATGGGGTGGGTTGTAGAATCGATCTATATGTCGCTGTGTAACCGCAAATTGACGAACAGGGGATTTATGAGCAGTCCCATCTGTCCGATTTACGGTGTTGGGGCGCTGACGGTCTATTTTATCTTAAGACCGCTGGATGGGAATTACATAGCATTGTATTTTGCAGGCTGTATTCTGGCAACACTGCTGGAACTGGTGACCGGTTATCTGATGCGTTTCCTGTTCGGAGCCGTGTGGTGGGACTACCGGGACAAACCATTGAATTTTGACGGACTGGTCTGCCTGGAGAGCACTCTCGCATGGGGCCTCTATACCGTTTTGATGTTTGCTTTTCTGCAGAAATTTGTTGTCCGGATTGTGGACAGCTATTCCTACAGTACAGGCGCCATTGTCGGAACGGTTGCAATTATCGTGTTTGGCTTTGATTTTCTGGTTCATCTGTATTCTGCAAGGAAAGGATCTTTAAGTGAGGGGATTGCAGAAATCAAAGAGATGATCCGGAGTATCAGATAACGAGCAGCAGGGCAAAGCAGTAAATTTTGACTGGATGATGTTCGAGAGTCCGGGGGTCTTTAGTACCCCCGGTTTTTTGTTCCACATAAAAAACATGTCTGAATCATATTTTGACTTTCCACATCGTACATTAGAAAAAGAGCTGATGTGGGGGGAAAAGATGAGGAAAAAAATAGGAATCATGCTGATCTGTCTGCTGATGCTGATTCAGCCGCTGTGCGGAAACTATGCGGTATGGGCAGAACCGGTGTCAGAAGAGGAGCAGAATACACAGGAAGAAAAGACACAGACGGAAAGCGAAGCGGTTGCCGTGGAGGCGCCTTCTGTTATTTTGATGGAAGCGTCTACCGGTCAGGTTCTTTATGATAAGAATGCAGACGAGCAGAGAAGTCCGGCCAGCATCACAAAGATTATGACGCTGTTATTAATTTTTGATGAGCTGGAAAAAGGGACTATAAAACTTACGGATGAAGCCGTTACAAGCGCACATGCCAAAAGCATGGGAGGTTCCCAGGTCTTTTTGGAAGAGGGAGAGAAACAGACGGTTGAAACTCTGATTAAATGTATCGTCATCGCATCCGGAAACGATGCATCTGTTGTAATGGCAGAACATATTGCGGGGAGTGAAGAAGAGTTTGTCAAGAGAATGAATCAGAAGGCGGAAGAACTGGGACTGAAAGATACGCATTTTGAGGACTGCTGCGGTTTGACCGATTCCGCGGGACATTATACGACGGCACACGATGTCGCGGTCATGTCAAAAGAGCTTATCACGAATCATCCTGAAATTCTTACATATTCTTCAATCTGGATGGAAAACATTACTCATGTCACCAGACAGGGAAGTAAAGAATTCGGGCTGACAAACACAAACAAGCTGATTCGTGGATATGACGGATGTGTGGGGCTGAAAACGGGAAGTACATCCGTTGCCAAGTACTGCGTATCAGCAGTGGCTTCCAGAAACGATATCACTTTAATATCTGTCGTGATGGGAGCTCCGGATGTAAAGGCGAGATTTCGGGATGCGGCAACGATGCTGAATTATGGGTTTGGAATCTGCAGCCTTTATGTTGATGATAATCAGGAGAAACTTCCAAGGGTTCCGGTTGCGTCCTCGATTGAGAAAGAAGGAGCCTGTGCCTATGAAGAGGAGTTCCGATACCTGGATACGGAAGGGATCAATACGGAGAATATTGAAAAAGAAACAGAGTTTAAAACAGATATCAAAGCGCCGGTACAAAAAGGCGATGTGGCAGGACGGGCGGTTTATTATCTGGATGGAAAAGAGATTGGAAGTGTCAATCTTGTATTTACCGAAGAGATAGAAAAAGCAGGCTATACGGATTACCTGTATCAGGCTTGGAAACAGTTCTTAAATGGAGGAAAAACTTGAACTTGGCAGAATTTTATTGTAGTATAAAGAAGATGCGGAAAGAGGAATAAAACAATCATGACAAAATGTGTGACAAAATACTATGGGATTCACAGCAGGAAAGCTGCATCGGCAGAAGGCGGGATACGGCTGATTTTTGTGAGTGACCTGCATAATGTATCATACGGTAACGGGAACAGAGAACTGGCGGAAAAGATACTGGCACTGCATCCGGATGCCGTACTGATCGGCGGCGATCTTATTGTTGGAAAACCAAAACAGCCGATGGATGCTGCGCTGGCACTTCTGCGGCGGCTCTCAGGCCGCGTCCCGGTCTATGCGGCGAATGGAAATCATGAGTATCGTCTGCGCATTTATCCGGAAACATACGGTGATATGTACGATGAGTACCGCAGGGGACTGCTTGAGAATCATGTGACGCTGCTGGAAAATGAAAGCACTGTATTTTGGGTCAGGGGTATGAAGATCGTGCTTTACGGGTATGAGCTGAAGCGGGAGTATTATGACCGTTTTACACACCAGGAGCTGCCAATGTCTGAGATCACGGAAGTTTTTGCAGCTCCTGATGAAGAGGCGTATCATATTTTGCTTGCACATTATCCGAAGTATTTTCCGACATATGCGAAATGGAATCCGGATCTGGTTCTTTCCGGGCACTATCATGGAGGCGTTGTCAGGATTGGAAAAAGATGGCCGCTGATCGGAAATGACATGACACTCTTTCCAAAGTACGGATATGGATATCATACAGAAGGGAACACGACAATGATTGTGAGCTCAGGACTCGGTGATCATACGATACCTTTTCGGCTGCATAATCCAAGGGAGCTTGTAGTTATAGACATCAGAAAGTAAGAAACAGAGGTTTTGATGATGGGGATTCCCGTAAAGCTGCAGGTATTTGAAGGTCCTCTGGATCTTCTGCTGCATTTGATTGACAGAAATAAAATAGATATTTATGATATACCCATTGTGGAGATTACCAATCAGTATCTGGAATATATCCGTGAGATGCCGAGACAGGATCTGAATATCATGAGCGAATTTATGGTCATGGCCGCAACACTCATTGATATCAAGTGCCGGATGCTGCTCCCGAAGGAGGTAAATGAAGAGGGGGAAGAGGAGGATCCGCGCGATGAACTTGTACAGCAGCTGCTGGAATATAAGATGTACAAGTATATGTCATATGAACTGAGAGAGCGGATGGCTGCCGCCTCCAGGAGCATTTATCGAAAAAATACGATGCCTGCGGAGGTACTCTCTTACCGTCCGCCAGTCGACACAAAAGAACTTGTGGGCGGTATGAATCTGGAAAAGCTGCATGCGATCTTTTTGTCGGTGATACGCCGACAGGAGGACAAGCTGGACCCGATTCGAAGTAAGTTTGGAAAGATTGAGCAGGAGGAAGTCAGTCTTCCGGACAAAATGACATATGTGGAGGCGTTTGCGCGCAGCCGGAAGAGGTTCTCATTTCGTGAACTTCTTGAGCGGCAGTGCAGTAAAACACAGGTCGTTGTTACGTTTCTGGCGATTCTGGAGCTGATGAAGACAGGGCTGATCCGAATCAGCCAGGAATATATCTTCGACGAGATACAGATTGAGACAGTGGGGATGAGTGAATGATGAATATAAAAAAAACACAGGCTGCCATTGAAGCGATTCTGTTTGCGATGGGTGAATCTGTAGAGCTTTCCAAGATAGCAAAGGCAATCGAATGTGATGCGGCCACCACTCAGAAACTGATCCGCGATATGATGCTTCACTATGAGGAAGAAGACCGGGGAATCAAGATCATTGAGCTGGAAAATGCCTATCAGCTCTGTACGAAGCAGGAGTATTATGACAATCTCGTTCAGATCGCGCTGCAGCCGAAAAAGGCGGTGCTGACGGACGTCATGCTGGAGACCCTGTCCATTATTGCTTATAAACAGCCGGTCACAAGGCTGGAGATTGAAAAGATCCGGGGTGTGAAATGTGATCATGCCGTGAATAAGCTGGTAGAATATAATCTGGTTCAGGAGGTTGGGCGGCTGGATGCCCCGGGACGTCCGATTCTGCTCGGAACGACAGAGGAATTTCTGAGGAGCTTCGGTGTGGAGTCGACAGAGGAACTGCCTTCCATCAGTCCGGTACAAATGGAGGATTTTAAGGCAGAGGCGGAGGAAGAGGTTCAGCTGAAACTTTGATCGGAATGCCGTGTGGAGCAGCAGCTTTGCAAACCATGTAAATCGAGGGAATATTCCTTCGATTTTTTTATTTGTAAAGATTCTTAAGCTGACTTCTGAGACATAAAGCTGTTTTTGGCTCATAGAATGAAAGGAGGACGTACACAAAACGGATGTGTAGAGCGCATGAAAAAATGGATTGTTTTGATGGGAGTTTTTCTGCTGGTCATGCTGGGCGGTCAGGCCGTCCATGCACAGGAGGAACCTGCCGAAAGTGAGTTGTATGCCCGTTCAGCCTGTCTGATGGATGCTGATTCTGGACGCGTGCTGTATGAGAAGGACGGCGGGGAAAAACGGCCGAATGCCAGTACGACAAAGATCATGACGTGCATTCTGGCTCTTGAAAACGGAAATCCTGAAGATACGGTGACGGCGACGAAACGGGCTGCGGGACAGCCAAAGGTGCATCTTGGCGTGCATGAAGGAGAAACCTTCCGGCTGAATGACCTTTTATATTCTTTGATGCTGGAATCCCACAACGACAGCGCAGTGATGATAGCAGAACATATCGGGGGAAGTGTGGAAGCGTTTGCGGCGATGATGAATCAGAAAGCTCAGGAAATAGGATGTGAAAATACGTATTTCATCACGCCCAACGGCCTGGATGACCAGAATGAAGAGGGGGTGCACGGGACTACCGCCCAGGATCTGGCAAGGATCATGAGGTACTGCATCATGCAGTCACCGAAACGGGAAGAATTTCTCGCCATCACACAGACGGCGTCTTATACGTTCTGGAACATGGAAGAGACGGTCGTCTATAACTGCAATAATCACAATGCTTTTTTGTCAATGATGGAAGGTGCATTGAGCGGAAAAACGGGGTTTACCGCTGATGCCGGATACTGCTATGTAGGAGCTCTTGAACGGGACGGGAAAACATTTATCGTCTCCCTGCTCGCCTGCGGATGGCCCAATCATAAGAGTTACAAATGGTCGGACACCAAAAAGCTGATGAGTTATGGACTGGAACACTACTCTGTGCAGGATGTTCTGGTGCGCAGCCTTCCGTCTGAACAGCTGGAAGTGCTGGAAGGACAGCATGAAGGAAGGCTTTCTGAAAAAGCGGTGGTGCCTTTGAGTTACCGCTGTGATATGGAACAGCAGTCATTGAAGGTACTGCTGGGAGCTGATGAGGAAGTTCAGATCGAAACCAGTCTGCCGGATGCGCTGCACGCGCCGGTCAAGGCGGGGACGGCGGTTGGAAAAGTGACATATCTGCTGAACGGGGAGGTGCTGAAAACATATCCGGTGTATGCGGATGAAAGTGTAAAGAAGATTGATTTTATCTGGTGTTTTGATATAATAAAACAAAAGTATATGATGAGGGGGTGACGTCATGCAGAAACGGCTGTCGCCGGGAAAACTGCTCGATGAAAGCGGATGTCTGCAGGAGGCCGGCTATGCGACACGTCTGGTGAAAGAATACAGGCGGGGGGAGGTACGGGCAGGAGCACTTCGCATCAAGGAATGGGATTATTATCTCGTCAGCAATGAGCATTTTGGCGTGGCTCTGACTGTGGCAGACAACAGTTATATGGGCCTTGTGAGCCTCTCATTTCTTGATTTTGAACAGAGGACAGAGACGACGGTAAGTCCGATGTCTCTGTTTCCGATGGGCAGAACCAAAATGCCATCCTCTTCGGACAAAGGTGATGTCAGGTTTTGCAGCCGCCGCTGTCAGTTTTCGTTTGTAAAAGAAGACGGCCGCCGGATTCTGATTGCGAAGATGAAGAATTTTAAAGACGGACAGCCAATTCGCATGAAAATTCATCTGACCCGGGAACCAGATGACAGTATGGTGATTGCCGTTCCGTTCAAAGAACACCCACATGCATTTTATTATAACCAGAAGATAATCGGAATGCGGGCGAAAGGCGTCGTTGAGATCGGAAACCGGCGCTTCTGTTTTCGGCCGGAGGACAGTTTTGGCCTTCTGGACTGGGGACGCGGTGCCTGGCCGTATGAGAATACCTGGTACTGGAGTGCGGCACAGGGGCTGATTGACGGTCAGTTATTTGGATTTAACCTTGGCTGCGGGTTTGGCGATACCAGGTCTGCCACCGAAAATATGCTGTTCTTTGAGGGGCGGGCCCACAAACTGGAACGGATCAGATTCCTGATTCCGGGAGAAGAAAAGGGGCAGACGGAGTATCTGAAGACGTGGAACGTGATGTCTGATGACGAACGCCTGAGTTTGACCTTTACCCCGATTCTGGACCGGAGTGCACGGACTTCAGCGGGAATGCTTCTAAGTGACCAGCATCAGGTATTCGGTCATTTTAACGGGACAGCCGTACTGGATGACGGGACAAAGATCCCCGTAAAACAGTTGCCGGGATTTGCCGAAAAAGTACATAATAAGTGGTAATGGAAAAAGGAGGGGCTGCCGGTGTATGATACCGTAATCATTGGTGCAGGGGTGATTGGATGTGCGGCTGCACGCGAGCTGTCGCGGTACCGGATGAGCATCTGCGTGCTGGAAAAAGAAGAAGATATCTGTTCGGGCACATCCAAGGCAAACAGCGGGCTGATTCATGCCGGTTACGATGGTGTCCCGGGAACGTTGAAAGCCAGGATGAATGTTCTTGGAAACAGGAAGATGGACCTCTTGTCAGAGGAGCTTGCTATCCCATTTCGGAGAAATGGCGCGGCGGTACTGTGCAGGGAAGGACAGGAAGAGTCCCGGCTTATGCGCCTCATGGAACAGGGACGTAAAAACGGCGTGAAAGATCTGCGCCTGCTTAAGAGAGAGGAGCTGCACAGAGTGATTCCGGCTGCTGCGGATGATGTAAAAGCGGCGCTGTTTGCCCCGAATGCCGGCATTGTCTGTCCGTTTCGCCTGACAGCGGGACTCGCTGAGAATGCAGCTCTGAACGGTGTGGAATTTCGGATGAATTGTCCCGTCCGGCAAATTGAAAAACAAAAGACAGGGTATTGCCTGCATACCGCGCAGGGAATGATTCTGACTCGCTGTGTGATCAATGCAGCCGGCGTCTATGCAGATCTTTTCAATAATATGGTAAGTGAAGAACTTCTCCATATTACACCGCGCCGCGGAGAATATCTTCTGTTGGATAAACAGGCGGGTTCTTTTACAGAGCATACGATTTTTCAGCTTCCAGGCCCCATGGGAAAGGGTGTGCTGATCACCCCCACCGTCCATGGAAATCTGCTGGTGGGTCCCACTGCACAGGATACCGAAGACAGGGACGCCGTCTGCACGACGGCGGATGGACTCCTGGAAGTGCAGAAAAAAGGAGAAGGCGGCGTAAAGAATCTGCCGCTGGATCAGATTATCACGTCCTTTGCAGGGCTTCGGGCGCATGAGGACGGCGGTGATTTTGTGATCGGTGAGGCAAAGGGAGCTCCGGGATTTTTTAATGCCGCAGGCATTGAATCACCGGGTCTGTCAGCGGCTCCGGCCATAGGATGTGAGCTGGCTTTGATGGCGGGTGACTATCTGAAAACAGAAAAAAAGCAGGAGTTTATGCCAGCCTTGAAAAATATTTTTTCGGCTGCACAGGCAAGCCCGGAAGAACTTGGACTGAAGATCAGAGAAAATCCGGCATACGGCAATGTGGTCTGCCGGTGTGAGATGGTGACAGAGGGAGAGATCATAGAAGCAATACGAAGAGAACCGGGAGCCCGTTCGCTGGACGGCGTGAAACGGCGGACAAGAGCGGGGATGGGAAGATGCCAGTCCGGATTTTGCATGCCAAAAGTGATGGAGATTCTCTGCCGGGAGCTGGGTATGGAACCTTACCAGATAACAAAAGCGGGGAGTACTTCTTATTTGCTGAGCGGATGCGGCGGGAAGGCGGGCGGATATGAAAGCAGATGAAACAGAAAATTATGATGCGGTGATTATCGGCGGCGGTCCTGCAGGCATGGCAGCGGCGGCAGCGATGAAACAGGAGGGGATCGATGATCTTTTGATTCTGGAGCGGGATGCCGAGCTTGGAGGAATCCTGAATCAGTGTATTCACAGCGGATTTGGCCTGCACACCTTTCGGGAAGAACTGACGGGACCGGAATATGCGGCGCGCTATGTGGAGATGATAGACAGGCTGGGGATTGCATATGAGCTTGAGAGTATGGTGACGGATATTAATGCCGGGCGGACCGTTACGGTCATGAGCCGGCGAAGCGGGCTGAGGCGGATCACGGGGCGTGCGGTTATCCTGGCGATGGGCTGCAGGGAACGGCCCCGCGGAGCGCTTGGGATACCAGGATACCGGCCGGCCGGGATCTATACCGCGGGAACGGCGCAGAGACTTGTGAACAGGGAAGGCCTGCTGCCCGGAAGAGAAGTTGTGATTTTAGGATCAGGAGATATCGGTCTGATCATGGCGCGGCGCATGACACTTGAGGGCGCGCATGTTAAAATGGTGGTGGAAATGAAAGATAAGCCGGGAGGGCTTGCGCGGAATGTTGTTCAATGTCTGGACGATTTCGAAATTCCCTTAAGGCTGAACAGAACAGTCACAGAGATACACGGCAGGCGGCGGATCTGCGGTGTGACAGTTGCAAAGATCGGCGGGGATGGCCGGATAACAGCGGGCACGGAGGAATATGTACCCTGCGACACACTGCTTCTGTCTGTGGGGCTGATACCTGAGAATGAGCTGACAAAGAAGCTGGGGGCCAGAATGGATCTGACGACCCGCGGACCTGTAACAGATCAAAATTGCCACACCACGGCAGAGGGCGTGTTTGCGTGCGGAAATGTACGTCATGTCCATGACCTCGTAGACAATGTGAGCCGCGAAGCGGCAAAAGCCGGGATAGCTGCGGCTGCCTACCTGAAAGGACATGGTGTATGAACAGAACACTGATATGTATCTGCTGTCCGAAGGGGTGTACTCTCAAGGTGACCCTGACGAAACAAAAAGAAGTGGAAAAGGTAAGCGGTTACGGATGTAAAAACGGCAGAGAATATGGAATCAAAGAGTGCACACATCCTTCCAGGACGGTGACTTCCACAGTGCCGGTTATTGGCGGGGCGGTTCCGCGTGTGTCCGTGAAAACGGCACAGGAGATCCCGAAAGAACTGATCGGAACATGTATGGAGGAGATTCATCAGGTTAGGGTGCAGGCTCCGGTGAGCATTGGGGATATCCTGATCCGCCATACGGCGGGAACGGAGGTTGATGTGATTGCGACCGGAAATGTAGTGAGGAAAGAGACAGAGGGATAACAGATGGAACAGTACATGATGGCCCTGGACCAGGGAACGACCAGTTCACGCTGTATCTTATTTGACAGAGCGGGAACGATGAAAAGTGTAGCACAAAAGGAATTTACGCAGTATTATCCAAAGCCCGGATGGGTAGAGCATGACCCGATGGAGATCTGGTCTTCCCAGCTGAGTGTAGCGACGGAGGCGATGGGAAAGATCGGTATTGACGCCAGAAATATTGCGGCGATTGGCATTACGAACCAGCGAGAGACAACGATCGTCTGGGATAAAAAAACAGGAAAACCAGTGTATCCGGCGATTGTATGGCAATGCCGGAGAACCGCAGAGATGATAGACCAGATCAAGGCTGAAGGGAAAGGAACCTACATCCGGGAACATACCGGCCTGATTCCGGATGCTTATTTTTCGGGCAGCAAACTTGCCTGGATGTTAGACCATGTGGAGGGCGCAAGAGAGCGCGCCCAGAGCGGAGAGCTGCTGTTTGGGACAGTCGATACCTGGCTGATCTGGCAGCTCACACAGGGGAAGGTTCATGTGACGGATGTGACGAATGCTTCGCGGACGATGTTATATGACATTCACAGGATGCAGTGGGATGAAGAGATTCTTAAGATGTTCGGGATTCCTTCATGTATGCTGCCCCAGGTGAAACCAAGCAGCTGTGTATACGGATATACGGACAGGAATGTGTTCGGCGGGGAGATTCCAATTGCGGGGGCAGCCGGTGATCAGCAGTCTGCACTGTTCGGACAGTGCTGTTTTGAGGCGGGTGACATCAAAAACACCTATGGCACAGGCTGCTTTTTGCTGATGAATACAGGGGAACAGGCCGTAAAGTCAAAGTCCGGCCTTTTGACGACTGTGGCAGCCAGCGTGGGGGATACCGTACAGTACGCGCTGGAAGGGAGTGTGTTTGTCGCAGGCGCTGCGATTCAGTGGCTGCGGGATGAACTGAAGATTCTGGACAGTGCCGCGCAGTCCGAGGAATACTGCAGGGCAGTGGAGGACACCGGGGGTGTCTGTGTGGTGCCGGCATTTACAGGGCTCGGGGCCCCTTACTGGGATCCTTATGCACGCGGAACAATCGTCGGGCTGACACGGGGAACGGGACGGGCTCATCTGATTCGTGCGACGGTGGAATCCCTGGCTTACCAGGTCTCGGACGTGATCGATGCGATGCAGAAGGATTCCGGGATCCGGACCAGGACGATAAAGGTTGACGGTGGTGCATGCGCAAATGATTTTCTGATGCAGTTCCAGGCGGATCTTCTGGACGCGGACGTTGAAAGGCCGTGCTGTATCGAAACGACAGCACTTGGAGCTGCTTATCTTGCCGGTCTTGCGGTGGGATATTGGAGTGACCAGGAGGATATCAGAAAAAACTGGGCGCTGGAGCATACGTTTGAACCCAGGATGCCGAAAGAGGAGCGAAAGAAAAATCTGAAAAGATGGAAACGGGCAGTCCATTGTGCTCTGAACTGGGAGAAAGAGGACTGACCGCAGGAGGGAAACGCATGAATAAGGCACTGCAGGTGCTGCTGAAGGCGCTGTCAGAACCGGAAGCTGATATGAACTTAAGAAGAACCAGATATCTGATGAATTTGAAGGCCATTGACGTGTTTAAACGGTTCTACCGTACAATCGATGATAAAATATACAACAACGGGGTGGAAGTTCCGCTGCGCATTTATTTTCCGGATGAGGATTCTTTTGATACGGTGGATATTGACGCCTACTGTAAAAAACATAAAGATATTGACCGCAGAAAGATGATAGACAATACTTACCCGGTGCTGCTGTTTTTTCATGGGGGAGGTTTCGTGACGGAGAGCGTGGAGACATATAACCGGATTTGCTGGAATATGTCCAGAAACACGCAGCATGTAGTGGTTTCGGTCGACTACAGGCTGGCTCCGGAACACCGTTTTCCGACACCGTTTGATGACTGCTATGCAGTGGCGAAGGCGATCTTTACAGACCAGACGATTCTTCATGTGAAGCCCGAGAATATCACAATTATCGGTGACAGTGCGGGAGGGAACCTGACTGCTGCGGTTTGTCAGAAAGCCCGCGATACGGGAGATTTCAAGGTATACCGGCAGATTTTAATCTATCCCTGCACTGGCAATGATTATTCTGACAGTACACCGTTCGCATCGGTAAGAGAAAACGGCTTTGATTATCTTCTGACACAGAAAAACCTGCAGGACTATATGAATCTGTATCAGGGCAAAGACGAGGACCGCTTAAGCCCCTACTTCGCTCCGCTGCAGGCGGATGATTACCATGATCTTCCGGCGGCGCTTGTCATTACGGGGGAATATGATCCCCTGCGTGACGAGGGTGAGGAGTATGCAAGACGGATGGAGGCGGCAGGTGTTCCTGTCTGTATGCACCGGATCAAGGATGCGGTGCACGGTTTTTTCCTGCTGACCACCTTGTATCCGGCGGTAAAAGAAACGTATGAATATATCAATGAATTTTTGAAAGAGGTAGGTAACAGTGTTCCAGGAAAAGAAAACACGGTGGAGAAGTCTGGAGAATACAGCCAAGATCTTTCCTGCTACGAGCGGTAAAAAAGATGAGCGGGTGTTCCGTTTTGCCTGTGTGCTCAAAGAGCCTGTGATTGGGGAAACTCTGCAGGAGGCGCTGGATCTGGCGCTTGAAGAATTTTCGATGTTTCAATGTGTACTGCGCAAAGGATTCTTCTGGAACTATCTGGAAGAATCAGAAGAAACCGCGATTGTAAGGAAAGAATATAAACAGCCGTGCAGCCAGATCTATGTCAGAGACCAGAAGAGCCTGCTGTTTGAAGTGACGTACTATAAAAACAGAATTAATTTTGAGACTTACCACGCACTTACCGACGGTACAGGAGCCCTGCACTTTCTGCGCGCGCTTGTCTATCACTATCTGGCGCTTGTTTATCCGGGACAGATCAGTTATGATGCAGGAAAACTGCAGCTGATCCAGACGGACGAGGATAAAGAAGAAGACAGCTTCTGGAAGTATTACGACCGTGACACCAAACGACAGAAAATAAAAAAATATAAAGCCTGTCAGCTTCATGGAAGGAAGATGGATTACGGACAGATGCAGCTGACGGAAGGGATCGTGTCCACGAAACAGCTGCTTTTGGAGTCAAGAAAACGCGGGACGACGATTACGGTACTTCTGACGGCTCTGTATCTGAAGGCAATTGCACAGGATCTGACCATCAGGCAGAAGAAACGTCCGGTAGTGCTGATGATTCCTGTGAATCTCAGAAATTATTATCCGTCGGAATCCATGCGCAATTTTTTTGGCTGGATTGATATCGGCTATTCGTTTTCAGAATCCAGTGATGAACTAAACGATGTGATCGCGGTAGTGGATAAGATGTTCAAAAAGGAGCTGCAGCCGGATAAGATTGCGGCCCGTATGTATGGTCTGATGGACTTTGAGATGAATCCGTTTGTACGCGTGCTGCCGCTGGAGCTTAAGCTCTATTCCATGCAGATGGGAGCATATGCCAGCCGAAAAGAAGAGACGGCTGTCTTTTCCAATGTCGGAAAAGTGGACATGCCAAAAGAGTGCCGGGCATATATTGATTTTTTTGATGTGTTTACCAGTACACCAAAGCAAGAACTCGCAATGTGTTCCTATGGAGACCGCATGGTATTCAGCTTTACATCCGCGTTTGCCAATCAGAGGGTGGAAACGTGTTTCTTTAAAGGGCTGGAGGAGCTGGGGGTGCCTGTGCGCGTGATTGATGAAAAAGAGAGCTTTCCGGATCTGAAAAAGGAAAATTCCAGGCAGGAGCTTCTTGTGAAATGTTTTAACTTTGGATGTGTTGCGGCGGCAGTGATCTGCGGTGTCCTCAACGGGATCATCAATCCGGATTTTAAGTGGAGTCTCTATGTGCTGGGAGCCGTACTGTGCGGCTGGGTACTGACAACCGTTGCAGTGCGCAAGCGGCGCGATATGATGAAAAATATCGTGTGGCAGACGGTATTGATTTCTATTGGGCTGCTGATCTGGGATTTCGCGACGGGATGGAGAGGCTGGTCTGTCAATATCGGTTTTCCGGCTGCCGTGGCAGCGGCACTTGTGGCCATGTTGATTGTGACTGCCGTATTCAGACTCCCGTCACCGCGCTATATGATTTATTTTTTTATGATATGTCTGCTCGGCATGCTGCCGCTGCTACTGCTGGCTGCCGGGGTTCTTACTTCCCGCATACCGGCTATGATATGCAGCGGGGCAAGCCTTCTGGTCCTGCTGGCTCTGCTGATTTTTCAAAGAGAGGCACTGTTTAATGAACTCGCAAAAAAGTTCCACATTAACCGCATGAAAGGATGAATCGATTGATCACATACCAGGATATAAAAAGCAATGAGACAGTCAGGACATATATCACAAAAGCTGATGAATCACTGATTGCACTTGGATTTACAGAACATAGTTTTGCCCACGTCACCAAGGTTTCGCAGACAGCTGCCTATATACTGGAAACGCTGGGATTTGGTGAGCGGGACTGTGAGCTTGCTAAGATTGCCGGGTTTCTCCATGATATCGGCAATCTGGTGAACCGGACAGATCATGCGCAGAGCGGAGCTTTAATCGCGTTCCGCCTGCTTGACAATATGGGAATGGAAGCACAGGAGATCGCGACGATCGTCACTGCCATCGGCAATCATGATGAAGGGACGGCTGAGGCAGTCAATCCAATTGCGGCGGCGCTCATTCTGGCGGATAAGACGGATGTCCGGCGCAGCCGTGTAAGAAATAAAGATAAAACGACATTTGACATCCATGACAGAGTCAATTACTCGGTAAAGCGATCGCTCGTAAAAATCAATGAAGATAAGACACTGATCAAATTAAAGCTGACGGTTGATCTCCGCTATGGCTCCATTATGGATTACTTTGAGATCTTCATGGAACGTATGCTGCTCTGCAGGAAAGCAGCGGAATCTCTGAACATGGGATTTCGCCTGATAATTAACGAACAGCAGATAATCTAAGGGTGAATTTTTCAGATTCATCCTTTTTTTATACCGGATTTGAAAGTTTTAATTCAACATGATATTGAAATAAAGTGAAAGTTGCAGTACAATTATTTACAGTGGATCTGCGGTTTACTGCAGACAATTTTATAGAAAACGGAGGGGCTAATCATGAGTAATACTATAGTGAGCGCTGCAATGGACAGGATCAGTGCGCTGCTCGATGCTAACAGCTTTGTGGAAATCGGCGGGCAGATTACGGCACGCAGTACAGATTTCAACTTATCTGAAACAGAAACGCCTTCCGACGGTGTCATCACAGGTTACGGTGTGATTGAAGGAAGTCTGGTTTATATTTACAGTCAGGATGCGTCGGTATTAAAAGGTACGATCGGTGAAATGCATGCCCGCAAAATTGTGCGCCTGTATGATCTTGCGATGAAGACAGGGGCTCCGGTCATTGGTTTTCTGGACTGCGCGGGCATGCGTCTTCAGGAAGCGACAGATGCCCTGCATGCACTTGGTGAAATTTACAGAAGCCAGGTTATGGCATCCGGTGTGATACCGCAGATCACCGGTATCTTTGGAAGCTGCGGCGGCGGGCTGGCAATTGTTCCGGGGCTTACTGATTTTACATTCATGGAAAAAGAAACAGGGCACTTGTTTGTCAATTCCCCCAATGCTGTCGACGGAAATATAAAAGACAAATGTGACACATCATCGGCAGTGTTTCAGTGCGAGAAAACGGGACTTGTGGACGGCATCGGGACGCAGGAGGAAATTCTCGGTGTGATCAGGCGGCTTGTGACCATGATTCCGGAAAATAACGAGGATGATTCTTCCTGCGTCGAATGTACGGATGATCTGAACCGCGTCTGCGATAAGCTGGAATACAGTGCCGGGGACCCCTCACTGATGCTTTCTTCTATAGCGGATGATCAGGAATTTCTGGAGATGAAAAAAGAATATGGAAAAGAGATGGCAGTCGGTTTTCTGCGTCTTAACGGTATGACCGTGGGAGCAGTTGCAAACCGCAGTGAAACATATGATGCGGACGGGAATCTCACGGAGTCTTATGGCACAGTGCTGTCTGCACGCGGTGCCAGGAAAGCGGCAGAGTTTATCCGCTTCTGTGACGCATTTCAGATACCGCTTTTGACAGTGACAAATGTAACCGGTTTCAAGGCGACTAAATGTGCCGAGACACATATGGCGAAAGCTGTTGCGGCCATGACATACGCATTTACCGAGTCTACGGTCCCGAAGGTTAATGTGATCACGCGGCAGGCATACGGAAGTGCGTATGTTGCGATGAACAGTAAGGCGCTCGGCGCGGATATGGTATTTGCATGGCCAGATGCAAAGATTGGCATGATGGATGCGAAAGCGGCCGCGAAGCTGATGTATATCGATGAGGGGATTGAGGTCATCAATCAGAAGGCAGCTGAATATGAGGCGCTTCAGGACAGTGTTACATCTGCGGCGAGGCGTGGATATGTAGATGCAGTCATAGCTCCGGAGGATACACGGAAACATGTGATCGCTGCGTTTGAGATGCTTTTCACAAAAAGGGAAGTGCGTCCGGAGAAAAAACATGGAACGGTCTAAGAGGGGTGGATCTATGAAACAGACATTAAAAAAATTTACAGGTGTGCTGTTGGTAATGCTCTGCACAGGCATTTTGTGTGCCTGCGGTTCCCGCGGTAATACATCCGGACTCACTGATGAAGAAGCAGAAGGATGGAAAACGCAGACCGTCAATTTTGTAAGTGAACTGACCCAGATGTCGGATGAGAATCTGGAAAGTCTGCTGCAATATGGTGATTTTTATGAGGCTGCCGTAAAAGAGTGGAAAGAAAACCGTGAGAATCTCGGCGCTTACCAGACGACGGAAGAGACAAAATGTACTCTGAATGGAGATATTCTGACAGTCACCGCAGATATGCAGTTTGAAAAAAAGGCGGCGACAGTTATCCTGACAATCGATCAGGCAGAAAATACACCGACGTATCTGACGATAGAAGTGCAGCGCACAATGGGCGAGAAAATGAAAGAGGCAGGGAGCAACACCTTGCTTGGCATCCTTGTCGTATTTGTCGTTCTGATATTCTTAAGCTTTTTAATCTATCTGTTTAAATATATTAACCTCTGGGTGGTAAAACAGGAACAGAAAAAATGCGGGCATCCGCTTCCCGCGTCAGAAACTGAGGGTGAACCGGATGCAGGAGAGCAGAGAGAGGACCTGACAGATGATGAGGAGCTCGTGGCAGTGATTGCGGCAGCAATCGCAGCGGCTGAGCAGACTTCCACAGACGGTTTTGTGGTACGGTCTATAAAAAAAGTTCATGGAAATAACTGGAAGAGAGCATAGGAGGATTTGATATGAAAAGCTATACCATCACCGTAAACGGAAACGTATATGAAGTCACAGTGGAGGAAAACACCGGAGGAGGTCAGGCGGCAGCGAAACCGGCAGCGCCGGCGGCACCGCCAAAATCTCCGGCCGTCAAACCGTCAGTGAAACCGGCGGGCGGACCGGCAGGAGCGGTACAGATTACGGCTTCTGTCCCGGGGAAGGTATTTAAAGTAGAGAAAGGTGTCGGGCAGAGTGTAAAAGCTGGGGATGCGATTGTGATTCTGGAGGCAATGAAGATGGAAATCCCGGTTGTCGCTCCGCAGGACGGGACAGTCGCAAGCATCGATGTAACTGTTGGAGATGCGGTAGAATCAGGAGATGTACTGGCATCAATGGATTAGGACAGGGGGTCATGAAATGTTAGAAACATTATCAAACCTGCTGCACCAGACGGCGTTTTTCAATCTGACCGGAGGAAACCTGGTGATGATCTTTGTTGCCTGTGTTTTTCTGTTTCTGGCGATAAAGAAAGGATTTGAACCGCTTCTTCTGGTTCCGATCGCTTTTGGTATGCTGCTCGTCAATATCTATCCGGATATTATGGCCGGGGCATACGTTGACGCGCAGGGTGTTGAACACGCAGCAGGTCTTCTGCATTATTTTTACAAATTGGATGAATGGAGCATTCTGCCTTCCCTGATCTTTATGGGTGTGGGCGCGATGACCGATTTTGGTCCTCTGATCGCAAATCCCAAAAGTTTTATCATGGGTGCAGCGGCTCAGGTTGGCATCTATGTCGCATATTTTCTGGCAATTTTTATGGGCTTCGGTCCCGCAGCGGCAGCGGCGATTTCCATTATCGGCGGGGCAGACGGACCGACCTCCATTTTCCTGGCAGGCAAGCTGGGACAGACAGCGCTGCTTGGCCCTATAGCGGTGGCTGCCTATTCCTATATGTCGCTTGTTCCGATCATACAGCCGCCGATTATGAAGTTGCTGACAACGGACAAGGAGCGAAAGATCAAGATGGAACAGCTTCGCCCGGTGTCAAAACTGGAAAAGATTCTGTTCCCAATTATCATTACAATTGTTGTCTGCATGATCCTTCCGACGACAGCGCCGCTTGTCGGCATGCTGATGCTCGGCAATCTGTTCAGGGAGTGCGGCGTTGTAAAGCAGCTGACAGAGACGGCATCAAATGCACTGATGTATATCGTGGTCATTCTTCTTGGAACGTCAGTGGGGGCGACAACCAGTGCAGAACGTTTTCTGAACTGGGATACCATCAAAATAGTTGCACTCGGACTCATCGCGTTCATCTTTGGAACGGCTGGCGGCGTCCTGCTGGGCAAACTGATGTGTAAATTGACAAAAGGCAAGATTAATCCGCTGATTGGATCGGCCGGGGTTTCAGCAGTACCAATGGCGGCGCGTGTGTCCCAGAAAGTGGGGGCGGAGGCAGATCCGACAAATTTCCTGCTGATGCATGCGATGGGACCGAATGTAGCCGGAGTCATCGGGACGGCTGTTGCGGCAGGAACCTTTATGGCGATCTTTGGAGTGTAGGAGGGATAACATGGCGGAAATAGAAAAAAAACCAATTAAAATAACAGAAACGATTCTGCGGGATGCTCACCAGTCTCTGATTGCGACAAGAATGACGACAGAGCAGATGCTGCCGATTGTTGATCAGTTGGATAAAGTAGGTTATTATTCCGTAGAATGCTGGGGCGGTGCGACGTTTGACGCTTCTCTGCGTTTTCTCAAGGAGGACCCATGGGAGCGCCTGCGGAAATTCCGTGAGGGTTTTAAAAACACAAAGCTGCAGATGCTCTTTCGCGGGCAGAATATTCTGGGATACCGTCCGTATGCGGATGATGTTGTGGAGTATTTTGTTCAGAAATCGATTGCAAACGGCATTGATATCATCCGTATCTTTGACTGCATGAACGATCTGAGAAATCTGCAGACAGCCGTCAGCGCTGCGAATAAAGAAAAAGGACATGCGCAGGTTGCGCTGTCCTATACGATCGGTGATGCGTACACGCTGGAATATTGGACAGAAATGGCAAAGAAAGTAGAGGAGATGGGGGCAAACTCCATCTGCATTAAAGATATGGCGGGACTGCTGCTTCCGTATCAGGCGACGGATCTGGTCACGGCATTAAAGGAGGCAACTTCACTTCCGATTCAGCTGCACACACATTATACTTCCGGCGTGGCGTCTATGACTTACATGAAAGCGGTTGAAGCCGGCGTCGATGTGATTGACACTGCAATGTCACCGTTTGCGCTCGGAACTTCACAGCCGGCGACAGAAGTAATGGTAGAGACGTTTAAGGGAACCCCGTATGACACCGGGTTTGATCAGAATCTTCTCGCTGAAATAGCAGATTATTTCCGACCGATTCGCGATGAGGCGCTGGACAGCGGACTGTTAAATCCGAAGAACCTGGGTGTTAATATCAAAACGCTGTTGTATCAGGTGCCGGGAGGGATGCTCTCGAATCTGACCTCACAGCTGAAAGAACAGCATGCGGAAGACAAATACTACGAGGTTCTCGAGGAGGTGCCGCGGGTGCGCAAAGACCTTGGCGAGTGTCCTCTTGTCACACCGTCTTCACAGATTGTCGGAACACAGGCAGTGTTCAATGTGATTATGGGAGAGCGGTATAAAATGGTCACAAAGGAGACGAAGGCTGTGCTGTCCGGCCAGTATGGAGCAACCATAAAGCCATTTAATCCGGAAGTTCAGAAGAAATGTATCGGCGATACAAAACCGATTACCTGCCGGCCGGCAGACCTGATTGAGGATGAGCTGGATACGCTGGAGAAAGAAGTGGCACCGTGGAAAGAGCAGGATGAGGATGTACTGACATATGCGCTGTTCCCTCAGGTGGCGACCGATTTCTTTAAGTACAGAGAGGCTCAGGAAAAGAAGGTAGATGCATCGGTGGCTGACAAAGAAAACAAAGCTTACCCGGTATAGGA
Source organism: uncultured Ruminococcus sp. (assembly GCA_964621905.1). Lineage (GTDB taxonomy): Bacteria > Bacillota > Clostridia > Lachnospirales > Lachnospiraceae > Ruminococcus_G. Next base: position 186,403 of record CAZUNG010000002.1, on the reverse strand, counting down.
GAGAAAGATATGTCCATGATGCGTTCGAGACGTGTTGTGGGCGTATTCTTTTTTACTGCAAATTTCAAAGGCAGATGCTACAGGAGGAAAATGTGAAAAAGAGAGTCAGATGTATCATGACAGCGGCTGCCGTCTGTGCAGCGGCAGCGGTGCTTTTGGTTTATCGTTTTACCGAAAACAGGGAGACGGGGGAGAGGGAAGATGTGTCCGCAGAGAAAAATGTGCCTGTTCCAAATGAAAATGTGGAGACAAAACAGACAGAAGAAGAGACAGAAGATGCGGTATCGCTGGGAGATATCCGGCAGATGGCTGCGGAATCGATACTGACAGAGGAGCAGCTCACTGCCGTCGGGACGGAAACCTTATTTTATCAGGAAGAGATATCGGATATTGTCTTTGAACGGATTTATGGAAAATCTTTGAAAGAAGACTGCACGGTTCCCAAAGAGGAACTGAGGTATGTCAGAGTTCTGCATATGGGTTTTGACGGTGAAACTCATATAGGAGAACTGATCGTCAATCAGGCGATTGCAGATGATGTGACGGCAATTTTCCGGGAACTTTACCAGTCTGCTTATCCCATTGAAAAGCTGCGGCTGATCGATGATTACGATGCAGATGACGAACAGTCTATGGCGGACAACAACAGTTCCGCTTTCAATTTTCGTTTGATCTCTCACAGTACAACGTTGTCCAATCACGCAAAAGGCATGGCAGTGGATATTAATCCTAAGTATAATCCCTATGTAAAAACGGTGGATGGGGAAGAACTCTGTGAGCCTGCAAATGCCTGGGAATATACCGACCGCACTGAAGACTTTGCATATAAAATCGATACAGAAGATCTGTGTTATCAGATATTTACAAAATATGGATTTTCCTGGGGAGGAAGCTGGACGGGTACAAAGGATTACCAGCATTTTGAAAAGGTATAATGTCAAAAATCCCGGTGAGATTGCGTCTTGACGCAATCTGTTCTTGTGATATACTGAACAGATGAAAGTATTCAGGAGAGGTATGCCTCCTTTATCATGCATACCGTTTAGGAGAAAATAAAGTATGGAACAATCAGAGAATTTATTGACGAGAATCAATCAGCAATACGGAAAACTCAGCAAAGGTCAGAAACGTCTGGCGTCTTATATTACGGATAACTATGACAAGGCTGTGTTTTTGACGGCGGCAAAACTCGGAAGTGAGGTGGGAGTCAGTGAATCCACAACGGTTCGGTTTGCAGCACAGCTTGGATATCAGGGGTTTCCGGAATTTCACCGCGCACTCGAGGAGCTGGTGATCAACAAACTGAACTCAATTCAGAGGATGGAGGTAACCTATGGAAGAGTGCCGCAGGCGGAGATTTTAGATAAAGTTCTGCAGGCTGATATTGACAAAATAAAACTGACAATGGAACATCTGGATCATGAGATCTTTGACCAGGCGGTGGAGACGATCCTGCAGGCAAAGACGATCTATATCATAGGAATCAGAAGCTGTGCACCGCTTGCACATTTTCTCAGCTTTTATCTGAATCTTGTTGTGGATGATGTGCGTCTGATCCAGACAAATTCTGCGAGTGAGATTTTTGAACAGATGATAAGAATCAATGAACAGGATGTGATCATCGGCATCAGTTTTCCGCGGTACTCCATGCATACGCTCAAAGCGATGGAGTTTGCAAATAACCGGAATGCAAAAGTGATCACACTGACAGACAGTATCCATTCTCCGATGAACCTTTATTCTTCCTGCAACCTGATTGCAAGAAGTGATATGGCGTCGATTGTGGACTCACTGGTCGCGCCGCTGAGTGTTATCAATGCGCTGGTGGTGGCGCTCTGTATGAAGAAGCAGCAGGAGGTCGTAGATACGCTGGAGTCCATGGAAAAAATATGGGATGAATATAAAGTTTACAGTAACGATGAGATCAATTCAATTGATGATTCGGTAAAACTTAGTTTTGCAGGTTTGGGGGAAGACGATGTCTAAGATATTGATCGCGGGAGGTGGTGCTGCCGGTATGGCAGCAGCAGTGTTTGCAGCGGAGGCCGGACACCAGGTCCACCTGTTTGAAAAGAATGAAAAGCTTGGGAAAAAAGTTTATATAACGGGGAAAGGCCGATGCAATTTTACGAATGCCTGTTCCATGGAGGAATTATTTGCCAGTGTGATTCACAATCCAAAATTTTTATACAGTGCATTTTATGGGTATAATAATTTTGATGCCATCAAATTCTTTGAGCGTCTTGGGGTGAGGACAAAGATAGAGCGGGGAAACCGTGCGTTTCCGGTATCGGACCACGCATCGGATATCATTCTTGGCATGGAACGCAGAATGAAAGAGCTGGATGTGAAAATACATCTGAGAAGCGGTGTGAAAAAAGTGCTGACAGATAACAGCGGCATCACAGGGCTTTTGCTGGAAAATGATGCTGTGATCGAGGGGGATGCTGTGTTTGTTGCGACTGGCGGATTGTCTTATCCGACGACCGGATCTACGGGTGATGGGTATCGTTTTGCCAGCGAGTGCGGACATACCCTCGCGCAAAGAATTCCCTCGCTTGTGCCGATGGAAACGGAGGAAGCGTATATTGCACAGATGCAGGGGCTCTCCCTTAAAAATGTGACATTGCGCATGTCTGTGAACGGCAGCTGTTGTTTTGAAGATTTTGGAGAATTGATGTTCACGCATTTTGGGATTACAGGACCGCTTGTGCTGACGGCAAGCGCCATAGTGGGGGAACAATTAAAGAAAGCACCGGTTTCCTGCGAAATCGACTGGAAACCTGCACTTTCAGAGGAACAGCTCGATGAGCGCATGCTTCGTGATTTTGGAAAGAGTCAGAATAAACAGTTCAAGAGTGTGGCCCAGGGGCTGCTGCCTTCCAGAGCGCTGCCGGTATTTATGGAGCTGTGGGGGAGCTCTCCTGAGAAAAAGATCCATGATATATTACGGGAGGAGCGGCTTGCGTTTGTCAGGCTGTTAAAACATTTTCCATTTACGGTTACCGGGCTTCGGGGATATCAGGAAGCGGTGGTGACAAAAGGCGGAGTTTCTGTCAGGGAGATCAATCCGAAGACAATGGAATCAAAAAAAGTAAAAGGACTTTATTTTATTGGGGAAGTTCTGGATGTGGATGCGCTGACGGGCGGCTTTAATCTGCAGATTGCCTGGTCAACCGCATACGCAGCTGCAAGTGCAGTAAATTAGAATCAGTACAACGGAGGAGAACATGAGTTTTAATATTGCAATTGACGGACCTGCAGGCGCGGGGAAAAGCACGATCGCACGTCAGGTGGCGAAACGACTGGGGTATATCTATGTGGATACCGGGGCCATGTACCGGGCGATGGCGTATTATCTGCTGCAGCAGGGGGTATTGCCGGACGATGCCGATGAGACAGAACGGGTATGTGAGTTTGCGGATATCTCGATCGCGTATGAAAATGGTGAACAGCAGGTGATACTGAACGGAGACAATGTGACGGAATTCTTGAGAACAGAGGAAGTGGGCAATATGGCATCGGTGAGTTCGGCCAACCCTGCGGTCAGAAAAAAACTTGTGGAACTGCAGCAGAAAATGGCTCTGGTGACGGATGTTGTCATGGATGGCCGGGATATCGGCACAGAGGTACTGCCAAATGCCCAGGTTAAAATTTATCTTACAGCCGGTGCCGAAATCAGGGCACTCAGGAGATATGAGGAGCTGAGACAAAAAGGAGTGCAGGGAAATCTGGATCAGATTCAGGCGGATATCGAGCAGAGAGACTACCGGGATATGCACCGCGAGATTTCACCGCTTGTGCAGGCGGAAGATGCAGTCTATCTGGACACTTCCCATATGCAGATTCCAGAGGTTGTGGAAACGGTGCTTAAGCTGTGTAAAGAAAGGCAAAACGGATAAAATGAAGGTGACAGTGGCAAAATCCGCCGGTTTCTGCTTCGGGGTGAAACGGGCTGTAGAACAGGTATATGAACAGGTTGCGTGTTCCAAAGATAAGGTTTATACGTACGGACCCATCATACATAACGAACAGGTTGTGGCTGATCTGGAATCCAGAGGGGTATCTGTGATTGAGACAGCGGAAGAACTAGCGGGACTGAAAGAAGGTACTGTGGTGATCCGGTCTCACGGAGTGCCAAAAGAAATCTACCGGATCATGGAGGCACAGGGACTGACATGTGTTGACGCGACCTGCCCGTTTGTAAAAAAAATTCATAAAATTGTGGAGCGGGAAAGCCGGGACGGAAAGCAGATTGTGATCGTTGGAAATGACAGTCATCCGGAAGTTGAGGGAATTAAAGGCTGGTGTGAGACACCGGCAATTGTCATCAATACAGAACAGGAAGCAGAAAATCTGTCCGTCAAACTGCACACAAAGCTATGTATTGTATCCCAAACGACATTTAATTACAACAAATTTAAAGATTTAGTTGAAATTCTTGCCAAAAAGGGTTATGATAGAGTTGTTTTAAATACGATTTGCAATGCTACCCAGGAGAGACAGGAGGAATCGAGGGCTCTCGCACGTGAGGTGGACGCTATGATTGTCATTGGAGGCAGACATAGCTCGAATACGCAAAAATTGTATGATATATGCAGAAATGAATGTAAAAATACTTACTATATACAGACACTCGTTGATTTGGAAACCAAGCCTTTTCAATCTATCAGTCATGTAGGTATTACAGCAGGGGCATCGACCCCAAATAATATAATTGAGGAGGTTCAAAAACATGTCAGAATTAAGTTTTGAACAAATGCTGGAAGAATCATTTAAAACTATCAGAAACGGAGAAGTGGTTGAAGGTACAGTCATCGACGTCAAGCCGGATGAAATTATCTTGAACATTGGCTATAAAGCAGATGGTATCCTTACAAGAAGTGAATACACGAACGAACCAAACGTTGATCTTACGACCATTGCCAAACCCGGCGATACCATGGAAGTAAAGGTTCTGAAAGTGAACGACGGAGAAGGACAGGTTCTGCTGACCTATAAAAGACTGGCGGCAGAAAAAGGCAACAAGAGACTGGAGGAAGCTTATGAAAATCATGAGGTTCTCAAAGCGAAAGTTGCACAGGTATTAAACGGCGGTCTGAGTGTTGTTATCGATGAGGCCAGAATCTTTATTCCTGCAAGTCTTGTTTCTGATTCTTATGAGAAAGATCTTTCCAAATACGCAGATCAGGAAATTGAATTTGTAATCAGCGAGTTCAATCCGAGAAGAAGACGTGTCATTGGTGACAGAAAACAACTCCTGGTAGCTGAAAAGGCAGAGAAACAAAAAGAGCTGTTTGAGAGAATCCATGCGGGCGATGTTGTAGAAGGTACCATTAAAAATGTGACCGATTTCGGTGCGTTTATTGACCTTGGAGGAGCAGATGGCCTGCTTCATATCTCTGAAATGTCATGGGGCAGAGTGGAAAATCCGAAAAAAGTATTTAAAGTCGGAGAGCCGATCACAGTCCTCATCAAAGAGATCAACGGTGACAAAATTGCGCTCAGCCTGAAATTTGAGGATCAGAATCCATGGCTTGCAGCAGCAGAAAATTATGCAGTAGGAAATATTGTAACTGGAAAAATTGCTCGTATGACAGATTTCGGTGCATTTGTTGAGCTGGAGCCGGGTGTTGATGCACTGCTTCATGTTTCTCAGATTTCCAAAGAGCATGTAGAAAAACCGTCAGATGTTCTGAACGTTGGGATGGAGATCACAGCTAAAGTAGTTGATTTTAACGGCGAAGAGAAAAAGATCAGTCTGAGCATGAAAGCAATGGAACAGGTTTCTGAAGACGCTGCAGAAGACACAGAAGAATAGAAAAACAAATCATAAAAAATGGACGGACATGTTAGATGTCTGTCCATTTTTTTTCAAAGAAATGTAACGGCAGCTACTTCTGTCGGTTACCTGCGCGCAGAAACTGCAGCACGGCGCGTACATACGGTTTAAAATCGGTAAGCCCGGAGAAATCATCAGAAAGGCACCAGGAAGACTCCATCCGGTAATCCTGTGCAAAGACGGGGATGCTGCAGGTGTAACCGGGGGGGAGCAGTACGAAATTTCCATTTTTTTTCTGGTAACAGTTTTTTCTGGTAGCCTGAACCCTGTGCGTGCAGTCCACATAGCATCCAATGCTTTTGTGGACTGCGGTGTCTTCATCCGGCAGATAATAATAGTTCCGGCAGTCCGGGAAAAAGTATTTCAGTGTGCCGTCAAGACGTCTGACCGAAAGAGACAGTCCATCCGGTGTCCCAGACAGGCAGAAGCCGTCCTGAGAACAGGAAAAAGTGAACGGAAGCGGATACTTTGTCTGCAGCGTCAGAGTGACTGCATTTTCCTGTTCTGATATTTTCTGTACTTCAAATTCACCCTCAAAGAAATGGTCGAGGGAAAGAAGCAAAGAAACCCATGTCATGCCGGCCACATCTTCACGGTTATGTCGAAGCAGCGTTGCGAGACATTGGTCATCGGCAGTGCTTAAATACTGACGATAGATTTGGATGAGCTCTTTTCCGGATTTGTCGTCTGTACGGGGACTTCCGGCCAGATGCTCCAGATCCTGCTGCTTCATGGCGGATACGGGGAGCAGGCGGCGGTACGGACGCAGTGCGGCATAGAGGTCCATTTCTGGTATCGGGGACAGAACATCCGGGAATCTGTAAGAGGCACATTTTTGTTTCAGATACGGAAGATCAAAGGTTCTGCCGTTAAAATGAACCAGACAGGATACCCCTTTGAGAGCTTCCAAAAACGAGCAGACGGCCTGTTTTTCATCAAGTGGAGACTCACAGAACCATTGGGTCAGCTCCCAACAATCACACTCTTTTTTTAGCATACCGATCAGATAAAGATAGCTTCTCGCGGAGGAAAGACCTGTGGTTTCGATATCAAACAGGCAGAATCCATCTGGCAGCATATTGGCAATTCTATCAAAAGATGGTGCGGTTTTTACCGGAAATTTGTGTATTTGCATCAGTAATTGTTCCTTTCCACGAATTGCATTTAATTATATACTTCTTTTTTGAAAAAAAATAGTGATTTTTATAAAAATTTAGTTTATAGTATAAGTTATGATTTTATGCCCGCGGCAGTCTTACTGTGACAGGCATTTATGATGAAGGAGGTTAAGGAATGGGAATTTTAACATTTAAGGGTGGCGTTCATCCTTATGATGGGAAAGAATTGTCGAAGGACAAACCGATCCAGACGCTGAACCCGCAGGGGGATCTGGTTTATCCACTGTCGCAGCATATCGGTGCGCCGGCAAAACCCATCGTGCAAAAGGGTGACCATGTTCTGATGGGGCAAAAGATCGCGGAAGCCGGTGGTTTCGTTTCGGCGCCAATCTATGCCAGTGTGTCAGGTACTGTGAAAGGGATCGAACCACATCTGACGACGGTTGGTTCTGTTCTGGATGCGATAGTAATTGAAAATGATGAGAAATATGATACTGTGGAGTTCCAGGGAGTTGCGTCTCTGGATGAACTGTCAAAGGAAGAGATCCTGAAACGTATATACGAAGGCGGTGTCGTGGGAATGGGCGGGGCCGGTTTCCCGACACATGTGAAGCTTTCACCGAAGGAGCCGGATAAGATTGAGTATGTACTCGTCAATGGCGCGGAGTGTGAGCCTTATCTGACGAGCGATTACCGCAGGATGCTGGAAGAGCCCGACAAAGTGATCGGAGGCCTGAAGGTGATTCTGAAATTGTTCGACCGTGCAAAAGGCTATCTCTGTATCGAAGATAATAAACCTGACTGCATCGCAAAGATGAGCGAGCTGGTGAAGGATGAACCGCGCATTGAAGTAAAAGCATTAAAAACAAAATATCCTCAGGGCGCGGAGCGTATGCTGATTTATGCGACGACCAAACGGAAGATCAATTCCTCAATGCTGCCCGCTGATGCAGGCTGTGTCGTTGATAATATCGATACCGTTGTTGCCATTTATAAATCGGTAATGCTCGGCACACCTCTGATGCACCGGATTGTCACCGTAACTGGAGATGCGATCACAAATCCTCAGAACTATTACGTGGCGATCGGAACGAATTATCAGGAGCTTGTCGATGCCTCCGGCGGATTTAAGACAGAACCAAAAAAGCTGATTTCAGGCGGTCCGATGATGGGATTTTCTATGTTCAACATGAATGTTCCGGTGACCAAGACGACCTCCTCACTGTTATGTCTGTCAAAAGATGATATTTCTGACAGTCCGACAACAGCATGCATTAACTGCGGGCGCTGTGTCAGCGACTGTCCGGAGAATCTGGTGCCGTCCAGACTTGCAACCATTGCGGATCATCACGATATGGAAAAATTTGAAAAAATGAACGGTGCGGAATGCTGTGAATGCGGCTGCTGCAGTTATGTCTGTCCTGCAAAACGTCCGCTCGCCCAGTCGATCAAGTCAATGCGCAAGGAAGTATTGGCAAGCCGCAGGAAGAAATAAGAGGAGAGGGATAAGAATATGAGTGAATTATTACATGTGTCGTCATCACCGCATGCACGATCCAAGGTAAAAACAGATTACATCATGCTGATGGTCGTGATTGCATTGCTGCCGGCAAGTATTTTTGGCATTTACAATTTTGGATTCCGTGCGCTGATGCTGATCTGTGTCAGTATCGCAGCCTGTGTACTGACAGAGTTTATCTACGAGAAACTGATGAAGCTGCCGGTTACAATCGGAGATTTCAGTGCTGTTCTCACGGGGCTTTTGCTGGCGCTTAATCTTCCTGCCGGTGTATCATGGTGGATTCCGGTTCTCGGAGGAGTATTCGCGATTTTGATTGTAAAACAACTGTTTGGCGGTCTGGGACAGAATTTTATGAACCCGGCGCTTGCGGCCAGATGTTTTCTTTTGATTTCCTTTGCCGGACAGATGACAAACTATGCCGTACCGGAGGGCGCCTTTGGAAAAATCACTGTGGATACCGTATCCGGAGCGACGCCGCTGCTGGCACTGAAGAATGGCGGCAGTGTTGATATTATGGATATGTTTGTCGGCAATGTACAGGGAACGATCGGTGAGACATCCGTGATCGCGCTGCTGATCGGAGCAATCTTTCTGGTCTGTCTGCGCATTATCGATCTTCGGATTCCGCTTACATATATCATTACACTTTTGATTTTTGCAGCTGTATTCGGGGGACATGGACTGGATCCGGCCTACCTTCTCGGTCAGCTGTTCGGAGGCGGTCTGATGCTGGGCGCATGGTTTATGGCGACGGATTATGTGACCTCCCCGATTACGAAAAAGGGACAGATCGTCTATGGTATCATCCTAGGTATTCTGACAGGTATTTTCCGGCTTTTCGGAGGTACGGCAGAAGGTGTGTCCTATGCGATTATCTTCAGCAACCTTCTCGTTCCGCTGATTGAACGAGTGACGATGCCTGTTGCATTCGGTCTGGAAAAAGGAGGGAAGCGTAATGGGTAAAATTATCAAAGATGCTGCGGCATTGCTGGCGATCACACTTGTTGCGGGATTTCTGCTCGGACTGGTGTATGATGTGACACTGGAGCCTATTCAGGTACAGGAAGAACTTGCAAAAAAAGAGGCCTGTCAGGAAGTATTTGCAGATGCGGCTGATTTTAAGGAAAGCGATGCGGATCTTGACGCGATTGCTTCTTATAACATCGAAAATGGCTGGGATAAACAGACAATTGACGAGGTCATGGAGGCCGTGGATGCAAACCAGGAAACTATCGGATATGTCATTACTGTGACGGATTCTGAGGGTTACGGCGGAAATATTACATTTTCCATGGGAATCAAAATGGATGGAACAATGAACGGAATTTCAATTCTTAGCATCAGCGAAACCGCTGGTCTCGGTATGAAGGCCGATACGGATGAATTTAAAAACCAGTTCAAAGATAAAAATGTTGAAAAGTTTGAATATACGAAAACAGGCGCTGCAAGTGATGAGCAGATCGATGCACTGAGTGGTGCGACGATCACGACAAATGCGGTTACGAACGGCGTGAATGCCGGTCTTTGCGCATTCCAGTATCTGAAGGGAGGGAACTAAGATGAAAGCGAATTCACCGATAGAACGTCTGTATAACGGTATTATCAAGGAAAATCCCACCTTTGTACTGATGCTGGGAATGTGTCCGACACTTGCAGTTACCACTTCTGCCATGAATGGTCTGGGGATGGGACTGACGACAGCGGTTATTCTGACACTGTCAAACCTGATGATCTCACTGCTGAGAAAGGTAATCCCGGACAGTGTGCGGATGCCCGCTTATATTGTCGTGGTAGCTTCCTTTGTAACGATCGTGGAACTGCTGCTGGAAGGATTTATCCCGAGTCTCTATTCTGCGCTCGGTATCTACATTCCGCTGATCGTTGTAAACTGTATCATACTGGGCCGTGCGGAGTCCTACGCATCCAAGAATAAAGTTGTGTCCTCCGTCTTTGACGGTCTGGGAATGGGCTTTGGATTTACGATTGCACTGACTCTGATCGGGTTATTCCGGGAGATTCTCGGTGCAGGACAGATCTTCGGGTTTCAGGTTATGCCTGCTTCCTATCAGCCGATCACAATTTTCATTCTGGCGCCGGGAGCATTTTTCGTGCTCGCTATGCTGGTAGCGTTCCAGAACAAGTTTAAAATCGGAAGTGCACGTGTAAAAGAAGACGGAACAAAAGCATGTTCCAAAGACAGCTGTATGAACTGCACAAATACAATGTGCGGAGGAAAAGCACTGTCTGATTCCGCGCGAGACAAAGAATAGGGGGTAGTGCAAAATGAAAGAATTACTGATAATTGCTATCGGCGCTGCCATGGTGAATAACGTTGTGTTAAGTCAGTTCCTCGGACTGTGCCCGTTTCTGGGTGTGTCCAAGAAGATCGATACGGCTGCCGGAATGGGCGGTGCCGTTATCTTCGTCATCACGATCGCTTCACTGTGCACCAGTCTGATTTATAAATTCGTTCTGGTTCCGCTGGATATGACATATCTGAAAACGATTGCTTTCATTCTTGTGATTGCAGCACTTGTTCAGCTTGTGGAGATGATTCTGAAAAAAACCATGCCGTCCCTGTACCAGGCGCTCGGTGTGTATCTTCCGCTGATCACAACAAACTGTGCGGTACTGGGTGTTGCATTGACAAATGTTCAGAATGATTACAATGTACTGGAAGGGACCATCTGCGGACTGGCAACGGCTGTCGGTTTTACGATTTCGATCGTACTTATGGCTGGCCTTCGTGAGAAAATTGAATACAATGATATTCCGGAAGCTTTCCAGGGAATGCCGATCGTCCTTCTGACGGCAGGGCTGATGTCCATCGCATTCTTTGGATTCGCCGGACTGGTATAAGGAGGTTCGGGTGATATGGAAATTATTTTAATATCGGCGGTCATCATCGGCGGCATCGGCCTCGTGATCGGTCTGCTGCTGGGGCTTGCAGGAAAGAAATTTGCGGTGGAAGTAGATGAAAGAGAAGTCGCAGTGCGTGAGGCGCTTCCTGGAAATAACTGCGGCGGCTGTGGTTATCCGGGATGTGACGGGCTGGCGGCTGCTATTGTAACAGGGGAAGCTGCTGTAAATGCATGTCCGGTCGGCGGAGCGGATGCCGCTGCCGTTATCGGAAAGATCATGGGTCAGGAGGTCGCTGAAACTGAGAGACAGGTAGCGTTTGTCCGCTGCGGGGGAAGCTGCTCCAAGTCCAAGAATGAATATGAGTATTACGGTGTGGAAGACTGTGCCATGATGATTTACGTGCCGAACGGAGGCGCTAAAATCTGTAACGAGGGATGTCTCGGTTTCGGAAGCTGCGTAAAGGCGTGCGCGTTTGACGCCCTCCATATCCAAGACGGCATCGCAGTTGTTGACCGGGAAAACTGTAAGGCGTGCGGGAAATGTATCACGGCATGTCCCCAGCATCTGATCGATCTTGTTCCTTATGATCAGAAAACACTTGTAAAGTGTAAATGTGAGCAGAAGGGAAAGGCGGTTATCACAGGGTGTGATGCAGGGTGTATCAGCTGTATGAAATGTGTGAAGAACTGTCCGGCGGATGCGATTACCATGGTGAACAATGTCGCTAAAATTGATTTTGAAAAATGCACGAACTGCGGCACTTGCCAGGAAGTCTGCCCGCGCCACTGCATCGTCAATGAGTTTTAGGAGAACAAACAGACAGAGGGCACTGGCTGCGGCGATGCTGGTACTAGCCGTCCTTGTTTCCGGCTGCGGCAGGAAACAGCCGGAAATGGTTTCCAGGCAGGGATTTTACTTTGATACCATCATTGGAATTGAAGCTTATGGGGACCCGGACGATGTAGATTCTGCCATCGAACATGCGTTTGCGCTGTGTCAGGATATCGAAAAGACATTCAGCCGAACCCGGGAGGACAGTGAACTCTATGCATTGAACCATCGCACCGAACAGTCTGTTGAGGTGTCGGATCAGCTTGCATACGTGATTGGGGAAGGGCTTTCCTATTATGAGCTTTCAGAAGGGAAATTTGATATAACGATCGCACCGGTCAGTGAACTGTGGGATTTTAAAAGTGAAAACCCGCAGGTGCCGGATGCTGAGGCGATTGCTGAAGCGGTGAAAAAGGTGGATGCGGCAAACGTCCATGTGCAGGGAAATACCGTAACCTTTGACAGTCCGGATACCATGATCGATCTGGGAGCCATCGTAAAAGGATATGCGGCCGACATCCTGAAAGAATGTTTAAAAGAGGACGGTATCACCTCCGGTTTGATCAATCTCGGGGGCAATGTCATGAGTATTGGAAAAAAACCGGATGGAACAGACTGGGAGGTCGGGATTCAGAAGCCATTCGCGGACAGGAATCAGGTCATCACGAAGGTTAAGGCTGCTGACTGTTCGGTTGTCAGCTCCGGAGTCTATGAGCGTTATTTTGAGCAAAATGGCATCCGGTATTCTCATATTCTGGATGCATCGACGGGATATCCGGCGGATACGGATCTCTGGCAGGCAACGGTCGTGACCGAATCTTCCATGCAGGGGGATGCGCTCAGCACGGTGTGTATGCTGCTGGGCTATGAAAAGGCAAAGCAGCTGACCGGTCAGATGGACGGTGTGCGGCAGACATTGTTCGTCGAAGCAAACGGGGTGCTCTTGGAATCATAAGTAAAACGGGAAAGTCAATTGGTGACTTTCCCGTTTTTGCCTGAGCGCTGCCCGCGACCGAATAGGTGTTTGCATTTTAAGAGTCCCTATGATATGATAGAACAAGTTCCTGAAACCAGGATACGCAATCTGCACCGCAGGAGGCCAAAGATGAAAAAAAGAGATATGATTTTAATCGGGGTGATTCTGTTTGCAGCGCTGATCCTCTGGGTACTCTCACGGATCTTGATACCGGATGAGGGAAGCCTGCTTCGGATCACTGTGGATCATGAAATATATGGTGAATATCCGCTTGACCAGGACCAGACGATTGTAATCAATGACACGAATGTATGTGAGATAAAAGATGGAAAAGTAAAGATGACGGAGGCTGACTGCCCGGATCATCTCTGCATGAAAACAGCGGCTGTTACAAAAAATGGCGGAACGATCGTCTGCCTGCCCAACCGGGTGTTTCTGGAGGTGGTAAATCCTGCGGATGAAGAGACGGTTCCGGATGTGGTCGCATCCTGATGGAGAATGGCTATGAAAAATAAAACAGCAGTGCTCGGGCTGTTTGCAGCGCTTGCGATTCTGCTCGGATATGTGGAGTCTTTGATTCCGTTTTTTGCCGGAGTATATGGCGTAAAAATAGGACTTTCCAACCTGATGATTGTTTTTCTTCTGTATCTGTATGGATGGAGGGAAGCGATTTTGATTTCCGTCATACGGATACTGGTGATCGGTTTTTTGTTTGGCAATCTGTTTGGCATTTTGTTCAGTCTTGCAGGTGCAGCGCTCAGCCTGCTTGTGATGGGACTGCTGAAAACAGTTCCGGGTTTTTCCGTGATCGGTGTGAGTGTTGCCGGAGGGGTGGCACATAATACGGCGCAGATGGCAGTGGCGGTATGGCTGGTCAGTACGTTTAAGCTGATGTATTATCTCCCGGTCCTGCTGGTGTCCGGAGTGGTGACGGGGGCGCTGATTGGAATTGTGAGCAGGGAGATGATACGCCGCCTTGGACGGGTGTTTCAAAAAGATAAGAGGACAGAATTATGATAGCATTTGTAAAAGGGAAAGTTGCAGATCTTGGTGAAAGCCAGGTAGTGATTGAAAATAACGGGGTCGGCTATGAGATTTTTATGCCGTCCTCCATGCTGGCCTGCCTGCGGCAGGGCGAAGAAAGCCGGATTCATACATATCTGCATGTAAAAGAAGATGTCATGCAGCTGTTCGGCTTCCTGACAAAAGAGGATATGCACGTGTTCCGTCTTCTGATCGGGGTGAACGGTGTAGGGCCGAAGGCGGGACTTGGAATTCTTTCGGCGTTGTCCACAGATGAACTGAGATTCGCCATCCTTTCCGATGATGCCGCTGCGATTGCCAGGGCACCGGGGATTGGAAAGAAGACGGCACAGAAGATTATTCTGGAGCTCAAGGATAAGATGGATCTGCAGGATGCATTTGAACAGAAACTGATGCACCAGCAGGAGGCACAGGCGGATGCGGGGGCCGATCTGGCGGTACATGAGGCGGTACAGGCGCTGACTGCTCTTGGTTACTCAAATTCAGATGCTCTGCGTGCGGTCAAGCAGCTCGGAAGCTTGGAAGGTATGGACGCAGAGGCTATTTTGAAGGCTGCGCTTAAAAAGCTGATCTAATAAAAGATTCAATGAATGGAATGAAGGCAGATGGATAAAAGGATCATTACGACAGAATTTACTGAGGAAGATGTGAAAATCGAGGGCAGTCTGCGGCCGCAGACACTGGATGATTATATCGGACAGGAGAAGACAAAAGAAAATCTCCGGATTTATATCGAGGCGGCAAGGCAGCGTGGGGACGCACTGGACCACGTACTGTTTTACGGCCCTCCTGGTCTGGGCAAAACAACATTGGCCGGTATCATCGCAAATGAGATGGGGGTGAATATGAAAGTCACCTCCGGACCTGCGATTGAAAAGCCGGGGGAGATGGCAGCGATTCTGAATAATCTCCAGGAAGGTGATGTGCTCTTTGTCGATGAGATCCATCGGCTGAACCGGCAGGTAGAAGAAGTTCTGTATCCGGCAATGGAGGATTTCGCCATCGATATCATGATCGGCAAAGGTGCAACCGCACGTTCCATCCGCCTTGATCTTCCTCAGTTTACGCTGGTGGGTGCAACCACTCGCGCAGGGCTTTTGACGGCACCGCTCAGAGACCGGTTTGGGGTCATCCATCATCTTGAATTTTATCAGGAGGAAGAACTTCAGACCATTATCCTGCACTCAGCCCAGGTACTTGGCGTCAGTATTGATACAAAGGGAGCCGGGGCGCTGGCCAGGCGTGCAAGAGGGACGCCGCGTCTGGCGAACCGTCTGCTGAAACGAGTCAGAGATTTTGCACAGGTAAAGTATGACGGCGTCATCACGGAAGAAGTTGCAGTTTACGCACTGGATCTTCTGGAGGTGGATCAGTACGGACTGGATGGCTGTGACCGTCTGATTCTGACAACGCTGATTGAAAAATTCGCCGGAGGGCCTGCGGGACTTGACACACTGGCTGCGGCAGTCGGAGAAGATTCCGGAACGATTGAAGATGTCTATGAACCGTATCTGCTGAAACATGGATTTTTGAACCGTACGCCGAGAGGCAGGTGCGCAACCGTAAAGGCGTATGAACATCTGGGAATTCCTTTTCCGGAAGCTGAAAACTGACATCGCGAAAAACTAAAGGTTGTTTTTCTGGCATTTTCTATTATAATAGTAGTATAAAAGGATGGAGGTAAGCTGTTAATGCCTACAAAAAATACAACACAGGTCTTGATCGGCGGGAAAATTATAAAGCTGAGCGGATATGAGAGTGAAGAATATCTGCAGAAGGTAGCTGCATATCTGAACAATAAAATTGCAGAGCTGGGCGAGCTTCCAGGATACAACCGTCAGCCTGTTGAGACAAAGAGTACGCTCTTAAGCCTGAATATTGCAGATGATTATTTTAAGGCGAAAAAACAGGCCGAGGTATTTGAGGAGGATTCCCAGGGGAAAGACAAAGAAGTTTATGATCTGAAGCATGAGCTGATCGCGGTACAGATTCAGCTTGAAAATTCATTAAAAGAGCTGGAGACAGTCAGGGCAGAGAAACAGTCTCTGTCACAGCAGGTATCAAAGCTGCAACATGACATGGAAGAACTTTTAAAATAAGAAAACGGGGGATTGCTGCAGGGTAATCTCCTTATTTTTTGAAAAGAGGTAAGTGATGAGAGCAGAACTGTTGGCGCCGGCCGGTTCTTATGAAGCGATGACCGCGGCGTATCTTGCGGGAGCTGATGCGGTTTACATCGGCGGTGAAAAATTTGGAGCAAGAGCTTACGCGGATAATCTGGACGTCCGCCGGATGCAGGAAGCGATCGATTACGCACACCTGCACGGAAAGCAATTGTATCTGACCGTTAATACAATGCTGAAGGATCAGGAACTTGAGCGGGAATTATACGAATACCTGCTTTTGTACTACAGACAGGGACTGGATGCGGTCATTGTGCAGGATCTGGGTGTTTTTTCTTTTATCAAAAAGCAATTCCCCGGGATGCCGATACACTGCAGCACGCAGATGACCATCACAGGCGCTGCAGGTGCGAAGCTTTTGGAGCAGCTGGGGGCGAGCCGTATCGTGACGGCGCGTGAATTGTCGCTTCAGGAGATACAAAAGATCAGAGCAAGCACAACGCTTGAGATCGAAAGTTTTGTCCACGGAGCTTTGTGCTACTGCTATTCAGGACAATGCCTGTTCAGCAGTATGCTGGGAGGACGCAGCGGAAACCGTGGAAAATGTGCACAGCCATGCCGCCTCCCGTATCAGGCGTCCGAGGGCAGAACCATTTTAAACGATGATAGAACAGCGTATGTACTGAGTCCGAAGGATATGTGCACAGTTGATCTGCTGCCGGAGATTCTGGCGGCGGGTGTGACGTCGCTGAAGATTGAAGGCCGGATGAAAAAGCCGGAGTATACGGCCGGTGTTGTCCGTATTTATCGGAAATATCTGGATCTCGCACTTCTTGGGAAAACGTATGAGGTGACAAAAGAGGACCGACAGGAATTGTTTGATCTGTATAATCGTGACGGATTTCATCAGGGGTATTACAGACAGAGAAACGGGCGCAGTATGATGGCCCTTCAAAATGAAAAGGCACTGAAGAAGGAGAGCCAGCTTCGCAATGAAGTATTATTTGAAAAAATTTTTCAGGAATATGTCGCGCCAAAGGACCGGATCGCTGTTCGTGCAGAGGCGGCACTGACAGCCGGTGAGAAATCTTTTCTGAAACTTTCAGCGCGCGGATATGAAGCTTTTTGTCAGGGAGGAGAAGTACAGCGCGCACAAAAACAGCCGCTCTCAAAAGAGCGCGTAGAAAAACAGCTGAAGAAGACAGGGGCCACGGTGTTTCAGATAGAAGAATTGTCTCTGCAGATGGCGGACAATATTTTTATGCCGATGCAGGAGCTGAATGAGCTGCGCCGCACAGCGCTTGCAGCACTGGAACAAGAGATTCTGAGTCATTTTTATCGGGAAGAGCCAAAACGCGTGTATGATTCTGAGAAAATGGTGAAAAATTCAGATAAAGGAACCGGGATGGCAGTCTATGCATCCGCTGAGACATCAGAACAGGTTGCCGCCTTGATTGCTTCCGGTGCAGTAAAAAGAATTTATGCATTGTGCACTGTGTTTTACGGGGAGCAATTTTTAAAGAACGTCGGGAAGTATGTGCATGACTGCCGAAAACGGGAGATCGAACCGTATCTGATGCTGCCTTATATGCTGAGAGAGGAAAAGACAAAAGAATTCTTTTCGTACCTTTCCGGGCTCAAAGAGGCGGGCGTTCAGGGCTTTCTTGTACACAATCTGGAACAGTATGCATTAATGAGAGAACATGGAATGCAGAACTGCACGGTGCTTAACGCTTCACTGTCTCCGTGGAATTGTGAAGGGCACAAACTGTTTGAGCGGCTGGGCATGGAGGGTGACACCGTACCGGCTGAGTTAAATGCACGGGAAATTCAAAAACGTTGCAATGCAGGCAGCGAGATGGTAGTCTACGGATATACAGTACTGATGATATCTGCACAGTGTGTGAAGAAAAATATGGATGCCTGCAGAAGAGAAAATTCTGTTCTTTTTCTGAAAGACCGCTATAAAAAGCAATTTCCGGTAAAATGTGACTGCAGTTTCTGTTATAATACAATCTATAACAGTATACCGACAGGACTTTTATGGGAATATCAGGAGGTAAAAGAACTTGGGACAAAGGCTGTACGTCTGAACTTTACAATAGAGGATTCAAAACGCACCGGGACGACTGCACGGGAATTTGCGGAGGCTTACCGTATGGGAAGACTGCCGGAACACCCACGGGACTTTACGAAAGGGCATTTCAGACGGGGCGTATAGACAGGTGAATGTATGATCAATATCATAGTTGAATTATCGAAATATCTCATCATAATCCTGATGACACTGTTTACTTTTCAGTGTTTTAGGATCTTCAAGAAGAAGGATGAAGATGACAAGAAATATGTGCTTCGCAAACAGGTGATTCTGATTCTGTTTCTGAATCTGGTTGCTTTTCTTGTGATGTATCTCCAGACCATGGAATTTAAAATGCTGATTATGTATCTGCAGATAGCTGCATATATTGTGGTTCTTCAGGTAATATACCGTATTTTTTATAAAAAAGCATCCATGCTTGTGGTAAATAATATGTGTATGCTGCTGAGCTGCGGCTTTATCATGCTCAGCCGTCTCGATTTTGAGAAAGCAGAAAAGCAGTTTTTCATCGTTGTTGCGGGAACAGTGCTCTCGTTGCTGGTGCCTGTTATCATCCGAAAGGTGAAGCTTCTAAAGGATCTGACGTGGCTGTACGGGATCCTGGGCATTCTTTTGCTGCTTGCCGTGCTGGCACTGTCGCAGGTGACAGGAGGCGCCAATCTGGCGCTGGAGATCGGAGGCATCAGTTTTCAGTTCTCCGAGCTGGTAAAGATTACTTTCGTGTTTTTTGTCGCGGGAATTCTGCGGGGAGACACCAGTTTTAAAAAAGTCGTGACAGCGACGGTCGTGGCAGGTCTTCATGTGATAATCCTAGTACTCTCCACAGATTTGGGAAGTGCCCTGGTATTTTTTATGACATACGTGGTGATGGTCTATGTTGCAACGAAAAAGCCGCTGTACGCACTGGCAGGACTGGCAGGCGGAAGTCTCGCGGCAGTGGCCGCATATTTTCTGTTTGGGCATGTGCGGCAGCGTGTCGTGGCATGGAAAGCCCCGTTTTCAGTATACGAGACGAATGGATATCAGATCGTTCAGTCTCTGTTTGCAATCGGAGCGGGAGGATGGTTTGGCGTCGGTCTCTTTGCCGGCTCACCGAAGTCCATTCCCGTTGTGACGCAGGATTTTATTTTCGCTGCGATCTGTGAGGAGATGGGTGCGGTCTTTGCGATCTGCCTTCTGCTGGTGTGTATGAGCTGTTTCCTCATGATCCTGAATATTTCTATGAGGATGAGCAACAAGTTTTACAAGCTGATTGCCCTGGGACTTGGAACAGAATATGCATTTCAGGTATTTCTGACAGTCGGAGGCACAACAAAATTCATACCGATGACCGGCATCACCCTTCCGCTCGTAAGCTACGGGGGAAGTTCGGTTATCTGTACGATCGTTATGCTGGCAATCATCCAGGGACTTTACATTTTGCGGGAAGATGAAGGAGCAGAACTTGAGAAACAAAAACAAGAACGAAATCAGAGACCAGGAGCGCAGTATGAGCAAAAAAGAAGAAAAGGTACTGAGCAGACGAGAGAAAAAAGCCTCGAAGAAAAAATCGAAGAAGAGACAGAAAAAAGCCTCCGGTGGTAAAGAGTATGTTGTGGTGGCTTATACGTTTGTCGTGATCTTTCTGTCACTGATCGGTTATATGGTTTATTTCAATGTGAAGCTGAGTGAAGAGTTTATGAACAGTCCGTACAATAAACGGCAGAATTCTTACGAGGAGCGGGTTGTGCGGGGGGATATCGTGACTGCCGGCGGGGAAATTCTTGCACATACGGAGACGGATGAAGAGGGAAATGAGCACAGGACCTATCCGTACAGCAATTTGTTTGCACATGTGGTGGGTTACACGAGCAATGGAAACAGCGGACTGGAATCCACGGAAAATTATCATCTTCTGACTTCTCATGCAGGAGCTGTTGAGCAGGTGACCAATGAATTCAAGGAAGAGAAGAATATAGGAGACACAATCGTTACAACGCTGGATGTCAGACTGCAGCAGGCAGCTTATGATGCACTCGGCGGGAATAACGGGGCTGTGGTTGTGATGGAGCCGGATACGGGAAAAGTGCTGGCAATGGTCAGCAAACCGGATTTCGATCCCAATACGTTAAGCTCCATCTGGGATGAGCTGGTCAGTGATGACAGCAATACGAACCTTCTGAACCGCGCCACTCAGGGTCTGTATCCTCCGGGATCAACGTTTAAGATTGTGACGACGCTGGCGTATTTAAGATCCGGAGAACAGCTGAGTGATTTTTATTTTGACTGTCAGGGCGAGGTGACGAACGGGGGCTATACGATACACTGCTACAATAATAATGTTCACGGCCAGGAAGACTTTGCGACAGCGTTTGCAAAATCCTGCAACAGTGCGTTTGCTCAGATTGGTGTGGATATCAGCAGGGGAACCTTTGCAAAAACAGCGGATGACGTGCTGTTTAACGAAAAGCTTCCGATCGAGATTCCATACAGCAAAGGTAAATTCAGTCTTGACGGCAGTACGCCGGATGCACTCGCGATGCAGACTGCGATCGGGCAGGGAAATACGGTTACATCGCCGATGCATATGGCGATGATCACAGCGGCTGTTGCCAACGGCGGTAATCTCATGAAGCCTTACTTTGTGGAAGGAATCGAGAACTATACCGGGGACAGCGTGAAGAAGTATTCGCCGTCTGTGTATGATAGACTGATGTCCTCCGAGGAGGCACAGACGATTAAGGAACTGATGGAAGGTGTTGTGCAAAACGGCACCGCATCCGCACTTTCCGGACAGAACTATACGGCAGCCGGAAAGACAGGGACAGCGGAGCACGGAGATATGAGCGGCTCCCCGCATGCGTGGTTTGTTGGGTTCTCAAATGTAGATAACCCGGATATTGTCGTCAGTGTGATCGCGGAAAGTGCCGGAACAGGCAGTGATGTTGCGGTTCCGATAGCAAAGCAAATATTCGATGCATATTACAATTAAGGTTGCACAGCCTGTTAAAAAGAGGTATACTTATTACAAGTAACACTACGCATAACAGGAGGAATTGCAATGATTGAGGCAACGAGCTGTGGCGGGGTGGTAATATATCGGGGGAAGATCCTGACCTTATACAAATGCTATAAAAACAAGTATGAGGGCTGGGTATTGCCGAAGGGAACTGTTGAGAGAGGAGAGGACTATAAGGATACCGCAATGCGGGAGGTTCTGGAAGAAGCGGGGGTACAAGCTTCCATTATCAAATACATTGGAAAAAGTCAATATAGTTTTACTGTTCCGGAAGATACGGTGGAAAAAGATGTTCACTGGTATCTGATGATGGCGAACAGCTATCACAGCAAACCTCAGAGAGAGGAATATTTTGTTGATTCAGGTTACTATAAGTTCCATGAGGCTTACCACCTGTTAAAATTTTCAAATGAACGGCAGATTTTGGAAATGGCCTACCAGGAGTATCTGGATTTAAAAAAGTCCAACCTGTGGGGAAATCGCAAATACTATTAATGTTTCCCGTACATCTGCGATGTGCGGGCAGGCAAGGGAGGGATACCAGTATCTCTCCCTTGTTCTAAAATAAAAGGAGGGATTCTATGCTGGAACAGATTAATCTGATAAAGAAGCTCGGAAAAGGCGAGTACAAGAAGCGGATGGATCGGCTGGAACCTCAGCTGGCTCTGCTTCAGAGGGAATGCAAAGAACTGCAGATACCGGTGATGATAGTATTTGAGGGATTTGGTGCTGCCGGCAAAGGAGTTCAGATCAGTAATCTGATCCATGCACTGGATCCCAGGGGATTTTCTGTATATGCTACGGGAAGTGAGACGGAAGAGGAACGGATGCGGCCATTCCTGTGGAGATTCTGGACAAAGACTCCGCCAAACGGCAGAATTGCGATATTTGACAGAAGCTGGTACCGAAAAGTTCAAGTGGACCGTTTTGATAAGATCACAACAGATTATGAACTGCAGTATGCGTACGATGAGATTAATGCTTTTGAGCAGCAGCTCTCAGATGGCGGCACAGCGATTCTGAAACTGTTTCTCTATATCGGGAAGAAAGAGCAGAAAAAGCGGTTTGAGAAGCTGATGAGCGATCCGGCAAGCGCCTGGCGCGTCAGCAAGGGCGACCTGAAGCGGAATGAACAGTATAACGAGTATAAGCGTATCAATGACGAGATGCTGCAGAAGACGGATACGGACTGCGCGCCGTGGACGATTATAGAATCCGTGGACCGGGAATTTGCGACTGTCAAAATATATATGGCAGTCATTCGATGCCTGACAGAGGCAATTGAGGAAAAAAAGAAAAAGACCGCACAGAAAGAACGTCAGAAAGAGGAGACGGCAGCCGGAGAACCGAAAGTGCAGGAAGGATCAAAAGAACTGCTGGATGACAGCGTCATGCGGACTTCCAGCCTTCACAGTGTGGATCTGAGTCTGTCGTATCAGAAGAATGAGTACAGGAAGCGGCTGGAAGAATTGCAGTCGCAGATAGAACGTCTGCATGGGGAATTGTACCGCAGAAGAATTCCGGTGATCATTGGTTTTGAAGGATGGGATGCCGGCGGAAAAGGCGGCGCTATCAAACGCCTGACAGAACGCATGGATCCGCGGGGATATCAGGTGAACCCCACGGCTGCCCCGAATGATCTGGAACGCTCCCACCATTATCTGTGGCGTTTCTGGAACCAGGTGCCAAAGGACGGACATATTGCAATCTATGACCGGACATGGTATGGGCGGGTTATGGTTGAGCGGATTGAAAGGTTCTGCTCCGAAGAAGAATGGAAACGTGCATATAAAGAAATCAATGATATGGAGGCCAGCTGGGCCCATGACGGGGCAATTGTTCTGAAGTTCTGGATGCAGATTGACAAAGATGAACAGGAGCGGCGTTTTAAAGAACGCATGGAGGATCCGGCGAAGCAGTGGAAGATCACGGATGAGGACTGGAGAAACCGTGAAAAGTGGGATCTCTATGAACAGGCGGTGGACGAGATGCTGATTCATACGTCGACGACATATGCGCCTTGGATCATTGTGGAAGGAAACTGTAAGTATTATGCACGCATTAAAGTGCTGAAAACGGTCATTGATGCCATTTTAAAAAGATTAGAAGACAAAAAATAAAGGACAGATTTATGTTAAACTGGTATAAGAACCTTTATGTGGGCGATACTGCAAAAAAGAAAGAAAAAAAAATCCGAAGAAAAATCAACAACGGATCAGGTATGATCGGTGTGTATGTGATTACGCTGGCGGCAAATCCGGCGAACCATCTGGAGATTATTTCTTCAAATTATCTTCTTCAGAAAACGCTGCGTAAAAATTGCCCCATGATCGTGGGCATTGCAGAAGGGTATGAAGAGGCACTGGAACTTGTACGGGAGATCGTTCAGGAGGTCTGGGAACAGACAGGAAGTGCCCAGATAAGGGCATTTCTGGAAAATAATCAGAAAGCGTAATAAAAGGTGGAGTCATGTTACATATTATTTTCATAATATTAAAAGTAATAGGTGTACTGCTGCTGGTAATATTAGGCCTTCTTGCGCTGGCGGTTCTGTGTATGCTGTTTGTTCCGGTGTGTTACCGCCTGGAGGGAATTAAGAATCCGGAGGAAGTGTCCGGAAGTGTCCGGATATCCTGGCTTGGCGGGCTGCTCATGGCAAAGGCAGTCATATCGAGGGATGGGACATTCTTTGTGATACGCATTTTCGGAATCACACTGGACCGGCTGAAAAAAACAGGATCCAAAATTAAGCGGCTGTTCCGAAGGAGAAGTTTAAAAATGGATCCGGGCAAGCCGCCTGTGGAAATACCCTCACTGAGGACGGGCCCTCCTGATGCAGCACCGAAAGCGAGGATTCCTGAAGCGGGCGGGCGCATTGAGCGCAATCCCGGTCAAACAGGGGATTTTGATACTGACCAAAAACTGAAACAGGCTGGCCCAGGCGTCTTCCGGAAGTTACGGCTTGTCTGGCAGCGGGTACGGGGCGTTCCGGCAGCAATACGCAGTATGTTCCGAAAATTTAAGTTAACAATAACAGGAATCTATGCTAAAATAAAAAAATGGAAATCGTTTCTTGCAGATGAGACCACAAAAGAGACCATCCGGTTCCTGTGGGACACATCCAAATCGCTGCTTAAGCATCTGATCCCCCGAAAAGCAAAGGGGCATGTAACGTTTGGATTTGATGATCCGGCACTGACCGGACAGGCTTTGGGTGTATGCGGATTAATCGTCCCCCTTTATAAGACGAAACTGCAGGTAATTCCCGTGTTTGATCAGGAGATCCTGGAGGGCAGGATCGTGCTGAGCGGGCATATGCTGGGTGTGGTACTGCTTCGTCTGGGATGGAGGGTATACCGCTGCAAGTCTGTTAAGAAAACAATCAGAAGATTTCAGCACAAGGAGGCATAAAAAATATGGCAGAAAATTCATTTCATAATACGGTGGAGGCATTATTCAAAGGGATGGAAAGTTTTATTACGACGAAAACAGTCGTCGGTGATGCGATCCATATCGGTGATACAATCATCCTTCCTCTGGTAGACGTTTCATTCGGCGTTGGAGCAGGGGCATTTGCTGAAAATGCAAAAAACAATGGGTATGGCGGTATGGGCGGAAAAATTTCTCCGTCAGCCGTTCTGGTCATTAATAAAAATGGTACAAAACTTGTGAACGTGAAAAATCAGGATGCCATCACCAAGATTCTGGATATGGTTCCGGATATTGCGGATAAATTTACAAAAAAGGACAAAACAGATGAGTATACACAGGAGGATATTGAGCATATACTGAATCAAGAAGAGGAAAAATAGGAGACTTCATGATCCGGATGATCGGTTTTGTTATGTTTTTCATCGGAATCGGCGTCATGATCGCATTGATCATCCCGTCGTCTCTCTGTGAGGTCATAGTAGCATTGATATGCCTTCTGATCGGATATAATTTATTTTGTTATTCATAAAAAGACTCTGATTTCTTTGATCGGAGTCTTTTTTTTAACTGAGGGGTTGTAAAAAGTAGTCAATTCGGTATTCCGGTAATTAGGAATGACCAGTAGAGTCAGCACAAGGTGCGGCGGAAAGGACGGGTTAGGATATGAATGAAAAGTTCTATTCCCTGCCGGAAGAAAAGCAGCTGAAGATCATCAATGCGGCAATGGAAGTTTTTGGACAAAATGAGTACAAGCGTGCATCGACAGATTTGATGTTGATCTGCCCGCGCAGGAATTTGAGGATTGGATGGACATCATGAAAAAACTGACGTATAAGGAGGAGTATCAGGATGAGCGTCATTGAAATTAACCATATCACAAAAGATTACGGCAGAGGAAGAAGTGTTTTCGATGTCAGCTTCTGTGTGGAACGCGGAGAAGTTCTGGGTTTTCTCGGACCGAACGGTGCAGGCAAGACAACGACGATCCGCCAGCTGATGGGATTTATCAAACCGGACAGCGGAACGCTGACGATCCGGGGAAAAGACTGTTTTGAAAAAGCGGACGAGATTGAGCGATCACTGGGATACCTGCCGGGTGAGATTGCATTTATGGATTCCATGAATGGGATGGAATTCATAAAGTTTATCGCAAACATGAAAAAGATGAAAGATCTGGGACGTGCTCCCAGGCTGATGGAACTGTTTGAACTGAATCCCGCCGGGAAACTGAAAAAAATGTCAAAAGGAATGAAGCAGAAAATCGGAATTGTATGTGCGTTTATGCAGGATCCCGACCTGCTGATCCTGGATGTAAACTGTAGGATAGCTTAGAGCGTGTTTTGAGTGTATGGAGTTAGAAAGTAGCACGGGATAACCACACAATACACAGAAGTGAGAGAAAAATGGATATACAGTAAGGGAAGAGCAGGCTAAAGATGAAGGCCTATTTTTTGTTGTAGAGGCGATTAAGCCTATCGAGGCTTAACCGCCTTGATTCCTGCCATATAAGGTGTAAAAGTAAAGAGGCCCTTTCTGGGCAGGGAGGTTGTGCGCATGACGAAAGAACAGTTTTGGAGAATCATTGAGGATGTAAATGCGGTATCCCAAAATCATGACCAAGAAACAGTTTGGACCAGGATAGTAGAGAATCTATCCCATTACCCCTTAGAGGACATTATGGATTGGCACCTGATTTACCACGAGTACAAAGATGCGTCATACCGGGACGAAATGTTTGCGGTCAGTGCGGCGTTGGGACCGGACTACGCAAATGAGGGCCTGAACAATTTTCGCGCATGGTTGATTTCTTGCGGGAAAGAAGTATTTATGAACGCTCTTCGAGATTCCGTTACTTTGGTGAATTTCCTGAAAAAGGATGGAAGCTTCAATTACGGAAAATATGACTATGCCGCCTTCTATGCATATAACGCAAAGATGTTCCGAATAGACCCAGACAGTTCGCAAGATCTGATATACGCACTGGAGGACTACACGCTGGACAGTAGAACCATAGAGGACATCCATGAAGAGTTGCCAAAGCAGCAGAACTTCGGTCAAAATGGATCCGGTTTTTCCTTTGCTGACTATTTCTCCCCAATTTGCGGTAAAAGCAATGTGCCGCAATCAGATGCCATCCAGGCGCTGATGGAGGAAGGAAATGTTGTGAATGCGTATGTGTATGAGAATGGAAAGAGGGAGGAATTCCTGTTCCACAACACTCCGGAAAATATTGCTTTCTTCATTGGTAGTCGGCCGTTTGTGGATCAAATGATCCTGACCACTCCGATGGACGAGCTGATTATGAATACCATAGCATTCAAAGCAACGAGAACATGTCGGTAGCTATGGCGTCCCTGCGGCTTTTGCATCATATAAGCCGGATCATTCAGAACCGTTTGGAGGACGAGCGCTGGGGCAAGGGCGGAGCGACCATCGAGCGGAAGCTTCGCCGTCAGATTGAGGAGAAGAAACAGGCGCTGGGGATCTGGCAGTAAAAAGGCGTGAAAAAGTAAAAACGAAAAGGAGGGATGCAGATGGTAACCAAATACGTCCACTTTACAGAAGAACAGAAGGAGCGCGCAAGGCTGACCGACCTTACAGATCTGCTGCGCAGGCAGGGGCAAACCCTGAAACGGTCGGGCTCGGAATATGAATGGAAGTACGGTGGCGCAAAGATTACCATCCGGGGGAACCTGTGGTATCACCAGTATGAGCAGACGGGCGGCGATGCTATCGACTTTGTGTGGCGTTTTTATGGGAAGGACTACCCAGAAACGCTGGAATACCTCCTGGGCATCAATGGCGATATACTGAGGGCAGCTCCGCCCGTAGAGAAGAGGTCTCGCAAGCATCCGCAAAGGCATGATCTATGAATCCGCCGATTACCACAACGCCGTGTTCGTTGGGTTTGATACGGAGGGAGAGCCCCGTCATGCCCATAAGTGGAGCACTGGCTCCGAGAGCAGCTTCAAGGGAAATCAGGACGGCAGCACGCCGGAGTACAGCTTTCACTGGCGTGGAACCGGCAACCGGTTGTACCTGTTCGAGCCTCCCATCGACATGCTCTCCTTTATCACTCTGCACAAGGCGGGCTGGCAGCAACACAGCTATGCGCATCCTGCGGTATATCCGATCTGGTGCTGTGGCAGACGATGGAGGATACACCGCAAATCGATACGGTCTTTCTTTGCAGGGACAACGGTGAACGGGGGCAGACGGCCAACCGGCGGACTGCGAAAACGCTCTTTGAAAAGGGAATCCAGCATGAGATCCTCATCCCGATCCGAAAGGACTGGAATGAGGATTTGCTATATCCAGTAGAAATGGAGGAAGAAGTATATACGCAGCAACAGTTATGATGCGCAGAATGAAAATCTGAAGGGGGAAGGAGTGATAGAATAAGATTCGAAAGCATGTTGCCTTATGACAGGAAATATTACCTTGTTGATTATTGTTGGCGCGGTCATGTTCGCCGTGCTCGGCGGCGTGACGCTGATCGTACACATCTACAGTCTGAATGGGATCAAGAGTCGGACGGTCAGTGACGGCCAGCATGGTACGGCGAGATGGGCCAGCCGCTCCGAGATTCGCAAAACTTATAAACACATCCCCTTCACGCAGGAGCAGTGGCGTGAACAGGCAAAAGCGGGAAACTCGCCCACAACGCCGGAAGGCCATCCGCTGCCCCAGAGTCTTGTGGTGGGCTGCATCGGAAATACTACCGCTATGGTGGATACCGGCGACTTCCATGCCCTGATGATCGGCGCCGCCGGCGTAGGTAAAACAGCGTATTGGCTGTATTGAGTACGCCTGTGCATCCGGGATGTCGTTCTTGTCGACCGATACCAAAGGCGATATCATGCGCAACTACGGACAGATCGCCAAGGACTACGGGTACCATGTGTCGGTGATAGACCTTAGAAACCTAACTCGGAGCAACGGCAACAACCTTCTTCACCTAGTTAACAAGTACATGGATCTATACCAAGCGCACCCTGATCAGCTGGTGTACAAGGCCCGGTGTGAGAAATATGCCAAGATCATTTCCAAGACCATCATCCTCTCCGGCATGAACGCCGCATCTTTTGGGCAGAACGCCTATTTTTATGATGCGGCGGAAGGTCTGCTGACGGCGACGATTTTGCTGGTGGCCGAGTTCTGCGAACCGAAGAAGCGGCACATCGTATCGGTATTCAAAGTCATTCAGGAATTGTTGGCGCCATCCGGCAAGAAAGGGAAGAATCAGTTCCAGCAGCTTATGGAGCTGCTCCCCAATGACCACAAGGCCAAGTGGTTTGCCGGGGCTACTCTCAATACGGCGGAGCAATCCATGGCTTCGGTTATGAGTGCGGCGCTGTCCCGGCTCAATGCCTTTCTGGATTCGGAGCTGGAGCAGATCCTGTGTTTTGATACCGAGATCGACGCCGAGAAGTTTTGCACGGAAAAATCGGCGTTCTTTATCATTATGCCAGAGGAAAACCCCGCAACCTTCTTCATGATCTCCATCATCATCCAATAGCTTTACCGGGAGATCCTGGCGGTGGCTGACGAGAACGGCGGGAAACTTAAAAACCGCTGCGTGTTCTTCTGCGATGAGTACGACACCCTGCCGAAGATTGAATCCGCTGAAATGATGTTCTCGGCATCCCGTTCGAGGCGATTGCAGATCGTACCGCTTATCCAGTCCTTTTCCCAGCTGGAAAAGAACTACAGCAAGGAGGGCGCGGAGATTATCATCGACAACAACCAGCTGACCATCTTCGGCGGGTTTGCGCCACAGAGCACCTCCGTCGAAACACTGTCCAAGGCCCTGGGCTCAAGGACGGTCATGAGCGGCTCAGTCAGCCGGAGCAAGAACGACCCATCGGAGTCTTTGCAGATGATCGAACGGCCACTGATGACGCCGGACGAACTGAAATCCATGCCCAAGAGACAGTTCGTGATCATGAAAACCGGCTTCTATCCCATGAAGGTAAGGCTGAAGCTGTTCTTCAAATGGGGATTCGGTTTGACGAAGAGCATCCCTACAGCGTGCCCGATCAGGGCAACCGCAGGGTGGAATATGCGGAGAAGAAAGAGATTATGGACGGAATTGTGGAGAAGTATCGCCCGGATATCTTGCACCCGCCCATGCCGTCCGAGACTATACGGAGGTGAGAACCGATGGGCAGGCTTGAGTATCTATACAAGGCGGAGCTGCCGCACCGGGCCAAGCTGGTATACATCTACCTTTACGACCGGATGGACAAGGAGATGTCGGCTTGGCCTGGCTTAAACACCATTGCGGCAGATCTCTCCCTCTCGCGCAGTACTGTGAAACGAGCGGTAAAGGATTTGGAAAGGGCTGGCCTAATCCGGAAAGAGCCACGCTTCCGCGAAAATGGCAGTGCATCCTCCAATCGGTATTATTTGTCTGCAGAGGTGCAGAAGCATTATTCTCAGTAACAACGCCATTCCAGTCAACAAATTCATGGGCGTTCCCGTGCCGGCGAGTGCGGCCAATGGTCTTTCAGATAAACCAATTGGACGAAGGTGCGTCTTCGTACCAGTGCTGTAAAAAAACCGGGATCCACTTACAAGGGGGCAGTCTGTCCAAACAGTGGACTGAGGGGAGGGACATGGTAAACCCCCTTGAACTTCCCACTTTAAAAGGAGGTACAGCAGAAAGAAAAAAGATTCTGCTCTGTCTTTGATTTGTTAATGAAGAGATCGTTTGATTAGATAGGTGCGTCCGGTATTAGGGCAACATGGCTACTTTTGCAGGAGATAGCTGAACCAAGGCAAAAAATCCAATCTTCTTTTCTGCTGGAATGGGAACTGTGAGGAGATCAGAGTATGAGGAGCAGCAAAGCAAAGCTACGGAATATCATGAATAAAGCAATTTTGACGGAGATGCCGACGATAGTGAGTTCTGTTATGAAGCAAAAGCAAAGCGGTCAGTGAGTTTGCATTCTGAAATTTTATGCTTCTTGGTTTTGCATTGGAAAGGAACAGAGGAGGAATCTTGCTTACTAAGACAGTTAATATTGTGAATCCATACGAAGCAAGCCAAATCGCTTCCGGGAGCACACATTCACAAACCGTATTGCAAATATCCGCATATTCGGATATAATTAAAATTGTGTTTTTTGTCTAAAGGAGGGTGCGCTGATGAAAGGATATATGTCAGCACGGGAAGCGTCGTACAAGTGGGACGTTTCCGAGAGCCGTGTGCATAAACTCTGTCAGGCAGGGCGTATTCCGGGGCCGGAGCGTTTCGGAAGATCCTGGGCGATTCCCGATACGGCAGAGAAACCCTGTGATCCAAGATGCGCAAAACATAACCCGCCGAAAGAAGGTGGGTGACGCGAAATGAGATTCTATAAAAAGAAAATTCGCACTGTAATCATTGTGTCGGCATTGCTGCTAACAGCCTATATTCTCAGAGTCGTTCAGTATGACATGCCGGAGGCAACTATGTCCAGAATAGTTCTGCGATTGGTGCGGAATCTGATTCATACAGGACTTTTGATAGTATGGATTGTTTCTCTGCAAAATCGAATTTTGCAAAAGCCTGTCCGCCGGTATCTCGTGGCAACCGCTATGCTGATGCTGTTTTGGCTTACGGTGCGTGTCTTTAAGTGGGACTATACGGTTGGTGAAACTGCTCTAAACCGTTATTGCTGGTATGCGTACTATATCCCGATGATAATAATTCCTTTGCTGGGTATCTTTATCGTGGAGCATATTGGCAAGTCGGAAGATTATGTGATGCCCCGCAAGAAAAAATTTTTATATATCCCCGCTCTTTTTTTGATTCTTGCGGTATTTACCAATGATATACACCGTCTGGTGTTTGATTTCCCAAACGGAATCGAAAATTATGACCGGGACTATACTTACAAGTTTTTCTATTTTATCATCATGGCATGGTTTGTTGGTCTTGGCATCTATTTCATTGTCCAACTCTTAATGAAATGCCGGGTGCCGGGAAGACGCACATTTCGTTCTCTGCCTGCAATCGTATTTGGGGGCGCCGTACTGTTTTGGACGGCGTATTGTATATTCAGAATTCCTTGTGATCTGACTGCAATCGACTGCCTGATTATATTTCTGCTTTTGGAAAGTGACATTCAGAGTGGACTGATACGTTGTAATTCACGCTACATCGATATATTTGGTGCTTCTACCATCTCCAGCATGATTGTAGATCATAATTACCGCGTCTGTTATGCCTCTGGAGAAAGCAAGCCCCTTGACAAAGAAACAATGCTGGAAGCGGAGCACGGTGCAATTGTGTCCGGCGATTTTCGGCTGAACAGCGCCGGAATTTCCGGGGGGCATGTGCTCTGGATGGATAACATCTCGAAGATAAACGAATTGACGCGGGAACTGCAATTGGTCGGAGAACAGCTCAGCGGAAAAAACAATCTTCTTCGTGCAGAGCTGGACCTCAAAGAAAAACAGGCACGGGTGGAGGAGCAAAGCCGAATTTATGACCGTATTACCAAAGAAATGACAAAACAGTTGGACGAACTTTACATGCTTTTACGAGAGATTGAAGAGAACCCCGCCGCGCTGAAGACTGTTTTGCCGAAAATCTGCGTCATCAGTGCATATATTAAGCGAAGAGGAAATTTGCTCATTCTTGGAGAGGCAGAAAGCCAAATCCAGGCAAAGGAGCTGGAATTTTGCCTGAGGGAATCCGCAGATAACTTACGGCTTCACAATGTGATTACTTTCCTGAACGCGGATTGTCAGGGGACGATTCCCGTGGATTATGCGGTTGCTGTCTATGACCTGTTTGAAGCTCTTCTGGAGCAGGTGCTTGACACGGTAAATGCCCTGATGATTCACCTGAACATATCCAACGGGGCGCTGTCGCTTACCCTTGGAATCGGAAGCAGCGGTGTCACTCCGCCGGACAGCAAGGCGCTGGAAGCCCTCGGCGGCAGAATTACCTTTGAAGCTGACGATACCGACACAGATGTCCGTATCCATATCTCCAAAGGAGGTGCGCGACAATGAATACGATCATGGATCTTTCTGTGAACGCACGCGCGGTTCTGCTGCTTGTGATTTTTTGCCAGATTCTGCTTCTCATTACGACTGCGGCCGTGGTTTGGCTTCGTAAAAGAAGCGTTTGGGATAAGATATTATTATTATTATTGGCCGGCGCTTTTACGGCCCTTGTCCTTCTGACGCAAGCCCATATGGCTTTGATTTTCGGAGGACTGCCGGTTTGTAATCGGGCGCTGAATTTGCCGGTTGCATCAGTAGCGCTGTGTCTGTTGGCTTTAACGGTAATTCCCTGTCTGACGTTGGTACGGGAATACCGGCTGTGGAAAAACGGTATTACCATCTTCTCTATCAAAGAAAGTATGGATCAGTTGCCTATGGGGCTGTGTGTCTCTCATACCAATGGTGTGATTCTGTTGGCCAATCGAAGCATGGATGCCCTGTGTCATCAGATTGTGGGCAGAGACCTTCAAGATGCGGAAAGCTTTTGGGAAATTCTTGCCGGTGATGAGCAGCTGCATGACGCCGAGCGATTATTTGTGAAGGGGGAACAACTGCTTCGTTTTCAGGATGGAACGGTATGGTCTTTCCACCGCGATACAATTACCATTGAAGGTATGCCCATCATGCAGATAACAGTCGCGGATATCACGAAGCTTTATCGCCTGACCGAGAAGCTGCGGATACAGAACGAGGCGCTTGACGAAATGAATACCCGCCTGCGTCGATATGGAGAAAATGTAGATGAATTGGCAAGGAAGCAGGAGTGGCTGGATACCAAGGTGCGCATTCATGGCGAATTTGGGCAGGCGCTGCTTGCTACCCGGCGGTTTTTGGCACAGTCGGATGCAGCGAAGGCGGATTCCGGGGCTCTTTTAAGCCAATGGTCAAAAAATATTGTCGTCCTTCGTCAGAGCCCCGGATCAAACGGTGGGGAGTACACTCTGGAGGAGCTGTATGAGGCGGCGGAGAGCGTTGGTATTCGGATTACCCTTGACGGACAGTTTCCCGACAGCCGAAAAGAGAAGCGTTTGCTTGTATCCGCTGCCGCAGAAGCGCTTACAAACGCGGTAAAACATGCCGGCGCTACGAAGCTTTTCATCCGCATGGAAGAAACGGAGCGGGAGTATATTGCCGGGTTTACGAATGACGGCAGGAAGCCGTCCGGCCCCATAACGGAAGGCGGCGGCCTCGGCAGTCTTCGCAGGCAGATTGAAAGAGTCGGCGGCACGATGCAAACGGCAATTACGTCCGGATTCGCTCTGATTGTGAAACTTCCAAAGAAAGGCGGTGATTTTCTGTGATCCATATTCTGATTGTGGAAGACGACCCCATGGCGAGAAAGCTGTTTGAGCTTTTTGCAAAAGAGCGCGGGGATTATCATGTGGTTCGTGCACTGGAGAGTGCGGCAATGGCAGAATTTTATTGTCTGACAAATCCGATTGACCTGATTCTCATGGATGTCTGCACCGCCATGCATGCAAACGGTTTGGATTATGCCGCAAAAATAAAGAAGAATTTCCCCAAAATCAAGATCATCATTGTTACCAGTCAGCCGGAGTGTAGCTTTATTGACCGGGCAAGAGTGGCGGGGGTGGACAGCTTTTGGTATAAGGATTCAGATGCGGAGAGTATTCTTGAAATCATGGAGCGTACGCTGGCGGGCGAGTCCGTCTATCCAGATTCCACCCCGGCATTGAGACTGGGAAATGCGCTCAGTCCGGAATTTACGGATCGTGAACTGGAAGTCCTGCGGGAAGTGACTGCCGGGGAGCCGGATGCCGTGATCGCCGAACACCTGCATATGTCTTTGCGGACCGTGAAGGCGCATATTCAGAGTATGCGGGATAAGACGGGATTCCGGAACCGCACGGAACTGGCAGTCCGCGCCCGGGAAAGCGGTCTGATTATCAATGACCGCAGGATGGATGACGAATCCGATGAATAACCGCCCCACATGGAAAGCAGCCGGGAAACCGGCTGCTTCAGACTGTAGACAAAGATGGTGTTGGAGCCTCAGTTCCAACACCACTTTTCTTTTTCATCTTTTTATCTGCATCTTTTGTCATCATAAGCATGCCCTCCTCTATACTATACTATAATTATAACAAAAACTGGGGCAATACCGTAGTGAAAGCGAGTAGATAACTCCTGCTTTTTTCTTGGTAGGATTCAACTGGATAACAAAAGATGTGAAAAACTATTTTACAATAAAGAAAAGCCTCGAGCATGGTTATTCGAGACTTTGTCTACAGTCTGTGGCAGCCGGTTTTCCGGCTGCCTTTTTTCGTTCACCAGAAAAGTCTGCACAAAAGTACGATGTGGAAAGTACAAGGGAACAAATATAATACCAATATACATTGAAAAATTGCCGAAAGGAGTGTAGGAAATTGAAGAAGATTGTAGTCAGGATTCGGAACATTCTTCAAGCCGAAGGAGTTCTATCAGCGCTGAAGAAGAATGGCGGATTTATTCCATACAAATTGTCTCCATCCAAGGCGTCGGATATTATTACAGACTGTAAGGCATTAGGGCCGGATATTCTTCTGATGACGGTGTCATATTCACCGGAAGAAACCGTAGAAAACTGTCTTGCCGTCAGCAGCGCAGTCAGGGATGAATATCCGAAATGCAAAATAGTTTTCTTGTGTGATGAGAATTCATCTCCGGAGCTTGCCGAAAAAATAGTATCCGCCAAGCAGGATGGGAAAATCGATGCATTTTTCTACTCTTCAACTGATGGAAAGTATTTAGCGGCGGTTCTTTCTTCATTGTAGGTCTTGGAAAATGAATCCGGTAGCGAGGCGTATCGGAGAAACAAACAAAATTGTATGACGAAAAAAGGTGAGGAATAGGGAGGGAAAAATTATGGCATTGTTTGGAAGAAAAAAGAAAAATGCGGAATGCTGCCCGATTTGCGGCAAGGAACTATCCTTTTTTTCGGGGGTGGTAATCTCGGACGGTATCATCTGTGAAGACTGTGAAAAGATGATCAGAGGCCAGTTCGATATCGAAGAATACTGGAAACGAAGATTTGGCACCGACGGTTACGAGCGCGAGGACTGGAAGAAGTCTACCAGCGATCCGCTGAAAGCCATGACAGTCGAAGAAATCAAGGCCATGATCAACGAAAAGAAAGCAGAGCGGACGCAGGTGGTGGAAGAAATCGGAGGCGACTGCGAAGCCATTGCAAAAGTGGAAAAGACTTTCAGCATCGCGCCTAAACCTCTGGACGTGGGAATGAAACGCGCAAAGGCTTTCAAAAACAGGATCGTTGCCACAAGCTTTATTATGTCAGGTGAATTGTGCAGAGGCGATGCGGTAACCGTTTCCTTTGACGGCGCAGATATGACCACGACCATTCTGGATGTCATAGAATGCAGCTCAGCAAACACCTTTGAGACAGAGCTTCGTGCCAACATCGGAAAGCACAAGGCTCAAGCAGGGATCAGCGCCTGGATCATTCTGGATGTAATGGGTGGAGTAGAGGAAGGCGCCTTGATAAAGAAATGAGCAATTTGTGTGGTTCATAGTTTACAGCACATCATGAAGGAGGAAAACTATGGGTATTTTGGGAAAATTGTTTGAGAAGAAAGAGTGCGTCATCTGCGGTGCCGAGATCGGCCTGCTGGGGAACCGTAAGCTGGAGGATGGCAATATGTGCAAGAAATGTGCTGAAAAGCTGTCTCCGTGGTTCAGCGACCGGCGCAGCAGCACAGTGGAAGAGATTAAAGAACAGTTGGACTACCGCGAAGCAAACCGCGAAAAAGTGGCGGCGTTCCGTATCACCCGCACGTTGGGAGAGAATACGAAGATTCTGCTGGATGAGGATGCGGGTGTGTTCATGGTAACCTCTGCCCGTGATCTGGAGGAAGCGAATCCCGACGTTCTGGCTTTTTCCGATGTGACCGGCTGCAATCTGGATATCGACGAACGCAAAGTTGAAATCAAGCGGGAGGTCAAAAAGCCGGGTGGGACGACCGAAGAGGTCAGCTATCATCCGCCCCGCTATAACTACGAATATGATTTCTATGTGGTGATCCATGTCCGCAATACGTATTTTGATGAAATCCGCTTTAAACTCAACAGATCCACAGTGGAAGTGGAACCGACTCAGCAGATGGGTTCTTTCAGTACGACTCAGCCTGAACAGGATGTCGAATATCGCCGCTATAAAGAAACCGGCGAGGAAATCAAGGGGATTCTGCTTCAGATCCGCCAGGAAACTCGTGATGTAGCGGCTGCGGCTGCAGCGCCCAAGGCGGCTGTGACTTGTCCTTATTGCGGAGCTACCACTACGCCCGATGCCTCCGGTTGCTGTGAATTCTGCGGCGGTGCTGTCAGCAACTAACCAAAGCGAAGAGGAAAGGAGGGATCGACTTGGCAGAGCAAGTGACGAACTACCAATGTCCACTCTGTACCGGCCCGCTACACTTTAATGCCGGAACCGGAAAGCTGGAATGTGAATATTGTGACAACACCTTTTCGGTAGAGGAAATCGAAAGCTTCTATGCGCAGAAGAACGAAAAAGCATCTCAGGCGCAGGCAGCGGCAGACGCAGAGCAGGAACAGAGGGAAAATGAAGAACAGGCAACGCCGGAAGAGGGAGAAGCGGGCCACGGTTGGGATTTGTCCGGTGTGGGAAGTGAATGGGGCATCGAGGCCGATGGCGTCCGGGTATATAATTGTCCGTCCTGCGGAGCGGAACTGATTTGTGATGATACGACAGCGGCAACCGCCTGTCCGTATTGTGACAATCCCACCATCATACCCGGCCAGCTTGGAGGAACTCTGAAGCCTGACTATATCGTCCCGTTCAAGTTGGATAAAAAGCATGCCATTGCAGCGCTGAAAAAGCACTACAGGAAGCGGCCGCTTCTGCCCAAGGCCTTCAAGACGGCAAACCACCTGGAGGAAATCAAGGGCATCTATGTGCCGTTCTGGCTGTTTGATGGAGCCGCAAAGGGAAAAATGAATTTTGACGCGACCCGCAGCAGAGTCTACCAGGAGGGAGACTATGAGATAACGGAAACCGAGCATTATAAGGTTGTCCGTGAAGGCAATATCTCCTTTGAGCACATACCGGTAGACGGTTCTCAGAAAATGCCCGATGATTACATGGATTCCCTGGAACCCTTCGATTACTCGGAGATGGCGGATTTCTCCACCGCGTTTCTGCCTGGGTATTTAGCGGACAAATATGATGTTTCCGCCCAGGAAAGCTGCAAAAGAGCTGACGAGCGAGCCAGCTCTACGCTCTCTGCCAGTCTGCGCAACACGGTAAAGGGCTACGGACAGATTACACCACGGCAGGAGAGCATTCGCCTTTATCGGGACAAGGTAAAATACGCGTTGCTACCGGTGTGGCTATTACGCACCAAATGGGAAGGCAAAGAGTATCTGTTTGCTATGAATGGCCAAACCGGAAAATTCGTGGGAGATCTTCCGATTGATAAGAATAAGAAACGGCTGGCATTTTGGGGTGGTTACGCGCTGTTCTTCCTGATTATGGCGCTGCTTCTCAAAAACAGCCTCCTGTTTCTGTTTGCATTATAAGGAAGGGGGAAATCAAATGCACAAAAAAGTTTTGAGTA
This sequence comes from uncultured Ruminococcus sp., assembly GCA_964621905.1. Classification (GTDB taxonomy): domain Bacteria; phylum Bacillota; class Clostridia; order Lachnospirales; family Lachnospiraceae; genus Ruminococcus_G. The sequence goes on along the minus strand of CAZUNG010000002.1, from coordinate 147,965 downwards.
TCATAGTTCTCCTCCTTCTTTCCATGCTGCTGATCGTCCCGGCTCTGGCCGCGGATTACAACGTCGTTTATGATGAAACCAAGATGCTGGAAACCGACAAGCTGATTGAGTTGGGTACAGAGACACTTCCCGCGTTTACCGAGGAGTTCGGCATTGATCTGCGGGTGGATGTGCTGACAGATATCGGTGATTCTGAGGACCTAAACGATGTGGCAGCTTATCTATATGAGGAATACGGTTACGGCTGCGGTGAGGAAAAAAAGGGCGTGTCCCTTACCCTTGTGCTGTCTGAGGATGAAACCGGATACACAATGGACGGCTGGCTGGAGGGCTGGACGCTTTATACGGTCGGGGATGACGAGCTGTACGATCATGTGATGAATAACCTCATGTTCAGCGATATCAACGATTATCTGAACAGCGGCGCTTGGGAAGGAGATCTTTCTGAAGATGCCTACGCCCTTTCGATGGCGGTAGAAACCTTCGTAAATAAAATGTATGGCTATTATGCTCCTGACAGAGCGCCTGCAGGCGGCACCTGTGTTCTACCCCAGGGCAGCCGGAGTCATGTATTTGATACGGCTGGTTTGATGGCGGAAGAGGAACTGGAAAAGCTGGAAGATACCGCACAGGAGCTGCTGACCAGGCACGACTTTGGCGTTTATATTGTCACGGTGGATGACTTCCGGGATTACAGCAACAACAATGTATTTCATGCCGCTCTGAACATCTACAACGCAAATAACTTCGGTGTCGGAGCGGAAAAGAACGGTTTGTTGCTCCTGCTTTCCATGGAGGATCGGGACTATAACCTGATGACCAACGGCCAGCTCGGAAACTATGCTTTCAACGATGCCGGTCGTGAAGCCATGACTGAGTTCTTTCTGGATGATTTCGGGGAAGACGAATGGTACGACGGCTTCGAGGAATATCTGACCTGGGCAGACCGTTATCTGGAAAAAGCAGAGGAAGGAATCCCTTATTCTGCCGAAAATGAGCCATGGGACCCATTTGCAAGAAATGCCTGTATTGCAATTCTTATTCTGCTCATCCTGCTGGTACCTCTGATTCCCGCCCGCATTTTCCAGAGCATATTGCTTAAGAAGATGAAGAGTGTGGAGAAAGGCATGGAGGCTTCCGCATATGTTTCGCAGCACCTCAAGCTGACGAAAGAAGACGATACATACATTCGCACAACAAGGACCGAGCGGTATAATCCGCCAAAGGAAAAGTCCAGTGGTGGTGGAGGTGTCACCCATGAGCGTTACGGCAGTGCCTCCGGCACCAGCGGAAAATTCTGATCGGTGACAAAAAAAGTTAAAAAGAGGAAAGGAGTACACTTATGGGTCTTATTAAAGCTGCATTCGGAGCTGCGGGAGGCGTACTGGCCGACCAGTGGAAAGAGTATTTTTATTGCGAAGCGCTACCTGCCAATGTTCTTGCCACCAAGGGTCAGAAACGTGTATCCGGCAGATCCAGCAACACAAAAGGGAGCGACAACATCATCTCCAACGGTTCCGTCATCGCGGTGGCGGATGGCCAGTGTATGCTCATTGTGGAGCAGGGCAAGGTGGTGGATGTCTGCGCCGAACCGGGCGAATATACATACGACATGTCCACCGAGCCGTCCCTTTTTGCAGGCGGCCTGAACTGGGAGAATATTAAGTCGGTGTTCGACACTGTGGGCAAGCGGTTTATCTTTGGTGGTGAAACGCCAAAGGACCAGCGGATCTACTACTTCAATACCAAGGAACTGATCGGAAACAAATACGGCACACCGTCTCCTGTTCCGTTCCGGGTAGTGGACCAGCGTGCCGGTATCGACATCGATATTTCCGTCCGCTGCTTTGGCGAATACAGCTATAAGGTGGTCAATCCCCTGCTGTTCTATACGAATGTCTGCGGCAATGTGAGCAGTGAATACAGTCGTGAGGAAATTGACAGCCAGTTGAAAAGTGAACTGCTTACTGCCCTTCAGCCTGCTTTCGCCCAAATTTCTGATATGGGTATTCGCTATTCCGCTCTGCCGGGGCATACGCAGGAGTTGGCGAATGCACTGAAAGAAGAACTCTCCGCACAGTGGCGTGATTTCAGAGGTATCGAGATCCAGCGGGTAGGCGTTTCCTCGGTAAAAGCCAATGAGGAAGACGAGCAGATGATCAAGGAACTGCAGCGCAACGCAGCCTTTATAAATCCCACCATGGCAGCAGCACATCTGGTGGGCGCCCAGGCATCGGCAATGCAGAGCGCGGCAGCTAATGAGGGCGCAGGACCGGCCATGGCCTTCATGGGCATGAATATGGCCGGCCAGATGAGCGGCATGAACGCCCAGAATCTCTACCAGATGGGGCAGCAGCCTCAGTATCAGCAGCCGACACCACAGGCCGCCCCTGCCGCTCCCGCTGCCGATAGTTGGACCTGCGCCTGCGGTAATGTTGCTTCCGGCAAGTTCTGCATGGAATGTGGAGCGAAGAAGCCAGAGCCTGTAGCTGCTGGCTGGACTTGTACCTGTGGTGCAGTGAACAAAGGTAAGTTCTGCCCTGAATGTGGAGCGAAGAAGCCTGCCGGTGTACCACAGTACAAATGTGACAAGTGTGGCTGGGAGCCGGCTGACCCTGTCCATCCACCGAAGTTCTGCCCCGAATGCGGCGATCCCTTTGATGATGGAGATATTAAATAATTTATGAAGGCAATTGTTATGAAAAAGATTAAAGCTATACTTGCTGCGCTGCTGGCTCTTGCCATGGTTCTGACCATGGCGGGCTGTGGCGAGAAGGATCCGATGCTGGGCAAGTACATGCTCACAAAACGTGTCGATTCGTATGGCGAGGCCGTGGAGATTGACGGCGAATACATGACCCTTGAAAAAGACGGCAAGGGCAAAATGTTTACCTATGGACTTGGATCCGAAATAGAGTGGTCCTGCTCCGGGAAAGACTTTTCAATGGATGAATATGGCTTTGAGGCGAAAGGCTTTGTCGAGGATGGTTTCATTGTTTTGGAATATGACGGCAGTCTTTGTATCTTCGCAAAAGAAGATGTAAAAGCCCCTGACATTCAGGACTACTTCTCTAAATTCGAAAACTTTAAGGATTTGGTAGAGGGTGATGATGGAACCCAAACAACATCTGGCAACCAGCCCGCCAACGTACAGCAGGGATTTTGGGAGGGAGATTGGTACGGGTGGTATATGCTCGAATCCTGCAGTGGAGAATATGAGTCCCTGGAGGGAGATGTTTTTGACTGCTGTGCCGCAATTGTGCGGAACTCAGACGATACCGGACACATCGATATCTGGGACGATGAGTTCAGCCGTTCCGACCCTATGATTTCTGTGGATGTGACCTTTGGCGATGGCACGACAGAGGACGGAGCAATGACGAGCGAAAGCGGCTACTTCCTGGATTGTGAAATCGGACACGCTGACTGGGTTGTAGATGCGGGCCTGGTTTACCCGGAAACTTCCGTTTCGGATAAGCCCCTGTGGATCAACGGGACCTATACAGAACCTGGAAACGAAGACAATGCTTGCCAGTACAGCATCTATCTCCGTCCTTGGGGCGCTGATTGGGATGCGCTGATTGCGGAAGATCCGGAATTCTGGAAACCCGTGCATTACGATGATTGGTATCTGCCGCAGCTTGCGCCCAGCGATTCCATGCCGGATACCATGGTTTTTGAGAAAGGAGAGGCAGATATTTCTGAACCTTCTGCTGAGCCGGAGCCTTCCGACGCTCTCGGTGTTGTTGATTTGGAAACAATGAAAGCCGCTTATGCCTGGATTGATGAAACGTGGCACACCGTCGATTACACAATATGCCTTCCTACGAGGAAATTGTGGCTCATATGGACGGTGTAGAGGGAAGACCCTACAATCCTGAAAACTGGACAGATACCAGTGAAAGTTACATCTGGGTCACGCCGGATTGGGTTGAATCGGTAAGTGGAGAGCATATGTTATGCAGTTTCAGGTTGAAAGAAGATGGAACGCTGTCGATTTTTGGTTACAATCCCAGCCCAAATGTAATGAAATAATTGCTGTGCCGTGTACCCGCCCCGGCAATCCCTTTACCGACGGGGACACGAAATCAACATGGAAAACAGGAAATGAACGCAGGTGATGAAAGATATGAGCATTTTTGACCAGCTGATGAACAAAGCCGGCAGATAAGCGAAAACAACTGCAGCCAGTGCAGCGAAGAATCTTGCAAACAACGCTGCCAACAAAACGGAAAAGTTTGTAGTTGCAGTCCTCCCTAACAATGTGCGGGAGCTGATGAGTCTGCCCGAAGCATCCCTGGATTCTCCGTATAAAACCACCGCGCTGACCCTGCTTGCGCTGCTGCGATTCGAACACAACCCGGACGCATGCTATGCCATGCTGGATGCGCTGCGCGGCCCGGATCCAATGAGTGCATATGCAAAGAGTTTTATAAAAGAGCGGATCGCCGGAAAGGAATACATTGTAAAATCATTTTTTGCCGGAGCCACTCTTGAGAACAACTACACACCGCCGATACCCTACACCATTACGGTAGGCTCGAATCCATATTCCTTCCCGGAGGAAAACTGGGCGGCCATGTTTGTTCAGAGTGCAGGGGCGGATGGCCCAAGACAGGTTAAGCTGCGCAGAAAGCCCTCCACGAATCAGTGGTTTTTAAACGACATTCTCTGTTTAAGTAATATCCGTGTGCCTGTCGCAAGGGATCCCTGGGCATAACGGATAGAAACGAAGCAATTCCCGCTGTTTATGAAGGCGGTTTTGCGGCCCATGGAAAAGAGTGACACCCTGAATAGCTTCCATGTAACCGAATTCGGAAACAAAAACAACAAACTAACAGATAAGGAGATATAGGTATGAAAGGTAAAAAGATATTAAAAGTGAGTTCTATTTTGATGCTAATCGGCGGTATTTTGGCTGCAATCATGGGCGTTATTGCCTTGATTGGCATTGCTGCATTGGTGGTATTGATGGGAGCGGATGTATCCGCGGGTCTGCTTTATTTTTCGGGGGCTCTGGTGATTGTATCGGCAATTGCCGAAATTATTGCTGCGGCAAAGGGCCTTGGCGCCTGCAAGAACCCGCAAAAGGCAAAGGGCTGTATCCCCTGGGGCATTGTCATTGCCGTTCTTTGTGTCGTATCGCAGATCCTTACCGTAGTCGGCGGCGGCGAGTTCAGTGTCATCAATCTGATCACAGGTCTGGTGCTTCCGGTGCTCTACATCATTGGCGCAAATCAGATGAAGGCTGCGCAATAACGCCACTCTGCTGTACTGTAAAGACATTGCCGAATCGATTCCACTATGACAGGGTGTCATTCTGAACGAGGGGTTTACTAGGAATCAGATTAGGTCACAAAGGGAGCCGGTTGGCTCCCTTTCGTGTCTTACATATAAAAGGAGTCAATCAAAAGATAAGAGGTGGAGTATGAAAAACGGTATCACTTTTGCAAAAAGAGCGGCGGTGCTTTTGCTCCTGTTTAGTCTCTTTGCTCTGTGCGCCTGCAGCAATACGAACATTGATGAAACGAAGAAATTTAGGCCTGGCTCATCGACAGAGAACAAAGAGGATTCGTCCGCATTCAATGCTCCGAATGGCGCAGAAGAATCTTCTGCGACCTCAGAACCCTTTCACGCGAGTTCTGAAGTGGTGGCACTTCACCTGAACAAAACCATTTTATCGGAGTGTGAGTTCCCTGCTCATGAGGAATGTTACAGGATCCAGGTCAAGGATGCCTACCTGACGTTAGAAGAGGAGGATGCCGACCGTTATCCGGAGTTGGCGGAAGTTCTGGAGGAAGAGGCGCTTGCCGCCGAGACTGATGCAATGACGATTTTAAGATATCTTGCAGATCGCGTCTCGGCTCAAAACGAGTATTTTGGTGAAGAGGACAGCGGCGGAGAATGTTTGAAAGAACTGTCAGATATCGAAGTGCGCAGGTCGGACAGTACTGCGCTCAGCATCCTCTATACATCGTATCAGGAGGAATTTGGCGTAAGCAACCGGTCTCGTTATGGCTGGACCGTGGATACACAGACCGGAGAGACGCTTTACCTGTCGGATGTGATCCGGGATATGGATGCCTTGCCTGCGTTGGTGGAGCAGAACCTTGTGGACTATGTGTTCGGAGGGGAGTTTTATTCAGAAACCACTTTAACCTCGGTGACATTGCTGATTCGGAATATGGCGCAATGTCTGCTACCATTCTCTTTGCGGAGCACCCGGAGCTGTTCGATGAAACCTGTATGGCTGTTCCGAAAGCATATATCGTTGAGCTCCCGGAAGAAGGCTATTATGTCGATATCAACGAGGATGGCGCATATGAATCTCTCCAGATGTGTAGAGAAGTGGACGAAGTATCTGGGGAATATTCTGGCTATGGTATCGGGCTTTACCCAATGGCAGATACATTTGAGAGTGTTTTTGCCTACGATTACAACCCTTTTTAGGTCAAGACTGAAGACGGCGGACACTATCTGTATGTCTTCTATCAGGATACTTATGAATTGGACTGGAAGATGCAGCTTCTTGTCTATGACCTGAGCGGCAGCGGCATCTCAAAGACAGGAGAATGCAATGTCCGTCCTTACTATCAGCCAAAGGCCAATGGCACTGAGCTGATCGACTGCTTCGCCTGACCATCAGATCCGGAAACACTATACTTAGATGATTTTGACGATCCCACCGGCACATATACCATTCGGACGGAAAATGGCGAGTCGAAGTATGACCTGAAACCACCTGTGGCTTTCACAGCAGGCAGCGATGGAGTGCCTGTACGGAAATGAGCGGTTACTACGGAGGAGCTTTATGAATAATCAAAAAATAATTAAGGTGGCGGCCTGTTTGACGTCATGGACAGCGGTGATTCCTATCAGCTCTACCTGGAACTGAGTGACAACACCTGTGTTATTATGAACGGCTATGATACTCATCCCGATAGTTGGAACGAACTGTTTTCCGATGTGACGGAAATTTTTGAACGGAATAAGGACTATTCCCGATATATGGCGCAGAATTTTACAGATTCTCCTTGCACTGTTCTACATGCGAAATTTTATGAAGGGAGCGGCACCAGGACCAGCTTTAAGATTCCAGGAGAGCAACCGGAATCGGAGCAGGCGTTGTGGTGTATTCTGTGCTGGCTCAGATGATCTCGCAGGCAGGGGAAAAATTTGAGAACGTGAAATATGCAACGCCGCTTACACTGTTCAACATCGACGGATTGACGGCATCTGACGGAAGTGCGTGGCTTACATGTGCTGTATTGTATGCTGCCGGCATCCTTTTGACAGCAGCTGGAATCACGGTTTTTAGCAGGCGTAATCTGCCATTGTAATAAAAATGAAAGTGGTCTGGTTAAAAATGATAAAACTGGATATTTCAATAATGCCAATTCTCCGTTAAGATAGAGGTCAGAACATGTGATGTATTCAAATAGGTATGACGGAAAAGAGGAGAAGGATTATGAATCAAACAACACAGACCGCGGTTCGCGAGACGAACCGTATCAAAACCCTGACAATCACTGCTGCCTTCATAGCGCTGACTTATGTCTTCACAGCTTTTGTCAATATTCGCCTGCCAATCGCAGCAAATGGAGGACTGATCCATCTGGGAAATGTACCCTTGTTTATCGGTGCCATTATTTTTGGAAAACGTACAGGCGCCATTGCAGGAGGCGTTGGGATGGCGATGTTCGACCTGTTGTCCGGCTGGACTGCGTGGGCACCATTTACACTTGTAATCGTTGGACTGATGGGATTTACAGTTGGCCTGATTGCTGAAAAACGCAGAGGTTTTGGATGGTATGCGCTGGCAATCATTGCGGCGTGTGCGGTCAAAGTGGTCGGATATTACGTTGCGGAGGTTATACTGTATGGAAACTGGCTGGCGCCTGTCAGTTCGATTCCAGGAAACCTGGTACAGATCGGAGCGGCGGCTGTTCTCACGCTTCCGATTGCAGGCAGACTTCGCACCGCAGCTGAAAAAGCAGGATTGAGCAGGAGGGAATGATGATGTATGAGCTGATGACACCGGGACCGACAGCAGTTGCAGAAAATGTGAGAATGGCGAGAAGCGGTGAATGCACGAACCCCGATCTGGACCCGTGGTTTTACGATTATTACCGCGATACCTGCCGGATGTTCAGCGAGCTGGTCCATACAGAGAATGAGACACTGATCCTTGGCGGAGAAGGTATCCTTGGACTGGAAGCAGCCTGCGCATCTCTGACTGAGCCGGGGGACAGAGCTCTGGTGCTGGATAATGGGGTATTTGGAAGAGGATTTGAAGATTTTGTGTCAATGTACGGCGGAAACGCTGTGCGATACACGACGGATTACCGCAAACCAATCGATCCTGCATCATTGAGAACGTATCTGGAGCAGGATTCTGATTTTAAATATGCTACAGTTGTTCACTGCGATACACCAAGCGGCATGTGCAATGATGTTGCATCTGTCTGCCGTCTGCTGAAATCGTATGGTATTCTGACCGTTGTAGATTCTGTTTCGGCAATGTTCGGCGAGAAAATGGATGCAGATGATTATCAGATTGATCTTTTGCTGGGCGGATCCCAGAAGGCGATATCGGCGCCTCCGGGGCTGACGCTGGTGACGATAAGTGAGGAAGCAAAGAACGCCATGAAAAACAGAAGGACGCCAATTGCCTCCTTCTATGCAAATCTGAAGGCATTTGACGGATACTATGAAAAACAGTGGTTTCCCTATACAATGCCGATCAGTGATATTCTGGGGCTGAGAGCAGCGCTTGAAAATATTAAGCGGGAGCCGAAGATTGTGGAGCGGCATCAGGAGATCGCAGCACGGGTCCGTAACGCTGTGGTTTCCTGCGGACTGAAGCTGTATCAGAAGGATGGTTTCTGCGGAACGGTTACGGTATTTGAGGTTCCAAAGCCCGCACTGGCCGCCGATATACTGGATAAGATGAAGACGGAACATAATATTCTGATTGCCGGGTCCTTTGATGTGATGGCAGGACAGGTAATACGCATCGGACATATGGGAGAGAACTGCCGGGCGGAACGTGTGGAGCGTACACTTGCAGCGCTGGATGTTGTATTAAGTGAACTTGGAGTTAAACTACAGGGCAGCCTGAGAGACGCATTTAATAAAGGAGAGTAGAAACTTAAAGCAGAATGGTATCAAAACGATGAATGGAAAAAAATTCATCAAAAGACAAAGATCATTTTGCAGTATGATTTCCCGGACGCGATACATCGGCAGCCGGCAACAGAATCTGTCAGAAGCACCGGGCCCCGGTGCTTCTGACATCGTTTCATGATCCGTCAAAACCATTGAGTGCCTCGACAGCGACACTTCCGCCGCGAATCAGTTCAATTCGGTTTAAAAAGAATTTTCCGAACATGGCTGCCAACTCATTGTTCTTCTTTTCTGTCTGAATGCTCTGAAGCAGGGCGGTAGTCGGGTTATAATCAATCACTTTCAGATCGAACACCTGTGAAAGCCGGAAAATTTCTGCCATGTCCTTTGCCGTGCAGCAGTTGACTCTTATAAACATAAGCTCTTTCAGGTGTATGGCGACATCCGTGTAATCCACCACCTTGATGACCTCGACAGCCCGGTTGAGCTGCTTTTTCACCTGCTCAAACGTTCTGTCGTCACTGGTCAGGCTGATCGTCATCCGGGATATGGTTTCGTCTTCGGTCGCTCCAACCGTCAGACTGTTCAGGTTATATGATTTTCCGGAAAACAGCCCCGAGATTCGGGCGAGCACTCCGACATCATTTTCTACAAACAGACAGATCCATCTTTTTTTCATTCTCATTCATCCCCCTTTTCCAGTATCATGTCACTGAGCGGATTTCCAGGCGGAACGATCGGCAGAACGTTTGCTTCACGTTCGATTATGAATTCGATGACCGTAGGCGCGGTGCGCTGCTGCTTTGCCTTGCGCAAAGCGGGAATGACCTCATCGGCGGTTGACACGCGAATTCCTTTTGCGCCATAGCTCTCTGCCAGCTTTATGAAATCAGGAGTGTACGGCGGGCATTCCCCGTGAGCACTGCTGCACGCTGCCGGACAGCTTTTTCTGCGGCGTATGCAGGTGGAAGAGTATCTCCTGTCAAAGAACATTTCCTGCCACTGACGGACATTGCCCAGATATCCATTATTCAGAATACAGATGATGACGGGCAGTTCATAAACTACAGCCGTTGCCAGTTCCTGGATGTTCATCTGCATACCGCCGTCGCCGGATATGACGATGACGTCTTTATCCGGGTTGCCAAGTTTTGCGCCGAGCGCTGCGGGGAATCCGTATCCCATTGTGCCAAGACCTCCGGAAGTCATCATCTGACGGTTTTCATCGAGGGCAAGATACTGTGTTGCCCACAGCTGATTCTGTCCAACGTCTGTGGCGATGACAGAATGATCGAATGTCTCGTTGATGGCGCTGATGATTGTCTGAGGTGTCAGCCCGCAGGCCTCGGTCTTTAAAGGAAACTGCTGGTCCCAGCTGCTGATCTCATCGCGCCATTTATCAATCTGCAGCGGAACTGCCCTGTCGAGCAGTGTCAGGATCGCCTGTCTGGCATCCGCTACAATGGGAACATCGACAGCGATATTTCGGGAAATTGATGCGGAGTCTATGTCGATATGGACGATAGAAGCTCCGCTTGCAAATTCTTCAATTTTTCCGGTAATGCGGTCGTTAAATCTGGTGCCGATCGAGAACAGCAGATCACAGTGGCTGATCGCGGAATTGGCGGCATAACTTCCGTGGATTCCGATGTTTCCGATATAGAGGGGATGGGAGGTGGGGATCGCTCCTTTTCCCATGATCGTTGTGACAACAGGGCAGCCCGTCAGTTCCGCAAGTTTTGTCATTTCTTTTCCCGCACGGGTGATATTGACTCCGCCGCCCACCAGAAAAACCGGCCGTTTTGCACGTTTGAGCAGACCCAGTGCTTTTTTAATCTGTCCGATATGTACAGAGGTGTTGGGTTTGTATCCGCGTATATCGATGGTTTCAGGGTACAGGCCGCTGCCGGGTGTCCGCTGAATGTCTTTGGGGATATCGACGACGACAACCCCCGGTTTACCGCTTTTGGCAATATAAAAAGCTTTTTTGATGGTGCTGTTTAAATCTTCCCGGTCTCTTACCGTCACTGCGTATTTACAGATACTTCTGGTAATTCCGACGATATCAACCTCCTGAAAGGCATCATTTCCGATCAGACCGGTCGGTACCTGTCCGGTAAAACAGACAAGCGGGACGCTGTCATAATTTGCGGTGGCGATTCCGGTGACAAGATTTGTAGCGCCGGGACCGCTGGTCACAAGACAGACGCCGGTCTTTCCTGTTGAACGGGCGTATCCGTCTGCCGCGTGGATCAGCCCCTGCTCGTGCCGGGGAAGAATGACCTCGATATCGGGATCCCCGTACAGGGCATCAAATAAATCAATGGCCTGCCCGCCCGGATAGGCGAACAGGGTGTCAACCTGTTCAGCTTTTAAAGCGTTTACAAACAGTTCAGCTCCTGATATTAACATATAGAATTCTCCTTTTTTGCAGTATTCAAATTTTTTACAACTGTGGAATTCCGCTGATAAAAGGTGCCGCATCCTCGTACAGCTGCGGTGCGCGCAATCCAAGGGAAAGATTCACGAAATCCGGTGTTATTCTGGCCATATAGGCATTCATAAACATTTCAAGATCGGGCTGCAGTTCCCGGATGACATTGCAAAACAGATCAGACGTAATATTGGCGCACCATTTTGCCGGGTCTCATCCATTATGTCATCTCCATGCAAGTGCTTGTTTTCGTGCTATTTTATAAGGATATTATGTATTTGTCAATAAGATGACAAAAAAGGATGTCCCTCCATATAAAGGACATCCTTTTAACCGTATTCATAATCAATGAATCATGAAGAACTAAGCGCGTTCAACTCTGCCGGATTTCAGACATGAAGTACATACATACATCTTTCTGGCCGCTCCGTTTACATTAACCTTTACAGATTTAATGTTGGACTTCCACATTTTGTTAGATCTTCTATGAGAATGGCTCACATTGTTACCGAAATGAGCGCCTTTTTCACAAATTGCACATTTTGCCATGATTGCACCTCCTTGAACATATAATAAGTCCGGAAAGCACATCCAGACTTGCAACAATAGTTATTTTATCAGAAGTTTCCTGGATTTGCAAGTGAAAAATAAAAAATTCAAATTAAACATTTCATTTTCTTGTAAAAAAGGTTATAATACAAACATAAAATACGGGTCATTATGAAAACAGTGACTTGAGAACCAGAAATGGAGGAATCCGAATGAAGGGTCGAATCAATACAGAATTAGGGGAAATATCCATAAATCCGGACGTTATTGCCATGTATGCGGGAAGTGTTGCAGTGGAATGTTTTGGAATCGTAGGAATGGCTGCGGTAAACATGAAAGACGGTCTGGTAAAACTGTTGAGAAGGGACAGTTTAAAACATGGAATCAATGTTGCACTGAATGACAATAAAATCTCCCTGGACTTTCATGTGATTGTGTCATATGGGGTCAGCATTCTTGCAGTAGCTGATAATCTGATCAGCAGTGTCAGATATAAAGTAGAAGAATTCACAGGACTGGAAATTGAACACATCAATATTCTGGTCGAAGGTGTGCGGGTAATAGATTGATTAAGGAGGAACTTATTGTGGCAACAAATACAGTAGATGCCGGAATGCTGAAAAAGATGTTTCTGGCTGGTGCTAAAAATCTGGAAGTGAAAAAGGAATGGATCAATGAACTGAATGTATTTCCGGTTCCGGATGGAGATACGGGTACGAATATGACGCTGACGATCATGTCTGCGGTCAAAGAGGTCAACGGACTTTCCGAAGTCACGACAGACACACTGGCAAAAGCAATCTCATCCGGCTCTCTGCGAGGTGCGAGAGGAAATTCCGGTGTCATTTTATCACAGCTTCTCAGAGGGTTTACAAAAGGAATTCGGGAATACAGGAAGCTGGATGCTCCCATTTTCGCTGCAGCTTTTGAAAAAGGAGTGGAGACAGCCTACAAAGCGGTTATGAAACCGAAAGAGGGGACAATTTTAACCGTGGCAAGGGGCGCTGCAAAAAAAGCGGTGCAGCTGGCGGAAGAATGCGATGATCTGCAGGCATTTTTTGAAGATGTCTTGGCAGAGGCGGAGAGCGTCCTTGCAAGGACTCCCGATATGCTGCCTGTCCTGAAGGAGGCGGGTGTTGTGGATTCCGGCGGTCAGGGACTGGTGGAAGTTATGCGCGGAGCGTATGACGCTTTTATAGGAAAAGAAATTGATCTTACGTTTGATGTACCGGTGACAGGGAGCAGTACTGTCAGCAGAACCGAGCCTGAGGCGGATATTAAGTTTGGTTACTGTACGGAATTTATCATCATGACGGAAGATAGAATATTCAATGATCAGGATGAGATGGATTTCAAATCTTATCTGAGTTCTATCGGAGATTCTATTGTGTGTGTCGCAGACGATGATATCGTCAAAGTGCATGTACATACGAATGATCCGGGGCTGGCGATTCAGAAGGCCCTGACGTATGGTGCACTTTCCAAAATGAAAATCGACAACATGAGAGAAGAACATCAGGAGAAACTGATCAAGGATGCGGAGAAGGCGGCCGCAGAGCAGAAAAGTCAGGAACCTCCAAAAGAGGTTGGATTTATTTCGGTATCTATCGGAGAAGGAATCGGTGAAATTTTTAAAGGACTTGGTGTAGATTATCTGATCGAAGGCGGTCAGACGATGAATCCGAGTACGGAGGATATGCTCAATGCGATCGCGAGCGTGAATGCGAAGACGATCTATATTCTGCCAAATAATAAAAATATTATTCTGGCTGCGAATCAGGCACAGAATCTGACAAAGGACAAAGAGATCATTGTGATTCCTACGAAAACAGTGCCGCAGGGAATCACCGCTGTCATTTATTATGTGCCGGAAAAAACGCCGCAGGAAAATGCACAGGCCATGACAGAGGGCATAGGCAACGTAAAAACAGGGCAGATCACATATGCAGTCCGTGATACGCACATCGATGATAAAGACATCAGACAGGGCGACATCATGGGGATCGGAGACCATGGAATTCTGGCGGTCGGAGAAGATGTCATGAGTGTTACAAAAGAAACTGTGACAGCGATGGTGGACGATGATTCAGAACTGATCAGCGTATATTACGGGGAAGATGTGACGGAAGAAGTAGCTGAGAAATTAGGGGAAGATCTGGAAGCGGCATACCCGGACTGTGACGTAGAAGTGAATTATGGCGGTCAACCTATATATTACTGTATTGTTTCAGTAGAATAAGACATGGGCACTGCAGGGGAAAATTAATTCTTTGCAGTGCCCTTTTTAACTACAGTATATGTTTGAGGTGCAGTATAACAGTTTAGTAGAAGGATGATACGGTGTGAAGTCAGAACATTCATTAACAACAATCAGGGGAGTTGGGGATAAGACAGAGAAACTGTTTGGAAAGCTCGGAATCCGCTCTACCGATGACCTGGTGCATTATTATCCAAGAGACTATGACATCTATGAAGCTCCGGTTCGGATAAGTCAGCTGATTCCGGGTAAAAAATGGGCCGTTACGGGGATCCTGCAGCAGACACCCGATGTCAAAAAGATGGGACCGCGCGTCGTCATTACGACAAAGATCAGGGAAGGGGATGCTTCGCTGTCTCTGACCTGGTTTAATATGCCGTTTCTGAGAAATGTGCTGAAGCGGGGTGCTGTTTTTGTTTTTCGGGGAAAAGTCACAGAAAAAAACGGGCGCCTGACAATGGAACAGCCGGAGTATTTTACCCCCGCTGCATATGAACAGATACAAAATGCCATGCAGCCACTTTATGGACTGACGGCAGGACTTTCGAATAAAGCAGTGACAAAAGCCGTTAAAGAGCTGTTCCTTCTCAGCGAATATCTGCAGGAATACCTGCCCGCGTCTTTTCGGGAGCAGTATGGACTTTTGGGATATTCCGCCGCGATCACACAGATTCATTTTCCAAATGATTTTGAAGCCCTGAAAGAAGCACGCAGACGGCTGGTATTTGATGAATTTTTACTGTTTATTCTCACGGTTGCGGGGTTTAAAGAGCAGTCAGAGATCACACCGGCATCCTTTGCACTCAAAGAGGTCTGGAAAACGGAGGAGATCATGGAACGCCTGCCGTATGAGCTGACAGCGGCGCAGAAACAGGTCTGGTTTGAGATCGAGCGGGATATGAGAAGCAGTACGGCCATGGCACGCCTCGTACAGGGGGATGTGGGCAGTGGAAAAACGATTGTAGCTTTTCTTGCGATGATTATGGCGGCGGAAAATGGCTGTCAGTCTGCTATGATGGTACCGACGGAGGTGCTGGCAAAGCAGCATTATGAATCCTTAAGACAGCTGCTTGATCCGGGAGAATGGGAGCAGTACGCTCCTGTTCTGCTGACTGGTTCCAATACGGCAAAAGAAAAACGGGAGCGGTACGATTTGATAAAGAGCGGATCCTGCCGCATCATCATCGGTACCCATGCGCTGATACAGGAAAAGGTCGAATATCACAGCCTTGCGCTGGTTGTAACGGATGAGCAGCATCGTTTCGGGGTACGTCAGAGAGAACTTTTTTCTGAAAAAGGAGGGGTACCCAATGTACTTGTCATGAGTGCAACACCGATACCGCGCACACTGGCGATTATTCTGTACGGTGACCTGGATCTATCAGTGATCGATGAGCTGCCGGCAAAAAGACTGCCCATCAAAAACTGCGTTGTGAACCAGGGATACCGCAGGACAGCTTACCGTTTTATCGATCAGCAGATTCAGGAAGGGCATCAGGCATATATTATCTGCCCGATGGTGGAGGAGAGTGAGGGGCTTGATGCGGAAAATGTCACGGACTATCCACAAAAACTGTCAGGGTATCTTTCACGGGGAACGACTGTCGGAATTCTTCACGGCAAGATGAAAGCGGCGGAGAAAAATGAAGTGATGGAAAAGTTTGCGGCCAATGATATACAGGTACTGGTCAGTACGACGGTCGTAGAAGTTGGAGTCAATGTGCCGAACGCCACCGTTATGCTGGTTGAAAATGCAGAGCGGTTCGGACTGGCGCAGCTGCATCAGCTGCGCGGACGTGTAGGACGCGGAGACGCGCAGTCCTATTGTATCTTCATGCAGGGAAATGAGGATGAAAATACGGCGAAACGCCTCGAGATCCTGAACCGGTCCAATGACGGGTTCTATATCGCCGGGGAGGATCTGAAGCTGAGGGGACCGGGGGACATACTGGGAATCCGGCAGAGCGGAATGATGGAATTTAAAATTGCAGATATATTTCAGGATGCAGAGGTATTGAAAACTGCCAGCGGGGCAGCCGGTCTTTTGAGGGCTGACAACGGGAAACTTCTGGACGATCCGGAATACAGCGCACTTCGCAAAAAACTGGAAGTGTATCAAAAATATCAGACAGAGGGAATCAGCCTGTGATTGAAGAAGTGAGGTGTTCTATGCAGCCAATCGTAGTTATGAAAGGCATTAAGAAATATTACCGTATGGGTGAAATTACCATACAGGCGGTTGATGGCATTGATCTGACGATTGAAAAAGGAGAGTTTGCGGTAATCGTCGGACCAAGCGGTGCGGGAAAAACGACGGTATTAAATATTCTCGGGGGCATGGACACCTCTGACGAGGGAACAACCCTGGTTGACGGAAATGATATCAGCCGGTACAGGGAACGGCAGCTGACAACGTACCGCAGAAATGATATCGGTTTTGTCTTTCAGTTTTATAATCTGGTTCAGAATCTGACGGCGCTGGAAAATGTAGAACTCGCATCGCAGATCTGTCAGGATCCGCTGGATGCAAAAACCATACTTGCGGATGTTGGACTTGCAGAGAGAATGCACAATTTCCCGGCTCAACTGTCCGGGGGAGAGCAGCAGAGGGTGGCGATTGCGCGCGCACTCGCCAAAAATCCAAAGCTTCTTCTGTGCGATGAGCCCACAGGGGCACTTGATTATCAGACTGGAAAGGCGATTCTCAAACTGCTGCAGGAGACATGCAGACAGAGAGGGATGACGGTCGTTGTGATCACACATAATCTTGCGATCGCTCCGATTGCGGACCGCGTCATTCGCATAAAAAATGGTAAAGTGAGTGAGATGACGGTGAATTCGGAACCAAAATCTGTAGATGTGATTGAATGGTAGGGATTTCCTATGAAAAAACGTATGCTGCGCAAAGATTTCCTGATGGAGATCAAAAAAAGTAAAAACCGGTTTTTGTCGATTCTCATCATTGTTGTGCTGGGAGTGGCTTTTTTTGCCGGAATACGGGCGGCCGGACCGGATATGAAATTGTCGGCGGACGCTTATTATGATGCGCAGAATCTGATGGATATCCGCGTGTTGGGAACTCTTGGGATGACACAGGAAGACGCCGAAGTGATAAAAAACGTCCCAGGTGTCAGCCGTGTCATGCCTTCATATTCTGCGGATGTGCTGACAAATGGCGGTGAAAATCAATATGTCATGAAACTGATGTCGCTGACAGAAAATATGAATGAGATTGAGGTGGTTTCAGGAAACCTCCCAAAACAAAGCGGGGAAGTACTTCTGGATGCCAATCTAAAAGAAAAGTACGGGTATGACATTGGCGACAAAATGACAGTATCGGCGGGAGCGGACACAGACACTGCAGATGTTCTGCATCTTGATACGCTGACCGTCTGCGGGTTTGGCAACAGCCCGTTCTACCTGAGTCTGGAGCGCGGCACAAGCAGTCTTGGAAATGGAAAAGTTGATGGTTTTGGTGTGATACTGGCGGAAGATTTTTCCATGGAGGCATACAGTGAACTGTATGTGGAAACAGACGGTACGAAGGATATGCTCTGCTACAGCGAAGAATATGAAGATGCGGCTGAAGCTGTAGCAGATGAAATTGAGAAGCTCGAAGATGACAGATGTAACGAACGTTACGACTCACTGCAGGAAGAAGGGCATCAAAAGATCACAGATGCCAAGACAAAAATAGCGGATGCCAGACAGCAGCTGTCTGATGCAGATCAGAAACTGTCCGATGCAGATCAGAAACTTTCGGATGCCAGACAGGAGCTGGAAGATAAACAGTCGGAACTTGCAGATGGAAAACGTGAGCTTGATGAAAATGAAGAAAAACTGATCGACGGACATGAACAGCTGGACGACGGATACGAACAGTTGGATGAAGGCGTCGAAACATATAATCAGTCTGTCGATGAGTACATAGAAAAAGAAGCTGAGTTTTTTGAACAGGAACAGCTGTTGTCGGATCAGGAGGCGCAGTTCGAATTGCAGGAAGCGGAATTCAGCCGGAATCAGGAACAGCTTCAACAAAATGAAGTGACACTGCAGCAAAATACGGCGGAGCTGGAGTCTGGAAAGGCAGAATTAGCCGGGCAGGAAAGTGAGCTGGAAACGCAGGATGCTCAGCTTGCAAAGAATCAGGAGCTGGTAGAACAGGGGCTGCAGAATCCCGGTCTGACACCTGAGGAGGCTGCAGTTCTAGAGGCACAGCTGCAAAATCTGAATGCTGCAAGAGAACAGCTGAACGCTGCAAGGGAAGAACTTGCCGTCCAGAAAGCTAAAATTGAGGCGGCGGAGAAAGAACTGGCAGATGCATGGGAACAGCTGGAGACAGGAAGGCAGCAGCTGGAGACAGGAAGGCAGCAGCTGGAAACAGGAAGAAGCCAGCTGGAAGATGCGAGAAGGCAGCTGGAAGAAGGAAGAGTTCAGCTAAATGCCGGCGCAGATGAACTCTCGAATGCTTATGACGAAATCGAGGCCAATAAAGTGACGCTTGCCGAAAAAGAGCAGGAACTTTTGGACGGAGATGCCAAGCTGGAAGACGGAAAACGTGAGTATGAGGACGGAGCGGCTAAACTGCAGGAAGCAAGAGAAACCCTGGAAGAAAAAGAAGCAGAGCTCGCAGAGGCAAAACAGGAATACGAAGATGAGAAAGCGAAAGCAGATACTGACATCGCTGAGGCAGAGAAAAAAATAGCAGATGGTGAAAAGGATCTGAATGACCTGGAATTTCCGTCCTGGTATGTTCTGGACCGCAATTCCATCCAGACGTATGTTGAATATGATCAGGACGCGCAGCGCATTGAAGCCATCGGCAATGTCTTTCCGGTTATCTTTTTTCTGGTCGCCGCACTGATCTGTCTGACGACGATGACGAGAATGATAGAAGAAGGAAGACAGCAGATCGGAACCATGAAAGCACTCGGTTATCGTAAGGGCGCGATCATGATGAAATATATCCTCTATGCATTTCTCGCGACCTTAATAGGAAGTGCCATTGGTGTGGTACTGGGGCAGAAACTTCTTCCGGTCGTCATCATACAGGCATATGGGATCCTGTATGACACGCTTCCGGAAGTTCTGGCGCCGATCCATGCGGAATATACCATTACATCAGCGCTGCTTGCCATTCTGTGTACGACTGTCGCGGCACTGGGAGCATGTTACAATGAACTGCGGGAAGTGCCTGCACAGCTGATGCGGCCGGAAGCTCCCAAGGCAGGAAAACGAATCCTTCTGGAACGGGCTGCGGTATTGTGGAAACATTTAAGTTTCAGCCAAAAATCAACCATGAGAAATCTGTTCCGCTATAAGAAACGATTTCTGATGACCATTTTTGGCATCGGGGGGTGTATGGGACTTCTTCTCGTCGGATTTGGCCTGAAAGATTCGATCATGGCAATCGGAGATCTTCAATTCGGGGAGGTGCGGATTTTTTCCGGGACGCTTGCAATGGAGGAGGATATCACAGAAGATCAGGTGCAAAAGGTCAGGAAGGCGGTACGTGAAGACAGCCGGGTGACAGATACCATGGAGGCCAAAGAGACTTCCGTGGACGCAGGATATGAAAAAGTCGAAAAATCAGCGTATCTCGTAGTGGTGGAAGAGGCAGAAAAACTGGATGATTTTATTCATCTGCAGGACCGCGTGACAGATGAAAAATATCAGCTCACAGATGACGGGATTATCATTACGGAAAAACTTGCAAAACTGCTGGGCGTAAAAGCCGGCGATACCATTTATCTGAAGGATGACAGTGAAAAACGTCTGGAAGCAAAAGTAACGGCAGTCACAGAAAATTATTTTTTCCATTATATCTATATGACTTCTTCCTATTACGAAAAACTCTATGGCGAACCTCCAGAGATTCAGGAGCTGTTCTTCAAGACAGCCGAAGGAACACAGGAGGAAGAGGATGCGATTCAGAAAGATTATATGGATATGGAGGGCGTATCCGCTGTAACATTTACAAGCTCTACGAGTGACCGGATCGCTAATATGCTGAAAAGTATGGACACGGTCATCTATGTGCTTGTGATTTCAGCTGGACTGCTGGCGTTTGTCGTACTGTACAATCTTAATAACATCAATATCAGTGAAAGAAAGCGGGAACTTGCTACGCTGAAGGTCCTCGGTTTTTACGAAATGGAAGTTTCACAGTATGTGTTCAGAGAAAATATCTGGCTTACGTTATTTGGCTGCATTCTCGGTGTTGGTTTTGGTGTGATTCTCCATCGCTACGTAATATTCACAGCTGAAATTGATATGATGATGTTTGGAAGGAGCATCAAACCGCTGAGCTATCTGTACAGTATTATACTGACATGGATCTTTTCATTTTTCGTCAATGTGGTGATGCATTTCCGTCTAAAACGAATTAATATGGTAGAATCCCTGAAAAGCATAGAATAATATTGCATTTTTGTGAGTTTAGGAGTATTATGTACAAAAATGCAATGAGGATATATCAAGGAGGGAATTTCATGGCAGTGAAAAAAACAGGAGTAACAGAAGTGAAAGAGACACCCACAGTTGAGACCAAAACAGTTCCGGCGGCCACAAAAGAAACTGTAAAAACAGAAGCAAAAGAAATTGCTGAAGCAACAGTCAAAACCATGCCGGAAGCAGCAGAAAAACGAGCAGAAGAAGTAAAAGAACCAGCGAAGGCAGCTGTAAAAGATACGGTAAAGACACCGGCAGAAAAGGCACCGGCCAAAAAGCCGGCAACAAGAAAAGCCGCAGCCAAGAAGCCGGCTGCTAAGAAAACAGCAGCGAAACAGGAAGTGGCAGCGGCTGTGGTCCTCCAGTTTGGCGGAAAAGAAATTGATACAACGGCTTTGACAGAACGTGTGAAAGATATTTGGACAAAAGAAATGGGAAAAAAAGAAAAAGATCTCAAGGACGTAAAGCTTTATGTGAAACCGGAAGAATTTGCCGCATACTATGTGATCAACGGCGATGTTACCGGCAGCATCGAATTATAAGAGCATAAAAAAAAGCAGCTCAGATGTTTCCCATCTGAGCTGCTTTCGCGAGCGGAGCTTTTTTAGTACTGTCCGCCCTGTCCTCCGGACATCTGTCTTTCCTGTGCTTCGATCATTTTTTTAACCATATAACCACCAACAGAACCATTCTGTTTGGAAGTCAGGTTTCCATTATAACCGTCAGAAAGCGGTACTCCCAGCTCATTGGCTACTTCAAATTTAAAACGGTCCAGTGCGCCTTTTGCTTCCGGTACTGCAGCAGTATTAGAAGAACGATTTGACATAATGTTGCCTCCTTAAAATTGAAAAGTTTTTTGTTTTTGGTTACGATGGTAGTATATGAAATAAAAAAGATATTACACTAGAAGTTTCTTCAAGTATTGACAAATTCTGAAGAATTTAGAAGACATGTATAATTTGTGAAAAATATTTGCAGTTTATTTAGTTATTTGTTATAATGATTCTATAAAATGCTGAAGGGGCCTTAAGAATGAATATAGGAATTATAGCACATAACAGTAAAAAAAGCTTGATTGAAGATTTTTGCATTGCATACAAAGGGATTCTTTCCAAGCATGAAGTGTATGCAACAGGGACAACGGGAAGAAGAATTGAAGAGGTAACAAGTCTTCATGTACACAAGTTTCTGGCCGGTTCTGTTGGAGGTGACAAACAGTTTACGGAGATGATCGAACGGGGCGATATGGATCTTGTGATCCTGTTCTACAATCCGGTGATGATGTCCGCCAAAGAGCCTGATATCCAGGCAATCTCCCGGTGCTGTGACCAGTACAATATCCCGGTTGCAACGAATATTGCTACGGCTGAGTGCCTGATTCTCGGTCTGGCAAGAGGAGATCTTGACTGGCGGGAGCAGATCAGGTATTAAACGATGAGAGTTATTGCAGGAAAAGCAAGAAGCATACCGCTTCGGACACCGAAGGGGATGCAGACAAGACCGACGACAGACAGGATCAAAGAGACGTTGTTTAATATTCTGCAGGCAGGCATTGCGGGATGTAATTTTCTGGATTTGTTTTCAGGAAGCGGTGCAATCGGCATCGAGGCACTAAGCCGGGGTGCGGCGCACTGTGTATTTGTGGAACAGGACAGGGAAGCGGTAACGTGCATTAAGGACAACCTGCAGAAGACAAGGCTGCAGGACGGCGGAGAAGTCCTGGGCATGGATGTCTTGTCGGCAATCAGCAGGCTGAACGGTAAGATTCAGTTTGATTTTATTTTTATGGATCCGCCATACCAAAATGGCGTGGAAGAAAAAATCCTTCTGACACTTGCGGGTTCAGGGCTGATGACGGGAGATACCGTGATCATTATAGAAGCGGCGCTTGATACGGATTTTTCATTTCTGGATAAGCTGCCGTTTATCGTTGTACGTGAAAAGAAATATAAGACAAACAGACATTTATTTTTGCGGTTTTTAGAACCGCAGTTATAAAAATATAAAGATACAGGAGAAATCCACTTATGACAACAGCAGTTTATCCGGGCACTTTTGATCCGGTGACCAATGGACACCTCGATGTGATCACACGCGCTGCAAAGCTATTTGACAGGGTTATCGTGGGGGTTCTGCACAATTCTGCAAAAAGTCCGTTGTTTTCTGTCGAAGAACGTGTTAATATACTAACTAAGGTAACGGAATCAGTACCAAATATTGAAGTAGATTCTTTTTCCGGCCTGTCTATTGACTTTGCCAGAGAACATGAGGCCAACGCCATTGTACGAGGACTGCGTGCGATCACAGACTTTGATTTTGAGCTGCAGATGGCGCAGACGAACCGGGTTCTGGCACCCGATATTGATACGATGTTCCTGACGACGAGTCTGGAATATGCATATTTAAGTTCGACAACTGTAAAAGAGGTAGCCGTCTTTGGCGGCGATATCACGAAGTTTGTTCCACCTTACGTTGTGGAGGAAATTTATAAGAAACTGCATGGGGAACAGAAGAATAACGGATAAGGAGAAGAGCTATGAGCAGTAGAATTGAACAGATTATTGAAGAGATTGAGGAATACGTAGACAGCTGTAAATATCAGCCCCTGTCCACGACTAAAATTGTCGTTAATAAAGAAGAGCTGGAAGAAATGCTGCGTGAACTCCGAATGAAAACACCGGATGAGGTGAAACGATATCAGAAAATTATCAGCAATAAAGATGCAATCCTGGCAGATGCACAGTCAAAAGCTGACAGCATTATTGCAGATGCACAGTCAAAGGCCCAGGAACTTGTCAGCCAGCATGAAGTGATGCAGCAGGCTTATGCGCAGGCAAATGAAACAATCACGAATGCCAACAAACAGGCGCAGGGGATTCTGGATGATGCGACACAGGATGCGAACAATATTCGTGTCAGTGCCATTGCCTACACAGATGATATGCTGGCAAATCTCGAACAGATCATGGGGAGTACACTGCAGGATGCCGGAGAAAAATATAAGACCTTTATCACTTCACTGCAGAGCTGTTATGAGGTCGTAAACAAGAACAGAAGTGAGCTGTCACCTCAGACAGGTTCCATGGCGCAGCAGGTTCAGCTTCCGGATGAGGATGAATTTGATGACTTATCCATGGAAGAAGGCGGAGAATAATCGGCAAAGCATATAGGTGAGTGCGCCGTTAAGGACCTTGGCAGTCAGATACATGCGTATGGACAGGCCCGCTTTCCGAATCATGCTGTGTGTCTGAAGTACACAGGAAAGACCGCCGAATGCGGTCGCCGCCAGTATGATACTGTATCGGAGAGAAAAGTCCCAGGGTAATTGCGCGACTTTGGCAGCTCCGCTGGTCAGTTCGGTCACTGCTGCGATCAGGGAGCCAGCCACGGAGCCGGAAGGCAGTATCTTTTCGATCATTGCAGCCAGAATGTTGAAGAGCAGAACATATCCGCCAAGTTTAGTTATGGATTCAAAACCGTTCATGATAGAGGTATCGAGGAGTTCCGGGAGCGGGACTTGGGATACCTCTTTTTTTATGGAATTGCTTCCGGTTTCCGAGAAACGAAACCGATGGTAATATGCGCGGAAAACCAGGCAGCATATGAATTCTGAAACGTATATTAATGCAAAGGAAATTATAACCATGCGTTGTGTGTTTAACAGCTGATTCAGAATATAAGCCATGAGAAACATGGGACTGGCATTGTTGGATATTGTGAGCAGGTAATCGGCCTCATTTTTCGTGATGCAGTTTTCTTTGAGAAGATCAGCAGTCAGTTTGGCTCCCATTGGATAACCGCAGAACATTCCCAGGAGAAAAGCATAAGCACCATATGGTGACAAGCCGAAGACAACATGCCAGAAAGACGGGAAGATTCCGAATAAAAATGGAATGAAATTTGTATGGATCAGCAGTCCGGAGAGTATAATAAAAGGCAGAAGCGCCGGCAGCAGTGTGTGGAACCACAGATTAATGCCCTGAACAGATGCGTTCAGAGATTCTGCAGGAAAGAGAAGCATATATCCGAGGAGCAGTGTGATGAAAAGGATAAATCCGGTACGTTTCATGGCTGTTCACCTCAAGGTGTTTTCCTATATATATGCCTTGATTTTTCATATTATATATGACACAATGAAGTTTGTGAAAGGAAGGTGCAAATATGGCGGTATTAGAAGGTTTGAAACCTGAACGCGTATTTTATTATTTTGAAAAATGGTGTCAGATTCCTCACGGATCCGGTCACACGGAGGATGTGCGCAGATTCCTTACGGACTTTGCGCGTGATCACAGACTCACCTGCCGGGTGGATGATTCTGACAATGTATTGATAGAGAAACCTGCAGCGCCGGGATATGAAGATGCCGTTCCGGTGATCATTCAGGGCCATACAGATATGGTTGCCGAAAAAACGCCGCAGTCGGACCATAATTTTGAAAAAGACGGTCTGAAGCTGTCTGTGGACGGCGACTATATCAGTGCCGGAGATACGACACTGGGGGCTGACGACGGGATTGCAGTAGCATATGCACTTGCCCTTCTGGAAGACAACAGCCTGCAGCATGCGGCGCTTGAAGTACTGCTGACATCTAACGAAGAGGTCGGACTTCTGGGAGCCGGTCAGTTTGACGCTGCCACGCTTAAGGGAAAGTATCTGATCAATATCGATTCCGAAGAGGAAGGATATCTTCTGAGCGGATGTGCGGGCGGTGTGAGTGTAAAGTGTCTGATACCGGTGCGTTATATCGAGGAGACGAATGGCTGCTATGAAATTCATGTGACAGGGCTTAAAGGCGGTCACTCCGGAATGGAAATCGATAAACAGCGCGCCAACGCCAATATTCTTATAGGAAGGGTCTTATTTACGCTGAAGCAGCAGATGCCGTTTCTGGTGTCAGAGCTTGAGGGAGGAAAAAAGCACAATGTGATTCCTAATGAAGCCAGAGCTCTTATCATGGCGGATGAAAATCAGGAAGAGCTTTTAAAGAACAGTTTGAGCGATCTGCAAAAAGAGCTTCGCAGCGAGTACGCGGGAAGTGACGGAGAGATTACGCTGACCGTCAGGAAAATGGGATACAAGACAGAGCCGGCCCTTCATCCGGTCAGTATGGAGAAAGTATTGTTTTTCCTGATGAACCAGCAAAACGGCGTAATTCATATGAGCGGACTGGTACCGGGAATGCCGCAGACATCAGCAAATACTGCCGTTGCAGAGCTGACACCGGAAATGTTCAAGGTACTTGTGAGCATTCGAAGTTCTGTCGAAAGTGAGAAGCACCATGTCATGTCGGGGACTTGTTATCTGACGGAATTTCTTGGCGGAGCGTGTGATTTTGAAGGGGAATATCCGGCATGGGAGTATCAGGAACATTCACCGCTTCGGGAAATCATGTGCCGGACTTATGAAGATTTATTTGGGGAGAAGCCGGTTGTGACGACGGTGCATGCCGGGCTTGAATGCGGGTTGTTTAAAGGAAAAAATGATGCTCTTGACTGCATTTCTTTTGGACCGGATATCCTGGATATCCACAGCGTCAATGAACGCGTCAGCATCTCTTCTGTCGGCCGTATGTGGGAATACCTGCTGCATGTCCTGAAAAATATGAAATAGCTGGTCTAATTTCCTGATTCGTTCATATAATGAATGATGGGTAAGTCGAAATAAAGGAGAGATTGGTAATATGGAAATACAGTTATGGCGTGAGATATTAAACCCTTATGAACTGGCAGTTAAAGAGCTGACAGATAAATTTAATCACCTGATCAAAGAGCATAAAGTAAAAAACCTTTACTCACCGATCGAAGAAGTATCAGGCCGGGTAAAAAGTGTGACCAGTATCTTGGAAAAGCTTCAGAAAAAACAGATTCCAATTGAACAGATGGAGGAACAGATAGAGGATATCGCGGGAATCCGTATTATCTGCCAGTTTGTTGAGGACATTGAACGGGTTGCACAGCTGATCAGAAATCGCAGTGATATTACGGTGAAATACGAAAAAGACTATATCACGCACATGAAAGACAGCGGCTACCGCAGCTTTCATATGATTATCTACTATATGGTTGAAACTTTGAACGGACCGAAGCGTATTCAGGCAGAGATTCAGATCCGTACAATGGCGATGGATTTCTGGGCAACCATCGAGCATTCTCTGCAGTACAAATATAAATCCAAGATGCCGGAGCATATCCGTATTCGTCTGAGCAAGGCTGCCGATGCCATTATTGCACTGGACAATGAGATGTCGACGGTGCGCAATGAGATCATGGATGCCCAGAATTCTTCACTGCTGCAGATGAATCTGGTTTCCGATATTCTGAACAATATCGAAAACCTGTTTAAACTCTCCAATCAGCGGGAAGCTGTAAAAATACAGGATGAGTTTTACCGTATCTATGCGACGAACGATCTTCAGCAGCTGAAACGTTTTCATAAACAGCTTGATATTATTGCGGAAGGTTACCGTGCACAGGCTGTCACCATGGATTCGCTGGAAGGTTGAGAGAATGGAAACGAATTTACCAAAGAGATTTCTGGAACAAATGCAAAAACTACTCGGAACTCAGTACGAATCGTACATAAAGAGTCTGACACAGCCCGCTGCCTGCGGGCTGCGTGTCAATACGCTGAAACTGTCCCCGGAAGAATTCAGGAGCAGAACAACCATGCCGGTGGAACCTGTACCGTGGATTTCTGACGGCTTTTTTTATGAGGAATCCGAACAGCCGTCAAAAGATCCGTATTATGCGGCAGGACTATACTACCTGCAGGAACCGAGTGCAATGACACCTGCAGACCGTCTGCCGGTGGAACCGGGCGACCGGGTGCTGGATCTGTGTGCGGCGCCGGGCGGGAAAGCCACGAAACTGGGGGTGCGGCTTCAGGGAAAGGGTATTCTGTTTGCCAATGATATCAGCAGCTCCAGAGCGAAAGCACTTCTTAAAAATTTGGAGTTGTTTGGGATTCGGAATATCTGTGTGATGAGTGAGGATCCGGCGAAGCTGCTTGCTATTTATCCGGAATATTTTGATAAGATCCTCATCGATGCCCCGTGTTCCGGGGAAGGGATGTTTCGAAAAGCATCCCGTATGACTGCTGACTGGGAACGGCGCGGACCAGGTGAATATGCGGTGATACAAAGAGAGCTTCTGGGACAGGCTTATCAGATGCTGAAACCGGGCGGAATGATGCTGTATTCCACATGTACGTTTTCAAAAGAAGAAAATGAAAATAATGTAGAATGGCTGCTGCGTGAATTTCCGGACCTTGAGCTTGCTCAAATTGCCCCGTATGAGGGCTTTTCGGAAGGATGCGGGGATCTGCTGCCGTGTGTCCGCATTTTCCCGCACAGGATGCGCGGAGAAGGACACTTTCTTGCGCTGCTGAAAAAGCAGGGAGAGCTGTCAGAAAATTCCCCTGGAAAAGCCGGAACGTGTATTCTTCCCAAAGAGGCGGAGGCATTCTTTCAGGATGTGTCTGAGAAATGTCTGGAAGACATGGAACTGCGGGTGATCGGGGAGAGACTGTATGCACTTTCGCGGGGCTGCGAGCTGGAACCCTCGATTCGATATCTCCGGACCGGCTGGTATCTGGGGGACATAAAAAAAGGACGCTTTGAACCTTCGCAGGCTTTTGCGATGGGGATAAAGCCATCTATGTACCGCAGGGTACTGTCTCTTCCTCATGACGATTATCGGATCATCAAATATCTGAAAGGTGAGACGCTCGACGTGGCCGGCCTTGCCTGTGAGAGCGGATGGCACCTTGTCTGCGTTGATGAATTTCCGCTTGGCTGGAGTAAGATACAGAAGAATACACTGAAAAATAAATATTACAGTGGCTGGAGATGGCAGTGATGGCGGGGAAAAAAGGCGAAAAGAGAATAATGCGGCTGGACCGGTATCTGTCGGAGATGGGAGTCGGAACCAGATCAGCAGTAAAAGAATTGATTCGTAAAAAGCAGGTCTGCGTTGACGGGAACAGTGCATGCAGACCGGAGCAGAAAGTGTGTCCGGGAGAGAACTGTGTTACTGTTTCCGGCAGACAGGTGGACTTTGTCAGTAAGGAATATTTCCTTTTGTATAAGCCGGCAGGTGTTGTCACCGCAGTAAAAGACACAAAAGACCGGACGGTGATGGATCTGATCATCGAACACAGGAGAAGTGATCTGTTTCCAGTCGGAAGGCTCGATAAAGATACGGAAGGCCTGCTGTTGATTACAAATGACGGGGAACTTTCACATGAACTGCTTTCCCCGAAAAAGCATGTGGACAAGACATATTACGCGAGGATCGCCGGTGTTGTGACAGAGGCGGATGTGAAGCAGTTTCAGGATGGATTGGATATCAAAGATGAGAGACGTACGCTCCCGGCAAAACTGGTCATTTTAAAAAGCGGGGAAATCTCGGAAGTGAAAATTACAATACGGGAAGGGAGATTTCATCAGATCAAACGGATGTTTGAGGCCGTCGGAAAACAGGTGCTGTATCTGAAACGTCTGTCCATGGGAACACTTACACTGGATGAAACGCTTCAGCCGGGCGAATACCGGGCACTGACATCAGATGAGATAGAAAGGCTGGTGAATATACATGTTGACAAATAAAAAGGCAATGCTGTTTGATCTGGACGGTACGCTTGTGGATTCCATGTGGATGTGGAAAGAGATTGACCGGGAATATCTGGGCCGCCACAAAAAGGAACTTCCAAGAACGCTGCAGCGTGAGATTGAGGGGATGAGTTTTACGGAGACGGCCTGTTATTTTAAACAGCGATTTAATCTTGGAGACGCTGTCGATACCATCAAAGAAGAGTGGCTGTGTATGGCACGCGATAAATATCTGCATGAGACGCCGCTGAAAGAAGGGGTGTTTGAATTTATCACAGATATGCGGGGAAAGGGCATTCGTATGGGGATTGCATCCAGCAACAGCAGGGAACTCGTGGAATCAATTCTGAAGGTCCACAAGCTGGAGGAATGTTTTACATCGGTGCATACCTGCTGTGATGTGAAAAGTGGAAAACCGGAGCCTGATATCTATCTGCTGGTGGCGGACGAGCTGGGTGCGCAGCCGGATGAATGTCTGGTGTTTGAAGATATCCCGGCTGGTATTCTGGCGGGAAAGCGCGCCGGGATGCAGACCTGTGCAGTCTGGGATGCATACAGTGTGGATCAGGATGTACAAAAGAAGAGTCTTGCGGATTATTATATTCATACATACCGGGACATTCTGGAAGGAAATTATGAGGTGCTGAATCCATGTCTGTAACATTTATGCCGACAACAAAACAGGAGCTGCAGGCATCCGGTATCGACAGACCGGATTTTGTCTATATCTGCGGAGATGCGTATATAGACCATTCTTCTTTTGGCAGTGCGATCATCACGCGCCTGCTGGCGAGCAGGGGATATTCGGTAGGCATTATTTCACAGCCTGACTGGACGAAGCCGGAAAGTGTACAGACATTTGGGGAACCCCGCCTTGCATTTCTCGTTTCATCGGGAAATATGGACTCCATGGTTAATCACTATACGGCAGCGAAAAAGCGCCGGCGTACAGACGCTTATTCGCCGGGAGGGAAGATGGGATGCAGGCCGGACCGCGCTGTGATCGTTTACGGAAATCTGATCAGACAGACATATAAACATACACCGGTAATACTGGGCGGAATCGAGGCAAGTCTGCGCCGTCTTGGCCATTACGATTATTGGTCTGACCGTGTAAAACGTTCCGTGCTTTTGGATTCCGGAGCGGATATCATATCTTACGGGATGGGAGAGCATTCCATCATCGAACTTGCAGAAGCACTTGATGCCGGGATTCCGGTATCTGAGATTACCTATGTGCCGGGAACCGTTTTTCGGACAAAGGATAAGGAACGTTTAAACGGCGCTTTCATTCTTCCATCCTATGAATCCATCTGCAGTGATAAGAAAAGTTATGCCAGAAGTTTTGCGCTGCAGTACTCCAATACGGATCCGTTTACCGGGGATACACTCGCCGAGCCGTACGAGGGACAGGGGTATATCGTTCAGAATCCTCCTGCAAAACCGCTTACCACACAGGAGCTGGACGACATTTACGGATTGCCGTATGCGAATACATACCATCCAATGTATGAGAAAGATGGCGGTGTTCCGGCGATCGATGAGGTGCGTTTCAGTCTGACAAGCTGCAGGGGGTGCTTTGGGGCATGTAATTTCTGCGCGCTGACCTTCCATCAGGGACGAATCGTACAGGCGAGAAGCCATGAATCACTGGAAAGGGAAGCTGTTTCATTTACAAAAGATCCCGGATTTAAAGGATATATCCATGATGTGGGAGGACCGACTGCCGATTTCAGACAGCCTGCATGCAAAAAGCAGCTGGAAAAGGGAGCCTGCAAAGACAGGCAGTGCCTGTTTCCAAAGCCGTGTCCCAACCTGAATGCCAGCCACAGTGACTATACAAAACTGCTGCGGCGTCTGCGTCAGCTTCCGAACGTAAAAAAGGTATTTGTCAGATCCGGGATCCGGTTTGACTATGTGATGGCTGACAGGCAGGATGAATTTATGAAAGAGCTTGTCGGACATCATATCAGCGGTCAGCTGCGGGTGGCACCGGAACACGTGTCTGACCGGGTACTGCAGTGTATGGGAAAACCAAATCATGCTGTCTATGAAGAGTTTTTTCAAAAGTACCAGCAGTGGAATCAGCGTCTGAAGAAACAGCAGTATGCAGTTCCGTATTTCATGTCATCTCATCCGGGCTGCAGACTTGATGATGCGGTAAAACTGGCGGAATACATCCGGGATATGGGATTTATGCCGGAGCAGGTTCAGGATTTCTATCCAACACCATCCACGGTCTCAACCTGCATGTATTATACGGGCCTGGATCCCAGGAATATGGAGGAAGTTTATGTACCGCGTTCCTTTCATGAAAAAGCGATGCAGCGGGCACTTATGCAGTACCGGCTGCCCGGGAACCGGCCACTCGTGGAGGAAGCACTGAAAAAGACAGGGCGCACAGATCTGATTGGATATGATAAAAAATGCCTGATCAGGCCGGAAGGACGATACGGATCAGGAAAGCAGGAAAAAAAGAAAACCAGGAAACCAACTGCAAAAAAGACAATACGAAATGTACACAAAAAGAAATCGGGGAAATAGCATGAAGGTGTCAAAAGGAGAGGCAGGGTATATTGCGGCACAGAAAAAGAGAAGACTGCTGGTTACGGCGGGACTTTTCGTGCTGCCTCTGGCAGTATTTGTGCTGGGAATATGCTGTTTTGGAAAGAGAGAAAATGTTCTGACAGTGGTGGCAGTCGTTGGCTGTCTTCCAGCGTGCAGATCGATGGTGGGACTGATCATGATGATGATGCGAAGGCCGAGTCCAAAAGAAGTAATAGAAGAAATACAGGCACACGCGGGGAGACTGCCGGTTGCATATGAACTCTTTTTCACGACGTATGAAAAGAACGTGTATGTGGATGCAGCCGCTGTATGCGGAGACACCGTCGTCTGTTATATTGCCCTGGAGAACAGGGAAAATGCGGAGTTTATCCAGGAGCATATTCAGAAAATGCTCCGTCACAACGGTTATCCGGTAACGGTCAGAGTGATGACGAAAACCATCGATAAATTCCTGGAACGGCTGGACTCCCTGAACAAAAACTGGGACAGCCTGCATGAGGGAATCACGTATGCTCCCGACCCTAAATATCCAAATCTGTCGAGAGATGAAATGGTCAGGCATATCATGCTGACTCTTGTTTTATAGAGAATGAGGAGCGTTACTTATGCGGGTTCTACATATATCACCAAAAGAAGCCGGACAGCGTCTGGATAAATTTTTACAAAAATATCTGAATCAGGCACCGAAGAGTTTTATCTATAAAATGCTCCGCAAAAAGAATATCGTGTTGAATCAAAAAAAAGCGGACGGAAGCGAAAAGATCAGCGCGAAGGACGAAGTCACGCTGTTTCTCTCTGATGAAACGGTTGAAAAATTTACGAGACAGGAATCCGTGCCTCTCCAGATACCACTTGATGTCCTATATGAAGATGAGCATGTGCTGATTATGAACAAACCGGCCGGCATGCTGTCGCAGAAAGCCAGAGCAGAAGACGTTTCTGCGAACGAGTATGTGATTAGCTATCTGATCCACAGCGGTCAGCTCACACGGGAAGATCTTCGGACATTCAGGCCAGGTGTCTGCAACCGCCTGGACCGCAACACGAGCGGACTTATACTGGCGGGAAAGTCAGTGGCAGGACTGCAGGAAATGTCCCGTCTGCTGAAAGAACGGACAGTTCAGAAATATTATCTCTGTCTGGTCAAAGGTGAAGTACGAAATCCAGAACATATCAGCGGGTATTTGCATAAAAACGAAAAATGTAATAAAGTAGAGATATATCAGACTCCCAAGCCGGGGGCATCCCGGATCGAGACCGCTTATGAACCTTTGGCGACGAATGGATTAGTTACACTGCTGAAAGTGGAACTTATCACCGGGAAAACGCACCAGATCCGCAGTCATCTTGCGGGCTGCGGGCATGGGATCATCGGGGACGCCAAATACGGCGATCCAGTCTGGAATGAAAAATATCGAAAAAAATATGGGCTGCGGCACCAGCTTCTGCATGCATGGAAACTTTGTTTTCCCAGTATGAAGGAACCTTTCGGGGAGCTGAGCGGCAGGGTGGTTGCGGCCAAACTTCCGGATCTTTTTCAAAAGATATTGGAGGAAGAACATCTTAAGGAGTAAAGCATGAGCAAATCTATGAAAAACGAACTCTGGGACTATGTGAAAATGATTATCTTTGTCGTCGTATTCGTGTTGGTTGTCAATAATTTTTTGATCATCAATGCCAAGATTCCTTCCGAATCAATGGAGAATACGATCATGACAGGGGACCAGATCTTTGGAAACCGTCTGGCCTATCTGACACATGATCCGGAGCGCTATGACATCGTGATCTTTAAGTATCCAGACAATGAATCCAAACTTTTTATCAAACGGGTGATCGGTCTTCCGGGGGAAACGGTCACCATCAAAGACGGGAAGGTCTATATCAATGACAGCGCGGAACCGCTGGATGACAGTTTCATTCCCGAACCGATGGAAGGAGATTTCGGACCTTATGAGGTGCCGGAGAACTCCTATTTTATGCTGGGAGACAACCGTAACTGGTCCAAGGATTCCAGATTCTGGAACAATACCTATGTAAAAAGGGACGCGATTCTGGGAAAGGCTGTTCTGCGCTATTTCCCGTTCAATAAAATCGGATTTATCGAATAGAAAGCAGAGGGCTGATATGGGGACATGGAATTCCAGAGGCCTTCGCGGTTCTACGCTTGAAGAGCTGATCAACAGGACAAATGAACAGTATCGGGAAAAAGGTCTGGCTCTGATTCAGAAGATACCGACTCCGATTACGCCGATTAAGATCGATAAAGAACACCGTCATATCACGCTTGCTTATTTTGAGAAAAAGAGTACCGTCGATTATATCGGCGCGGTACAGGGGATTCCGGTCTGCTTCGACGCAAAGGAATGTGCGGCAGATGCGTTTCCGCTTGCAAATATCCACGAACATCAGGTGATGTTTATGGAGGAATTTGAAAAACAGGGAGGCATCGCCTTTTTAATCCTCTATTTTACAGGCCGCAATGAATTTTATTATATGCGCCTGTGTGAGGTCCTTCATTTCCGAAAGCGCGCCGACGACGGGGGAAGAAAACGGTTTTCCTACGACGAGCTTGACCGGGATTATTTTCTGAGTCAGAAAAACGGGCTGCTGGTTGCCTACCTGGACGGACTGCAGAAAGACCTGCTGTCCAGGGATTGACATTTTAACCGTAATGGACTATAATCGAAAAGATTTACGTGGTAATATGCTACCATGTTAGCACTTTAAAACGATAAAGCAGAAGGAGAATACGAAAATGGTACAAAGAATGTTCCACACGCCGGAAGGCGTACGTGATGTTTACAATGGAGAATGCGAGAGAAAACAGTTTCTTCAGGAGAAACTGCACCGTATGGTCCATCGTTACGGCTATCAGGATATTGAGACGCCGACGTTTGAATTCTTTGATGTATTCAGCAGGGAAGTGGGTACCACTCCTTCAAAGGATCTGTATAAATTTTTTGACCGTGAAGGGAATACGCTCGTGCTGCGCCCCGATTTTACACCGTCTGTGGCAAGGGCTGCCGCCAAATATTTTCTGGAAGACGGGATGCCGGTGCGTCTCTGTTATCAGGGAAGTACATTTATCAATAACTCCAGTTATCAGGGCCGTTTAAAGGAATCCACAGAGATGGGAGTAGAACTGATGGGAGACGCATCAATCGATGCAGATGCAGAGATTCTTGCACTGATGGTTGAGCTGCTCAAAGAGACCGGATTATCGGAGTTTCAAATCAGTGTCGGCCAGGTTGACTTTTTTAAATCCCTGATCGAGGAGTCCGGGATGAATGAGGAGACAGTGGCGCGTCTGAGGGAACTGATCTCCAACAAGAATCATTTTGGTGTGGAAGAATTGATTTCTGAGCAGGGGCTTGGCAAAGAACTGGAGAATGCGTTTCTGCGTCTTCCACAGATGTTTGGCTCTGTTGAGATCATGGAGGAAGCCAAAAGTCTGACGAGCAACCCCAAAGCGCGTGAGGCAATTGAACGTCTGGAAAAGATCTATGAGATTTTAAAGTTATACGGCGTTGAAAAATACATTTCGTTTGATCTGGGAATGCTCAGCAAATATAAGTATTATACCGGCATCATCTTTCAGGGATATACTTATGGTTCAGGAGAACCGCTCGTAAAAGGAGGGCGATACAACAGCCTTCTGGAGCATTTTCTGCGCCCGGCTCCGGCGATCGGTTTTGCGCTTGTAATGGAACAGGTGATGAATGCACTGGAGCGCCAGAACATTGAGATTCCGGTATCCGGCCAAAAGACAATGCTTCTTTATCCTGCACATCTTCGCGGTGCCGCTGTCAGTCTGGCCAGGAGGGAGAGGGATCGCGGCATCAAGATGGCATGCATGGTGATGGATGCGGATAAGAAGCTGGATGATTACTGCGCCTATGCGAAAAAGCATGGGTTTGATACCGTCATACAGGTGGAAAATGAAGACGTGGCAAACATGCTGGACCTTGGCACGGGCAGTGTAAGAAAGATCAATTGACAGCAGAAAAAACGGAAGGGAATACACGAATATGAGATATCTGACTTTTGCGCTCGGCAAGGGAAGACTTGCCAGAACGACACTGGAGCTGTTTGAAAAAATCGGCATTACGTGTGAGGAAATGAAAGATAAAGATTCCAGAAAACTGATTTTCGTAAATGAAGAACTCAAACTGAAGTTCTTTCTTTCGAAAGGACCGGATGTTCCGACCTATGTGGAATATGGAGCGGCGGATATCGGAATCGTCGGGAGAGATACGATTCTGGAGGAAGGAAGAAAACTGTATGAGGTGATGGATCTGGGATTCGGAAAATGCAGGATGTGTGTCTGCGGTCCGGAATCTGCACTGGAACTTCTGCAGCACAACCAGCTGATCCGGGTCGCTACAAAATATCCGAATATTGCAAAGGACTATTTTTATAATAAAAAGCATCAAACGGTTGAGATTATTAAACTGAACGGTTCCATTGAACTGGCACCGATCGTCGGATTGTCTGAGGTGATCGTCGACATCGTTGAAACGGGATCAACACTGCGGGAGAATGGCCTGAAAGTGCTGGAGGAGGTATGTCCCCTGTCGGCGCGGATGGTGGTTAATCAGGTCAGCATGAAGATGGAGAATGAACGAATCACAAAGATAATCCATGATCTGAGAGAAGTACTTTGACTGAGGAGGGGAACAGTATGAGGATTGTAACATTAACAGAAGAGACTACACAGGATATTCTGGTCAATATGCTGAAACGTTCTCCGTCACAGTACGGCGCATATGAAGATGCGGTGAAGGATATTCTGGAAGCAGTGAGGACACGGGGAGACGAAGCCGTCTTTGAATACACGGAAAAATTTGATCATGCAAAGCTTACACCCGGGAACGTACGCGTCCTGGAGGCGGAGATCGAGGAGGCTTACCAAAAAGTCGATGAGAGCCTGATCGCCGTAATGAAAAAGGCGCTTGAGAATATTCGGGCATATCATGAAAAACAGAAACGGACCAGCTGGTTTGATACACAGGAAAACGGGACGCTGCTGGGACAGAAAGTCACTCCTCTTTCCGTGGCCGGTGTGTATGTGCCGGGAGGGAAAGCCGCTTATCCTTCTTCTGTGCTGATGAACATTGTTCCGGCTAAAGTGGCGGGTGTTAAGAAGATTATTATGACGACGCCGTGCGGGGCGGACGGGTGCGTCAATCCGGTTGTCCTGGCTGCGGCCAAAGAAGCCGGTGCTGATGAAATCTATAAGATCGGCGGTGCACAGGCGATCGCTGCGATGGCATATGGGACACAGAGCATACCAAAGGTAGATAAAATTGTGGGGCCGGGCAATATCTACGTGGCACTTGCAAAAAAAGCAGTATACGGGCATGTCAGTATCGACTCCATTGCGGGACCGAGTGAGATTCTCGTGCTTGCAGATCAGGGGGCAAACCCGAGATTCGTGGCGGCAGATCTGCTGTCACAGGCAGAACATGATGAGCTGGCTTCGGCGATTCTCATCACGACGAGCGAGGAGCTGGCGCACAAAGTCAACGAAGAGGTGGAAACTTTTACAGCAACCCTTTCCAGGAGAGAGATTATTCGGAAGTCTCTGGATAATTTTGGCTATCTTCTGGTGGCGGAGAACACCAGTCAGGCGATTGATGCAGCAAATCAGATTGCTTCAGAGCACCTGGAAATTATGATGGAGAATCCGTTTGAGGTGATGACAAAGATCCGGAACGCGGGCGCTATTTTTATCGGGGATTACAGCAGTGAGCCACTTGGGGATTACTTTGCAGGACCAAACCATATTCTGCCGACAAACGGAACCGCAAAATTCTTTTCCCCGCTGTCAGTCGACGATTTTGTCAAGAAATCCAGCGTGATCTACTATGGAAAAGAAGCACTGGAACCGATTCACCGCGATATTATAGCGTTTGCCGAGTCAGAACATCTGACGGCACACGCCAATTCTATCCGTGTACGCTTTGAAGAAGAATCATAAGGGGGAACGCATATGACAAGAAAAGCCGCTGTAAAGAGAAACACAAAAGAAACTCAGATTTCCATGGATCTGTCGCTGGATGGAAGCGGTAAAGCGAAGATAGAGACCGGCATCGGTTTTTTTGACCATATGCTGGACGGATTTACCCGCCACGGACTTTTTGATATGAAGCTTGAGACTGCCGGGGATCTTGAAGTGGACTGTCATCACACCATTGAGGATACCGGTATTGTACTGGGAAATGCCATCCGGGAGGCAGTCGGTGACAAAAAGGGTATCCGACGTTACGGGAGTATGATTCTGCCGATGGATGAGGCGCTTGTGCTCTGTGCGGTTGATCTGTGCGGACGTCCTTATTTTTCATTTGACTGTGATTTCAAATGTGACAGGGTCGGAGATATGGATACAGAGATGGTGCGGGAATTTTTCTATGCAGTTTCCTACGCAGGTGAGATGAATCTGCATCTGAAGGTGCTGGACGGTCAGAATACACACCATATTATTGAAGCGCTCTTTAAGGCATTTGCCAAGGCGCTTGATGAGGCGACGGCATTTGACGGGCGGATCATAGATGTGATGTCCACAAAAGGGACTTTATAGAAACGGGAGGGGAATAAATGGGAATGAAAATGATCGTGCCGTGTATCTATCTGTTTTCGGGACAGGCAGTTGCCGGCTTCAAGGAGAGAAACGTATTTGAATGTAAGGATGTAAAAGAACTGGCCGGGTTCTACAGCGACAATGGCGCGGATGAGATTCTGGTATTCGACCTTTCTTTTGATGATGCGTCCCACGAGGAGGCGATCGGCAATATCAAGAATATCTGCGCAACGGCTGAAGTCCCTGTGATGGCGGCCGGTAATATCAAACGCATGGAAGATGTAAAAAAGCTGATCTATGCGGGATGTGCCAAGGCAGTACTGAACTTCAGCAAATCGTCAAACGTGGAACTGCTGGAAGAGGTATCAAAGAAATTCGGCAGAGAAAAGATCGCAGTCTGCATTGGCGGGAAAGAAGAATTTATGGATCATCAGGCTTTGATAGAACAGTATGCAAGTCAGGTAATCTGCCTGAAAGAGATCCTTCAGGAGGATGTGCGCAGCGTATCTGATATCCCGATTCTTTTGCTCTGTGACCGCATGGAGGAGGAACAGGTCGTAGCGGCTCTTCAAAGTGAAGCGGTAGACGGTGTGACGGGGGCATGGGTGAGTGCCCTGGACGCACAGCTGATGCAGCTGAAACGAACCTGCAAAGAAAATGGTATTTCCGTCAATACCTTTGAGAGCAAAATCCCATGGTCAGAATTTAAAACGAACAGTGACGGGATGGTGCCGGTCGTTGTACAGGACTATAAGACGGAAGAGGTACTGATGCTGGCCTATATGAATGAAGAGGCATTTGATACCACACTGGCTACGGGAAAGATGACATACTGGAGCCGCAGCAGAGATGAGCTCTGGACAAAAGGACTGACGAGCGGACATGTACAGTACGTCAAATCTCTGACAATCGACTGTGATAAAGATACGATCCTGGCAAAAGTTTCACAGGTGGGAGCTGCATGCCATACCGGGAACCGCACCTGTTTCTTCCAGGAACTTGTGAAGAAAGAATATGATGATACAAATCCGCTGCGCGTCTTCCAGAATGTCTATGATGTCATTATGGACCGCAAAGTTCATCCGAAAGACGGATCTTATACGAATTACCTTTTTGATAAAGGCGTAGACAAGATTTTAAAGAAAGTCGGAGAAGAATGTACGGAGATTGTCATCGCCGCTAAGAACCCGGATAAAGAAGAGATCAAGTACGAAATCTCAGACTTCCTGTACCATGTCATGGTACTGATGGCTGAGAAAGGGGTCACCTGGGAAGATATCACGGCTGAACTGGCACACCGTTCCTGATCATGCAATGCGTGAAGGACGCTGCCATCTAAAATTGATCGTGGGTATGTTGTGCAGAAAAAGCTGCTTTCTACGAAAAGAAGGTGCTTTTTCTGCTTTTTTATTGGCGCCGGGTGTAAAAATCAAATATTTTAAAGCAGCTTGCGGATGACAGACATATAATAAAAAAATCCCTATGACAGGAAAGAAATAATAATGACAAATTATATAGCATCATCATTGGAGCTGCACTTATTTTTTGCACGGATTATGAAAGAGCATGCGCTGTTTTTAGAAACAGGGTTTCAAATAAAAGACAAAGAAATGAGAAACAAGGCACAATGGTTTCGCCTGCAGTTTGAGGAGTTACTGTGTACGGCAGTCAAAATCAGCGATGGGTTAATCCGACAGGAAGTGCTGAGTTCAGAAGAATTGGTTACCGGGTTTACGGCTTCTGCCGAGCAGAAGACCAGTCAGCTGACAGGAGTTACAATTGACAGCCGCATTACCGCCCTAGAACAGCAGCTGGTTCCATTTGAAGGCTTAGGAAACGTCTGTGAATTACGGCAGACGATAAGGGAACTGAATCAAAAAGGGCTGCGTCTTTTAGATGGACTTATTGCATTTAAAGAATCTATTTTAAAACGGGTGGATGAGTGCAGGCTGTTTACAGCCAATTATCCACTGCTGATAAAACATATTATCAGAGAAGCCAAATTATACCGCGGCTTTCTTTTTGAGCTGGAAAAAACCGGAAGAATCTGTCAAAAAAGTATGCGGGAAGTAGAATTGTTCTGGAATCAGATTATGATGGAACATGCTCTTTTTATCCGTGGACTGCTTGATCCTTCAGAGGATGGACTTATCGAAACGGCAGATGAATTTGCCCGGGAATACGCTGCTTTGCTGGAGGAAGCTGGCAGAAAAAACTGCAGTATGATGAGTGGGCTCACAGAAAAAACGGTTGAAGAGACGATGCGGTATCGGGATTTCAAAGCGGCCGGAACGAAAGGAATCATACAATGCGAGATTTCTTCTGTTATATTGCCACTGCTCGCCGACCATGTTCTCAGAGAAGCAAATCATTACCTGAGGATTCTGAAGGAGTAGGGAGGGGGCGAAGCCATGGAATTGCAAAATTATAAAAGAAAGATAAATACCCGCACGTTCTGCGTGGAAGCGATAGAAATCCCCATCGTTTATAATAAATATGGAGATCACGACCCGGACGGACTTCTGTATGTCCTTAAGAAGGATGCCGAAAAAATCAGGCAGCGGGCCCTTCAAAACTTTCAACAGGATCCTCCTCAGCCATGTGGGCTGGTTCAGCCTCTGGTGATCCGGGCCAATGTAGGAGATGAAATCATTATCAATTTTCAGCACTCTCTAAAGCGCAGACTGTCGATGCATGTTCAGGGGCTTGCCTATGATGTGAAAAATTCAGATGGGGCAGAGGTTGGGAAAAACCCTGACAGCACGACTGGTAACCGGATAACATACCGATGGCATGCACAGCGGGAGGGCGTCTATCTTTTTTCGGATATGGGTGATACCAGAAGCAGTGAAGAAGGCACAAACGTACACGGACTGTTTGGCGCGGTCATAATAGAAGCACCGGAATCCTCGTGGTATGACCCGGAAACGGGGGAAGAATTAGAAAGCGGACTATTCGCGGACATATATCATCCGGCAAATCCTGCATTCCGGGAATATGCAGTTTTTTTTCACGACGAACTGGAAATAAAAGATAAACACGGGCAGCAGCCGACTGATCCGCATACGGGACTGCCATCTGCAACAACTGGTATCAGCTACCGTTCAGAACCGATGCGCAATCGGCTGCCGCTGACAGAAGAACATGCGGACTCGGGGGAAGATATTTCGATGAGCTCCTGGACATATGGCGATCCGGCTCCGCCGATTCTGAGGGCATATGTCGGAGATCCGTCAAGGATCCGTCTGATCCATGGAGGGATCAAAGAGACGCATGTTTTTCATCTTCATAATCATCAGTGGCGGCTGGAAGGCGAAAATCCCAGTTCAACAATTATTGATTCTGTCTCCATCAGTCCACAGGAATGCTATACATTGGATATTCTGCACGGTGCAGGCAGTCTTAACGGGATGATCGGAGATGCTATTTTTCATTGCCATCTCTATCCTCATTTTCATGAGGGAATGTGGACTTTATGGAGAATCTATGACCGGCTGGAAGATGGAAGAGGCAGACTGCCTGACGGAACAGCTGTGCCTGCATTGCTTCCACTCAGGGATCGGATCTGTCCACCTGCCAAGGATGTACAGCATCCGGGATACCCAAGGTTTATAAACGGAGAATTTAAAGAACGCCCACTGCAGCCACCGCTTGGAATCCTGACCCGTGACGGTGAATATAAGATTATTCCAACTCCATT
Organism: uncultured Ruminococcus sp.; assembly: GCA_964621905.1. GTDB lineage: Bacteria > Bacillota > Clostridia > Lachnospirales > Lachnospiraceae > Ruminococcus_G. The sequence continues at coordinate 105,693 of CAZUNG010000002.1, read as the reverse complement.
AGAACGAGAAAATTTTGTTGAGCGGTATGCAGAAGGCGCCCTCTACACGGATACCTGTCTTTGCCATACCGGCAGATGCCCGTGTGATGAATCGGAGAACGTCAAGATTTTTGAAATCGCTGCAGTACAGGCAAAAATTACGTACAATGAATATGGATGGCATGATCCTCAAGAAAGATTTTTTGTGCTGAAAGAAGATCTGGAACAGCACGGGGGGCTGAATGCCTATATTGAAAAAATTGAACATCAGGAAATTCAGGCAGAACCGCTGGTAATCCGTGCAAATTACGGTGACTGCATTGAAGTTAGATTTACAAACCTGCTGCCAGAATATATAGACGCCAGCCCTTTTCAGAGAATGACGCTGACAGACATCGTCGGTTACCATATTCATCTTGTGAAATTTGATACGATTGTTTCAGACGGTGCGGCTAATGGATGGAATAATATCGCGGGGGCAGGGCAGTATGAGACATTAATTGAGCGCTTTTTTGCCGATGAAGAACTGAATACGGTTTTTTTTCATGATCATCTGTTTGCGAATACACATCAGCAGCATGGAATGTTCGGTTCACTTATCATAGAAGAGGCCGGTGCAACGTTTCATGATATACGGACAGGAGAACCCTTAAGATCAGGAACAAAAGCGGTGATAAAAAGAAGGGACGGGACATCTTTCAGAGAATTTGCGTTGTTTGTCCATGATTTTGCATTACTTTTTGATAAAGACGGGAGTCCGTTAAATCCTCCTCAGGTGCCGGGTTCTCATGATGATCCGGGAGTTATGGGCCTCAATTACCGATCGGAACCTATGCGTGAAAGACTGCGTTGTGGGGAGGATCCGGCATATATCTTCAGTTCCCATGTCTACCATGATCCGGCCACACCGCTGCTGGAGACATATCCCGGTGATGAAATGATCATCCGGCTGCTGGACGGGGCACATGAGGAACAGCACTCTCTGAATATCACAGGAATGTCCTGGCATAAGGAGATCAGAGATAAGCATTCGCCATTGGCTGCGTCATGTTCCATTGGGATTTCGGAAGCGTTTAATCTGAGAATTCAAAAGCCCTACGGGTGTGGAGATTACCTGTACTATTTTGGGGGAATTGACGATGCGTGGCTGGGACTCTGGGGAATCATAAGGGCTTATGATAAGGAGCAGAATTTTCTGAAACCGTTATGCAAAGGAAAAGGGCAGATTCTTCCGCTTTCTCCATATCCGGGAAAGGATGCGGTGATCCGCAGGTATGAAATAGCTGCAATCAAGACAGAACTGATATATAACCGGTATGGAGATCACGATCCGGATGGGCTGATCTTTGTCCCGGCAGATCAGGCAGAAGAAGTACTGTGCGGTAAATGCCGGCCAAAGCCTTTAATCCTGAGAGCAAATGCGGGAGACTGGCTGGAGGTTACGCTTCACAATATGTTGGGACCGGAAGTTCCATACTTTGATTATCCTCGTGTACCCCTGGATCTGGAACATCAGCCATCCAACCGTGTGTCGTTGAATCCGCAATTTCTGCAGTATGATACCGTCTGTGATTCTGGAATTAATGTTGGATACAATAACAGGGAACAGACTGTGGGACCTGGAGAGAGCAGGAAATATCTGTGGCATGCCGACAGGGAATATGGTTCCTGTATTCTGCAGTCTTTTGGGGATATACGCAATCACAGGTATCATGGTCTGTTTGGTTCGGTGATCATTGAGCCGGCCGGTTCGAGGTGGTACCGCAATTTTTCGATGCGCGATGGAACATATGAAGAACAGGCAGTGATTATTGCGCCGGGTGCAGATGCATTTCGGGAGTGCGTTGTGTTCATACAAAATGGAATCCGGCTTTTGGATCGGGACGGTCAATTGATCAAAACAGCCCGGGAGGAAGCTGAGGCCGTGGATGCAGAGGATACTGGAGAAAAGGGATATAATTACCGCTCCGAGAGATTTGCAAACCGTTTAAAGAAAAATCCTGAAATCTCAAAAGTTTTCAGCAGCAAAGTGCATGGCGATCCGGCAACACCTTTATACCATGCGTATGCGGGGGATCGGGTGATCTTCCGCACAATGATGCCGGCGGATAAGCCGAGGAATACCGGATTTGCAATCCACGGACATCAGTGGAGAGAACAGCCAGGAGATCCATTTTCACGTGTGATCCCCCTTCAGGGTGCCATCAGTATTGGAAATAAATTCGACATAGAACTGGAAGAAGGTGCTTCCTGTCCTGGAGATTACCTGTACCGGTCAGGAAGTCTTAAATGGGATGTCGAGTCGGGCATGTGGGGAATCTTCAGGGTATTGAAACAGGGATTTGGATGCAAATGTAAAAATATCTGCCGTCATGTTACAGGCTGCATCCGGAATTTGATTTTTTAAGCTACTTGGCGTTTGCAGGGTGAAAATTCCGGTTTCCGGGAATCAGATGTGGTATTCCGGGAGACCGGGATTTCATCTGCCGTCCTTTTGAAAGAGAGTCCGTTGAGTTTTTTTGCAGTATGTGCTATGATTTAGAAAAATTATATGTACAGGGCGGCTTTGTGGAACGGGTATTGCAGCCGCGGTATGGAGATATATGGAAAGCGAGGGAGTATATGATACGACCAGGAGAAGCAGTCAAGACAGTACAGTCATTTTTTGACGCCTATCTGGTTCGGCGTGATTTGAAGCACACGTTATCATACCTGACGGAAAAGATTCAATGGATAGGAACCGGAAAGTCAGAGATGGTATGCGGTCTGAGGCAGGCAGAATCAGCCCTGCGCAGGGAGTTTGCCCAAGCACCCTGGCCATGCAGGATGGATTATACCGGTATCGAAGAGACGGTATGTAATGACAGTTGTGCTGTAGTCCAGCTGACCGCTGCTGTATATCCAGACCCTTCTGCAGAACATCTCTGGATTCGGGTATCGGCTGCCTGCATCAGTGAGGAGAACGGAGTCTGCCGTATCGCGTCCATTCATGCGTCGACGCCGGAAATTCAGCAGAGAGACGGGGAATTTTTTCCTGCGGCTAATTTAAACCGGATGGAAATGGAACAGAGGTTAGAGGTAAAGGCACTCGACATTTTGGGCAGGAGCATTCCCGGCGGCATGATGGGAGGATACCTTGAGCCGGATTTCCCACTCTATTATGTGAATGATCTCATGCTCTCTCACCTGGGGTATACATATCAGGAATTTGTGGCAGCAATTGACGGCAAAGTCATAAACTGTATGCACCCAAAAGACCGGGAGGAAGTAGACCGGCTGGTAACAGAAGCTTTTGATGGCGGCAGGGACTATGAAGTCCAGTACCGCATGCTGAAAAAGGACGGAAGCTATATCTGGGTCAATGATATCGGGAAAAAGGGAATGTCTGAGGACGGCAGGGAAGTGTGCGTAAGTGTCATACGGGATATTACGAAAGAAGTGGAGACAAGAGAACAGCTGAAGCGGCAGGCTGCTGAACAAAAAAGGCTGGCAGTCCACTATGATCATCTTCTTCAATCGGTGTTATGCGGGATCGTCCAGTACCGGCTGACGGAAGATCATGTGGTCTTTAAAAGTGCCAACCAGGAGGCCATCCGCATCTTTGGATACACTCAGGAGGAGTTCTGGGCAAAGGAACACTGGGATTTGAGAAGCCTGATAGCGGCGGAAGACCGGGAACGTATCGTGCAGGAAATTGCAACGCTTCGAAAGCCGGGGGATAAGGCAACCTATGAATACCGCCTGATTCAAAAGGACGACACACTTTGCTGGATCATTGGCACTGCAGAAGTGCTGCTGGACAGTGAGGGGGAGAAGGTGATCCAGAGTGTGTATCTGGATATCGATGACAGAAAAAAAACAGAACAGCGCAATCGGCGCCTGGCGGAGCAGCTGCAGGCCAGCAATGAGATTCTGCACCAGGCACTGGAACATACCATGACCTGTGAGTTTTACTATTATCCTCAGACCAGTGAATGCATCATACCGGAGCGCACCCGCACGATGTATCACTGCCGCGAACGGTATGAAAAGATGCCTGCAAGTTTCGCGAAAGAGCTGGTTGACGGTGAGTTCCATTCGGATTTTAATGAAATGTATGAGTGCATTCAAAGGGGAGAGAAAACGGCTTCCTGTGAATTCCGCGGTGTCTGGGGAGATTTCTGGTGCAGGGTGACGATGTCTGTGATACTTACCGGTGAGGATGGGGCACCTCAGCTCGTGGTCGGGATTGTGGAGAATATCACCCGCCAGAGGGAGATTGAGGACGAACTTCTGGAAGCGCGGTCCAGAGACAGTCTGACCGGGCTTTATAATAAAGAAAGGGGAATCCGGCTGATTCAGGAGTATCTGATTCAGCGAAAACCAGAAGAACACGGTGTTTTGATGCTGCTGGATATGGATGATTTTGAGGATATCAATCAGAAAGAGGGAAATGTATTTGCAGATGCAATCCTCCAGGAGGTGGCAGACCTGCTGATGGCAGAAACCGGAACAGACAATATTCAGGTGCGCATAGGCGGCGACGAGTTTATGCTCTTTATTAAAAACAGCAATAAGAAAGAGGCCACGGTGATCGGTCCCAGAATTGCAGGACAGGTACAGCATATTCTTGTGAACCATGAAAAAGATATTCAGGTATCTGTCAGCATCGGAATGTGCAGCACGGAAGTTGTCGATGATTATAATACTCTTTACCGCTGTACCGAAAGTACGCTCAAATATGTCAAAGAACACGGCAAAGGACAGGCTGCCTGTTATCTGGACACTTCCAATGAACTGGGTGTGTTTCTTACACAGCTTTATACAGAGAAACATCCGGTCAATGATATCAAGATGGAAACCTCCCATATGAATGATGATCTGGTTTCGTTTGCACTGGATCTGCTTGGAAAATCAAAAAATCTGGACGATGCGGTCTTCCTGCTGCTTTCAAGGATTGGAAGAACGTTTCAGTTTGACCGTGTCTCGATTATCGAGGCTGACAGGGATTATTTAAGCTATCATTTTTCCTATCAGTGGGCAAAAAACCGAAGTGATCTGCAGCTGGGACAGAATTTCTATGCCTCGGCGGAGGATTTTGATATCTGCGCCAGTATGTATGATGAGGACGGCCTGGCGGATCACAATGTGCGGGACGGCATTTCACATATTGCGTCGTGTCTGCACGCGGGTATCTGGAATTACGGTGAGTATGCCGGCTCCATGAGCTTTGAAGTGGATCAGGAGAATTATCAGTGGACCACAGAGCAGCGTAAGCTTTTAAAAGAGCTGGTCAAGGTTGTTCCGTCCTTCATTATGAAATCCAAGGCGGACGCGGTGAGCCGGGCAAAAACAGAGTTTCTGTCAAGGATGAGCCATGAGATCCGAACACCGATGAATGCCATCAGCGGCATGACGACGATCGCCAAGAGCGTACTGGACGACAGAGAGCGGATGATGGACTGCCTGAATAAGATTGAGTCGGCGAATGTTTATCTGCTGAGCCTCATCAACGATATTCTGGATATGTCACGGATTGAAAGTGGAAAATTAGAACTAAATTATGAATCAATGGACCTTGCAGAACAGTTGTCAAACCTGGAGGCATTATTCCGTGCTCAGGCAGCCAAGAAGCATCTGGAACTATATTTTTACAACGAGTTTGTTGAAAATATTCCGCTCTGTGCAGACAGCCTGAGAATCAACCAGGTACTGGTCAACATCATCGGAAATGCAATCAAATTCACCGATACGGGGAGCATAACCGTGCGGGTGAAAAAGCTTAAGACATCACCGCGCGCAGCACTTTGCTTTTCTGTCACGGACACGGGGATTGGGATTGAACCTGAAGTTCTGTCACGTATCTTTAATGCTTTTGAACAGGCGGATGCAGGCACCTCGGCCCGTTATGGAGGCACCGGGCTGGGACTGACAATTTCCAGCAGGCTGGTACAGATGATGGGCGGAACACTGGAAGTCAGAAGTGAAGTGGGGAAAGGCTCCGAGTTTTTCTTTACCCTGAACTTTGAATACGCCGATCAGGAGAAGACGGTGATTCCAGTACAGAAAGAAGCGTTTTCGCTACAGGATTTTCAGGGATGCCGGATCCTGTTGGTTGAGGACAATGAACTAAACCGTGAGATAGCCAGGACGATCCTGGAAATGAATGGTTTTATAGTGTCCTGTGCTGTGAATGGATGGGAAGCAGTAAAATGTTTCAGTGAAAGCGGCGAAGGAAGATTTGATGCTGTTCTGATGGATATCCGGATGCCGGTGATGGACGGCCTGGAGGCTGCACGGCGCATCCGTACTTCAGGAAAAGAAGATGCGCGGACGATTCCGATTATCGCACTGACAGCCAATGCTTTTAATGAGGACACACAAAAATCAATGGACAGCGGTATGAACGGGCATTTGTCCAAGCCGATTCAAGTTGAACAGATGCTGCAGATTTTGAGTGAATGTATCAGGAAAAGTGAAAAGGGAAATTGAAATGTCTGGAAAACAATCAGATTTTTGCAAACGTGCAATAGAAAAGGTAAGGAATCTGTGGTACTTGTATATCATCAATCAGGAACCGAACAAGCTGGAAGAGGGGTTACGCGCACTGCCTGATAATCTGCTGATGATCGGGACCGGACGTCATGAGATGTACAAAAACAAAGAAGAGTTCCTGCGGGGGATAACAGCAGACCAGCTGGAGGCGCGGGACATTCAGTTTGAACTGCAGGATGAATGGTATGAGGCGCAGGAAATCACCGACGAAGTCTGTGTTGTGTACGGAAGCATCTGGGTCAGGGAAAAATCAACGCCCAAAAAAGCCGTTCTGGTGGATATGGAGGGAAGCCGCTTTACGGTCGTCTGCCGGGATACCCCAAAAGGAGTACAGATTTGCAGCCTTCATCACTCCATGCCTTATCTGGATCAGGGGGAGGATGAATATTATCCACAGACGCTTGTGTCACTGGCCAATGAAGCGATACAAAAAAGTAAGGTATTAGAGCAGCGGGTTGAACTCGACCACATGACCGGACTTTATAACCGGATATACATGGAATACCATGTGCAGCAGAGGCTTGGAACTGAGACCGGATATTTTTTTTCGATTGATCTGGATGATTTCAAAAGCGTGAATGATTCGATGGGGCATCTGGCGGGAGATGAGGTGATCCGTGAATTTGGAAAACTTCTTCAGAGAATATTCGGCGCATCTGCGCTCGTCGGAAGGATGGGCGGCGACGAGTTTGCCGTGTGGGATGGAAACCTGAAAGAAAAGAGCATCGCGGAAATGCGTTTTCTGGCGCTTACAGAAGGATGCCGCGGATTGTCAGAAAAACTGAACGTTCCGGTCAGCTGCTCGGCAGGAATTGCTTTCAGCAGCGGAACCGGGGAAGACTTTGCGGCTCTTTATCAACGGACAGACAGGGCGATGTACTGCGCAAAAAGAAAAGGCAAAGGACGCTATTGCTGGGCGCACAGTCATTAAGTACAGAATTCCATTTGTTACAAGGAAACAAAAAAGGTATCAAAAATCTGGCAGCAGTTTTTGGTGTCTTTTTTGATGCTCTGGAAATGTTTATCAGATCTGCTTGAAGTTCTCCTGTAAAATGTATATAATATGAGAAATTGTATATAATCCGACCGTACGGTTTCGGCTGAAAGAGCAGAACCTCCGTAATTAGTCGAATGTGCGCAGCAAACGAAAGGAATAATATGAGAAAACTTGCTTTAAGTGATGAAGTATTATTAAAAATAGAAAAGCCGGCAAGGTATATCGGGAATGAGATAAATTCCGTTGTTAAAAACAAAGACGAGATAGAGATTCGTGTGGCTATGTGCTTCCCGGACGTTTATGAAATTGGTATGTCACATCTTGGCATTCAGATCTTATATGACATGTTTAATCAGAAAGAAACGATCTGGTGCGAGCGCGTCTATTCACCGTGGCCGGATCTCGACGCGATTATGCGGAAAGAGAAAATTCCACTGTTTGCGCTGGAATCACAGGACCCGGTCAGACAGTTTGATTTTCTGGGAATCACGATTCAGTATGAAATGTGTTATACAAATATTCTTCAGATCCTGGATCTCAGCAATATCCCGCTGGAGGCGAAGGAGAGAACCTGGGAGGATCCGATTGTGATCGGGGGCGGTCCCTGTACGTATAATCCGGAACCGCTGGCTCCTTTCTTTGATTTGTTTTATATCGGAGAAGGAGAGACCGTTTATTTTAAATTGCTCGGTATTTATCAGACCAGCAGGAAAAACGGCGAGACGAGAGAGGAATTTCTGAGAAAGGCTGCTTTGGTGCCAGGAATTTATGTGCCGTCGCTGTATGAACCGTCGTACCATGAGGATGGTACATTGAAAGCGTTTACTCCGATTTGCGATGGAGTTCCTGCAGCTGTTGAAAAGCAGGTTGTCATGGATCTGTCTGACACTTATTATCCCAAGGCGCCGGTGGTCCCGTTTATCAAGGCAACACAGGATCGTGTGGTGCTGGAGATTCAAAGAGGATGTATCCGGGGGTGCCGTTTTTGTCAGGCTGGTATGATCTATCGTCCCACCCGGGAACGTGATGTAGAATACCTGAAAAACCTGGCAAAGGATCTTTTGAAAAATACCGGGCATGAAGAAATTTCACTGAGTTCACTGAGCTCCAGCGATTACTCGATGCTGAAGGAACTTCTGGACTTTCTGATTGAAGAATGCAGAAGAACGAATGTCAATATTTCGCTTCCGTCACTGCGGATTGATGCATTTTCACTGCAGATCATGGAAAAGGTACAGGATGTCAGGAAAAGTTCTCTGACGTTTGCTCCGGAGGCCGGGACACAGCGTCTGCGCAATGTTATCAATAAAGGTCTGACAGAGGAAGATATACTGGATGGCGCCGGAACTGCATTTGAGGGAGGCTGGAATAAGGTAAAGCTGTACTTTATGCTGGGGCTTCCGACTGAGACTTTGGAGGATCAGAAGGGAATCGCGCATCTGGCAGAGAAGATAGCAGAACGATATTATGAAATTCCAAAGGACAGAAGGAATGGAAAATGTCAGATCACGGTCAGTACTTCCTTTTTTGTGCCGAAACCATTTACACCGTTTCAGTGGGCGTCTATGTGTCCGCAGGGCGAGTATCTCAACAGGGTGAAAATTGTGCGGGAGGAAATCCGTGCACAGCTTAATCAGAAAAGTATCAAATATAACTGGCATGAGGCTGACGTTACGGTATTGGAAGGATTTCTGGCACGGGGGGACAGGCGCTGTGCCGAAGTGATACGGAAAGCATACGAAAAAGGTTCTGTTTTTGATGCGTGGAGCGAGTTTTTTAAATACGAGCGCTGGCAGGAGGCATTCGATGAAACAGGAGTAGATCCTGATTTCTATACCATGAGGGAACGTGGGAACATGGAGTTGTTCCCCTGGGACTTCATTCAGGCCGGTGTAAGGAAAGCGTTTCTTCTGAGCGAATGGAATGCTGCAAAAGAAGAAAAAGTGACACCAAACTGCAGAATGCAGTGTTCGGGATGCGGTGCGAACGCGTATCGGGGAGGAGTCTGTATTGAAAGTAAGGGTTAAATTTGAAAAAAAAGGTGCAATGAAATTCATTGGTCATCTTGATATGATGCGCTATTTCCAGAAGGCGATACGCCGCGCCGGTATTGACGTGGCATATTCGGAAGGGTTCAGCCCGCATATGATCATGTCGTTTGCTGCACCTCTCGGTGTCGGTGTGACAAGCAGCGGAGAATATTTCGACATGGAGGTTCATACTGCGATGTCCACCGCCGATTTTGGCAGGCGTTTTAATGCTGTTATGGCAGACGGTGTCCGTGTACTGAGCGTCAGGGAGATACCGGATCAGAAAACCAGTAAGGCAATGTCATTGGTAGCAGCGGCGGATTATTATGTGGATTTCAGAGAAGGACGAAAGCCAAAACAAAATCATAAAGATTTTATTTCCGGATTCATGGCACAGAGTGCGATTGTCGTGATGAAAAAGACAAAACGCAGTGAACAGGAGACAGATATCCGCCCGATGATTTACCGGCTTGAGTTAAAAGAGGGCCGGATATTTATGCAGCTTGCCAGCGGAAGTGTCCATAATCTCAAACCGGAACTTGTGATGGAGGCCTTTTACCGTTATATGGGGGAAGAAATCACACCGTATGCGTGGATGGTGCATCGTGATGAGGTCTATGCGAATATAGGGGATGAACAGCATAGGAAGCTGGTGACTCTGGAAAGTCTGGGGAAGATCATTGAGTAAGAAATTGATACTGACCAGTTTTTTAGTCCATGGGACAATGTGTCAGGTTATGGCACTTCTCGATGAGACCGGAGCTTTGGAACTTCAGGTCCATCCGTCCGGAGACGAAACGATCCTCGGAAATATTTATGTTGGAAAAGTAAATAAAATAATGCCTGAGATCAGAGGGGCATTTATCGACATCAGACCTAATTTTTCCTGCTATTTTTCTCTGGATGAAAATGATGGAAAGAACCTGAAAGCAGGAGATGAGCTTCTGGTACAGGTGGAACAGGAAGCACTGAAATCAAAAGTGCCGAAGGTGACAGCAAATCTGAATCTGACCGGAAAATATATGGTGGTAACACTTGGAAGGAAGGAACTGGGCATCTCTGCGAAACTGGACAGAGAGGCTCGCCGCCGACTGAAAAACTGGGTGGAACCTTTTAAAAGAGAAGACTGCGGCATCATTGTACGAACCAATGCGGCAAATGCCTCGAAAGAGGAAATATTAAAAGAGCTTTTTGAATTGTATGAAAGACTGGACGTTGTCGTAAAAAAAGGCCGGACGAGAACGTGCTATTCCCTTGTGGAGCGTGCAGTTCCCTATTATATCCATGAGCTGAGAAGTCTGAAAGACGGGGAGCTTGAAAAAGTCATTACGGATATCCCTGAGGCTTATGAAGTTATCAGCAGTTATCTGGCGCAGTTTCAGCCCGGTCTGGCCGGGCAGCTTCAATTTTATGAAGACAGAATGCTTCCGCTGCATAAACTGTTTTCTTTGGAACGTGAGCTGGCAGATGCGCTCAAACAGAAGATCTGGCTAAAAAGCGGAGGATTTCTGGTGATTCAGCAAACGGAGGCGTTTGTTGCGATTGACGTCAACAGCGGAAAATTCAACGGCAAAAAGAAGGCGTCTGAGACATACCGGAAAATCAATCTGGAAGCCGCCAGAGAGATTGCCAGACAATTGCGTATCCGCAATTTATATGGTATTATTTTAGTGGACTTTATTAATATGGAGAATCCTGATCATCAGGATGAACTGCTGCATGTACTTGCAGCCTGCTGCCGGAAAGATCCGGTCAAAACAAATGTTGTTGATATGACACGTCTGCAGATTACAGAGATAACACGGAAGAAAACCAGGAAATCTTTGTATGAACAAATCAGTACTTTAAGAGGAGCCAAGGAGGGCGACGTATGAGTAAAATCGCGGTTGTTACGGACAGTAACAGCGGTATCACGCAGGCAGAAGCGAGGACATTGGGGATCCGTGTCATTGCCATGCCTTTTTTTATCAATGGACAGATACATTATGAGGATATTGATTTGACACAGGATCAGTTTTATGCTCATCTTGCAGAAAATGTTGAGGTATCAACATCTCAGCCGTCACCGGGTGAAGTGATGGAACTTTGGGATGAATTGCTTAAAGACTATGATGAGATCGTTCACATTCCTATGTCAAGCGGACTCAGTGCCACCTGTGCCACAGCGACAGCGCTGGCGATGGAAGAGGCTTATGATGGAAAAGTTCATGTCGTAGATAACCAGAGAATATCCGTAACACAGCGTCAGTCTGTCATGGATGCAAGAGAGATGGCGGAGGCGGGCAAAAGCGGTGCCAGGATCAAAGAAATTCTGGAACAGGAAAAACTTGAATCCAGTATCTATATTATGGTAGATACACTGAAGTATCTGAAAAAAGGCGGACGGATTACACCTGCCGCGGCCATGGTAGGGACAGTCCTGAATCTAAAGCCGGTTCTTCAGATTCAGGGAGAAAAACTGGATGCATATGCCAAGGTGAGAGGACAGAAGCAGGCCAAAAAGACAATGCTGGAGGCGATGAAAAAAGACTTTGACACAAGGTTTCAGGATGCAGCCGCCAGAAGGGAGATGCATCTGGCTGTTGCCCATACTGCGAATGAGGAAGAAGCAATTCGTTTTAAACAGGAGATCGAGGAGGCGTTTCCGGGTGTCGGGGTGCATGTAGATCCGCTCTCACTCAGTGTGGCCTGCCATATCGGCCCAGGTTCGCTTGCGATCGCCTCTTCCAAAAAGATCACATGTTAAAAAAAGTAAAAAATGCAGGAAGAATTTCTTGACGAAAAGACGCGCCTGTGGTACTATCATAGAGTATGCCGCACAGAGAGGTTTTAAGCGTTCTGTCTCAAGAACCACCATATCTGGCGAGTAATGATAATAGGAGGTGCCATATGTACGCAATTATTGCAACAGGTGGTAAACAGTACAAAGTAGCCGAGGGCGATATCATTAGAGTGGAAAAGCTTGGTGCAGAAGCCGGCGAGACTGTTACATTTGAAGATGTACTTGCAGTGAACAACGATGGTTTAAAAGTTGGTTCCGATGTAGCAAATGCAAGCGTAACTGCTTCTGTCATTGAGAACGGAAAAGCTAAAAAAGTCGTAATCTATAAGTACAAAAGAAAAACTGGTTATCACAAGAAAAACGGTCACAGACAGCAGTTTACAAAAGTTAAGATTGAAAAAATCAACGCTTAATTTTTGAATTGTTATGGTTGAGATTACGGTTTTTGTGAACAATAACAAGTGTATCGGTATTGAATCGAAAGGACATGCCGGTTATGCTGCGCACGGTAATGATATTGTATGTGCAGCGGTATCGGTGCTGATGATCAATACACTGAATTCCATCGAAACGTTTACGGAAGATGATTTCGAAGGCGGGCAGGATGATGGATATCTGGAATTTCGTCTGGCGCAGCCGGTGAGTGACAGAGCACAGCTTTTGCTCGATTCGCTGGTTCTGGGTCTTCAGGAAATCCAGAAAAATTATGGAAATATGTATTTAGAGATAACAACGAAGGAGGTGTAAGGACATGTTGAATATGAACCTTCAGTTATTCGCACATAAAAAAGGTGTTGGTTCTACAAAGAACGGCAGAGATTCTGAATCCAAGAGATTAGGTGCAAAAAGAGCCGATGGACAGTTTGTAAAAGCAGGTAATATCCTTTACAGACAGCGCGGAACAAAGATTCATCCAGGTGTGAATGTCGGACGCGGTAAAGATGATACACTGTTTGCATTGACGGATGGTGTTGTAAGATTCGAAAGAAAAGGAAGAGATAAGAAACAGGTTTCTATCGTTCCAGTATCAGAGTAATGCTTAAGGCTTCAAATCACATCGGTTTGAAGCCTTTTTATCTATTCCCACAGAAAGTGGAGGAAAACATGTTTGCAGACAGAGCGAAAATAATCATCCGGTCAGGAAAAGGCGGTGACGGTCATGTGAGCTTCCGCAGGGAGCTTTATGTTCCAAACGGAGGCCCGGACGGAGGAGACGGAGGAAAGGGCGGCGACGTCATTTTCGAGGTCGACGAAGGTCTGAATACCCTGACGGATTATCGACATAAAAGAAAATTCTCTGCCCAGAGCGGAGAAGAAGGCGGCAAACGCCGCTGCCATGGGAAAAATGGCACAGATATCGTACTAAAGGTTCCGGAAGGGACGGTTATCATGGAAGCACAGAGTGGAAAGGTGATTGCCGATATGTCCGGAGATAACAGACGGCAGGTAGTACTGCGCGGGGGCAGAGGCGGAAAAGGAAATATGCATTATGCAACAGCCACGATGCAGGCGCCCAAATATGCACAGCCGGGTCAGGATGCACAGGAGCTGGAGGTCCGTCTCGAACTGAAAGTGATCGCGGATGTCGGACTGATCGGCTTTCCGAATGTCGGGAAATCCACCCTGCTGTCCCGCGTGACGAATGCACGGCCGAAGATAGCAAATTACCACTTTACGACGATTAATCCAAATCTCGGAGTTGTGGATCTTGAGGGATGCGGCGGATTTGTCATCGCGGATATCCCCGGGCTGATCGAGGGAGCATCTGAAGGCGTTGGACTTGGACATGAATTTCTGCGTCATATTGAACGTACAAGGGTTATGATTCATGTGGTAGACGCAGCGTCTACAGAAGGCAGGGATCCGGTTGATGATATTTACAAAATCAATGAAGAGCTAAGAGCATATAATCCTGAGATAGCAGAACGGCCGCAGGTGATTGCGGCGAATAAAACAGATGTGATCTGCGCGGAAGATGAGAGTCCGCTGGAGCGCCTGAAGAAAGAATTTGAACCACAGGGCATTTCGGTATTTCCGATCTCTGCAGTCAGCGGAGAAGGAGTATCGGAGCTGCTGTATCACGTAAAGCGTATGCTGGATCAAATTGAGAAAAAGCCGGTCGTATTTGAACAGGAATTTTTCCCGGAGGATGTACTCATCACTGAGAACCTGCCGTTCACAGTAGAAAAAGATGAAGACGATGCACATACGTATATTATCGGAGGTCCGAAAATCGAAAAGATGCTGGGCTACACAAACCTGGATTCTGAAAAAGGGTTTGCGTTTTTCCAAAAGTTCCTGAAAGACGGCGGAATCTTAAAAGAACTGGAAGATGCCGGGATCGAGGAAGGCGATACGGTACGGATGTACGGATTTGAGTTTGATTATTACAAATAGGAGTAATTATGACAAGTAAACAAAGAGCGTATTTAAAAGGTCTGGCCATGACGATGGATCCAATCCTGCAGATTGGAAAATCAACGCTGACACCGGAAAACACTTCATCGGTGGCAGAGGCGCTGGAAGCGCGGGAGCTGATCAAAATCAATGTGCTGAAAAATTGTATGGATGATCCAAGAACAATGGCGCAGATCCTGGCCGAACGCACACAGTCTGAAGTTGTGCAGGTCATTGGAAGAAAAATTGTACTCTATAAAGAGGGTAAGGATGACAAGAAGAAAATTGAACTGCCCCGGAGATAAAGAACATGCAAAAAGAACGAAAGATCGGTATCATGGGGGGAACCTTTGACCCGATTCATGTCGGGCATCTGATTTTGGGCGAAACCGCCTATGAACAGTTTGGGCTGGAAAAAGTACTTTTTTTGCCGGCAGGCAATCCGCCGCATAAGAAGAACCGCCGGGGACGTGCGACGGATGAACAGCGGGTAGAGATGGTTACACGCGCGATTTCGGACAATCCTCATTTTGAGCTGTCACTTGTGGAAATGAATGAAGATGGTTACACGTATACGTTTCGTACTCTGGAACGGCTGAATGAAGAATATCCGGAAAATGAGTATTATTTTATCATTGGTGCGGATTCACTGTTTAATTTTGAAACATGGAAAGAACCAAAAAGAATCTGTACAGCGGCCAAAATTGTTGTTGCGACCCGGGACCATACAATGGACGAAGAAATAGTAGCTGAGATGAACAGACTTTCCCGGAAGTACGGCGGCAGTTTTTTGAAACTGGACAGTCTGAATATTGATGTTTCATCCCAGATGCTGCGTTCCTGGATCGAGGAAGAGCGTACGATAAAGTATTATGTGCCGAACCGCGTGATTGATTACATTTACGAAAATCAGATTTACCGGTAAGTAATAAGAGGTGACATCATGGCAGCACAAAAATATGATTTGATAAAGCTTGAAAAGAAAATGAAGAACTATCTGGATTACCAGCGCTATCAGCATACATTGGGGGTGAAATATACGGCCGCCTGTATGGGGATGGTTCATGGAGGAGATTCTGTGACACTACAGCTGGCAGGTCTTCTGCATGACTGTGCGAAGTGCATACCAGATGAAAAGAAATTGAGACTGTGCGGTAAATACGGGATCACCGCGTCCCATTATGAGATGACACATCCCTATATGCTGCATGCGAAACTTGGTGCATATCTCGCGAAAAAGAAATTTGATATCCGTGATCCCGAAGTACTCTCTGCGATTACGTGGCACACGACGGGGAAAGCGGCGATGACGGTTCCGGAAAAAATTATTTATATTGCAGATTATATTGAGCCAGGCCGGAATAAGGCCCCGCGGCTTGAAGAAATCCGTAAAATGGCCTTTAAAGATCTGGATGAATGTATGTATCTGATACTGCATGACACACTCACGTATCTGAAAACAGCCGAAAAAGAGATCGATACGGTTACGGAAAGTGCCTACGAATATTACTGTAATCTGCACAATCAGGGATAAAGGAGAAAATGAGATGACGGGAAAAGAAATGGCTAAAACAGCCTGCCTGGCACTGGAAGATAAAAAAGCAGCGGATATTAAAGTGATCGACATCGAAAAGGTGTCCACTCTCGCCGATTATTTCATCATTGCAAGCGGAACGAACCGCAACCAGGTTCAGGCATTGGCTGACAACGTGGATGAGATGCTGGAAAAAGCCGGCTGCCATAAAAAGCAAATCGAAGGGTATCAGAGTGCTAACTGGATACTGATGGATTATGGTGATCTGGTGATTCACATTTTTGATGAAGAGAACCGCTTATTTTATGATCTGGAGAGAATTTGGAGGGATGGAACGTCCGTGTCGGTAGCCTCTCTGGAAGACTGATAATGAAGAAATACCGTTTCATGACTGTAACCGGTTATGGAGCGGTATTTTTTTGACTGAAAAATATGATAAGTAATCCGTGCATTCCATGGAACGCAGAGGTATGATAACATTAAGGAAATAAATGGGGACACCGTAACAGTCAGAATACGACAGAGCTCAGGAGGTATGGGGAATGAGGAAAAAGTGGCATATGGCTATCATTGCGCTGGTGATTGCCGGCATGATTTGGGGTGCGGCAGGATGTGCGCCAAAACAGTCTGATGCGGCGGAAATGAAGGGACAGATCAACAGGGAGGATTCACAGGATCTGGAAATTAATCAGCATGAAAAAGAACTGCCGAATATTGTAATTATTGCAACGGGGGGGGACCATAGCAGGTTCAGCAAAAACGGCGGATAAGACAGCGGGATATGAGGCAGCAGCGGTATTGCTTGATACGCTTCTGGAGGCTGTACCCGGTCTGGACAAGATTGCAAACATCACAGCAGAACAGTACTGCCAGATAGCAAGTGAAAATTTCACTCCGGATGACTGGCTTGCGCTCAGCAAACATGTTTCAAAGGTACTTGAAAGAGAAGAGGTTTGCGGGGCAGTGATCACACACGGAACGGATACCATGGAGGAGACGGCATATTTCCTGAATCTGTCGGGAAGGGTACGCTTGTTGCGATGAATCAGGAAATCATCGCAGCGAGGTATGCAACAAAAACGAATACATTTCAGACGGACACGTTTTCCGGGCGTGATGAGGGGATCCTGGGATATGTGCAGAATCATTCCGTCAGCTATTATCAGGAAAGTGTAAAGAAGCATACGGCAGAAAGCGAATTTGATATCTCAGAACTTGAAGAACTTCCGAGGGTGGAGATTCTGTATGAGTATGCCGGAACAGATCAGTCAGTTTTAGATTATATGCTGGAAGAGAGGAAAACTGATGGGCTGGTATTGGCATGTGTTGGGGACGGCAGTTTCAGCAAAGATCTGAGGAAACGCATCAAAGATTATGATGACGAAACGAAGATCGTACGAACCAGCCGTGTGGGGGATGGATTACTCATCCGGAACGGAGAGGTGGATGATGATGAATACGGGACGATCGCCGGAAATAACCTGAATCCCCAAAAGGCGAGGATTCTGCTGATGCTGGCGCTGACCAGGACCAGAGATACGGGAGAGATTCAGCAGATTATGGATACTTATTGAAAAGTGCAGGAGCATAAAAGTGGGGGAGCCCGGATGGCCTCCCCCACTTTTTGAGTGTGCCAAGCATGGCACGAATCTAGCTAGTAGTTGTTTCTCTACTCTGTTATTATGACTTCATAAACCGCATCACACCGACTACTTTTCCAAGGATCTCAAGTCCGTCCTCTACAATAATAGGATCCATCTCATCATTCTCAGGCTGCAGGCGGTAGTGCCCATTTTCTCTGTAAAATGTTTTGACAGTTGCCGAGTCATCAATCAGGGCAACGACCATATTTCCGTTATCAGCCGTGTGCTGACTCTGCACCAATACGTAATCCCCGTCCAGAATACCGGCATTGACCATGCTCTCCCCATGAATTTCTAAGATAAATGCATCGGATTTCGGCATGTGTTCTGCGGGAATCGGAAAATAATTTTCAATATTTTCAACTGCGAGAATCGGCTCGCCGGCAGCTACGCGTCCAACGACTGGGACATTGACCATTTCGCAGCGTGCGGTGTTAAAATTATCATCCAGAATCTCAATCGCGCGGGGCTTGGTGGGATCTCTGCGGATATAACCGTTCTTTTCCAGTGTTTCCAGGTGGGAGTGGACGGAAGATGTTGACTTCAGATTGACGGCTTCACAGATTTCACGGACCGCAGGCGGAAAACCGCGGTTTATAATTTCACTTTTTATGTAATCGAGAATTTCCTGCTGTTTTTTGCTTATCTTGCCATAGGCCATATACACTGCCCTCCATGTTTTTTGTTATTTTTATCATAGCACATAAAGTCTGACATTGCAAACAGATATTCGGAATGTTTGTTCGAAAAAACGCCTTGACAAACATTTGTTCTGGATGTATAATGACAATACAGAACAAATGTTTGGAATGTGTGTTTGCGTCGATGAGGGAGGTCAATACATGAAGAGGAGAAGGCGTACAAGAAACAGAAGAAGAATCCAGTTGATTGTGACAGCAGTGTCATTTTTGATACTGAGTACGGCACTGATTTCATTCAGCGCAGACAAGATTGGTGCGCAGAGTGACATCTCCAAAATTACATATAAATACTATACAAGTCATTACGTTGAGCGCGGAGACAGTCTCTGGAGTATTGCAAAGGAATATATGACGGATGAATATACATCAGTGGAGGCATATATTTCTGAGGTGCAGAAGATCAACAGTCTTCGTGGAACAAAGCTGCAGCAGGGCAGCCATATCTGTGTACCGTACTATTCAATGGAACACCACTGAGCGCCGACATCAGATATGGATCAATGTGTCTAGAGATCCGGACATGGCAAATGGGTTACATAACTAAGTTATGTGAACTTGCAGACGCATGTCTGGATTTTTTATGTCAGAAATTTTAAGAACAGAAAGAAAATGACCGGTACCAGCAGTGCCGGCAGCATATTCAGTGTCTTGCAGTCTTTGATTTTCAGGATGGCCAGACCTGACGCTGCGATTAAAAATCCTCCAACGATGGTAACTTCCGTCATCAGTGAATCCGTCAGAAAGTTCTGCAGGTATGTGGCACACAGATAGATCAGGCCCTGCCAGCAGAACAGTACCGGGGCTGCGAGCGCCATGCCGATTCCATACGTGGAGGCGAGTACTGTGGAGGTCACGAAGTCGAGCGCAGCATTTGTGAACAGGTAGGTGTGATCACCGTACAGTGCACTCTGAATGGGACCAAGGATGGATAAACTGCCGATACAGTAGAGCAGAATACCGGCAGAAAGTCCCTGGCTTAGTTCGGATTTACCGAGGCGTCCGATTAATTGACTGAATTTCCCGTCGATATTCAGAACTGTGCCTGCCAGGCAGCCGAGTGCCAGGCTTGCAATAAAAAGCACAGGATAGCTGCTGTCTGACATATTTCCAACGATGGCATTGATCCCAAGTCCGACAGCGGCCAAACCCATTGCATTGTACAGAGCGCCCTGATATTTTTCATGGATACCTTTTTTCAGTGCGCTTCCAAGCACACTTCCGAGGAGAATAGTTCCTGTGTTTATGATTGTACCTATCATATCATAAAAATTCCTTTCTATCCGGTTTTGTTTATCTGATCAAAGAATAAACCCTCCAGTAAGGGGAGGGTCAAGAGGAATGGTAAAATTATGTGAAGGATTATGCTGAGGTAACTGGAATCTGGATTTCCGTGACAAACTGATCGGCGTCATCCGTCATACCGTAATCGATCAACGTGATTTCCACAGAACTGCCTGAGATTGTTAAGTTATGATTTTCGATATCACGCAGCAGTTTCTCGTAGTAGACTGCGGACTGCGTATGAGTTCCCGGAAAGCGGATGGTAAGATACGTTCCTGCAGGCAGTGAAGCGTCCGGATACCGCCGGTCTTCAGGATCCAACATCAGGAAGATGCCGGAAAAATTTGAAAAATCAGAGGCACGGATGGAGGCTTCTGAAATGGATACACCAATTTTCCCAAGAAAAATATCTGACTGAATCGGGCAGGCTTTTTCAAGTTCACGGATGGGATACTCAAGATCGTCCGTCACGGGAAATTTCTTTCTCAGAAAAAAGACCGGGCGCTCAGGGTATGATTTCAGCTGTATAGTTTCTAATTTACAGTGCTTAGCATCTTCAATCTGATGGATTCTGGATGACAGCTTTTTTTCGATCGTCTGCAGCCGCTGCATCTGAGCGCGAATTTCTTCCTGCTGTGACCTTAAAATTTCAATCATAGTCTGGGTGTCTTTACATTTGAAAAAATAGGAAATTCGTTCGAGCGGAATCTGAAGAGTCTTCAGGTATAAAATTGTATTAAGACGTTCAAACTGGCGGGTAGAATAATAGCGGTATCCGGTATCCGCGTTGACTTTTTCAGGTTTTAAAAGACCTGTTTCATCGTAATACCGCAAAGTTTTAACGTTGATGTCGAACAGTGCGGCAACTTCACCGATGCTGAATAAATCTTTCATGATGTGCCTCCGTATCTCTTGGCAGTTCTTGGCGATTTTTTTTTATTTTAGCATGTGGTGGTCTGTCTGTCAGCAGACAGAATCTCAGAGTGTGGATCTGCCGGAAAAAAGTGTTCCCACATGCCCGCCGTTTAAAATTTTGTACAGATCCTCCGGGCGTTTACCATTTGTAACAATGGTATCAATTCCCTGTGAAGCTGCCAGTGCTGCAGCCTGCAGTTTTGTTTTCATCCCACCGCTTCCGCGGCGGGATCCTGCACCTCCCGCCAGCGCATAAACATTCTCATCAATGACAGGAATGTGACCGATCAGCGCTGCATCTGGATAAAGACGGGGATCCCGGTCATAGAAACCATCAATATCGGAAAGTATCATAAGCTTTGAAGCTCTGCATAATACAGCAACGACTGCTGAAAGCATATCATTGTCACCGAACAGGCGCTCTTTGGACTCTATTTCTGTATAGCTGACCGAGTCATTTTCATTGACGACCGGTATAATTCCCATGTCAAGGAGGGTATCAAAAGTATTGATCAGATTTTCCTTTTTTTCTTCAATTTCGATGTCTTCTGCATTCAATAAGATCTGTGCGATTGTCTTATCATATTCGTTAAAAAACTTGTCGTATAAATTCATAATACGGCACTGTCCGACGGCGGCAGCCGCCTGCTTCAAACGCATGCTGCCAGGCGGTGTCTTCATTTTCAGCTTGTTTTTCCCGACAGCGATCGCGCCGGAGGATACCAGGATAATTTCATACCCCATATTTTGAATGTTGGACAACACACAGGAGAGACGGTCAAAGGAGCGCAGATCGTTTTGCCCCAGGTCGTTTGTCAGTGTGGATGTTCCTACTTTTACAACCATTCTGTTTTGATACAGTCCCATGTTATACCTCCGCAATTGCAGGAATATGTCCTGTACAGGGCAAAAATTCCTGAATAATCTGTGCTGTTTTGAGCCGCATATATCCGGTCGTTGTTCCGTCACTGCACCCGTACCATTCTTCATCAGCCACGTCTTTATCAAATACGATTTTTACACACTGCGCAGTGTCGAGGAGAGCACTGAAAACAGTCGCCGCCCCGATTCTGGTACCCAGCATTTGTTCCATGGTGGCTGCCGGTGCAAAGGAAACACGGGGAATATGCAGAGAATTGCTGAAAGCTTTAGTATTAAATTTCTTGTCTCCGGTTGTTATCAAAAGGTAAAAATCAGTCTGCTGGCGGTTGCAGAGGAACAGTGTTTTTACCATTTTCATCGATAATTTCCGGTTGATTAACATACAGTCTTCCATTGTGATCGCCTCATCGGTATCAACACGCTGAAATGGAATCCGTAGTTTCTGTAAGATCTGGTAAGTCTTCTGCTGAAGTGGGGTAGAGAACATGTCCGGCGGTGTTGTATGAATTTCGCTGATATAAAACATATCTGTTTGATTCCTTTCTCAATAGATATCATTATTCTTGAAAACTTTATGGTTTTAATGTAGCATAAAACTATAAATTACAAAAGCAAATATTTATCATCATTAACATGATAAAATCAGATGAAAGGTGGAGAAAATTGGATCTTAATCTTCAAAAATATAGGGCCTTTGTCAAAACCGTGGAATTAGGCAGTTTTACAAAAGCGGCAAGGCTGCTGAACTATTCGCAGTCCGGCATCAGCCGCATGATTCATGATCTGGAACATGAATGGGGAGTATCACTTCTGGAGCGAGGGCGGTCGGGAGTGAGACTGACATCCGATGGGATGAAATTACTGCCGTATGCCCAAAATGTATGTGATGAGTATCAGAAGCTGCAGGCGCAGGTCGATGAATTGAACGGTCTCCAGTCCGGCTTCATTCGAATCGGCACGTTTTCCAGTGTGGCGACTCATTGGCTTCCGCGGATTATCAGTGAATTCCAAAAGGATTATCCGAATATTGACTATGAGCTTCTGGTAGGAGACTATACGGAGATTGAAAAATGGATTGCACAGGGAAGAGTTGACTGTGGCTTTCTCAGACTGCCGACACTTCCGGAGTTTGATGCGGTATTTTTAGAACAGGACAGGCTGCTTGTGGTACTGCCAAAAGATCATCCGCTTGCGGGGTGTGATTATTTTCCGGTCCGGGCGCTGTGTGATGCTCCTTTTTTACTGCTGGAAAAAGGGGCAAAAGCGGAGATTTCAGAGATCTTTGACAGATGGGGGATTGCTCCCAGGGTTCATATCACAACATGGGACGATTATGCCATTATGTCGATGGTGGAGAGCGGACTGGGAATCAGCATTCTCCCGCAGCTTATTTTACATCGTATCCCATATGAGATTGTGGTAAAGGAGCTGGAAGTACCGGCATATCGGAAAATCGGGCTGGCAGTACGCAGCAAAAAAAGTGCATCGCTGGCAGTCAAGAGATTTTTAAGTTATTTGGATTACCGGCAGTGATCGTCTGTTACGATGATTGTCAATGTCTGATATAAATGCTATACTTAAGATAGTACTTTGTCCATGTTAGAACACAAAATGATCGGCATCAAATCTGCTGTGGTTCATGCAGTGAATTCTACTCAGCTTTGATATCGTCGGAGAATAATTAAGGGGAGCATGATGTTTACAGGAAAAATCATCTTAATTGTAGAGGATAATGAGAATTTGTTGTCATTATGAAACAGATGCGCTCAAAAGAGGCGCCGGTGATAAAAGGGCGAAGAAATCTGCCAGGTGTTATACAGTGCGAAAGCTGAAAGATAAGGTAAATGTTGTTTTGGACAAGTTAAAACAGTAGGATCTTGTGGAGGCTCTGCAGTTTTGCTTACCTTAAGAAAAGGAGATTGATGCAATGATGCAAGAGAATTTGTTCTCTGAACCGTCAGTACAGCAGCTGAAGAGCCTGTTGGATAACAACCCGGCAGCTATTTTTGTCAGTGATATCAACAATCATAAGGTGCTATACGCGAACCGTGTGGCGGTGGTCACCCTCTCTTTGAGTGAGGATATGAAAGAAACCTGCTGCTATCATCTCGCGGGATTTGATGAACCATGTCCATTTTGTCACACAGAGAGTATGAACAGGGATACGTTTCTGAACCGAGAGTATTACCATCCGGTCAATGGGCGTGTCTATCAACTGAACGGAAAAATCATGAACTGGGGGGATAGCCAGGTACATATCGAGTATATGACAGACATTACAGAGCAAAGAAAGCAGACTCTGCGCACAGGAAGAATTGAACATAAAATGCAGGATATCATCAATGCGATTCCGGGAGGAGTGGCGATTTACCGGGTTTCCGATAGTTTTGAGACGGTCTATTTTTCTGAAGGGGTACCGAAACTGTCGGGATACACAGCGGAGGAGTATGAAGAAATCATCAAACAGGATGCAATCCATATGACCTATGCCAGTGACGCCGATATGGTGGCAGAGAATCTGAGAAAAGCTGTACAGACACACTCGGTCGCAGATTTTGAGTTTCGCAAACAGCATAAAGACGGGCATATTGTCTGGGTTCATATTCAGGCAAAGCTGATCGGTGAGGATGGCGGCTATCCGCTGCTTCAGTGTGTGTTTCATAATATCACTGCATTTAAAGAGACGCAGCAGGAGCTTGAGCATCTGGTCAATTCGATACCGGGAGGAATCGTCAGCTATCAGGTTAAGGGGCAGCAGTTCATTCCGCTTTATTTTTCGGCAGGAGTATCGGCTCTCACCGGACACACCGGAGAGGAGCTGGAACAGATTGTCCGGCAGGATGCACTGGGGGTTATTGACAGGGCAGACCGCCATCGGATAACAGAGGCGGTGATAGCCGCTGTGGAAAGCGGAGAGACACTGGATATCTCCTATCGGGCACAGCATAAAGATGGAAATCTGGTCTGGCTTCATCTGAATGGCCGGAGGATGGGACCAAGGTCCGATACCACCTATTTTTATGCAGTGGTCACGGGAATGTCAGCAGAGACACAGCTGTTCCAAAGCATTGCCGACGAATCGGCCGATGCGATCTATGTGGTGGACAGATCCAGTTATGAATTGCTTTACGTCAATGAACCCAGGGAACTCTTTGCGAAAGGAAGGAGTTGTATCGGAAGAAAATGTTATGAGGCTCTGCACGGCGGGACGGGACCGTGTGCGTTCTGTGTAATAAAAAATCATGCTCCTGACGGAAAGAGTCATGAGATGGCAGTGGAGGGGAGCGATCGGTTCTACAGCGCCCGTTGCCTGGAATCTGACTGGAATGGTATTCCGGCGTATGTACAATTTGTGCGGGATATGACGGAAGAAGTGCAGAAGCAAAATGAAAAAGTACGCCTTGAACAGTATTTTCAGTCGGTGATCCGGCATCTGCCCGGTGGTGTCGCTGTCGTGCGCTATCAAAAAGACGGGAGTATGATCCCGGAGTTTCTGTCAGAAGGGTTTTCATCCATGACCGGTATGAGCAGTGAGGGAGCCTGGCATCTTTATCAGAAGAATGCCATGAGCGGGGTGCATCCGGACGACAGGACTCAGGTTACCGAACAAATGGCGGCATTTGTCAGCAGTGGAAACAGCAGCTGTGAATTAATCTACCGGCTGAAAAAAGGCGGCGGCGGATATCTGTGGGTTAAAAACAGTCTTTCTATGATGCAGAGTCAGGATGGAGAGTGCAGAATCTACGCAAGTTACTATGATATCACAAGAGAACTTGAGGAACGTGAACAGCTTAGTCAGCAGTACAGAGAATTGATCATGCAGCATTACCGTACGCCGATTCCGAATGCACTGATTGTAGGGCACTGCAACATTACACAAAATCAGATTCTGGAGATTATTGACTACACGGATTCTGCACTTCTCGAGAAGTTAGGTAATAATCGGGAAATGTTTTTCCGGGGGCTCTCAGAGTTGATTCAGGACGCAGAGGAACGGTCAGTGTTTTTGCAGTCTTATCTCAATGCTCCTGCTTTGGAGGCTTTCCGTAATAAGAGGACGGAAATCTCTATGAGCTGCTTCATAAAGCTGCCAAAAGCAGACGCAGGGTGCTACGTAAGATTCAACATGCATCTCGTGGAGGTTCCGGACACCGGAGAAATTGCAGGAATTTTGACGGTGACGGATATTACAGAACAAATGATCTCAGAACGTATTCTCCATCGGCTGTCTGTAGCAAACTGTGATCTGGTAGTAGATGCAGATTTGCTGCGCGACCGCTATGCGGTCATTAATGGGGAACTGGCGGAAAGTGACATCCAGGAAACGAAAGGATGTCACTCGGAGCGCCTGGCGTTTATGCTTGAGAAACAGGTGGTTCCAAGAGATAAAGCACAGGTGGTGCGGATGATGAATCCGGATTACATGATGGAGCAGCTAAAGGAAAAAGAATCCTATTCATTTCATTATTCGATCTTCACGGATACACAGGAAGTTCTCACCAAGCGGATGACTGTTTTTGCTATTGATCTGCGGTTGGGACGTGTATGTTTTGCACGTGCCGACATTACGGATTCTGTGCGGGAACAGCAGGGGCTGCTCAACGTTGTGGCATATACTTTTGAGCTGCTGGGGATGCTTCAGATCGACAGCGGCCATATGACGCTGTATACCCGGAAGACCGTTCTGGAAAATCTCCCCCCGTTTCTGGTAGATGACTACAGTCTTGCGGTGAAGCGGATCGTGGAACTGTGCAGTCCGGAAGGAGATCCGCGGGAACTGGAACATCAATTTGAGCTGGATACCATGCTGCAACATCTTGCAAAGAATCCAAAGGGTTATGATTTTGTATTCTCCCATTATACAGAAGAAGGATTGCGGTATAAACAGGTTGCCGTGATGTGGGGAGACAGTGAACATAAATCCGTCTGTATGGTGCGGGCGGATGTGACGGATATGCTGGCGGAGGAACGGCGGATCAAGAATACGCTGGAACAGGCCTTAACGCTTGCGGAAGAAGCCAGTCAGGCCAAAACTGATTTTCTCTCTTCTATGAGTCATGATATCCGTACTCCAATGAATGCCATAATGGGTATGACGACTCTTGCGGGTGCACATCTCCGGGACACGGAAAAAGTTGCAGACTGTCTGCAGAAAATATCACTCTCTTCCAGGCATTTACTGAGCCTGGTCAACGATATACTGGATATGAGTAAAATAGAAAGCGGGAAGATTACGCTGAACCGGATGGAGATATCCGTGTCGGATTTGCTGGAACAGGTTTCTACGATTATCGAGCAGCAGGCAGTGGAGGCGGGAATTGAATTCCATACCGAGGCGAAAAATATTGAACATGAATACTTCTGTGCAGATGCGCTGCGCATCAATCAGATTTTGCTCAATTTGCTGAGCAATGCGGTCAAATTCACCCCGGAAGGCGGCAGCGTGAGGTTTCAGATGGAGGAGATGCCAGCGGCAGGTCAGCCTGGGTATGTCCGGTATCGTTTTATCATAAATGATATGGGCATTGGCATACCGGAAGATTTTCTTGCCATGATTTTTCATCCGTTTGCCCGCAGCAGAGAGACGGCACGCGTTGAAGGGACGGGTCTTGGACTTAGTATCGTCAAAGGGCTGGTTGACCTGATGGGCGGCATTGTATCGGTAGAAAGCAAGCCGGGAAGCGGAAGCACTTTTTATGTGGAACTGGAATGTGAAGCAGTGCAGAATACCGGCGCAGTGCCTGAAAAAAACGATAATCCGGCATCTGAAACCGGGGAATGCAGGGAGCTGTTTTTGGGACGCCGTATTCTGGTAGCGGAGGATAACAGCATAAATGCCGAGATTCTCTGCGGACTGCTGGATATCTATGGAGCGCAGACGGTGGTCAGGGCTGACGGTGCACAGACAGTACGGGAATTTCTGCGCACTGCTGAGGGTACGTATGATGCGATACTGATGGACATTCAAATGCCTGTGATGGACGGATATGCGGCAGCACGGGCAATCCGTGAGCTTAACCGGCCGGATGCCAAAACCATACCGGTCATTGCCATGACTGCAAATGCTTTTTCAGAAGACGTACAGGCGGCGCTGGAGGCAGGGATGAACGCGCATGTGGCCAAGCCGATTGATATCGAAGTTCTGAAGAGCACTCTGCAAAAGGCATTTAGGGGAGAAAAAGTATGACGATTCCGGGTCAAAAAAATTATACAGTGATATGGGCGGCGGGGCCGCCCGGTCTGCAAAATGTACCGGATTCCCAGTCTGCGAGGTTACTTTTTTTGTAAGGCAAATTTCTTTGTATAATAAGTTACGGCAACGAACAGCGATGACATAACAACAGATTCCATAAGATACATCAGGAATGTTTTAGATTCACCATATTCCTTCTGATAGTCAATCAGATGAAACAGTTCCTCCCAAAACCGTCTGTCGATGAACAAATACACACCGTATATGCACAGGGCAAGCACAAGCCCCTGAACGAAGCGGCATAAAGTCATTTTGACTCTGGGGTTTATGGGGAGTTTCTTTGCCATCCCCATGAATTTTGTCCAGTGAAGTCCGAGATGTACCGACATAAGGAGAAAAGCCCATGCTGTTGTTACAAGATGAAGAAATCTGCCAAACTCTATCGTGCTGCCGTTTCCGACAGAGAAAATATACTGTGAAGCAAAAATTCCACTGAGTATACCTCCGAATACAGCGAGCAAAAGAAGAATATTTATCGCTGTCTGTACAATGCGTATCGCATTGTACCTGCCTTTGAAAACTGTCTTGTACCATTTGTAATTAAGCACATTATGCAGAATAAAAAACACACCGGCAGCAATCCCCAACCATTCGTGAGGTGCATCCCGCAAAAGATATTGCCCCATAAGCAACAGGAACAGCAGGTACATCACCACATCAACGCATATTTTCATAATAGCCGCTGGCTTCATGCTGCTCACCTCAGTTCTTTTTTTGCAGTCCGATCTCGCCAAGCCAATCAATAATTTCCTGTTCGGAGTCCTCGATACTGCTTCTTGAAATGGCTTTCCCATCGAACATTGTTGCGTCAGGCTCCAGTTCAGCAATCGTTCCCTGCGTTCCCGAAAAACCACTGCCGCCGTGGGTCATAAACGGAACGATGGTTTTCCCGGAAAAGTCATAGCTTTCAAAGAAGGAGTACATAATGTACGGCATATCGGCATTCCAGTTTGGATAACCCACAAACACCACATCGTAGGAGTCAAAGTTCTCGATTGTGCCACTGATTTCAGGGCGTGCGTTTGTGCGGATTTCATCCTGCGCTGCTTCCAAGAGTTCTTCGTGGTCGGTAGGATACGGGGTGACAGGCTGAATGCGGAAAATATCCGCACCTGTGTTTTCCTGAATAACCTGCGCCATATATTGCGTATTACCGAGGCGTTCACCACCCACTTCAACATAACTGTTATCACGGTCATCGGGAACAGAAAAGTAAACAACAAGTGCATTGGCAGTCTCATTAGCTGAATCGGATGTACCGTCAGCAGGATTGGAGTTGTCTGCAGGCTGGCTTTTATTCGTAGAATTGCCGGTATCTGTCGAAGGCGTTTTTTCTGAACAGGCGGTCAGAGAAAAAATGATAACTATTCCGAGGACGCACACGGTTAAAAGTGAAAATAATTTATGCATAATGGTATTCTCCTTATGTTTAGATTTTGCGAGCTTTATTTTACAAGCCCATTTTCAGAAAGATAAGTATCAATAGCATCGGTATCAGAAGGTTTTGCAAACATTCCGTCATGAACAGTTGCTCCTTCGGAAACCTCACGGACAAATTCAATAGACTGATTGAACTGCTCGGTGTCCATGGAAGCTGACTGGGTAAATGGATAAACCTCTTTTCCGGCCAAATCATAGTTTTCGAGGAAAGTGCCAATAATCATAGGCGCCGTATGCCACCAGATCGGATAGCCCACCAGAATGGTAGTGTACTCATCAATAGATGCGGGGAGATTTGCAATTTCCGGTCGGGCGTTTTCATCCCGCTCAACCTTTGCAATATCGCCCGTTTCATTGTAATCGGTAGGATAGGCTACCTTCGGTTCGATCTCCAACAAATCGCCATCTGTCTGTTCTGCGATATAGGAAGCCATTTCTTCGGTGTTACCCGACCAAGAGAAATAAACCACCAGCGTTTTGCCGTCTGCGGATTCTGTTTGTTCTCCCTCAGCGGAAGTGGGCGTTTCTGTCTCAGATGACTGTGTTTCAGGAGCTTCACTGCTGACGGCAGAATCAGAAGAAGTCTGGTTTTCACTGTTTTGGGCAGGTGTCTGTCCACAGGCGGCAAGAGCAAAGACCATAATTGCGGCCATCATCAGACCAAGAGTTTTTTTGAGCATTTTGATTTCCTCACTTTCATTATTTTAGCTTATTTTGATTTTGAAAAAAGACTAACACGCCTCATTGAGAATATCGTAAATCTCATTTCGGCTGAGCTCACGGGGGCCGGATTTCATGATGTTGCAGGTATCCGCCACTTGACGCAGCAATTCCGGAGTGATTGTTACAATGGATTCTAACTCACCCATTTTCGTGGGCAAACCACACTTACGAATCAGTTTTTCTAACTCGTCCAAACCGGCTTCCGCAGTATCTGCACCAAAGACCACCTTTGCAAATCGGGTAAACTTTTCTCTGGCGGCTTCAAGAATATGCCGATAGTATATCGGCTGAATGACGGCCAGTCCCTGACCATGGTTGCAATCGGTGTAGGCTCCAAGCTGGTGTTCAATCTGATGCACCTGAAAATCGGTTAATCGTCCGGCCTTCAGGATTCCGTTTTCAGCCATGGCGGAATCCCACATCAGATTGCTTCTCGCTTGAATATCATTGATGTCTGTCAGCAGACGGCGCATATTGACTACGGTATTTCGCATGACAGCCAGTGCAACATCGTCTGATACATTGTCCTCATCGGAATTGCCAAGATAGGTTTCCATAGCGTGGCTCAAAGTGTCAAACGCCCCGGAAAGCACCTGTATGGGCGGCACTGACATCGTGTAGTCAGGATCAAGAACGGCAAAGGAAGCCGGCGTTCCAAAGATACCGCCTTTCCACATTTTATCTTCGCAGGTGATGACTGCGCCGCTGTTCATTTCAGCTCCGGTACCGGAAGCTGTTACCACTGCACCCATTGGAATGCCGGAAGTGGGAAATCTGCCATTGCTATATTCCAGTTCCCAAATATCTCCGTCCAACACAGCCTGTGCCGAAATCACCTTGCAGCAGTCAATGACACTGCCGCCGCCAACCGCTAAGATAAAATCTACTTGTCGCTCTCTTACAAGAGCAGCGCCTTCCTGCACTTTAGCATAGGTGGGATTCGGCATAATACCATAAAACTCCACGATTTCTTTTCCTGCCTTTTTCAGCAGGGTTATCATCTCATCATAAATGCTGTTTTTCTTAATAGAACCGCCGCCATAAGCCAGCATAACGGTTTTAACCGCCTTCGACAGTTCTTCGTCAAACGCTTTCTTTACAGCACCCTGACCGAAATATACCTTTGTAGGGTATGAATAAGTAAAGTTGTTCATTGCAACCTCCAATCGCTTATTTTATAAAATTTGTTAAGACTTTTTCATTTTCGGGATGTGTCAGTCCTTGTTCTTTTCCAAGTTCCAGACATTTCAGCACCCATGCCATATTTTTTCCGATGTTAACCATCGTCATAAGCCCTTCCTTATCCTCTGAAATCTGTTCCGGCTGTGCACCGTAAACCTGATTCCAATAGGTTGATGAAACGATAGGCATGGAACTGATTGTAAAATACTTGTTGATTACATCCATAGAAGCTGTCGTCCCGGCGCGCCTTGCCGAGAGTACCGCAGCGGCAGGCTTGAAACGAAAAGCTGTACTGCCGGAATAAAACGCTCTGTCCATAAAGGTTAAAAGCCTACCGCTTGGGTGTGCGTAATAAACCGGAGAACCGAAAACAAAGCCCTCTGCCAATTTTGCTTTCTCTACAAATTCATTCACAGTATCATTGAAAATGCAACGACCTGTTTCTCTGCATTTCCGGCAGGCAATGCAGTCCGGCAGAGGCTCGTTATCGATAAAGAAAATCTCTGTTTCAATGCCTTCTTCGTTCAAAGCTCTTGCCACTTCATTTAAGGCTGTATTGGTACAACCGTTTTTTTTGGAGCTGCCATTCACAAGTAATACTTTCATTTGCGATATCCTCCTTGATTGCTTGCAAATTCATTGTTTTTATGCTACAATGCGATTGTTTCAACCGCTTGATACAACCGATTATAAATTGCGGTAGTAACTATCGGTCAAGAGGTTTTTTGAAAATATTTTTAAATTTTTCGTGAACAGTGCAGGAGGAAGTTGCTTATGTATACGATGATGCAGGTTTGTCGAGCGTTGGATATGACTTATCAGACCTTGAAATTTTATTGTAATGAAGGGTTAGTCCCGAATGTCAAACGCGATGGAAACAATCGCCGGATTTTTGACGAAAAAGATGTTAAGTGGATTAAAGACCTTACTTGTCTTAAAAAATGTGGTTTGAGTATTCAGGAAATGAAAGAATATCTTGCATTGTGTATGCAGGGCGAATCTACGATTATTCCGAGAAAAGAAATGCTGGCTCTAAAGCAGGAAGCATTGCGGGCTTCCATCAAGGAGTTGGAGGACAGCGTGGCCTATATTGATTGGAAACAGAATTTTTATGATGAGGTTCTTTCCGGCAAAAGACCGTATGTGAGCAATCTAATACGTGCAGAAGAATAAACCAACCGCTCATAACGAACTATAAATTAGATACGACATGCTATAAAAAAATAGTATCAGGGGGAAAGCAGATTCAGTGCAGGGAAACACTCATTGAACTTGGCAGCCATATTTATAAACCGATGACGGCTGGTAGCGAAGAGCAGCCTCAGGCATCGCATTTCAAGCGTAAATGTGAACTGCTGATTCAGTTTTTTTACACTGCGAAGAATGTGGCTCCACAACAGAAATCGTTTTTGAAAAAATAATGAAAACAGCCTCGCTTATATTACAGGTAAAGTTGTTGAAGAAGGAATAAAAATAGCTTTATGACTTGTGATATAAGAAAAGATTATCCCGAATATTCTTTGAAAAATGCCTCTGTTGCAGGCTTTCATTGAAGCATTTGGGATCATTTAACTTTCGGTATAACCACAATTTTATTGCCGTTGGAAGTGTCCATTATTGTAAAAATCATCCGGAAACAGGAACATGCAGGGACAGAAGATCGGACACTGCAGATTTTAAACGACGGTGCGATACTCGTTGTGGATGATAGCCAGATGAATCTGGAGACTGATTGTGTAAAATCCGGAAAAGAGGCAATTCAATCCGTACAAAACTGGGATGATCATTTGGTTTTTCAGCAAAAAACGGTTGAAGTGCATCTGCACTTCAACCGTTCTGTCATTCCTGTGAATGTCGATAGAGTTTCCAGCACATCAGGACAATCCAGACATAAGCCAGTGTTTTGGGAATCATCAGTACGCCGATGACAGGTAGTATACCGCTGAATAAAACAACAGGCAGATAGAAAGAAAAGGAGAGAGCGACTGCCAGCGGCATAAAACGAAAGATACGATCGTTTGCTTTTGTGGCTTCCTGTGCAAAGATGACGATTATGAGGATCCCCATAACAGCAAATGGGATATTGCGTAAAATTCCAAACAGGAGAGGCTGGTGATAAACAAACCAGTCATTTTGGGGAAGCAGGCACAGTGCAATGCGCAAAATCGAAAGGATCCACATGGCTGCAGTCAGATTTTTTCGCTCTTTTCTATCGTAATAGTCACGCCAGATATGATACAGGATGAGATAGAAAACGGTCATGGTGATGGAAGTAATGAGTTTGCCGAGTCCCAGAGCGGCGGCGTTTGCCTCTAAACCCGTCGTCCAAAGTGCATAGGAACGTGGGATGAGGTGGAACGCATCCCCGGCACCCAGAAGGACAGCCATCCATCCGGCTTTTTTGACCAGAGGTGTTTTCCCCCTGAGCAGCATGGTAAGTCCTGCAAATAATGCAAAACAC
This sequence comes from uncultured Ruminococcus sp., assembly GCA_964621905.1. Classification (GTDB taxonomy): domain Bacteria; phylum Bacillota; class Clostridia; order Lachnospirales; family Lachnospiraceae; genus Ruminococcus_G. Next base: position 71,959 of record CAZUNG010000002.1, on the reverse strand, counting down.
AGATACAGGATATCAAAAACAGTTTCAGCAATTGCCTGTGCCATAATCTTATCTCCTTTCATCTAGTAGATGATACGTTTAATGACTGCCGTCAGAAAAGAAATATCATCTGTTCTCATCTTCAGCAAGGTTGTCAGGTTCATCATCATAAAGCGTGCAAATTGTTCACGGGTGAAGGTTTCGTCCCAGACATCCCCGCGTATGTGCGGGTCCTGTTCCATTTGCTGTATCAAAACCTCTTTTAGAGTCTCCTGCATGGACACCATACTTTGCTGACCGGCTGGTACCACATTGCCGAGACTGGCCATCAGTTTTCCGGCGGACCGGTCGATCTGTTCTTTCAGAAAGGCAAAGATTTCTTCCAGCTGTCCGCAGAAGGAATCTGCAGTGACTGCAGTTTTCAGCTCAAGCAATATTTGGCTCCAGTATTCTTCGGTCAGTGCGAGAAGAATTTCATCTTTGTTGGAAAAGTAGTTGTAGACGGTTCCGGTCGCCACGCCTGCTTTTTTTGCGAGAGAGCGGATATTGATTGCATCGATTCCCTCGGCATCTGCGATGTTACGCGCATGATCAAGCAGCGCACTGCGCAGGGTATCATCTTTTTTTCGCATAAAACTCCTTTTAGTGTATATAATATAAATGAACTGGTTCATTTATATTATATACACTAATGCAGGGGATGTCAATCTATTTTGAACACGTTCATGTATCGACAAAAAAACGGCCGAAAAGCATCAGCTTTTCAACCGTTTTAATCAATTATGCCAATCCTTTCTTTTCCATAAAATCCAGGATACATTTCTTGCCTGCCCGGATCCTTCGGGTACGGAACTGGAAGATCAGTATCGTACTTGTGGTGAAGATAATCAGCAGTGCCGCCAGGATCCAGCATTCTCTTGTGATCGATGTTCCCCCTGCGATAGTGCTTCTGAACCCGTCTACCGTGTAGGTAAACGGCAGATATTTATGAATAGTTGCGACAAACGAGCCGGAGATTTCTACGGGGTACGTACCGGCAGAACCTGCGAGCTGTACAACCATGAAGATCAGCATTGCAAAACTTCCAACTTTGCCGAAGCAGATGTTAAAGAAGTACATGATCGACATAAAGGTAACAGATGCGAGGCATGCCAGGAATATTGTCTTCCCCATTTCAGCAGGAGAAAATCCATTGAATACATGCAGCAGGAAAATCATAACCAGAGCCTGAGCCAATGCGATTACCGTTACTACAGTCGCCTTGCTCAGCCACCATGAGATACCGGATTTTAGTCTGCCGTTGTAGTCTGTCAGCGGGTACATGATACAAAAAGCGATGCAACCAACCCAGAGTGCAACAGACATCATATATGGAGCCATCGCGTGGCCGTTGTTTGAGACTTCGGTCAATTCAGATTTCTCTGTTTCAACGGGGCTTGCGAACATATCAAAGGTGTCATCTCCGGCAGAGTTTTCTGCGATCTGATCCGCTCCTTTTTTCAGGCTTGAATGCAGGGTGCCGCTGCCGTCTTTGAGCTGTTCCATGCCATCGGCCAGTGTCCGGGAGCCATCATACAGCTGATCGGCGCCGTCGTGTAGTCTGGATGCACCATCATCGAGCTGGCTTGCACCGGATATCAGAGAAGCACTGTTTTTGCTTAATTCCTGAGTGCCCTGATAAAGGGACTGGGTTCCGTCTTTCAGCTGGTTGATACCGGAGGTAAGCCCTGATTCCAATTCAGAAACACCGGATTTCAGAGAGTTCGATCCGGTTTTCAGTGCAGCCGAATTGGAGGCCAGTTCCTTCAGACCTTCATTTACCTGAGTAACCCCGTCGGTATAAGCGCTGATTCCATTTGTCAAATCGGAATCGACGCCGGTCTGCACCTCTTTCAGCCCGGCATCAATTGCTGAAACACCAGGTAGGATCTGTTCGTCCAGTGCGCCCTTTACGGAGACCAGGCCCTGATACATACCGGATACGGCCGTGATACTTCCGCCGAGCACCGTGTCTGCATTTTCATTTAAGGCGGAAACGCCAGCTTTTAATTCACCGAGAGCACCAAGACTTCCGGACAGGGAACCGAGGGCACTGTTTATGGACTGTGCCGCATTACCGGCATCTGACAGATGCTGGCTCAGATTTCCGGTGTTCTGTGCAATCGCTCCGACGGCCTGCTGTTGTTCCGGCGTGAGGTTTGACATATCAGCGGTGAGTGCCGACAGTGCAGCGGCGATATTTCCGGTATCGGCTCCTGCATTTGTGAGTCCGTCCTTTAGGATGGCACCGGCCTGGGCGACAGCCGAGGTATCTGGAACGGTGACGCTTTGAAGCGCGGCATCTATCTGTCCGATACTTTGCCGGTATGTTGTCAGTCCTCCGTTCAGCGCATCAATCGTGCCCTGCTCAGGCAAGGTACCGCCAATCTGCTGGCTCATGGTGTTTACACCATTGAGCAGGTCGTCTGCCCCGGCTCTCAGCCTGGAAACGCCGGAAGAAATCTGAGTGATTCCATTTTTTAAGGTATCATTTTGTTCACTGAGCGTGCTGGTCCCGGCTGCTGCCTGTGAGACACCGTCTGTGTATGCGGTTACGCCTTCTGACAGGTCCGAAACCCCTGCTTTCAATTGTGATGCACCGGAAGCGGCGGAAGAGGAAAGCGTATCGACACCGTCATTCAGCTGTCCGGCACCGTCGTCTGCCTGTGAGACGCCGTCAGTGTACTGGATCAGTCCTTCGTTTAACTCAGTGGTGCCGTCCTTGAGTGTCAGTGTACTGTCCGCAAGTGTTTTCAGATTTGTACTGATGGTGGTATTACCGTCACTGGCAGTTTTGATACCGTCTTCCAGCTCACCGGCTCCATCAGCGGCTTCGGCGATGCCGTTCCCCGATTCGCTAATTTGGTCAAATACCGTTTTTGTATACTCTTTTGTCACTTCTTTCGAGATACTCTCTTCGATTTTCTGCAGCGCAGTATCACTCATTTTGGATGCGATATAGTTGGTTCCGGGATTCGTCTCGTAATCCAGCTGCATTTTCTGGGGCGTTGAATCCATCAATGTCGTGGCCTTTTGTGAGAAATCTTCCGGGATTGTAATGACCATATAGAAGGTTCCGTTCTTTAAACCCTGTGCGGCAGTCTCGGCATCAACAAAATTAAAGGCGAGGGAGGAATCTTCCTTCAGGTGATCCGTCAGGCTTTCTCCGATTTTCATCGTTTTTCCATGGTATTCTGCCGGCTGATCGTTATTCACTATGGCCACTGGAAGTTTATCCAGATTGCCGTATGGATCCCACATTGACCCGAGAAATAATGTCGTGTAAATCGTGGGGATTGCAATAATCGCAATCAGCACTACCAGAAGAATTTTGTTGTGCATTAACTTTTTCCATTCTCGCTTGATCATGAAATTCACTCCTTTATTTCACATGGTGTAGAGAAATAGATTTGCTATTCATTAATAGACTATGTGTTGTTTTTCTTTGCTGACTGTATTATAATAAACTTAAGTAGCAGATACAACCATCAATAATACACCATTGCGATGACTAAACGACAAATAGTATTTAAGTGTCGATTATATTCAAAATCTTTTGAGGTGTAGATTGGGAGGAAAGAATGGAGAGAACAGACCGGAGAGTCAGAAAAACCAAAGCCCAGCTCAATGCAGGACTTGCAAAACTGATGAAAACAAAAAATATCAATGAAATCACGGTAAAAGAACTGGTTGATGAAGTGGATATTAACCGATCCACATTTTATCTGCATTACACAGATATTCATAATCTGCTGGAAAGTATAGAAGAAGATCTGCTGAGGCGGATACAGCAGGTCATCGAAGCACATCCGATTTTGCCGCATAATAAAAACACATTTCCGTTTATCGCAGATATGTTTACAATTCTGGAAGAAAACAAGGAGATCTGCGGTGCGCTGCTCGGGCAGCACGGTGATATGCATTTTATCCGGCAGATTGAACAGATCATCGCAGAAAACAGCATCAAAGCCATCAGTCACCTGTATCCGGCGGGAAAAGATGACCTGAAATATTATTATGACTTTTGCTTGTCGGGATGTCTGGGACTGCTCAAAAGCTGGATGGTACAGGATCATCCGGAATCACCGGAACACATGGCAGAGCTTACCTATAAGATGGTAACTCATGCGATGGATGTGTTCTACGAGTCTGTGGAGTAGTCTCAGCATTATTATATTGCAGCTGCTTGGATTTCAGACGGGAAATTCCCGGAATTCACTCGGAGCAATCCCCACCCGCTGGGTGAATGCATGGGAAAAGCGGGAGGCACTGTTAAAGCCCACTGCGTCTGCGATTTCCCCGACAGTCATTCTGGTATCCATTAAGAGGTGTTTGGCGCGGTTGATTCTGGTCTTCATCAGATAATCATAGGGGGAAGAACCGAGATGCTTTTTAAACATGCGTGAAAAATAATAGGGGCTCAGATGTGCCATATCCGCGAGGTCCTTTAGAGAAATCTGTTCTGAGAGGTGACCGTGAATATATTGAATCACACGATTCAGCGCAGGTTCTGTAATGGACACGATTCTTCCGTTATAAGTGTTCGGAAACAAGTGAAACACCATCTGATACAGTATCATGGAGCATTCCGTCTCACTGATAAACTGTTCGTTGCGGAAGCGAAGTATCATGGCGTTCAGTAATTTTGAAGCCTCCTGGTGTTCAGTATTTTGAAATGTACAGCCATAAGTGCGGTAAAGATAAGGGTAGACTGCACGGATATCTTTGCCGCCAAAGTGTGCAAATGAAAATTCACAGTGATTTGCTGTAAAGTAATGCTGAGGGCTCTGACAGTCGATCAATGCCGTGGTACCTGCAGTCAGCCGGTACTCTTTACCGCCATATCTTAACATCATCGTGCCGCTGATAATGCACATGATCAGCATATCCGGATAATATTCTCTCTTTTTCGCATATCCATAGCAGGTGTGCATATGACCGCACATCGTCAGGTAATAGAAATATGATTTTGCAACTTCTGAAGGCGTCATTACATAATAGTCACTTCCGCCGTATACTCCACTGTCTTTTTCTAACATTTGATCTCCTCCTACAAGAGCAATATGTAACATATAAGGGGCAAATTGCATCATTTACTCAATGCGTTCAAAGAACTATAATCATGATATCACAAAAAACAACGAAAAACCAGCGCGCAAAAAGGTATACCGGTTAACGTGAAAGAGAGGAACAACACTGTTATGACAAGAAGCCAAGTAGTATTAGATGTGATAGCAAAAAAGAACACGTCATATCTGCCAAGTCAGATTACTTTTTCACACCGCGATAAAAAAATGGAAATGGCGGAACGGCTGGGACTCGATGAGGATGGAGTGGACAGTTATCTGGGGAATCATTATCGTTTTACGGCACATCTGGATGAGATCGTCAATGTGGATAAGAATGACCCATACCGGATGGGGATTGCGAGAGCGCAGGGACGCGTACTGGAAGATCCAAAGAATGCCCACATGGTCTATGACCTGTGGGGGATGAAATTTGATTTGTCAGACGGCGGATACTTTAATTATGCGAACCCGCTTGCAGGGTGCCTTGACGAAGATGATATTCTGGATGCATTTCATGCACCGCCGCTTGAAAATCTGGATCTTTTGTTTTCTGTTGCACAGGAAGATCTGAAAAAATACGGGGACGAGTACGTGGTAGTGGTGAGTGGATATACAGGAATCTGGGAACGGTCCTGGAATCTTGTGGGGATCGAAGAATTTATGTGTATGCTTTCAGAGGATCCCAAAAGAGCGTGCCGGATCATGGATATTATTACCGAATACAAGATGATCATAGCCAGGGAAGTTGTAAAACGGGGATTTCCGATCGGACATTACGGAGATGATCTTGGAACCCAGATCAGCACATTCTTTTCAGAGGATATGTTCGTCAAATATCTGCTGCCGCGCATCAGAAAGATTTTCCGGGTTTTTAAAGACGGAGGGATCCCGGTGCAGATGCATTCCTGCGGGAAAATCACACCGTTTATTCCATACTTGATTGATGCCGGACTGGATGTGCTGGAACCGGTGCAGGCCTGCATGGATTTTAAATTCCTGAAGCGGGAATACGGGAAGGATCTGACATTTTATGGGGGAGTGGATACCCAGGATCTTCTCACATTCCGGACGCCGGAGGAGGTATATGAAGGTACGATGAGAACGATTGACACACTGGGAAAGAATGGCGGGCTGATCATCGGTCCTTCGCAGGAAATCATGAACAACGTGCCTGTTGAAAATGTTCTGGCGATGATGAATGCGATAAAAAAAGCCAAGGGTGAGTACTAGACATAAGACAATGATGCGGAGGAAATAAAATATGAGAAAGGCAGTTTCTTTTTTTATAACGGGGATGATATTACTTTCATTACTGGGAGGATGTTCTTCGAAGGCGTCTGAACAGCAGAATCAGGGGGGAGAACGTGTTTCCGATCAGGAGAATAAAGCATCGGAACAGCAGCCATATTGCTATCGTGTTGGTGTGAGCAATCTGGCCGATTCGGATGAAAGCTGCTATACAGCATGCAAAACGATGGCTGATATCGTTGCGTCACAGCAGTTCACAGATGCGGTGGGCAACAAAGTCGAAGTGGAATGGGTGGATTCAGACAACAGCATAGATAAACAGACAACGAATATTGAATTGCTGCTGACAAAAGGGATTGATGCCATGTTTATCATCGGTGTTGACACCGCAGGAAACGCTGCATCCGTAAAAGCCTGCAATGAGGCTGGTGTTCCGGTCTTTATGGTGGCGACGGAGTCTTCGGAGGGAGATTATAAATTTGTGGGGTTTAACGAATATGACTGCGGATATGCACAGGGCAAATATATTGCGGATCATGCCGGGGAAGGTGAAAACATTTGTTACATTGAGGGCACCGCTGGAAGAGAGGCGACAATCCTGCGCGGGCAGGGATTTGAAGAGGCGCTTGCCGGACGAAGCGATCTGACCATTTTGTCCAGACAAAGCGGAGACTGGACAACAGAAGGTGCAATGCAGATCACAGAAGACTGGATTCAGGCATATGGAGATGACATTGACTGGATTGCAACACAGGATAACAAAATGGCACAGGGCGCTATCGAAGTGTTAAAAGCCGCGGATATGACAGACAGGATCAAGGTGAATGGATGGATTGTGGCAGGTACCTGGGATGTGGAACTGATGACAAGTGGTTATGAGGAGTATGCGGTTTATGTGAGCTTTCAAGTGCTGGGAGAAAAAATGGCGGAAGTGTGCCAGCAGTTCTACACGGACGGATACGAATCCTGCGAAGAAAAATCCTATATGGACATCTATGATATCACCATGGATAATGTTTCGGAATTTTTTGATGTAAACACATCATCAGCATCCTGACAGTTGTTTCACGGATTTGTGCGGCATTCTTGTCCGGGTCGTCTTTTTGGGAACCGTATGAGAAACATGCAGTCAAGTATTTCGTGCCGCGCAGAGAAGAGATTCTGGATTTTGTATGTGCCGGAAAGCTTTTGTTTTTGCCATTGTGTTAAAGAAAATTGCGGTTTACAGCAGTAATGAAAAGTAGAAAAGAGTGGGAAATGATCGTTTCCTGCTCTTTTTGTGTCTTTTTGGGGGATTGTAATCCGAATAGAATGACAAATCCTATGAATAAGTAAAAAAAGTCCACCTTTTATCAAAAAAGTGAGTGTTATATTTTTGCCTCCCATGATATCATTCTTTATGTCAATTGGTGATCGCGATACCAAAGAAAAGTAAAAAATGGAATCGTATATTTGGGAGGTATAGGATGAAAAAGAAGTATATGAGTATTTTATGTGCACTTGCGTTAACAGCAACAATGCTGGCCGGATGCGGCGGCAAAGATGATTCCTCTTCAACAAATGCGAAAGCAGATACAGCTTCTGAGGACACGTCAGGTGATGATGTCCAAGCCGAAGATAAAGATTCAGGTGACACTGCCGATGCAGGCAAGAAAGATATTAAAGTGGGTTTTGTTGTAAAATCTCTGGCGGATCAGTACTGGTTTCTGGTAAAAGCAGGTGCAGAGGTAACGGCAAAAGAAAATAATGTTGACCTTACATTTATTGCTCCGAACTCGGAAAGTGATGTTGCGAAACAGGTGGAAAATATTGAGACGCTGGTAGCAGCGGGAGTGGATGTACTCTGTGTGGCTCCTTCCAACGATGAGACTGTTCTTCCGGCACTGCAGAATGCAGTGGATGCCGGTATTAAGGTAATTGCAGTAGATACCGATTCTTCGCTTCCGGACAAAGTGTCTTTTATCGGAACAGGTAATGAAAGTGCTGCCAAAGAAGGTGCTTTGTGGGCCGGAGAACAGGTAGGAGAGGGTGCGAAAGCAATCATCCTGCGCGGCCGTCTCGGTGATGCGACACATGATGCCAGAGAGGCTGGTATCAAAGCAGGTCTGGAAGAGGCAGGCGTGGAAGTATTAGAATCGCAGGCGGCAGATTCAACAGAAGAAAAAGGTATGAGTGTCAGTGAAAACCTGCTTCAGAAATATCCGGATGCAGATCTGATTATCACAACGGCAGATTCCATGGCCACTGGTGCATACAATGCGGTTGTGGCAGCTGGAACAGATACAAAAGTTTATGGGTTTGACGGAACAATTCCGGTATGTGAAAGAGTTGCAGCAGGTGAGATGCTTGGGACAACGGCACAGTCACCGTATGATATGGGTGTATTGGGAATTGAAACTGCAATTAAGATCATGAACGGCGAAGAGGTTGATGCTGTGATCAATTCCGGACAGAAGGTTATCTCTAAAGACAATGCTGAGGAATTCAAAACTGATCTGGAAACAAAGGTGAAGTCAGCTGAATAAATGTTCCCGGAATGTCGTTTCTTATTACGTCCATTGAGCCTGTGCTCTTTGGACGTAATATCTTAGAAGAGGAGGGCGGTTATAAGCATGGGCGAAGTAATCATGGAATTACAGAATGTTACCAAATACTTTCCTGGAGTTATTGCATTGAATGATATGTCCTTTCAGATCAAAACCGGCGAAGTGCATGGGCTGATCGGTGAAAACGGAGCCGGAAAATCCACATTGATTAAGGTTTTTACGGGAGTCAACCAGCCGGAGAAGGGAAAGATCATTATAGACGGCAAAGAGGTTGTGCTGTCCAATCCAAACATTGCAAAAAGATATGGAGTAGGATGTATTTATCAGGAATTAAATATTGTACCGGATTTAAGTATCACTGACAATTTATTTATTAATTATTATAAGAAAAAAGGAGTCCTTCTGGACTATCATTATATGCATAAAAAAGCGGCGGAGATCATGGAGCAGCTGGGACAGAAGATAGATCCCCGTACACTTTGCGGAAAACTCGGACTCGGTGTTCAGCAGATGGTTGAGATCGGAAAATCCATTTTGTCGGAGGCAAGACTGATTATCATGGATGAGCCGACATCATCACTGTCAGCGAATGAAGTTAACCAGCTGATGAAAACGATCAATATTTTGCGGGATAAAGGCATCGCGATTGTTTTTGTATCACACAAGCTGGAAGAGATCTTTGAAATCTGTGACTGCATCACGGTCATGAGAGACGGTCAGCATATCAGTACCAAGCCGGTTAAACAGGTGACGAATGACAGCCTGATCGCGGACATGGTTGGGAGAAGTCTGAATGATTTGTTTCCAAAAGAAATTTATCCTAAAGGCGAAGAGTTTCTTCGCATCGAGAATTTTAACAGTATCGGCGTTCTCAGAAATGTAAATTTTACTGCTTATGCAGGACAGGTGTTGGGGTTTGCCGGACTGGTCGGCGCCGGAAGAACGGAAACCATGCGTGCATTATTCGGCGCTGACCCGAAAGATACCGGCGATGTCTACATTAAAGGAAAAAGGACGAACATTCGCACTCCGAAGGATGCCATCCACCATAAGATTGCCTTTCTGACGGAGGACAGAAAGGGTGAAGGACTGATTCTGGACGCATCGGTCAAGAACAACCTGTTTCTTGCCACTATTGATAAAGATACGAATCATGGTTTTCTGGACCAGAAAAAATATCAGAAGATCGGACAGGAAAATGTAGAGACATATAAGATTAAGACACCGACGCTTGAGACGCCTGCGGGGACCCTCTCAGGGGGGAATCAGCAGAAGGTGGTAATCGCAAAGTGGGTAAATACAGATGCTGACATTTACATTTTTGATGAGCCGACGAGAGGAATTGATGTAGGTGCCAAAATTGAAGTGTACCATGTGATGAACAAACTTTGCAAAGAAGGCAAGTGTGTCATCATGATCTCTTCAGAACTTCCGGAAATCCTGGGTATGAGTGACCGCGTAATCATAATGCGGGAGGGAAAAGTCATGGGGGAACTGGACAGAGACTCTGAGCATTTCAATCAGGAATCGATTATGAAAGCTGCATGGGGAGGGAAACTATCATGAAAGAAAACAATCGTAAAGTAAAAGAATTTATCGGTAAATTAGGTCCGCTTTTGGCTTTGATCGTTGTATGTATCGGTCTGGCGATCGCAACGGAAGGAAGGTTCCTCGCTTTTGCGAATGTTATGAATATTTTGCGCCAGACACCGATTATAGCGTTGATGGCAGTCGGCATGCTGTGCGTGATCCTGCTTGGAGGAATCGACCTTTCAGCTGGTTCTCTGCTTGCGATCTCCATCTGCTGTTCTGGTGTGGTGATGCAGAAATTTAATATTCAAAATCTGCTGATTCTGATTCTTGTGTGTCTGGTTGTAGGAACGCTTGCAGGAGCTTTCAATGGTGTTCTGCTGACAAAGCTGCATCTTCCGCATCCGTTTATCGCTACCTTGGGGATGAAGAACGTCTGCCGTGGCCTGGCTCTTCTGATCACAGGTGCAACTGCAATTGCAGGTTTTCCAAAAGGCGTTACGTTTATCGGTGTGACCAATGTTGGAAAAATTCCATTTTCCTTTATACTGACAATCCTTCTGTACATAGTAATGCATATTTTCCTGACAAGAACCGGTCTTGGACGTAAGATCTTTTCCTTTGGAGGAAATGCAGAAGCAGCAAGACTTGCCGGCATCAACACTGACAGGGTACAGATCTTCTGTTATGCAACATCAGGTTTCTTCTGTGCAGTTGCAGGACTTGTGTACATGGGACGTCTGAATTCAGCGGTTCCGCTGGCTTCTCTGGAAGGTGATCTGGATGCGATTGCTTCCTGTATCATCGGCGGCGCTTCTTTCCTTGGCGGAAAAGGAAATGTCTGGGGCACGTTAGTCGGAGCTATGATGATAGCTGTTATCCGTAATGGATGTGACCTCATTGGTGTATCTTCCGATTTGCAGCAGATCGTGATCGGTGCTGTAATCGTCATTGCTGTATTTATCGACGTACTTCGCGGACAGATGGATGCAAAAGCAAAACGTCTTGCAATTGCAAAAAGTCTGGAAGCCGCTTCCTAATACTCTTAAAACTCTCTTCAAAACAGAAGGAAGGCTGCGAAAACAGTTTTCCTTCTGTTTTTTGTAAAATTATAGTATAATCGAAATGGCCGCATCTGTATTCCGATGCTGCAGGGAATTCATGGGAAGGAAGAAAATAATGAAAGTTTTAATAGCAGACGATGAGATTGGAATCTGCCGGCTGATACAATGTCTTGTAGACTGGGAAGCGCTTGGTCTTGAAATATTAAAGATTGTACACAACGGATGGGAAGCTCTGAAAGTGATTGAAACGGAAAAACCGGATATTGTCATCACAGATGTCTGCATGCCGGAATATAACGGAATTGATATCATAAAAAGAGTCAAAAATACCGATTCAGACATTAAATTTATTGTTATCAGCGGATACCGGGAATTTGAATATGCCAGAGACGCCTTAAAGTACGGAGCCGAAGATTATCTTTTAAAACCGATTAAAAAAGACGAGCTGACCGCGGCGCTGCTGCGTATCATCGATGCAGAAAATCTGAAACGTCAGTCGGTCCAGGAACAGACAAGGCTGAAACAGTATGTGGAGACGACGGTCATCAAGCTGCGCGAAGAATTTGTGAAACATCTTCTTTTTCAAACGTCGGATGCGGCACAGCTGACGTCCACGTATTGCAGCGAAAAACTGCACCGCAATTTCGGGAAGAAACATTTTCTCTGCATCGCAATGAAAGCCGATCTGCCGGAAGAGCGGTTTTCTTTTGAGGAAGTAAAAGATTTCTTTCAGAAAAAAGCGGGTGTCACACTGGAAAACAATCTGAAAGAAGACCAGTACGTGTGCTGCTACGGCTTATATGAAGATATTCTTCTGGCGGTTATTAATTTTGATGAGAAAGGAGAGGAGATCTTAAACGATCATCTTCGGAATGTTATCTTTGAACTGCGTGAGATGATCAAAATTCCAACCTCTCTTTCCCGCATTTCGGTCGGCAGAGGAAATGTGACAGATTCGATAGAAGGACTGCCGGGCTCCATGCACCAGGCCTACTGTGCACTGATGGAGCGGATTATAAAGGAGACAGACGGAGGAATCTATGAATATCCAAAAAAAACAAAGCAGGCAGATGGGCTGTCTATTGTCAATTATTCGTTTCAGAAAAGTTTGTTTCAATCCCTCGAAAATACAGATTACGAAGGGGCCTGCTCACTGATTGAGGGTGTTATCGACAAACTTAAAAATGAAGATATCCTGACAGGGCATAAGGTGATGGAAACCTTCCGGGAGGTCTATACCATTATCTTTACGGGGCTGAATACAAAATTTTCAAAAGATGAGATCGAAGAGTGGAAAGAAAAAGTGAACGAGTGTCTGCACAACAGCTGCCGCATGGAGCAGATGTCAGGAGACCTGCAGTCGTTGTTAGAGCAGGTATTCATAAGACTGAAAGAAAAACAGGAGAGTGTCAGCCGAAAACCGATTCGCGAGGCAAGAGAGTACATCGCCAGGCACTTCAAAGAGGACATTGACCTAGATCAGGTGAGCTGCGTTGTCGGGTTTAATCCCTCATATTTTTCCAGGCTTTTTAAAAAGGAGACCGGCAAGAATTTTGTTGAATATCTGACGGAACTGCGGATGCTTGAAGCACAGCAGTTATTGTCAGAGACGGATAAATCCATTGCAGAAATCGCAGAAGAAGTTGGTTATACGGATGATAAATATTTTTCCAGAGCTTTTAAGAAATACAGCGGCCTGAAACCAAAAGATTACCGGAAACTTTATATTATGTAACAGGAGTTTGTTATGGAGCGTAATGGTACAGGGTTCTCCCTGAAAAAGCGAATAAAAGTATGCGCGGCATTGTTGGCTGCGCTCGCTGTTTTGATCACAATGTATATTCTGTTTTTGTTAAACGGGTTAAAGGAGGATCATCAGGAGGTATTTAAAAGCGGCAAAATAGCAGGCGTGATACTGCTGCTCCTGGTCTGCGGATTTTTGTTTCTTACATATCATTATCTGGTTATTCCGTATCTGAAGACGAGAAGAGTGCTGGACAATTTTAACAAAGGCATTGTGTTTGAAGATGTTTTTTCACTTCCGTATCCATTTACGCCGGAGCTTGAGATTGCGCTTGCAAAACTGGAAGCGCTGCTCGATAAAAAAGAATCCCTCCGGCTTTCTGTTGAGCAGTCCAAATATCTTGCCCTCCAGAATCAGATCAACCCTCACTTTCTTTACAATACACTCGATGCTATCCGGGGGGATGTTCTGATGGCAGGTCTTGATAATATCTCGGATACCATAGAAGCACTGTCGACCTATTTTGCGTACTCTATCTCCAATCTGGAACAGTTTGCCACACTGGCGGAAGAACTGCGGAATGTACAGGCTTATATCACAGTACAGAAATACCGGTTCGGAGAAGCACTGCAGTTTTCTGTGATTTATGAGGATGACCGGGAAGGGCTGCAGGATTTCTATATTCCCCGCATGGTCCTCCAGCCTGTCGTAGAAAATGCAATCTACCACGGGCTGGAGATCCGCAACAAACGCGGCAGTATTCAGCTGAGAATTCAGACGACACGGAAAACCATGATTATTGATATCGTTGATGATGGTGTTGGCATGTCACAGAAAGCTGCAGAAGTTCTGAATCTGAAACTGACACATGCAGAAGCAGGGCTTGGAAATGCGGAACAGAAGAAAAAGGGGATCGCGCTTGTCAATGTCAACAGCAGGATCAAACTGCTGTTCGGACATGAATTCGGAATGTATGTGTACAGCAATGAGGGCGTGGGGACCGATGTGAAACTTACGCTGCCCATCGTAACAGAACCGAAATAGCAGGAGAGATTATGCATGAAGAATTACTGAAAATTGAAAATGGTATGAAAAATGTAGATGGCTATGATATTCTTACCGGTGTTCAGATTCAGGTGTTTAAGAATCAGACATGCGGCATCATGTCGGGTGAGCAGCAGGAACTGGAAGTACTGTGGGAAATCCTGCAGGGTGAACAAAAACTGGACTATGGTACCTATTACATCAATGAGCGAAAAGTGAGCGAAGAGGATGCACCGGAGGTTCTCAAAGAGAATGTAACAGTGATAGACGGCAGTTCCCATCTGATCAGCAGTCTGTCACTGGCAGAAAATCTGTTTGTGATATCCAGAGATTACAGAGAACGGGTGCTGGATGTAGAGAAGATGGAAAAAAAGCTGGAAATTCTGTTTGATATGTTCCAGATGAATATTGCTGTTCACACGCCGGTTTCTCAGCTGAGCCATATGGAACAGTTTAAAATCGAACTTTTGAAAGCCTATACAATGGGGATAAAACTGGTGCTTGTCGATATCCGAAAGAATGATCTGCTTCCTCAGGAGGCAGATGAATTGTTTGCGCTGATTAATAAGATGAAGGAACGCAATGTCACATTTATCGTATGGAATTCGGTTCTCGAACAAACGCTTCATTTTTCAGACCATTTGCTGATTATAAAAAACGGGAGAACCGCCCGTATGTTTGGGAAGGCTGAATTTGATGAGAAAGCAATCACCAGAATTCTGCTGGGAAATCCGGAGAAATCGCTCCGTTTCAGAAGGTTTTCCGAGCGCAAGCAGCTCTCATTTCGAATGGAACAGCTCTCTGAGAATTATCTGTTTCGTGCCAGCTTTGACATTTACAGTGGTGAAATTGTCTGTATTTACTGCGATGAGGAGGAGGGCCTGTCTCATTTCTACCGGGTAATGTGCGGCGAAACACAGATAAGAAGCGGAAAAATGACGATTGGCTCCAAAAATTTCGCCCCGAAATGTCTGGAGGATGCCATTGAGCAGGGGGTCGGATTTATTGAAAATATTTCATACACGCAGACATTGTTCTACCAGATGACGGTATTGGAAAATGTCTGCATTGTCAAGGGCAATTATCTGAAAGCCATCTGGTGGAAGCCCAGATACCGCGACAGTATACGAAATACGATCAATGCCGTCTTTGGAAAGGACATCTGTGATAAACGGCTGAATGAACTGACGGAGATGGAATTACAGAAAGTACTTTTTTGCCGGTTTATGATCTTTCATCCCAGGCTGCTGGTTCTGGTCAATCCGTTTATCGGCGGGTGTATCAACATGAATGAAGAGTCTTTGAAAAATATTCAGATGACTGCAGACAGGGGGATTGCAGTACTGATTCTTACCGGAAGCAGAATGAAAATGCCGCAGCTGCACGGACGGCATCTGGTTCTCACAAAAGCAGGGGTGTTGATGGAAAGGGTACAGCATTATGAGTAACAAACGGGAAAGCCAATATTTTTTTTACAGCAGCCTTTGGATTTTGGCGGTATTGATTGTATGCGGAGCTTTGTTCTGCCCGGGGTTTTTAAGCGGCTTTAATGCCACGAGTATCTTAAGACAGATTTCCTATATTACGCTGATGGCATACGGTGCTACGGTTATCATTATGCTGGGTCATATCAATGTTGCCTATGGCTCTGAAATGGCATTGATCGGCTGCGTTTCCTGTGAAGTCATGGTTGTGACAGGAAATGTACTGCTTGCGGTTCTGGCAGCGCTGGTGCTGGGCGGACTGATCGGGTGGTTTATGGCATGGATCGTGACGAGATTCGGAATTCCTTCTTTTATCGTAACACTGGTTATCAGTATGATATCAAGAGGAGCGGCAATGGTGTTCACGAACAGTGCGCCGATTACGAATCTCGGCGCATACACTGTGATAGGGCAGGGGATGGTGGGGAAGATCCCGGTGCCTGTCTTTATCATGGTCATGGGTTTCTGTGTGATCTGGGCGGTCGTAAATAAGACCGGATTCGGACGGCAGGTTGTCGCTGTCGGAGAAAATGTAAAAGCATCAAGAGCGTCCGGCATCCGCGTGAAACATGTGATTATGAAGACCTATATTCTGGATGGGATGTTCACTGCAGTTGCAGCCGTTGTTTTTATGGCGCGTATGAATTCGGGTATCCCCGCCTCAGGAGAGTCGAGTGAATTTGATGTCATCACTGCCGTTGTGCTGGGGGGAACTTCTCTGACGGGCGGAACGGGAAATGTGATCGGGACAGTTATTGGCGCCATGATCGTCGGGATGATCAATAACATGCTGAATCTGTGGGGAATTAATTATAACTGGCAGAGTATTATCAAGGGGATTTTTATCATGCTGGTCATAATTATTGATTATAGTATAAAGAAACAAAAGTCCTGAGTGATTTATGATATATGAAAAAGAATCTGCGGAAAAATTCCCGCAGATTCTTTTTGGATTACCTGCAACAATCAGGACAATCACAGCAATTAATACTGATATCGCCAATGTTGGCAGAAGCGCAATACCGTATGGGTACTTTGATGCGCACTGTCTGGGTGATAATGACTTCACAGGTACAGCGGGATGCATTCTCTCTGCAGCACACGGCAGGCTTTCCGCAGCATTCCGTTTCTATTTTTCCGATGACGGCACCGGGACTGATCTCTACCGGAATGCTGATATCAGCATATTGATATCCGACAGCAGAACAACATTCTGATGAAGAACATGGATGATCATCATTGCGTTGAGTCATGATTATTCATCAGCCTCCCCGTCTCTGCAATATGTGCAGATGTCATATGCCGAAGCCTCGAGACAATCTACATACGTGTCACCAACTTTAGCCGTGGCTCCGAAAGAAACCGGAACTTCCACACAGACGGTCTGGCTGATTATAAACGTGCAGACACCATTTACCTCTCCGGGACATGAAACATCACCGGGAGTAACCACTGGCTCACAGCAACATTTCGTTGTTGTGGCTCCGGCGTTTGCGAAAGGCGTTACGGTTACGGGAACGCAAACATTTACTTTCTGATAACCAACTGCCGGGCAGGATTTATTCACCTGTTCAGCAGTGAGATCAATTTTTTTAGTCTTGTCACTAGTTGAATACTCTGTCATTTTGAGTTACCTCCTCCCTGATGGAGTCTCTATATCATATGATACCGAAAGGATTAATGTGAGACTGAAAAGAATCAGCGTTTCTTCCTTGAAATAACTGGTTGGATGTAGTAATATAGATCTATACGACAAATGCGAGTTTATCAAATAGATTAGAGAAAAAGGAGAGTATCTTATGGATAAACGAACCACTTATCATGAACAGACAGATATACATAATATTATGAAGCTGCGTGAAGTTTTAAAGACGCTTCCACCGTTTGCGCGTGACTATTTTCGGTCCATTGACGCGACAACGACAACGAAAACAAGAATTTCCTATGCGTATGATATCCGGGTTTTCTTTCAGTTTCTGCTTGATGAAAATCCTGCTTTTAAAAATCATTCGATGGACTCTTTTACAGTTGATATACTCGACCGGATTCAGGCGCTTGATATCGAGGAATATATGGAATATCTGAAGGTTTACAAAGGCAGCGGGGAAAATCTTAACACCAACGGTGAACGCGGCTTAAAACGCAAAATTTCGGCCTTACGAAGCTTTTATGCGTACTACTATAAGCGTGAAATGATCCGGACAAACCCTACGGTATTGATTGATATGCCAAAAATCCATGAAAAAGCCATTATTCGCCTGGAAACCGACGAGGTAGCGATGCTTCTGGATTACATTGAGCACTGCGGGGATCATCTGACCGGTCAGAAGAAGGTTTACTACGAAAAAACAAAGGAACGTGATTTGGCGCTTGTCACTCTTCTGCTCGGAACAGGTGTTCGCGTTTCGGAGTGTGTCGGATTGGATGTTGAGGATATTGATTTTAAGAATAATGGAATCAAGGTAACGCGAAAAGGCGGCAATGAAATGGTGGTCTATTTCGGAGCGGAAGTTGAAAAAGCGCTGAAGAATTATCTTGCGGTACGAAAAGGAATTACTCCGGTCTCCGGACATGAGCACGCACTCTTCTATTCGACACAGCGCAAGCGTATCGGGATTCAGGCGGTGGAAAATCTGGTAAAGAAATACACCCGTGAAATCACGACAACGAAAAAAATCACACCGCATAAGCTGCGCAGTACATATGGCACTGCGCTGTATCAGGAAACCGGTGATATCTACCTTGTCGCTGATGTACTGGGACATAAGGATGTGAATACAACGAAAAAGCATTATGCTGCCCTCGATGACAACAGACGGAAGAAGGCCGCAGGAGCTGTGAAGCTGCGGGAGGAATAGACCATTCTCTCCTATGAGAAACTTGGGGTGTCCAGTGCTGCTGCTATTTCTGATCCAGGCCGAATGTTCTCAAAAGTTCCAGTTGTGGATGTGCGGTATCTGACTGAAAAATATCGATATGATTTAATTCTGTACTGCGGTCAGAATAAGCCGGGAACAGAAATCCCCAATCCGGTTTATCCGGCTCATAATCGCCTTTCAGCGGACATATCGCGCAGATCATATATTCATATACTTCTTCTGATTCCCATAATCTTTCATGGTCAGCTGCTTTAACAGGAACATCATAACGGTCATGAAACATTAAAACGGCAAAATCATGATCAGATTCATAAGACTCGGATATCAGATCATAAAATGTTTCCATCAAAGCATCATTTTTCAGTCCACAGGACCGCATCCCCATGAGAAGCTGCCAGAAGCTTCCCGGCTTTTGTGAATTATCCGGAAACGGATATCTTTTTAAGTTTCTATTTGTAGGTGAAAACGGAATCTCCTTTGCGATCGCCAGATTCTTTGCTTTTTCCGCGGGCGAAAGTTTCAGAAAGTTTGTATTAAATGTTCCGTCTATCTCTCCATCGGCGCCCATATAACTTCCGGCGATCCTTGTCATCGAAGTTCTGGACAGCGTCATGCGTCTGGTCAATTCCAGCATATCTTCTCTGTTTATCATCCCTGATAACCTGTCTTTCTTTTTGGTTCCTTTATTATAGATAGTCAGCCGCAGGTTGTCAATGCTGTGGCTGGTGCCGTTCCCTTACCTTTTGAAGTGAATAAATGGACTTATTCAAGTTAAACACATATGCAAAGGCACATACGATAAAAAAATGCGGGAGGTACGCGAAACCAAACACCTCAGTACCGATCAGTATCGGAGCGAGGAAAGTATTTGTTGCACTTCCAAAAACACTGGCATAGCCGAGGGCCGCAGAAAGCTGGAAAGGCAGGTTCAGGATCGGGGCCGCTGCTGCTCCCAGACTGGCGCCGACAGCGAAAAGAGGGGTGACTTCTCCGCCCTGGTATCCTGCTGCCAGTGTCAGTATCGTAAGAAGAAACTTTAACACCCAGTCATAAGGGAAGATTTTTTCACCATAAAAACTTGCATGTATGAGGGTTGTCCCAAGGCCCGCATATCTTCCAAGGTGCAGGACCAGGAGCAGAACACTCAATACGATTCCCACAAGAAATATTCGAGACACCGGGTGCTTCCAATGTTTTGACAGATATCCTTTCATATATTTCAGGGTCCAGGCAAAAGTACCTCCGACAATGCCGAACAGGATACCAAGAAGAACCAGTTTTCCCATATTGGGAGCACTTAGTTTGAGCTGAGCGGTGAGGTCAAAGGTGAATTTTTCGAGTCCCAGAAAGCGGGCAGTCATACTGGCCGTATAAGCAGCTGTGACTGCAGGCAGTAATGCCTGATATTCCAGAACACCGGCGACGAGGACTTCCATCGCGAAAAAGGTTGCCGCGATCGGGGTGCCAAAAAGCCCTGCAAAACCTGCGGCCATGCCGGTTATGAGAAAAATATGCGCACTGTTTTTGATTGGGATTTTTCTGCCAATCCAGTTGGATAAAGCTGCGCCGAGCTGGACCGCTACGCCCTCACGGCCTGCGCTGCCTCCGAATAAATGGGTAATCCAGGTTCCGGAGATGATGAAGGGAATCAGCTTCAAGGGGATAACTTCTTCCTCATCGTGGCCGACCTCAAAAACCAGATTCATTCCCCTGCTGCTTTTTCCGCCAAATCGAAGATAACAAAAGGCGACAACTGCACCGGCCAAAGCTAAGAATGGTATCAGCTGTATCGGGTGGCTGTCTCTGAAATCAGTAATTGCCAGCAATACTTCTCCGAACAGGGCATCAATTCCTCCGACTGCCAGTCCGATTGGAATCCCCAAAAATCCTAACAGTAATAATGTTTGATATGTAACAAATGCTCTTTTTAATCTGCCGTGCATAATCTGCGACACCTTTCTCTAGCCATTTTTTCCGAACAAAAAAAGCTGATAACCCTGTTTTTACACAGAAGTCATCAGCGTCATTGCGTTTCTGGACAATACCATGGGAGAACTTCATTCCCTTTTTATAATTAAATCATATCACTCACAGCACAGATTGTCAATGCGTTTTCATCCGGCCGCATTTTAATTATGAGATTTTTCTGCGCTCCACGTAGCCAGTTAAAATCATAGTTAATGCGCCGTCACCCGTCACATTGCAGGCTGTGCCAAAACTATCCTGCAGTGCAAAAATGGTCAGCATCAAAGCAGTTCCCAGCTCATCAAATCCCAGTATGCCGGTGATCAGACCAAGTGAAGCCATCACGGTTCCCCCCGGTACACCAGGGGCGCCGACAGCAAAAATGCCGAGAAGCAGGCAGAACAAAACCATGGTTTCTAAGGAGGGCAGCCTGCCGTAAAGGATTTCGGAGACGGTCATCACAAAGAAGACTTCGGTCAATACAGAACCGCACAGATGAATGTTCGCAAACAGCGGAATTCCAAAATCGACCATATCGCTGCGCAGTGTCGGTTCTGATTTTTTAGCACATTTTAAAGCAATGCCTAATGTCGCAGCAGATGACATGGTTCCTACGGCGGTAAGGTAAGCAGGACCGTAATTTTTTAATACTTCAAATGGATTTTTGCGGGAATATAGACCGCCGATTGCGTACAGAAGCGTTAACCAGAGATCATGTCCCAGAATTACGATCAACACAACCTGAAGAAATACCGGCAGCTGTTTGGTTATGGTTCCTTCGTATGACAGTGCACAGAACGTCAGGGCGATATAAAACGGAAGTATGGGAATGATGATTTTCGTGACAATGCCCAGTACAATCTGACGAAATTCTTCGAGAATGGAGGTAATTGCCGCAGCTTTCGTCCACGCGGCGGAAAGCCCCAGCAGCATGGAAAACACAAGTGCGCTCATGACAGGCATAATCTGTGGGATATCCAGCGTAAATACCACTTCCGGCAGTTCCTTTAAACCTGCCACATCAGATACGATGGACAGATGCGGAAGCAGTCCGTATCCGGCGGCCATCGAAAATAATGCGGCACCGATGGAGGAAAGATAGGCGATAACCACAGCCAGCCCCAGCAGTTTTGTTGCTTTTTGTCCGAGACTGGTGATAGATGGGGCGATAAAGCCCATGATAATCAGCGGAACGCAAAATACAATCAGCTGATTCAGAACATATTGGACAGTGACAATAAGGTTCATCCAGGTTTCATTGACGAAAAAACCAATGATGATTCCAACGGCAACACCGATTACCAGGCGAACTGGCAGACTCGTTAAAAATTTTTTCATGTAATCGTTCTCCCTGTGTTTAAAGTGTCAGATCACGCTGTGCCGGTCCATTGACAAGTGAACCTTCCCTCGTAAAACGGGACCCGTGACATGGGCATTCCAGCATCTCTTCATCCGGATTCCATTCAAGGCGGCAGCCCATATGTGTGCACACCCTTTTCTCTGATGTGGAAAGGAGTCCTTTACCCAGTCCGGAAGCAGCGTGAAGCCCGTTTTTGAAAAATTGCTGCACAGCAGTTCCTGTAATCCGTCTCTTAGGTGCGAATACTTCACTGTCCGGGTTTTTCTGGCCGGTAATAAAATCAGTCAGAAGTCTTGCACTGACCATGGAACTTGTCATCCCCCATTTTTCAAATCCGGTCGCAACATACCAGTTGGGACGTTTCAAGGAGTACGGTCCGATATAGGGAAGCTTATCCAAAGTCATACAGTCCTGGGCAGACCAGCAGGAGGTCTCAGTACTGTCTTTCCAGTAATGACGGGCCTGTTCTCTTAACGCTTCGTATCTTCCGCCTTCGTAATTGTTTCCGGTGCGGTGGCCCGCGCCGCCTATGAGCAGCTGGTCTTCATAATTTCGAAATGAAAGACTGCCCGGTTCGATGCCATAATACATGCCGTCCATCTGGTCTGCGCCGGAAAGTGAAATGACATAACTTTTATCCTGATGCATTCTGGAAAAGTAATAGCCCGGAATGTTCAGGAACGGATAATGACATGCGAAAATCACATAATCTGCGGTGACCGTGCCGCGGTCTGTCCGGACCGTTTTGCCGTCCGCAGATAACGCCCGTGTTTTCTCGTAAATTTCCAGGCTGGAACTGACGGCTTTTAAAAATTTCAGTGGATGAAACTGTGCCTGGTCAGGAAAACGGACCGCACCTTTTACAGAAAAAGGGAGTGATGTGTTAGCAGTGAATTCAGCCGGGATTCCTGCCTGCTGCGCAGCCAGTGCCTCCCTTTTGAGCACGTCATCTCTGCTGCATGAGTACAGATAAGATGGGCAGTTTCTGAAATCACAGGAAATCTTCTGGTCTTTGATCAGGTGAGCAAAGTCACGAACTGCTGTTTCATTGGCATGTGCGTACTGACGCGCCAGATCCAGCCCGAAATTCTGAATCAGATAGTCGTATTTTAATCCGTGCTGTGAAGTGATCTTGGCCGTTGTATTAGAGGTTTGTCCGCTTCCCATACGACCGGCTTCCAGAACGACACATCGTAAGCCCTTTTTTGCGAGACGATATGCAGTCAGGATACCGGACATTCCGGCTCCGATAATTGCGACCTCTGTCTGTTTATCACCGCTAAGCGGCTCTCTTTGTTCAATCGATACGGTATTGCTCCAAATTGATTCCATATGTTTATCCTGCCTTCCTGCGATCATTCTTATCTGTATAGGATGCCGAATTCATCACCGGTTTATCCATGGCGGGAAGATAGAAAACCACCTGGAAAATACGATAACCGTACACCAGGTGGCTCACTCAAAGAATCAAAGGATATTAATACTGTCTTCTTTTCGTTTTGGATTTTGCAAATTTGCGGGCATTTTTCATTCCGCCGACACTGCGAAACATTTCTTCAAATTTCAATGACTCGATCTGCCGTGAGCCCAGACCTTCATACCGCGCTTCCTTTTTCAGCTTTTTGTAACTCAGCAGCCGCTGGGAAGACAGCGCCCCGTCAGCGATGGCCTGTTGTACCGCACAGCCAGGTTCACCGGCATGTGTACAGTTACGGAAACGGCATGCCTGTGCAAATGTTTCAATATCAGTAAATGCTTTCGAAAGGTCTGCGCTTTCCAGACCAAGTTCACGCATACCGGGAGTATCAATCACCATGCCGCCATCTATAAGCGGTATCAGTTCCCGTCTTGTTGTTGTGTGTCTTCCTTTATCATCGTTTCTCAAGCCGTTCGTATTCATGCGTGCTTCACCGATCAGACAATTGATCAGTGTGGATTTTCCCACACCGGAAGAACCGATAAAGGCAACGGTTTGTCCGCTGGTGATATACCTGGATAACTGTTCGGGTCCGTCTTTTTGCAGCGCCGATGTAATCAGGATATCACAGCCGGGTGCGGCCGAATTGACTTCCCATAGTTTTTGCGCCAAATTGTCACAGAGATCCGATTTTGTCAGGACAGTCACAGGTACAGCGCCGCTGTCCCAGCCGATCGCCAGATAACGTTCCAGCCGCCGGGGATTAAAGTCGTGATTCAGCGCCATGCAAATGAATACGGTATCAATATTGCTCGCTATGATTTGATCTTCATTTGAGGTGCCTGCCGCTTTTCTGACAAATGCACTTTTTCTCGGCAGCACATGATGGATGACAGCATCACCGTCACTGTCTGTTTCACGGTCCAGCATGACAAAATCTCCGACTGCCGGGAAATCAGAGGGAAGGGATGCTTCATGGCGGAAACGGCCGGATACTCTGGCTATCAGTTCTCCCTCGGTACACATCACATGGTAGAGGTCCCTGGACTGAGAAAAAATCCGCCCGACATACAGTCCCTCGTACCGGGCTGCCTGGGCTGCAAAGTGATCAGTAAATCCTAATTGTTTCATATCTGTTTTATTCAATTGTTTATCCTCCTGAAAATTATCATAACCGTAATTTCCGGAAGGTTTTTGTCAAAGCTGCTGTACGCCAACCTTCCGGTTTACGACAAGCTCCGATTTCCATTGGTTTAACATAGACATTCTCCTTGCAGTATATTAGTAAAACTATTCTTATAGAGTATCACAGATATGCCAAAAAGGAAACCGGATATTGCAGTAAATCTGTTTCCATATCATCAGAAACGTATTATAATATCTAAAACGAATGGAGGATAAACAGATGGATACCTGCAAAGGACAACGTTTTATTGCATCATACAGCAGCGGCAAGGACAGTACTCTTGCGGTCTATAAAGCAATACAGCAGGGTATGGAACCGCTGGGGCTTGTCATGACCTACAATATAGACCGGAAAATCAGTTGGTTTCACGGTATAAAGCCGGAGGTTATCAAGAAGCTGGAAACGGCGCTGGAACTCCCGATTACTTTAATCAAAACAAGCGGGGAGAATTACGAGAGAAATTTTGAAGCAGAGCTGGAAAGAAAAAAAGCAGAAGGCGCAAAGGTATGCGTATTCGGGGATATTGATCTTGCAGAACACCTGGACTGGTGTACCAAACGCTGTGAACATACAGGACTGCAGGCATATTTTCCAATGTGGCAGAACAACCGGAGAGATGTTGTGATGGAGTTTATAAGGTCTGGCTTTACGACACATATTACAGTTGTTGATACACAGCGGATGGATCCGTCTTATCTGGGAAAGGTGCTGTCGGAAGAACTGGTAGTCTCCATGGAAGCAGACGGAATCGATGCCTGTGGTGAAAACGGTGAATTCCACACATTTGTAACGGACGGACCGCTATTTAAAACCCCGCTGGATATCAGGTTCTCAGACCCGATTGTGCGGGGGAAATATTTGACACTTGAAATAGAATCCCGTTAATGATCCAAAACAGTATCTTTTACATACTGGGTTTCATATTCATCAGCAGGTATTGGTCTGCTGAAATAAAATCCCTGCATGACTTCTACACCGCAGGATTTCAGCAGTGCCAGCTGTTCTTCATTTTCAATACCCTCGGCGACAACTCTGGTGCCAAGTCTGGCACACAGCTCAATGATTGCTTTTACAATCGACTGTGCCCGCAGGTTTCCATTCAGATTGGTTATCATGCTTTTATCCAGCTTAAGCACGTCAAATGCTACGGAACACAGCAGCTCAAGATTTGCGTATTCTGTGCCGAAATCATCGAGAGCCACATGAAAACCTGCCTGCTGCAGTTCACTGATGAGAGCAGAAATATTAATTCCCTCAACATTACAGACACTTTCGGTGACTTCTATTTCAAGAAGCTGAGGGGACACTTTATGTTTACGGCAGATTTCCGTCAGGTGTTCAACGAATGACAGCTGCGCGAGTGAGAAACGGGAAAAATTGACGGAAACCGGAAATAAAATTTTACTCTGGTCTGCCCAGCTGCTGATTCTGGTACATACAAAATCAAAGACATAAAAGTCAAGCTTGCTGATCAGCTGAGTTTCTTCCAGCAAAGGAAGAAAACTTGCCGGCATCAGAAGGGATTCCTTCTCCGGCTGATAGCGAATCAGAGCTTCCGCACCCACCATGGTATAATCACTGGAGGATACTTTCGGCTGAAGGTATACAACAAAATGATTGCAGTGAATCTCCTGCTGCAGGAAATGAGGATCTGCAAGGCGGAGTACCTCATCGCTGTGATGACGATAGCGGTTGGAGGACGAATGTCTGCGGTAGTACTCTTTTTTATCTTCATACATTTTAGCGTCAGCGTCAGAGATCAGCTGTTGGATATTGTCATACTCTTCTGCCCAGTTTGCACCTATGGCGGCATGCAGCAGCTGATCGCGCTGAAAAGAAAGCCGTAGTTTCCGAACGTTATACTCGAACTGGTTCTTGGGGAGGTTCTGGCAGATGATCACGAATTCATCACCGCCAATACGGTAAAACTGTCCGTTTTCAAACACTTGTTTCATGCGTTTTGCACTTTCCGCCAGAACCTGATCGCCGAACGCATGACCATGCCGGTCGTTGATATCTTTCAGCCCGTTGATATCCAGATAGATGATGCCCACAGGATGTCTGCTGATTGAAAGTGCTTCAACATCTTTCATATAACGATTGCGGTTATAGAAGGAAGTCAGCATATCCTGATAACTTAAAATCGACAGTTGCTGTTCATTTTCATAGCGTCGGTGTGCGAGCAGCAGGAAATAGCAAAGGGTCTGGAGCAGAGGTCCTATATTCTGCATCTTATCGATCGGCGGATTGTCAACGCAGATACAGCCTTCCAGACAGCCGTCATGTTCCAGCGGGGCGACCACAAGACTGTGGATTGACTGTTTTTTCAGCATCTGGTATTCCCCCGGAGAGCTTTCTTTGATCTGTTCAATTTCTTCGATTTCCACACAGCCCTGTTCTTCAAAATAAGGATACCAGCGCTCAATCAGGGACAGAGGGAGGGCCTGCAGGAAGTCTTTCTGAGGGGCAATCCCTTTTGCACACCATTCAAAATCGTTATAAATCAAATGGTCCCGTATGTTAAGGATGTAAGAGCGTTCTGCGGAGAGAAATTTGCCCAGATGTTCCAGGACACAGTTGACGGCGATCTGATAATCATGTTCCTGATACAGTGTACGGACACATTCCGTTACCATCTTTTCAGCATTGAGCATGTATTTTAGCTGGAGCTTTTCATTTTCAGACTCGGTGGTGTCGAAGGCAATCTCCATTCTTGCACTCTTCCGGTCCCACTCGATCAGCCTGTCTTTTAGCAGATAATGGCGGTCGGTAATGGGGTTTGTGAATTCCCAGGTGTAAATTTCACCTTCTTTTAACAGATGATTGGTACAAAACGGACATGGTTCTTCCCGGTTCTGCAGGATCTTGTAGCATTTCATCCCGTGTTCGAAATCAACTCCGAAATTGCGCTTTCCTGCTTCATTCAAAAACAGCAATTCATAGTTTTCAATATCGGCAACGTACAGCAGCTCAGAAATATCATTCATAGGAGCCTGGAGCTGTCTGGACATAGTCTCAAGATATTCCCGTTTTCTTTTGTTTTCATCTTCGGCTTTCTGCAGTGCCAGCTGGCGTTTGTTTTGAATCGAACTGTACCATGTGGTAATGAGGGCACCGATCACGCATGCGAGCGTGAGCACAGCGAGTCCATAGGCGGCCTGATGAACAATACGTTCTGAATACTGTTCCGCAGCGGCAACTGTTTTATTTGCCAGTTCAAAATAATCTTCACTCATTTCAAAGAGCTTCGACTCAGAATGGCCGTTCCGTACGGCAAGGATTTCTTCTTTAAGTTCAAACCACTTGTCCTGCTGGTCTGTCATGCGGTTCAGAAATTCGCTGCTGTTTAGTTTGATCAGGTTATTCTCGCCCTCTCCTGTCATCAGCTCGGTGATAATACCGTCCAGCTGCAGGATCAGGTCATCATTCGGTTTATGCAAAAGTTCCTGTTTGATTAACCGCTGGGTTGTGCCGCGCACAACATCGATATAATTAATGACACGTGCATTTCCCTGAAGACGATAAATCGAGGAAATTGCCAAAAAAGCAGAACAGATGAAAGCCAGTGACATTAATATGGGAACCAGTCTCTTTTGCATAATGTAATCCAATGCCTCCAACATGTAGAAACTCAGAAAGATCAATATGTTATAATTCTGATTATATCATATTTGAATCACGAAAGATATTACTTTCGGTTATGACATTTTGTTCCCGAGATACTCTGCACTGCCGTTTTCTTTCAGCCGCAGTGTTATCTGATGCGAAAAGAAACAGTCGGTTCCATTTTCCTTGGAGACGGCATCCACTCTCAGCGTAAAAGTTCCATCTGCATGTTCAGACACCTCTATGACTTCCGGAAATGGAGGAAATGCAAGACCTTTTGTGTCACACGATGCGGGATTCCAGAAGTATGAGGCGGTTTCAGACTGATATTCCGGTATCGTCCTCAGCTGCTCGGCGGAAACAGGAAGATGTGACGTGAGCATTTCTTCAAAAATATGTTCCGGTATTCCTGCCGGAAACGTCTCTGCTGTCGGCCACAAACCGGAATCCATCTGGTAAAAATACGGAAACATCCGGTAAAGATTGAGCTGGGCGGCAGAAGTGTCATCCCAATCCGTAAGAAACAGATCACTTCCGGCATATCCGATCGGTGCTATGTATTTCCGGCAGAAATCCCGGCATTGATCAGAAAGCGGAAGCACACGCACCAGGGAGTGCATATCCATCTCCTGATTGATCGATTTCGCTTTTTCTGTGATGAGCCATCCCTTCTTTGTATAGTTCCATTGATAGGCCTGATAGCACTGCTGATAATAAAGATGCGGTTCATTCGCCGCTGTCCAGTCAGTGCGGGTATTTATGACCGTCAGTGTGCCGTCAAGAAAAGAGAGGAAACAGCGGGATAACCCTCCGTTTGAAAGCACGGTATAGTATTCTGCAGTGACGTCCTCTCCCCTGACAGCCCGGTTTAACGTGTGGTCAAGTTCTTCATAGTTCAGTAAATTGCAGTCGAAATAGCTGCAGCTGACAGAATAACCATGTTCGCCCAGGCGATTTACAATCTGGTGTAGGGTTTCATCATCCAATATGATATTGGAAGCCGTCCCTTTGTCTGCACTGGTGTACAGATCCGCATACAGCCCGGCGGTCTCCATGCAGTCATTGACTTCCTGTTCCCTGACGTCTGGTTCAATAGAACGCTCTTTGACACGTGTATCATCTTCCGTCTCTTCAGCCTGTGGGTCGGAACCGGAAGAATCCTTCTCTGAACTGGAAACATCTGCACGATGGCATCCGGACAGTATCAGAACAAGGATGGTACATACAGCTAAAACAGTCATTTTTTTGTTCATATCAGTGATCCTTTTAAAGTGCTGCTTCATCTAATATGATTGTAAAGGGTCCGTCGTTGACGAGCGAGACCTTCATATCGGCTCCAAAACTTCCGCTTTCGACAACCGGTACACACTCTCCTGCCTTCTGTATCATGTATTCGTAGAGGGGCTCTGCCATCTGAGGGGCGCCGGCCTCGATGAAGCTGGGTCGATTACCCTTTTTGCAGTTGGCATAAAGGGTAAACTGTGATACCAGAAGAAGTTCTCCGCCGATATCCGCCAGTGAAAGATTTGTTTTACCGTTCTCATCTTCAAAAATCCTGAGGGAGATCAGCTTTTTCAGATATCGGTCCGCAGTGTCCCGGGTATCCTGTCCGGAAATTCCAATGAACACCAGAAGACCTTTTGAAATGCTGCCGATCACGTCACCTTCCACAGCCACCTGGGCTTCCTTTACACGCTGTATTACAAGTCTCATAAATCTTTCTCCTTCTTCTTTGTTCCCTTTTCTTCCATTGACTCTTCCGTGACATCGGCCTCCTTTTTTCTGGCTTTGCTGAACGGTTTTGAAGAATCGGGATCCATTGTATTCTGGTAAACGGGTTCGTACGTTTCCTGATCCAGATGATCAATACCGCGGTAGGAATCCAGATCTTCCGGAAGTTTTTTCTTTTTCAGCTGCTCCTGTATCCGGTCAGCGATGATTGTGCAGATGACGGCGCAGACGGGGACGCCTACAAACATGCCGAAGACACCAAACAATCCTCCGCCGACCAGAATTGCAACGATGACCATGAAGCTGGACAATCCGGTCGTATCCCCCAGTATTTTGGGACCGAGAAAGTTCCCGTCAAACTGCTGAAGAACCAGAATAAAAAGGATAAAGTACAGGCTCT
Organism: uncultured Ruminococcus sp.; assembly: GCA_964621905.1. Lineage (GTDB taxonomy): Bacteria > Bacillota > Clostridia > Lachnospirales > Lachnospiraceae > Ruminococcus_G. Next base: position 41,668 of record CAZUNG010000002.1, on the reverse strand, counting down.
GCAGCGGATTGATCAACAGAATCAGAAAGGCGGATGGCACGGCACCGATATACGGACCAAAAAATGGAATAACGTTTGTGATTCCGACGATCACACTGATCAGCATGGTATACGGAAGTTTCAGGATGCTCATTCCGATATAGCATAACAGTCCGATGATCATGGAATCCACAATTTTTCCTACGACGAACCCTCCGAAGGTACGGTCCACGAACTGCAGGTCACGGATCGTGCGGTTTACGTGTTCCGGCGTGCTGCGGATTGCATACAGAAACTGTTTGCCGCGGGCTATAAAGGTTTCTTTCCCATACAGCATGTAGATAGAGATCATGGCTCCGATCAAAAAGTTCTTCAGGAAGATTAAAATGTCGTAGACGCCGGTAGAAAAGTTCCTGACAAGTTCATTGATCTGAGGAAGCAGATCCTGGTTCAGCCATGTTTCCGCTTTGGAAGACAGGGTGCTGAACAGACTTAAGGAATATGCCTCCAGTTCCTGATTATCCTTCAGAAGATCCGTCACCCAGTCTTCCGCAGTCCGGATATAGCGTGGAAAATTTTCGACAATATTTGTGATACTCTTGATCAGTTCCGGAACCATCATCGCAATCAATCCGTAGATAATCAGGAAAAACAGAAGGATTACGAGGACTACACAGATCATACGGATGATTTTGCGCAGACGCACCGTAAGTTTTCTGCCTGCTTTTTCAATGGCTCTGAAAAACAGCTTGGTTTCAAGCAGACGGACCAGCGGATTTAGGATATAGGCGATCGCCGCTCCGTACACAAGTGGTTTCACAATGCCGTATAGTTTATTTAACAGAGATTTTAAGGAATCCACATGAAAGATTCCAAAATAAAATAGCATGCTGGCCGCGATGACAACAAATGCTGTCGCGCCCCAATATAAGTATTTTTTGTCCCATCGAAATTTCATATGTCGCACCTGCTTTGTGTTGATTTTTATTCATTATGAGCCTGGGTAGTTTTCTTGCACTCATTTTATCATAGTTTTTCCTCTTTTTGGCATAGATATCATCAAATTTTTATAGTATAATTACTTTCGTGCAATTTTACATATAGGAGGCTCTTATGAAATTACAACAATTGTTAAGTTATACACGAAAAGCCGTTGATGAATACCAATTGATTGATGAAGGTGATAAAATCGCTGTTGGCATTTCCGGCGGAAAGGACAGCCTGACAATGCTTTACGCTCTGCATGGGTTAAAGCGATTTTATCCGAAACGTTTTACAATAGAGGCCATTACTGTAGATCTCGGACATCCGGGGTTTGATCTTAGCCGCATTCAACGACTCTGTGAGACTCTGGAAGTACCGTATACGATTGTGAAGACTGACATTGCGAAAATTATTTTTGAGGAACGAAAGGAATCTAATCCCTGTTCACTCTGTGCAAAGATGCGCAAAGGTGCACTCAATGAAGCCATAAAAAAAACAGGCTGCAATAAAGTAGCCTATGCTCACCATAAAGACGATATGATAGAAACTATGCTTCTCTCTCTTATTTTTGAAGGCCGATTTCACTCATTTTCGCCAAAGACGTATCTGGACAGGATGGATCTGACTGTTATCCGACCGCTGATGTTTGTTGATGAGATGGACATCAGAGGATTTCAGAAGCTGTATGATCTTCCGGTGGAAAAAAGTCCATGTCCTGCAGATGGATATACGAAGCGGGAGTATGCCAAGAATCTGGTAAAACAGCTGACAGCAGAAAATCCGGGAGCCAGAGAGAGAATGTTTTCTGCCGTACTGAACGGAAACATCCACGGCTGGCCTCCCCGGATTAAAAAATCCTGATTCGGTAATCAGCGTTTTTCCTTTTCTTCAATTGCCCGTTTGATAAGCTCAATCGTACCATCAATGCCAAACAGGGCGCTGTCAATGCACAGATTGTAGCTTTCGGCATCGCCCCACTTTTTGCTGCTGTAATAATTGTAGTAGCTTGCCCGCTTTTTATCGATTTTTATGATTTTGTCTTTGGCCTTGGCATCGGTCAGGTCATACTTAGCGGCAATCTTTCTGATTCTCTTTTTCAGGTCTGCGTGGATAAAAACACTCAGACAATTGTCACGTTCCTCCAGTGCGTAATCGGCACATCTGCCGACCAGAACGCATGGCCCTTCATCGGCGATCGCTTTAATCGCGTTAAACTGTGCCAGAAAAACCTTCTGATTGATCGGCATATCTGAAAATGCAGCTGAAGTATAACCGAAAGAATAAGTATCCATGACCAGTGAGTAAAGAAAGCTGTTTGTCGGTTTTTCATCATGATTTTCAAAAAGTTCTTCACAGATCCCACTGTCTTTGGCGGCCCTTGACAGTAATTCTTTGTCATAGTAAGGAATTCCGAGATTTTCTGCCAGCCGTTTTCCGATTTCCCTTCCACCGCTTCCGTACTGTCTTCCGATTGTAACAATAGTATTTGTCTTCATATCGATACACTTCCTTCCCCTGTTATGCATGTAGTGATTATTTTTATGTTATAACTGCTGAAGACCGCGTGTTTCATATCTGTATTCCGCTGTCCTGAATAGCTACTTTATATTATACTACATTTCACACAAAAAGTACAATAATTTATCTGAATTTTTGTAACAATTCATTAAAATATTCTGGAATAGGGGCGGTAAACTCCATGTATTCACCTGTTACGGGATGGCGAAATCCAAGGACCATCGCATGAAGGCATTGTCCCTGAAGATGAAACGGACATTTTGCAGGTCCGTACACAGCATCTCCGAGGAGCGGATGACCAATGCTGGTCATATGCACACGGATCTGATGCGTCCGGCCTGTCTCCAGACGGCATTCAATATAGGTGTACTGGCCGAAACGTTCCAGTACGCGGTAGTGTGTAACCGCAGGTTTGCCGTTTTTATAGTTGACTGCCATCCGTTTGCGATCGGTTGGATGGCGTCCGATCGGGGCCTCCACGGTACCGGTGTCGTCTTTGATATTGTGGAGGACAATTGCGCGGTACCGCCGCGTGATCGTGTGCTCCTGCAGCTGCAGGGCCAGTGACTGGTGGGACAAGTCGGTTTTACATACGACAAGTGCCCCTGTCGTGTCCATATCGATCCGATGCACGATGCCTGGGCGGAGGACTCCGTTGATTCCGCTCAGACTCTCTCCACAGTGGTAAAGCAGGGCGTTTACGAGGGTCTGGCTGTAATGCCCGGCAGATGGGTGTACGACCATCCCTTTCGGTTTGTTGACAACAAGAAGCTGGTCATCTTCATAGAGGATGTCAAGAGGGATATCTTCTGCAGCGATGTCCGGCGGCAGATCGTCCGGAATCGTGACATGGATCCGGTCAGCAGTCTGAAGGCGGTAATTCGCTTTCTGGATGCCTTCATTTACGGTAACCGCACCGTCCCTGATCAGCTTTTGTAAATAAGACCGGGAAATATCTTCCAGATGTTCCGAAAGGTATTTATCCAGTCTTACACTTTTTTCGCTGTGATTGATTGTTAATTCAAATGTCTCCATACACTACTGTCCGTTCTTCTTTTTGAATGCCAGAAAGGTGAAATCGTCTTCCTTGTAGAAAAAAATCAGATAAATAAATAGTAACACAGCTGAAATGGTGACGTAGATATCAGCTACGTTAAATACAGGAAAATCAATGACAGAGACATAGACGAAGTCTATCACGTATTTCAGCCGGATGCGGTCGATCAGGTTTCCGATGGCACCGGAAACGAGTACCACTGTGATGAGATTCAGCGGGAAAAAATGTTTCGTCTTGGGAATCCTGGCATAGGCGTAAACAGCAAAGGCCAGGAACAGCACACATAAAATGATAAAAATCCACTGCTGGTTCTGCAGCACACCGAATGCGGCTCCTCTGTTCTCCAGATAATGCAGCTGAAGAATTCCCGGTATGAGAATCATATCGTGTTGTCCGGCCAGATAAGCGGACGCCAGATATTTTGTCCATTGATCCAGTCCTAAAAGAAGGCAAACCGATACCAGTCCGGCAATCCAGTATTTTGCCCCGTGTTTATTTTCTGTCATTTACTACTCTCCCTGTATATAGCAGATGGCTGCTTTCATCTCTTCGTCGGTCACCGTTCTGTCAATGACAGCGTTCCCCAGAGGATCTGGCAGGATAAATTTAATTTTGCCCTGTTCCATTTTTTTATCAGAGCGGGTTGCGCTTAGTACTTCTTCGGCAGTCAGCCCCGCAAAGCGGCATGGAAGTCCAAAGATTTTATTGCCGCGCTCAATCATTTTCAGCGCTTCATCGTCAATCAGACCGCGTTCTTTTGCGATATAGGCGGCGGCAACAGTTCCAAGCGCAACACACTGGCCGTGAAGCAGTTCGAAATTTTTCAGTTTTTCAATGGCATGGCCAATGGTATGTCCAAGATTCAGGACTGCCCGTTCCCCCTGCTCTGTGGGGTCGTGCTCTACAACGGTTTTTTTAATCAGACAGCTGCCCTGTATCATGGTGATCAGTGCCTTGTCTTTCCGCGCAAGCAGTTCGGTGCTGTGCGCCAGAATCCATTGATAATATGTCAGATCCCTGATCAGGCCGGACTTTAAGACTTCGCCCATACCGCAGGAGAACTGTATATCCGGAAGCGTATGAAGGGTTTCCATGCTCATATAGACCAGACGTGGCTGATGGAATGCGCCGACCATATTTTTGAAACAATCGAAATCGACGCCTGTTTTCCCTCCGATGCTGCTGTCTACCTGCGACAGCAGTGTCGTCGGTATCTGTATAAAATCGATGCCGCGCAGATACGTAGCAGCTGTAAAACCGGTCAGATCTCCCACGACACCGCCTCCGAGGGCGATTAAAATATCTTTGCGTTCAAAATGTTCCTCAATCAGATGTGTATACAGTTTTTTGACAGTGTCCAGTGTTTTTTGGGCTTCCCCTGACGGAAAAGTAAAAGATGTTACCTTCTCAAACAAAGGGATAAGCTGTTCGTTTACGGTATTCAAATAGAGCGGTCCCACAGTGCTGTCTGTGACGATACAGGCCTTTTTGCTCATGAGAGAGAGACCTTCAACAGCCTTGCCGAGATCGTCAAATGTTCTGTGCCACTCGATAGTATAGGTGAATTCACCGGCACGTTTTACCGTCATCTGATGTTCCATAAATTTCCTCCTAGCGGTAACGGCTGACTGAAACGAGAAATCGTCCTTTTTTCGTCTCGGATATGACGCCCAAAAACCGGAATTTTCCATATCCGCGGACCGATATGATGTCCCCTTCTTTCAGTGTGCAGCCATTTGATGTAATCATTTTTCCATTGACAAATACTTTGCCGCCTTCGATGAGCGGTGCCATACGGCTCCTGGAGCTTTGAAATGCAAGGGCGATCAATGCATCCAGGCGTACCGAGGCAACCGTTCCTCTCAGTTCCCTGAAGTTTCTGGTGACTGCCGGTTCGAGCGTGTCATTTAAAACTGTGGTTACTGTGGTATGGCGGACCCTTGTCAGCTCCTGCATAATAAACTGACTCATATGGTCAATACAGTATAGACAGGCAGAATTCTCATCAATCAGGAGATCACCCAGCATACTTCGGTCGATCCCCAGATTCAGAAGTGCACCGAGATAATCCCGGTGAGTTAAGGGTTCCGCAAATCTTATATCCGCCGGACGGATGTGCAGGCAGCAGATGGGATATTCCCATTCATAAGAAAGAGCATCAGGAATAAAAGCTGTTATCTGACGCTCTGACATATCATAGCCGCCGAAGCCCGCAGGTGTCACACCCGTAAGCTCTCTGGTCAGGCTATTGACTATATGTTGTTCATTCAGGTCCAGAAAGTCTGTAAATGTCACGATATCGCGCTCATAGGACATCCGTGCCAGATCCTGGATCCTTTTTCTGAAATGTTCTTCCTTCTGCATAAATTTTCATGAAATGCGGACTAAAAATTAGTGCGCATGGACGGAATGTCAAATGCTCCGCTTAAAATTTCCTGAATATCGCCTGACACTTCCACATTATCCGGTGTCAGGATAAAGATATAGCTGGAAATCTTCTGAAGCCCGCCGCCGATCGAATAACAGGAACCCGAAGAAAAATCAATAATACGCTGTGCGACTTCCACATCAATTCCTTCCAGATTCAAAACAACGGTGCAGTGAGCAATCAATGTGTCTGCAATATCTCGTGTATCTTCCATTGAGCTTGGTTTGATCACACATACTTCCATTGAAGAACCTCCTGATTTCTTACGCATAGGCGTAATCTTTGAAGATGAAGACTGCTTGGCCGACTGTTTAGGAGTCTTAGGCTGTTTGACAGCAGCGGCTTCTGACATTTTCTTGGTTGTTCTTGGTTTGTCAAACGGGTCATCCAGGTCATCATAGTCATCCAGATCGTCGTCATTTTTCTTAAAAAACCGACGTTTCTGCTTAGGTTCATCTTCCACTTCGTCTATATCATCATCAAAAAATTCATCGTCATCATCGTAGTCATCATTTAAACGAATTGCATCCAGAAACTTATCTAATACTCCCATTATGATCTCCTATCTACTTATCCATGGTTATTGGTGAATAGTCCCGTTCTCCGAAGATTCCAGTTCCGACCCGGACCATCGTTGCTCCCTCTTCGATCGCTACCTCATAATCGTTTGTCATCCCCATGCTCAGAATATTCACATTAACATTATTAATGTTTTTTGCCATTATGTCAACACTTAATTGTTTTAATTTCTTGAATACCGGGCGGTTTTCCTCAGGATCATCGACAAATGGGGCGATTGTCATGAGGCCTTCAATACGGATGTTCGGCAGTTTCGCAGCTTCCTCAACAAGTGTCAGAGTTTCTCCACATGCAGTCCCGAATTTACTCTCTTCCTGTGCCACATTGACTTCTATTAAGATGGGGACCGTCACCTTTTTTTTCTGTGCCTCGGCACTAATGGTTTTGGCCAGGCGCAGAGAATCGACAGAATGAATCAAAGCTGCTTTGTCCACAATATATTTTACTTTATTGCGCTGAAGATGACCAATCATATGCCAGCGCAGATTTTTCGGAAGGATCTCATATTTATTTGTAAGTTCCTGTACCTTATTCTCACCGAAATCCACCTGTCCGTATTCGATGGCTTCCTGTATCAATTCCACGGGTTTTGTTTTACTGACCGCAATCAGCGTGACTTCCTTGGGGTCTCTTGCTGCGCGCCGGCAGGCAGCTGCAATCTTCTCTTCTACTGTTTGAATATTATCCCGTACCATGATATCGCGCTCCTTTTAATATAATATTTCTTCTTCTTTTACCGTGCTGCTGTCTGAGACGATGTTGTCAAACTGTGCAATGCCGTATGTTGTGCCGGACTCTACAATGCAGTATTCTTCATTCTGATCAATGATCACAACTTTTCGGAATACGGCGTACCCTTTATTGATACAGTAAACACCTTCCAAAGGCATGGTGTCACCGATCGTATAGCGTTCTGTTGATTCCGGTTTGATGATCACGTCACCGTCGGAAAAATCTTCCCGGTCCACATAGTAGAGGTCCTCCTGCTGCGCATAGACCGTGGCATTGACGAATTCAGAGGACGTCTCACCTTTTTTATTTGTTGTCTCTTTCAGAAAACCAATTTCGTCGGAGTCTCCTCCGGTCGTCTCATATCCTTTGGGAATTACATAAAAATCTTTATTTACAATGGAAGAAACCGGTATTTTCAGCCCCGTCTTAATATTGGTCACTAGCTCAATATCAATAAAACGGTCGGTGGTGTAGCGGAGCATTCCCGTGGAAAAGTCAATTTTGGCGTAAAAGTTTTCGTCCTTTGTCACAATGGTAAATTTCCCGGTCTGCGTTACACCGTCTTTTAAAAACTTCACACGGATCGTCTCTCTTCCGGCCAGCTGCACGGTCTGTGCATCTGTCAGGGGGATCATCAGAGACCAGTTTTCGCTGGTGATCAGCTTATACACATCATCCCCGACAGCAAGCTGTTCTGCACTTCTCAGATTTGTTTTCTGATAGGATTTCTGATTGAAATGGTCGGGCTCGATGGTATCGGCTGTCACAGATTCGTAGCCGTCTTTGGTGTACTGCACAATGCCGTCTGACGGGGCCAGATTAACGGTCTGATTTCCGATCGTCTGTGTCTGTGAGGCTAAGCCTTCGGGGTCGGAACTTTGGTCTGACAGATCAGAAAGACCCGCATACTGCAAAAGATTTCCTTCCATTTCGTATTTAAAACTGTAGGTATCGTAAAAGTTATTGGAATCAAAATTATAGGCAAACTTGGCCATGGATGACCGAATCTGGGCAAGATCCTCTTCTGTCAGATCGGTCGTACTGCCGGAACTCTGTCCGTCTCCGATACCGTATACGGCTCCTGACTTCCTGACTTTGGAATTCTCACGTACATAGTAGGTTGCGTATCCGCCGGTACTGGCCTGTACCAGCTGTTCTGAACGCAGAATCAAAGCGGTGTACGTCTGGTTTTTAGACAGTGGTCCGCTCGTGACCTGATAAGGGGTAATGTGTGCTGCGGTCAGATACATGATGATGCTGATGACCATATAAATAAATAAAGCACCGAACAAAATCGTTCCGATATTAAGCGTGGCGGCTTTTTTGAAATCTGAAAGGTGTATGTTCGGGCGTTTCCATTTTTTTTTCTGGGCTGGCAAAATTCTGCCTCCTTGTTTTCCTAAATTAAATAGCTGCTTAAAAATGACATCCCTGTTATTTTATCATTTTCACGGTAAGACCTCAAGATTAAATTTTTCTGTATTTTAAGATCAGAACAGAATATTTCTGGCAAAAATGGGCAAACTGTCTTTAAAATACATGCAGACAGGAGGAAATGCTATGAATACATCTGGTTTGGATTATACTGCGTTAACCATCGCGGTAATCGGTGCCATTAACTGGGGACTGATCGGCTTTTTTAAATTTGATCTGGTCGCATTTATCTGCGGCAATATGTCCTGGATTTCACGTATCATCTATGCGATCGTAGGAATCAGCGGTCTTTATCTGCTGAGCATGTACGGACGTATCGGTAATTCAGCAAAAAACGGGTAGATTGTTTGTACGAAAAAAGGGGAGATGAAGTATCACTTCATCCCCCTGTATATTTTCCCTTTTACAAAGAAAGAATCACTTTATCTTTTAATGATTCGCTGATCGTATCTTCGCTCACAGATACGCTGATTACGAAATTAACGTTAAATTCATTGCCAATGGCTTCTAATTGAAGAATGGTATCGGTAACATCCTGATCTTCCAGTTTTGCAATCTTTCTGAAACTGTCAATATACATATCTTCCAGATCATGATCCTGTGAAATGATTCCACAGATAAAGCCTACAAACTCATCACTGTTTTTTAGCGGAAATCCGGAAACATCGATCAGCCGGATCTTGTTGTTCAGCTCGTACATGTGTCTCGCACTTTTATCTAAAAATACGATATTGCCGCTTGCGGATTTGATTGCCGCATTAACTTTATCCAAAAGCTGCTTAGTCTTACCTTTTCCCTTATCCCCAATAATCAATTGAACCATAGCAGTTTCCTCCTTAAGTCATCATTTAATATGTAATTTTACTAAAAAGTATTGATTTATAGCTTTAATTATAGTGTATATAAGACAAAAACACAATGGTAAATTTATAATTTCTTCTAAGAATTAATTTTTGACAATAACTGATTCATATCATCATACAAATTTGCTTTTGTCGACGCATTCAAAACAATAGAAACATAAGGTGCACCATAGTCATTTTGACTTAAAATGGCGAGGCAGGCTCCTGCCTGGCTGGTGGTACCCGTCTTTCCTCCAAGCACGGTAACGCCGGACGGGGGGGTAGTCTCACCGGTCAGATAATGGTCCGTAGAATCCAGATGGACCTGGATGGTTTCACTTCCTCTGGTAAAATTCAGATTATAGACTGAGAGCTGCATGGTATCAACAAAATAATCATAATTTAATGCCTCATTCAGCATCAGATAGACATCATATGCGGTCGTGTAGTGATTATCATCGTGAAGTCCGGAGGGATTGACAAAATTGGTATTTGTCGCCCCGATATTCCGGGCCTCTTCATTCATCATCTCAACAAAGTGTTCAACAGATCCGCCGACGTGTTCTGCGATGGCCATTGCCGCATCATTTCCGGAATATACCAGAAGACCGTGAAACAGTTCATCCATGGTGACGATATCGCCGGCCTGAAATCCACAGACCTGTGATCCTTCTTCCAGTGTCACGGCATTTTGACTGACCGTGACGACATCATCCATATTTCCATATTTAACGGCCAGGATAGCGGTCATGATTTTGGTGATACTGGCAGGGTATGCTTTTTCATGCATATCCTGGGCATATAGGACAGTTTTATCATCCACATCCAGAAGACAGCTTTTTTCGTTTCCAGGCATACTGATTCCTTCTGCCCCCACATTGTCATAAGCCACACAGAGATCTGCGGCAAATGGTTTTGCGGTCTGGAATGCATTTGCGCTGCTGTCTGACATTGCTTCCATTTCCTGATACGGAAAAGACATGTCCAGATTTTTATCCGTACGGATTTTTATAATTCCAAGAATACCGAGCAGTATGGCGATGATAAGAACCATGACCAGGAAAACGGTATTTATGAACAGCTTTCTTTTTCTGGTGTTTGTTTTCATACTCTATTGACCTCTCCCTGCAGATAATTTCTATTCTGAAGTCCGACATTTAATACGAGTCCCATTCCGATGAAGAGACTGACCATGGAAGTCAGGCCGTAGCTGACAAAAGGAAGCGGTGTTCCTGTATTTGGCATCAGTCCGGTCGCCACGCAGATATTGATAAAACTCTGAAGCGCAACGACCGTCGCAACCCCGCAGCAGATCAGCTTGCCGGATAGATCCTTGGCCCTCCTGCCGGTTATGATACACTCAATACAGATCAGGAACAGCAGCAGAATGATCCCGCAGGATCCCAGGAAGCCAAGCTCCTCCCCCGCCACGGCATAGATAAAGTCTGTCTGTATCTGAGAGACGAAATTTCCCTTATTTGATGAAGAAACTTTATTGTTGTTATAACCCTTTCCCGTCAGCTGGCCGGATCCGATGGCGGTCTTGGAATTTTGCTGCTGGACAATATCGTCCGAATATGCAGCATCCTCCGGGTACAGCCAGGACATAATACGGTCTTTCTGATAACCTTCCAGAATCTCGAGATCCGTCTGTGTGACCAGTATCAGAAAGCCGGCGACAAGCGGCACCATAATCACCAGGACGGTTCCGATGATCTTGTAGCTCAGTCCTGCGATGTATAACAGCACACAGAACAGTGCCGCCACGGTGATCGTGTTTTTCAGATCGGGCTGTATCTTGATCAGTACCAGCGGAACGGCGACCAGTATGATGGAACTCACCAGTGTCTTAAAGGTATTGAGGTCATCCTCGTGGTCCATCAGGTATTTGGCAAAGAACAGGATGAGAATGATCTTAGATAATTCTGTGGGCTGGAACTGGAAAAAACCGAAGTCAATCCATCTGGTAGCGCCGTAGGTTGTCTTGCCCATAATACGCACGGCCAGCAGCATCAGAATATTGACAAAATACATGATCCAGTAAAAATTCAGGATCCAGCTGAAATCGATCAGAGAGACAATTGTCATAAGGACAAGTCCGAGAATCACGCCGAACAGCTGACGGGACTGCAGGGATTGCATTGCACTTCCCACCAGCAGAACACCCATACCACTGATCAAAACAAGCCATAAAACTAATCTGAAATTGTAATCTTTTAACTTATATAGTTTAAACATAGGATTCCTTTGTTTTTTACTTTACTTTCGTAAATTCATTGTGCGGTGTTTTTTTAACCGATATGGTAGCCATGAGCCTGGGCGGTGTTGCTGTGAACGTCAACGCAACACCATCCTCCTCTACCAGTATGTATTTATTTACGGTTTTCATCAAATCTTTCTTCAGCATAATCAGGATTCCGGGAGAACAGTCAATCCGCTCGGCATTCACAAGTACTTTTAGCCGGTCTTTGGCAATCCTGCCAGTATTTTTTCGTTTTGATCCAAACACCACTGCCACCTCCTACCTGTTTTTGAAAAGGCGCCGAAACAGTCCTTTTTTTTCAGTGAGGTCCAGAAGCGGAATCTGTTCGCCCAGAATTCGCCGGCAGATATTCAGATAAGCCTGCCCCGAAAGAGAGGGGCCGCCTGCAAGAGGCTCTCCCTGATTGGTTGCGATGACAATGTTCTCATCATCGGGTACTGCACCGATCAGATCAACGGCCAGGATATCAACGACGTCCTCCACGGACATCATGTCCCCTCGTTTAACCATATCCATACGGAGCCGGTTGATCACAAGCTGGATGTTGCGGAGATCATCGGCCTCCAGAAGACCAATGATACGGTCGGCATCCCTGATCGCGGATACTTCCGGTGTTGTCACGACGATCGCCCTGTTTGCACCGGCAACAGCATTTTTAAATCCCTGTTCTATGCCGGCCGGACAGTCCAGCAGGATGAAGTCGAATTCTTCCCGCAGGTCATCACAGAGCTTTTTCATCTGTTCCGGAGTGACGGAGGTTTTATCCCGGGTCTGGGCCGACGGAAGCAGAAACAGTTTGTCCGGGAACTGCTTGTCTTTGATCAGTGCCTGCTTCATCCGGCAGTTGCCTTCGATGACATCCACCAGATTGTATACAATCCGGTTTTCAAGTCCCATGACGACGTCCAGATTCCGAAGTCCGATATCGGTATCGACCAGAACCGTTTTTTTGCCGAGGGAGGCAAGACCGCAGCCGATATTGGCTGTTGTTGTTGTCTTGCCCACGCCTCCTTTTCCTGATGTAACTACAATTACTTCACTCATGATGCATCCTCCAAACGATTTCTTTTCTTAAAATTTTCCGCTTTTGTATTTAATCGGTCTGTTCGTTGGAAGTACCGTCCTGAGCCGCAGTTCCGGTCAGGATTTCCGTTTCATCTTTCAGGTCAAAATAATAATTTAAAATATCCTTAGCCACTAACGCCGCGTTAGTGGAGGAATACCCGTAAGCAATACGTACCGCCAGAGATATTTCCGGATTTTCATACGGAGCATATCCGATGAAGAGACCATGGCTGGCACGGTTTCTTGCCTGCTGTGCCGTACCGGTTTTGCCGGCAAGCGAGACATTGAGATCCTGGAATAATTCTTTGTTGGTTTCGGTGATAACACCTCTCATACCGACATGGATATCATCCCAGATGTACTGAGGAACCTCCATCTGGCTTTGAACCTCCGGAGTGAAATCTTCCAGCAGCTTACCGGAAGAATCCGTCAATTTATCCAGTAAGGAAATATTATAGCTTGTGCCGCTGTTTGCAAGCGTTGATACGTAGCGGGCAAGCTGTGACGTCGTATAGTTGTGTGTTCCCTGACCGATCGCGGAAGGAATTGGCATCTGATCAGAGATCTGAGGATCTGCCTCAGAGATTTCAATACCGGAATTTTCATTGAAATCAAACAGTTCGGCATAGCTGGTGATCTTCTGCGTTGCGTTATTGTCTGAAAAGGCATTGTTCTCATCGAGTCCCAGCCGGTAAGCCACTTCACTGAAGAAGACGTTGCAGGAATTGGTGATACCTCCGCGGATGTTTAAAAGTCCGTGGCCTTCCAGATTCCAGCACTTCAGCGGAGAACCGTCAATCCGGTCAAATATACCTGTACACTCGATGGTGGAGTCGTCATCGATGACGCCTTCCATCAGCCCTGCAACCGTTGTCACAAGTTTGAATGTTGAACCTGGTGCTGTTCTCTGCTGTGTGGCTTTATTATAAAAGGGTTCAGACAAATCACTCGTCAGTTTTCTATAATAACTGGTATCCATCTGATTTGCAAGCCGGTTATTGTCATATCCCGGATAGGTAACACAGGCTTTGATTTCGCCTGTATTCGGATCTGTGATGACAACGGAACCGGAACAGGGATCGAGTGCCAGCTGTGCAGGGGTGATTTCCAGATTCGTGATTTTATTGATCATCAAATCATAAGCGCTCGTCTGGCCTGCCATAAAAGATGCATACAGATCATCTTCTTTTGACAGAATCCCCTGATCATACAGGATGGTACAAAGTTCACTGCCTGAAATCACATCATCCAGCAGCATGTATTTATAAAGCAGCTTGGAAAACGCGGTATCTGTCTTCAAATAATCGGAGATATATGCTGCCAGTGCCGTATAAACTTCCCGGGAATCCAGATACGTGTTTTTTTCGGTGAACTGGGAAATATCAATCCAGTTTTTACTTGCCGCATATGTCAGGAACTCCTGAAGACTGATCGTCTCATCCTGCGTCCAGGCCAGATATGTCTGATCTGACTTGTCGATTGCGTTTTTATCCAGGATGCCGGTGTCATCCATCAGCATTTCATTGACGATATAACTGATGTAAACCTGCATCTCCTCTGGCATATCCTTGTAAGCCTGTGGGGAATCTCCCGTCAGCTCCTGACTGACTGCCTCAAAGATCTGCGCCTGTTTGGCTTCAAATTTTGACTGAACATTGCGCTCTGTCTCAGATGCATCCTCTTTGGAAAAATGGCTGATGTCAAGGATGCTGTTGTTTACGAGCGCATAATAAACATCATAGATCGGAATCGGTATTGCGGAGGTATCGGTATTTTCATCCGCTTCAAAGGTTTTGATCGGCTGAATATTTGATACAACAACACCGGCAATCCGCTGTTCCAGAATTTTATAGGCAGTGATCTGAAGCTCTTTGTCGATCGTCAGATAAACATCATTTCCCTGGACGGGATCGGTTTTGGAGTCTTTATCAATTTCAAGGACTTTCCCCAGATTGTCGACATATACGGTCTCCTTTCCGTCCGTCCCCTGAAGCTCTGTCTCCATAACCTCCTCGATTCCTGTTTTACCGACGATGGAAGTGGTTGAATAGCTTGGGTTTTCTTCTTTCAGAGAGTCCAGTTCTTCGGAAGATATTTTTCCGGTATATCCGATCAGTGAAGAAAAATAAACGCTGTCTGTATAAACACGGACGGAATCTTCGGCGACGTCAATACCTTCCAGATCATTTTTGTTTTCCATGATGGTTGCGACTGTCTTTTCGCTGACGTTCGTCGCGATCGTTACCGCTACATATTTTTGATAACTCGTGGTTGACAGCAGGTAGCGGATCGACACCATTTTCAGTAACTCTTCTTTTGTATATTCAGCTGGAAGACCATACTGTGCGAGTTCTTCTTCCGTGTAAGGATTTTCTGATAAAATAATTCCGAAGCGGTCATCGCCCGCCAGATCCTGCATAATCTGATCCGGTGTAGCGTTCACTTCATCGGCTTTCAGGTCATCGATCAGGCTGTGTCCGTAGACGTCAGCGCGAAATCGTGAAAGTGAAAAATCTGTAACATCAAAGTCGTAATTGCCGTTTTCATCCAGAACAATATGAAAACTGTGGTCAATAGAATCGCCGTTTGCCTCAATAAGCTGAATGATCCGGTAAATCTCACCGTTCAGTGAAAGGTTGCGGATCCGGCGGGTTGGATAGGTGCCGCTGTCCTCCAGGGTAATGGAATATGACAGCTCATTTGAAGCCAAAACATTGCCGTCGCAGTCCAGAATATTTCCGCGTGTGCTTTTTAAGGTCCGCTCACGGGTGGTCTGCAGGGAAAAATTATCTGCGTATTCCTGGCCGTGAATGATCTGAAGGGAAAATATCCGCTGTATCAGGATAAAAGCCATGACAAGAAACGCCGCAATCAGTACGGTGGTTCTGCTCAGTCTGAACTTTTTAACTATCATTTTTATCTTCTTAACCAAGGTGATCGTTGTCCTTCCATTTCGTATTCAAGCATCTGTCGGTTGATCCATAAAAACAGACGGTAAAAGATCAGTGTCATTACAACGGTATAAACAATTTCCGGGATGATGATCTGCTTGAGATATCCGAAAAAATTGAGTCGTCCCCGAAGCATAAACTGCAGTCCGTAAATGGCAATACCGTATACGGCGTCGCTGACAGTTACCAGCATGGTCGGTACTTTAATATCCTCGTCGTAATAGACTTTATACAAAAAGCCATTCAAAAATCCGATCCACATATATAAAAGTGCATGGAAACCGAAAAGATTTCCGTAAAACATATCAATCATAAGTCCGCTCAGAAATCCGGTAAACATACCAATGCGCTTTCCGCACATGAACCCAAACGATACTGTCAGAATCAACAGCAGATTCGGTGTGATGGATGCAATGGAAAGTGCTTTAAATACAGTACTTTGCAGTAAAAAGGTCAAAAGGACCAGAACAGCCAGAATCAGTTTTCTGCGCATCAGTTTCCTCCTTTATTCTTTAATTCCTTTATTACCAGAACTTCGTGGAGATGGGCAAAATCAACAACGGGAATCAGATATCCGTTCTTTGTCAGATTGTTCGTATCATTGTTTATTTCATCGATATATCCGATCAGGATTCCTTTCAAAAACTTATCACTGATGTTTGAAGTGACAATCCGGTCGCCAACCTGTACCTTGTCCTCTTTATCTGTCAGCTGAATGAAATTTAATTTGCCTTCATCCATCAGCAGCAGATTGCCGGTGACAAAACAGCTGTCTGAAGTCGTCGCGACCATTGCACTGACATTGCTGGAATCATCGATGATGGACCGGACGGTTGCCCAGTCTTTTCCGACTTCAGTTATGATGCCGGCCAGACCGCCGTTTGCAATCACGTTCATATCGACTTGAATACCGTCATCGCTTCCGCGGTTGATCACAAAGGTATTGTACCAGTTGCCCGGGTCTTTTGATATGACCTGCGCGGCTATCTTTTCGTATTCAGAGTATTCTTTGTCCAGTTCATACAACTGTCTGAGGCGTTCCAGTTCATCCTGTCCCTGCAGCAGATTACTGTTCTCTTCCGTCAGGGTATCTACTTTTTCCTGCAGGATTTCGTTTTCTTGTTTCAGTTTCTTTGCATTGATAAAGCCGCTTGTCTGGTCGCGCAGCCATGTACCGACCGTGTTGATCCCTTTCTGAAAAGGCGAGATGACATAACCAGCTCCGCGCTGAACCGGTGCAAAAGAAAATCTTGAAGTCGCTGCCAGTGCGATCAGACCGATACAGACGATGGTCATGATGATGATCCAATGTTTAGTTTTTATGGAAAACCGATTCTTTTTTTTCATGCTTTCAACCTTTGTCCTCAATTAAAATCTGTATTTCTTATTGCTGCTTTTTGTGGTGAATGCCCAGTGCTGCAACGACTTATGTGTGATGATTTCTTTTAGGCCGTAGACGGCGGACGCATCGCTGTATTGAGAGATGTGGGCAGCACATCCGATTTGTTCCGCCAGGTATGTATCGATATGTTCGATTCTGGTACAGCCTCCGGTCAGATAGATCCCTTCCCGGGTGATACTGTTATGTATCTGGGGAGGGGTTCGTTCCAAAAACAGCTGGATCTCGTCTGCTGCCTGGCTGAGCTGATTGCGGATAACCTCATTGATGACTGCGGAACTGACGACCCCCTCTTTCGGAAGACCGGAGATCGTATCAAGCCCTACGACTTTACGCGCTTCTATCACATTCGAAGAGAGGCCGGCCATGGCAGTTTTCAGTCTTGAGGCCATTCTGCGGCTGATGTGCAGTCCGCAGCGCTTTCTCACATTGGAAACAATCGCTTCATCAATCCGGTTCCCCCCAAAGGACAACGGTTTGCTGATAATCACCCGGTTGTCTGCGAGGACAGAGATTTCCGTGCACTCGGCACCCATATCAACGATCATGGAACCCTTGCTTTTGGAAATCGGTATTCCGAGGGACAGAGCATTTACAATGGGCCGCTCCACCAGAAAAATCCGGCTTTTCCGCAGATCGCCGCCGCTGGCAATCGTATTGTAGGCACGTTTCTCAATCTCTGTCATATTCATCGGCACAGAAAAATAGACAATCGGCCTGCTCCCGAAGTGTTTGTTCAGCTTTCGCAGCAACAGGTGGAGAACCACTTCCAGATGGCCGATGTTGGCAATCATGCCGCCGCTCATCGGAGAGGAAACCTCAATATTATGCGGAGCCTTTTCATACATCTCATACGCATCATTTCCCACTGCGAGAACTTCCTCTTTATTGCGGATAGCAATCATGTTTTTTTCTATTAAGATTTCATCTTTTTTCAGAGAGTAGATTTTGATCGTATCTGAACCAAGATCCACTCCGAATACATGCTGTAAAACCATAAACTTATAACCCCTTTATGACCTCTGTATCATCCCCTCCTGACACAGACTGATATGCCGCCGGTCACCGATAATGATGTGATCCAGCAGATAAATACCGAGCAGTTCACCGGCATTCTGGATACGCCGTGTGATCCGAATGTCCTCGCCGCTTGGCAGCGGATTCCCGCTTGGATGGTTGTGCACTAGGATAACATGGACTGCATGGAACTGAAGCGCTGACAGAAAAATCTCGCGCGGAGAAATCAGCGACGCATTCACTGTTCCTTTGGAAATCTGCACATCACCCAGAAAATGATTCTTGGTATCCAGCATAATGCACATCAGTACTTCCTGTTCCTGGTGCCTTAAATCTTCCATATAATAATCGGCAATTGTATCCGGATTCTTGAAATCCAGAAATGGTCCAAACGCCCCTTTTGCAATCCGTCTTGACAATTCACCGATACATTTCACCTGTATTGCTTTCACATCCCCGATACCTTTTACTTCCATGAGCTGTGCAAGTGACAGATGATGGAGCCCGAGCAGTCCTTCATGCCCTTTGGACAGCGTGAGCAGATCCTGAGCAAGTTCTATGGATGAGATGCCGCGTGTTCCGCTTCTGAGAATAATAGCGAGAAGTTCCGCGTCAGTCAACGACCGCGCGCCTTTTTGACGGAATTTTTCATAAGGGCGTGATTCGACAGGCAATTTTTTTATCGTTTCGTGTTTTTTCATAGACCTCCTGTCTCTCTTCAGGCAGAGTCAGCAGGTACTTTACATAAAAATTCATTTTATATTCTAGCACAAATAGGGCGCAAAGTATACCGCTATTTCCCGTTATTTAAAGATTTCACATTTTCAAAGCCGCAGCGACAGCTTCTGCTGTTTTCAGGCCGTCGATTGCTGCCGAAGTGATACCTCCGGCGTAACCTGCGCCTTCGCCGCATGGAAAAATACCGGATATGTTGCTCATCATGGAGGCGTCCCGATGGATCCGTATGGGGGATGAGGTCCGGCTCTCCACTGCGCTGAGAAGGCAGTCACCCCGGTCAAATCCCGGGATTTTTTTGCCGAATGCATGGATTCCCGCAACGAGCGCCTCTCCCATAAATTCAGGGAGGCAAGAACGGATATTGGAGAGTTTATGGCTCCCTTTGATATTCGGGATAACGTCGCCGAAAGAACGGCTCTCAGTGCGCAATTCAAAATCTTCAAAGAGCTGGACCGGTACGGATCCGCCTGCCGCCCGGTAAGCCTGTTCCTCCAGGCAGCGCTGAAAAGCAAGTCCCGCCAGTTCGGGCGGTGTATCCGGTGAGAGATAAGGCTGAAAATCCCCGGGAGTCACAGTGACAATCACGGCGCTGTTGGCATTCCCTGAATTTCTGTCGTGATAACTCATTCCGTTTACCGCCAGGCGGTTCTGTTCTGAGGAAGCGTTGACGACATATCCCCCGGGACACATGCAGAAGGTGTAGACACCGCGTCCGCCAGGCAGCTGATGCGTTAATTTATAAGAAGCAGAGCCAAGAAGAGGAACTTCCCTCTGGCCGTACTGACAGAGGTTGATCATATCCTGCGGATGTTCGATCCGGATGCCGGCGGCAAACGATTTTGCACTCATGCAGATGCCCTTTTTATGAAGCATTGCAAATGTATCGCGTGCACTGTGTCCGATGGCGCAGACAAGATGACGGGCAGGCAGCCATTTTGTATGGTTCAGCTCAACGGCACAGAGCTGACCGCTGCGAATCTCCAGATCCGTCAGCTGTGTTTCAAAGAAAAACTCTCCGCCCAGATGTTCGATCTGAACCCGGATGTTTTTTACAATATCTACGAGCAGATCTGTACCGAGATGCGGTTTTTGCTGATACAGAATCTCTGCGGGGGCGCCTGCCTCCACAAACATCTTCAAAACTTCGTGATTTCGGCCTTTCGGGTCTTTTACGGAGGTGTTCAGTTTGCCGTCTGAGAACGTTCCGGCACCGCCCTCTCCGAACTGGACATTTGACTGTTCGTTGAGGATGCCGGTCTGCCAGAAATGAGCAACACTTTTCATACGCTGTTCTACCGGCTCCCCACGCTCCATAACGATTGGACGGATTCCGTGTTTGGCAAGCATCCATGCACAGAATAAACCTGCCGGACCGCTTCCTGCGATTACCGGACGGTTCTCTGCGGAGAATGGAGGAAGCGGAAAGGTATAGGAAGAACGCCTGGTTAACGTAATATTTTTATCGTTTATTTTCTGAAGGATTTTTGATTCGTCATCTGTTTTCACATCGATGGTATAGACGAAAAAAAGAGCAGGCTTCTTTCGGGCATCCAAAGACTGACGGATGATATCGCACTCCAGAATCCGGTCCGCCGGAATTTTCAAAAGTTTGGCAGCTTTATGGATCATATCTTCCCTGGTGTGAGAAATTGGTAATTTCAATTGTGTGATTCGGATCATAACGGCTCCTTTGCTGCGCTGCTTTTTCCGGCCAGTGCGCCGCTGCTCCAGGCCCACTGCAGATTGTATCCTCCGCAGCAGCCGTCAACATCGACGACTTCACCGGCAAAATATAGTCCGGATATTTTTTGGGATTCCATGGTGGCGGCATTGATCTCACCGGTGAAGACACCGCCGCTTGTGACCTGCGCCTGCTCCATCGAATGAACACCTTTTATGATAACCGGGAATTCCTTTAACTTTCCTGCAAGCTCTGCCAGGGTTCTGATTTCGGTACAGAACAAAGAGATCAGCTTTTGTGGAAAAAGGCCGATCAGCGATTCTGAAATCGTCTTGTACGGACACTGTTCCTGCCTGGTTTCTAAAAAGACAAGCAGTTCCTCCACGGTAAAATCGGGCATAAAATCAAGAACTGCGAGCACTCTCTGGCCTTCGTCCAGTGCACGGGCGGCAAAACGGCTCACCTGAAAAACAGGGATTCCGGAAATACCGTAGTCGGTAAACTGTACTTCACCGCGTTCAGTGAGAATAGAAGCGTCGTTTGCATACAGGGTTACAGATGCCTCAAACCGTACTCCGGCCCATTTTGAAAAATAATTTCCAACCCCGCGGAGTCCGACAAGCGCCGGCAGCGGTTTGATAATCGTATGGCCAAGAGATTCTGCCAAATGAAATCCATCCATACCGGAACCGGCGATATTGGACGCAGCGCCGCCGGCAGCGAGAATCACGCGGTCTGCATGGTAGGTATAACTCTGTGTTGTCACCTGAAACACCCCGGTTTTTTCAATACATTGTACATGTTCTCTTGTCTTTAGCTTCACGTGCAGATGCTCAGCTTCCATGCGTAGGACATCCCGAACAGCAGAAGCCTGTTCGCTGAATGGGTACAGACCTCCGTTTTTATTGCGGGTATAAATGCCAAGACGGGTAAAGAACCTCAGCGTTTCGCTGAGGGGAAAAGCTGAAATCACCTCCCACGCAAACAAAGGTTCCGAACCGCGGTAGTATGCGGGTTCCTGTTTGATGTTGGTCAGATTACATTTTCCGTTTCCGGTTGCCAAAAGCTTTTTGCCAGCCGTATCATTTTGTTCCAATATAGTCACTGAAGCGCCGTTTTGCGCGGCCGTGACTGCTGCCATAAGTCCTGCGGCACCGCCGCCAATCACGATAATCTGCATGCGTTCCTCCTTCTGCTCCACCGTTCCTCCTGCAGGCACAGACGCGCCATAGAATCAGGTATGAGTGAATCTCTGCTTACTGCTTGATTCTTACAGTGTCACCAGCTGTGCATCCTTTAATTTTTGAAGGCTCATAAGGATACCGAATTTTGCGTGTTCCCAGGTGAGTCCGCCCTGAAAATATACGGCGTATGGAGGTTTGATCGGTCCGTCTGCACTCAGCTCGATCGATGAACCTTGAACGAAGGCACCGGCAGCCATAATAACCTCACTGTCATATCCGGGCATGGCCCAGGGTTCAGGGGATACATAGCTGTCAACCGGAGCTGCGGCCTGTATGCCCTTGCAGAAAGCGATAACTCCTTCCGGTTTTCCGAAAGTGACAGCCTGGATGATATCATGACGGCTTTCTGTTCCGTTTGGCACCACTGCAAATCCCAGCTTTTCATATACGTTAGCGGCAAAGATGGCACCTTTCAGTGCGCCGGCCACTACCGTTGGCGCCAGAAAAAATCCCTGATAGAATGCCTGGTTGACGCCGAGTGTGGCGCCTACTTCTTTGCCGAGTCCCGGGGAGGTAAGGCGATATGCAGCATTTTCAACGTATTCCTTTTTCCCGGCGATATACCCGCCGATCGGCGCCAGTCCGCCGCCCGGATTTTTGATCAGTGATCCGACGATCAAATCAGCTCCGGCATCCGTTGGTTCCATGGTCTCTACAAATTCCCCGTAACAATTATCCACCATACAGATGACATCAGGTTTCCGGCTCTTGATAAAAGTGATCAGTTCCTGAATGCGTGCAACAGAAAGCGTAGGCCGTGTCTGATATCCTTTGGAGCGCTGAATAGTCACCAGTTTTGTCTTTTCGTTCAGTGCGCGTTCAATTCCTTCATAATCAAAGGAGCCGTCTGCCTTTAAATCCACCTGACGGTAGCTGACTCCGTATTCGGCAAGGGAACCGTTGGACGGCCGAATGCCGATCACCTCTTCCAGAGTATCGTACGGTTTGCCTACCGGTGACAGAAGCTCATCACCAGGCCGCAGATTTCCGGCAAGAGCAACTGCGAGTGCATGGGTGCCGCAGGCGATCTGCGGGCGCACAAGTGCAGATTCTGTGTGAAATGCGGAGGCATAGACGGCCTCCAGCGTGTCGCGGCCGAGATCATTGTAGCCGTAGCCGCTGCTGGAAGCGAAACAGGCTTCACTGACCCTGTTTTCCTGCATGGCGCGGATCACTTTCAGCTGATTGTATTCTGCAATGTCATCGATTGCTTCAAAGCGCGGTTTGAGTTCTTTCAGAATCTGTTCACCGAAATCATATACTGTTTGCTCAATCCCAAGCGATTGATAGAGTTCCTGTCTGGTGTTCATATTATTTCCTCATTTCCATGTTTTTTTCTCTGACAAGTTCCAGGATATAGGTTAGAATCCTGTCGGTATCGTACTGAAACTCATCTTTCTGAATCCAGGTGACATCCCGTTCACGCCTGAACCAGGTCAGCTGGCGTTTGGCAAAATGCCGGGTATCGCGTTTCAGGATCCGCACAGCTTCTTCAAGTGGATATTCTCCATCCAGATAGGCCAGAAGCTCCTTATATCCAAGTCCTTTCATTGAAGTCATATCTTTTGTACATCCCATATCGCGAAGTTTTTGTACTTCTTCCAGAAGTCCGTCCCGCATCATCTGATCGACACGGGCATCAATCCGTTGGTAGAGATGTTCCCGCTTATCGTTCAGAACAAGATATAAAAACTGATAGGGGGAGAACTTCCTGCGCTGTTCCTCGTTGTGTTCGGAAATACGGGTACCGGTCTGCCGGTAAAATTCCAGTGCACGAATCACCCGTTTTACATTTCGGGGATGGATCTGTTCGGCCGCTTGCGGGTCCTGTTCTTTTAACATCTGATGAAGAAATTCCCCGCCTTTGTCGGCAGCAAGTGTTTCCAGATGTCTTCGAAAGGTATCATCGGAATCAGCTTCGGTGAAATCGATATCGTAGACAACCGACTGAATATAGAATCCGGTTCCTCCCGTCAGGATCGGTATCCGGTCTCTTTGATGAATCTGTGAGACGGCCTCTTTGGCGAGTTTCTGAAATGTCACAACATCAAAGGGTTCCCGCGGGTCCAGAATATCAATCAGATGATGAGGCACCTGCCCCATCTCCTCCGGCCGTATTTTAGCGGAACCAATATCCATGTTCTGATAAACCTGCATGGAATCGGCAGATATGATCTCCCCGTTCACGGCTCTGGCAAGGGAGAGTGAAAGCTCGGTTTTTCCAACGGCTGTCGGGCCGGTCAATATAATCAGTGGTTTCATAGATAATCCATCCTATACGATTCTTTTAAACTTCTTTTCCAGTTCATATCGGCTCATGGAGATGATCGTCGGCCTTCCGTGCGGGCAATGGTAAGGATTCTCCAGTGTCAGCAGCTGGTCGATCAAAACTTCTGCTTCCCGAAAGGATAATTGCTGTTTGCCTTTGACAGCGGCTTTACACGACATGACAGAAAGCTTTTCCACAAAAATTTCCAGGGTCACAGAGCCGGAAGCTTCTGCGTCCAGACTGTCAATCAGTTCGACCAGCAGGGTCTCATCCGCAATCCCAAAAAGATTGTATGGAACAGCACGTACCGTATATTCTTTTCCGCCGAAAGCTTCCAGTTCAAATCCCATCTCACGAAAAAGCCCTTCATGTTTTTTCATCAGCTCCAGCTGCTGCAGATTCAAAGAAATAATGATTGGTACTGCGAGATACTGAGAAGTAATCTGTTTGACGCGTAGATCAGCCATCATTTTTTCATAGAGCACTTTTTCGTGCGCGGCGTGCTGGTCGATGATGAACAGCTTCTCTTCCATTTCTACGAGCCAGTAGGTAGAAAATACCTGTCCGATCAGTCGGTGCAGGCTGCGTGAATTTTCCGACAGCAGTTTTTTATCTTCAAAAATAGAAAGCTGACGGTTTTCTTTTTGTACAGCCGTATTATTTGAAGTCACCGGGTCTGCCGGCGCCGTCACGGTGGCAGGTGGTGTTGCCGTGACAGAAGGCGTCTCTGCGGCGGGTGGTGTTACGGTGGCAGAAAGCGTCACAGGGTCTGGTGCCGGATAGATGGCAGTTTCCCGCAGCATTTCCCGGCGCCTGGTTTCAAAAGGCTCCGGAACCGGTGTTTTCAGAGGTTCTTTGGCACGATCCTTTTTCGGGGTGAAGGATACTTCCGGAATCAGTTCTTTTTCGGTAAGCGCATCGCAGATTGCGCGGTACAATGTCTGATATACCAGATCTGCATTCTCGAACCGAACCTCCATTTTGGACGGATGTACGTTGACATCCACGTTCTCTGAATTTACGGTAATAAAAAGTGAAGTGAAGGGGAATTTGTGCTGCATCATAAAGGAACGGTAGCCGTCTTCTATCGCTTTTGTGATAATTTTATTTTTTACATATCGTCCATTCACATAATAATTTTCAAAGCTGCGGTTGCCGCGGGAGACTGAGGGTTTCCCAATGTAGCCGGTGATGCGCACTCCATCTTTGGCGGTATCGATTTCCAGCAGTTCTCTGGTGATATCCCGCCCGTAAATCTGGTAGATGACCTCCTTGAAATTCCCGTTGCCGGAGGTATTTAATTTTGTCTGCCCGTTCTGCATATATTTAAATGAGATTTCCGGATGAGAAAGCGCCATCTGTTCCATGATGCTTCCGATATAGGAGCCTTCGGTCGCCGGGGATTTTAAAAATTTTGCACGCGCCGGTGTGTTATAGAACAGGTTTCGGACCAGAAATGTCGTTCCGCCGGGTGCGCCGATCTCTTCCAGCCCTTTTTCAACCCCGCCTTCGATCAAATACCTTGTCCCGGTCAGTGCGTCCGGCGTTTTGGTGATCAGTTCGACCTGGGATACGGCAGCGATACTGGACAGTGCCTCACCGCGGAATCCCAAAGAGGCGATCTTCAGCAAATCATCGATTGTCTGGATTTTACTGGTCGCATGGCGCAAAAAAGCCAGAGGCACCTGATCCTTCGTCATTCCCAGCCCGTTGTCTGTGATTCGGATAAATGAGATGCCGCCTTCCTTGATTTCTACGGTGACTGCAGATGATTTTGCGTCTATGGCGTTTTCCACCAGTTCTTTCACAATGGAAGACGGTCGTTCCACGACTTCACCGGCTGCGATTTTGTCTATTGTAGTTTGGTCCAACAAAGAGATTTTGTTCATACGGTTTACCATCGATTTCTAATTTTATTCTGGAGCCGGTAGATGGTGTTGAGTGCATCAAGCGGCGTCAGGTTGCCGATATCCAGCTGCCCAAGTTCTTCTATGATATCGTCATTTTGTACAGTGTCAAACAGGGAGATCTGTTTCATGTCAACTTCATCATAGTGTACCGGCTGTTTCTTTTGCTTCGTAGATTTTGTCAGATCCTTGACGGCGGCCAGGATATCCGCATTGCTCAGCTCTTCCATCAGTTCCTTTGCCCGTTCGATCACAGAGTCAGGGACACCGGCAAGTTTGGCGACCTGAATGCCGTAGCTTTTATCCGCACCGCCCTTTATGATTTTTCTCAGAAAAACGATATCGTCTCCCTTTTCCTTCACCGCGATACAGTAATTGTTGACACCTGGAAGTTTGCCTTCCAGTTCGGTCAGTTCATGGTAGTGCGTGGCAAACAGTGTTTTTGCGCCAAGCAGTTTGGTATTACTGATGTGCTCTATGACTGCCCACGCGATGCTGAGTCCGTCAAAGGTACTCGTACCGCGTCCGATCTCATCCAGGATCAGCAGACTGTCCGCTGTGGCATTTCTCAGGATTGTAGCAACCTCCGTCATTTCGACCATAAACGTACTCTGACCGCTTGCCAGGTCATCGGATGCACCAACTCTTGTAAAAATCCGGTCTACGATTCCGATTTTAGCTTTATCTGCAGGGACAAAACAGCCAATCTGCGCCATCAGGACGATCAGTGCCGTCTGCCTCATGTAGGTTGATTTTCCGGCCATGTTCGGTCCGGTGATCACCGAGATGCGGCTGGAGGAATTGTCCAGATACGTATCGTTTGGGATAAACATATCATTTGTAATCATTTTCTCCACGACCGGATGCCGCCCGCCTTTGATGTCAATGATTCCCTTTGTATTGATCTTCGGACGTGTATAGTGATTCTGCATGGAGACTGCGGACAGGGAGGTAAAAACATCTGCGTACGCAATGGCGCGTGCGGTCTCCTGGATCCGTGTCATCTCTTTTGCCAGGGTGTCTCTGACCTCGCAGAACAACTGGTATTCCAGTGCATACAGTTTGTCTTCAGCGCCCAGTATCATATCTTCCAGCTCTTTGAGGCGCGGTGTAATATAGCGCTCGGCATTTGTCAGCGTCTGTTTCCTTGTGTAATAATCCGGAACCATATTTTTAAAAGAGTTTGTAACTTCCAGATAATAGCCGAACACCTTGTTATATTTTACTTTCAGGTTGCGGATACCAGTTTTCTCACGTTCCTCAGCCTCCAGCTGAGCAAGCCAGGTTTTACCTTCTGTTTTAGCCTGGCGGTAGTGGTCGACGTCCTCGTGAAAACCATCCTTGATAATGCCGCCCTCTTTGAGTGCGAGCGGTGGTTCTTCCTGAATGGAGTTTTCCAGCAAAGTAAACAGATCTTCCAGTTCGTCCATCTGCTGATATAGTTTTGTGAGAAGGGGGCTTTCGAATTCCTTCAGCAGATGGCGGATATGCGGCAGCATAGACAAGGAGGACTTAAAGGCGATCAGATCACGCGGGTTTGCCGACTGATAACTGATCCGGCTGACCAGTCGTTCCATATCATAAATAGGATTTAAGTATTCCCGTATTTCATCCCTTACCATGGCTTTTTTATTCAGTTCTTCTACGGCGTCCAGCCGTTCGTTGATATCAGCGGCATCGATCAGCGGCTGTTCGACAAAGCTGCGCAGCATACGGGCCCCCATCGCTGTTTTTGTTTTATCCAGGACCCAGAGCAGAGAGCCGCGCTTCTGCTTTTCCCGCAGTGTTTCGACAAGTTCCAGGTTTCGGCGGCTGGAACTGTCGATCATCATATACCTGTCTGCCAGATACGGGGTGATCTCTGTCATATGGGAAAGTGAGTTTTTCTGTGTCTCGAACAGATACTGGAACAAGGCGCCTGCCGCAATGATCCCATTGGGATAGTCGGCAAGACCAAGACCGGACAGAGTGATCGTCTGAAAATGATCCATCAGAGTACGTCTGCACAGTTCATCGTCAAAATACCAGGCATCCAGGGAATAGATACAGATACCGAGTCTGTTCTTTAAGTCATCCAGATCAATCCCGCTGACGAAAAATGCCTGATTACAGATAATTTCTGCGGGGGCAAACTTATGAATTTCATCGACAAGTTTGCGCTCTTTGTCCACTTCGGTCACGGAGCAGTCACCTGTCGTGACATCTGCAAGACAGATGCCATATGTATCCCCGAGATAGACGACAGACATAATATAGTTGTTGCGTGTCTCATCGAGGCTCTGGGGATTTAGATTGGTACCTGGAGTTACGATCCTTACGACTTCCCGCTTAACCAGTCCTTTGGTCAGCTTCGGGTCTTCGGTCTGTTCGCAGATCGCCACTTTATACCCTTTTTCAATCAGCCGGTTAATATATGTTTCTGCTGCGTGATAGGGGACTCCACACATCGGAGCGCGTTCTTCCAATCCGCAGTCTTTTCCGGTCAGTGTGATCTCCAGTTCTTTTGTAACCAGCAGCGCGTCCTCAAAAAACATTTCATAAAAGTCACCCAGCCTGAAAAACAGAATACAATCTTTGTATGCCTCTTTTGTTGTCACGTACTGCTGCATCATTGGTGAAAGATTTGTCACATTCATTGTTTTTTCATCCCATTATTCTTTTGTTATACGGCGGCCCATGTAATAGAAACCGCGGCACTCATCAAGTGAGACTTCAATCAGCCTTCCAATATCTTCTGCAGTTCCCGGAAAATGTACTAAAACATTATTCCCCAGTCTGCCGGTCACAAGACTGGCATCGTGGCTGTTCATTTCTTCTGCGAGTACTGTCTGAACTTTCCCGGTGTGACGGGAGGTCATTTCTTCGGAAATTTTCTGTACCTCGCCAAGCAGCCGGTCAAAGCGTTCTTTTACAATCGCTTCGGGAACCTGGTTTTCCATTACAGCTGCCGGTGTGCCTGTCCGTTTAGAATAAATGAAAGTAAAGGCACTGTCATAGCGCACCCTGCGCACGACATCCAGGGTCTCTTCAAAGTCCTCTTCTGTCTCGCCGGGAAAACCAACGATGATATCAGTCGTCAGAGAAATATCCGGTACTGCGGCGCGGATTTTGTCGACAAGCCCCAGATACTGTTCTTTGGAATAGCGCCGGTTCATCTCTTTTAAGATCCGGGAACTTCCAGACTGCAGCGGCAGGTGGAGGTGGGGGCATATCTTGCTGCTTCTTGCCATCACTTCGATCAGCTCGTCAGACAAGTCCTTCGGATGCGATGTCATAAAACGGATTCGTTTCAGACCTTCAATCTTTTCAATCTCCGTCAAAAGCTGTGCAAAAGACATTGGATGTTCCAGTGTTTTACCGTAGGAATTTACATTCTGTCCAAGGAGCATCACTTCGATGACGCCGTCTGACACCAGACGCTCAATTTCACGGAGGATATCTTTCGGATTCCGGCTGCGCTCTCTTCCCCTTACGTATGGCACAATACAGTAACTGCAGAAATTATTGCAGCCAAACATGATGTTGACGCCTGATTTAAAAGGATACTTCCGGTCTGCCGGGAGATTTTCGACGATCTGGTCGGTATCGTTCCAGATGTCAATGACCATCCGCCCGGATTCAAAACGGTTTACCAGCAGTTCTGCAAATTTGTAAATGTTGTGCGTGCCGAAGATCAGATCCACAAAGCGGTAGCTCTTTTTGATCTTTTCAACAACTTGTGCTTCCTGCATCATACAGCCGCACAGACCGATCATCATATGCGGGTTTTTCTTTTTCAGGCTGTGAAGATAGCCCAACCGGCCATAGACCCGCTGGTTTGCATTTTCTCTTACGGTACACGTATTGTAGACAACAAAATCTGCGTGATGTTCATCACTTTTCTCGTAACCGATCGCTTCAAGGATGCCTTCAAGCTTTTCGGAATCCCTGGCATTCATCTGGCAGCCGAAGGTGTTGACACAGAAGGTGAGCGGTCTGTTTAAAAGCCGGGCGCGTTCCTGTACGTATTCTTTTGCCTTTTCAATATAATAATACTGTCGCTGCGGTTCCGTGTCCGGAACTGTGCCGTGTGTTATTTCAAGCATTTTGTTTTCCTCTCGCTGTTCAAAATTTCTGTAACAACTGCAATTATATCAATTCTGTATACGTTTTTTCAAGTGAATTATCAAGATACACGAAACTGCGCGGACTTCCACTGTTATATATATGTGTTAAAACGGATGTTTATGCCAGTGTCATGTATGGATACCGGAGCTCCAAATGCGGGCCGGTTAACAAAAGAAGATGCTGCAGACCTGTTAAAATCTGCAACATCCTGATGTTGTCACGTTACGGACGGATCTGTCCATTTCCATAAATAATATATTTTGTCGTCGTAAGCGCGGTAAGCCCCATGGGGCCTCTGGCATGCAGCTTTTGTGTGCTGATCCCGATCTCAGCACCAAATCCAAACTCAAAGCCATCCGTATAGCGTGTGGAAGCATTGACATAGACAGCAGCGGCGTCAATCTCATCAAGGAACTTTTGAGCATTTTGATAACTGGAGGTCACAATTGCTTCGGAATGCTTCGTGTTATAGCGGTTGATATGTGCGATTGCCTCTTCCACGGAGGAGACAGTTTTGATGGAGATGATATAATCCAGATATTCTTTTCCCCAGTCTTCATCCGTTGCCTCCTTTGCATCTGGTACGAGCGCGCAGACTTCATGATCCCCGCGCATCTCCACGTGGTTTTCTTTCAGGCGCTTTGCAAGTACCGGGAGCAGGGAGTCTTTGATTTTTTCATGGACCAAAAGAGATTCACAGGCATTGCATACGCCGACACGCTGTGTCTTTGCGTTCAGGATGATATCGACAGCCATATTAAGGTCAGCGCTTTCATCCACGTAGATGTGACAGTTTCCGGTTCCCGTTTCAATTACAGGAATGGTGCTGTTGTTGACAACAGCCTGGATCAGCCCGGCACCGCCGCGTGGAATCAGGACGTCGATATAACGGTTCATCTTCATAAAAGCTGTTGTCGTCTCACGCGATGTATCTTCTATGAGCTGAATCACATTTTCATCAATGGCGTGCTGTTTTAACGTCTTCCGGATACAGTCTACGATTGCCTTGTTGGAATGAATGGCATCGCTTCCGCCTTTTAAAACGACTACATTTCCAGTCTTAAAACAAAGGCCGAAGGCGTCTGCCGTTACATTTGGGCGAGCTTCATAGATGATACCGACTACTCCGAGCGGTACCCGTTTCTGTCCGATCATCAGTCCGTTCGGACGTTTTTTCATCTGCAGCACTTCTCCGATCGGATCATCCAACTGGATGAGCTGACGAATTCCTTCTGCCATTCCTTTGATTCTGTCCTCTGTCAGGGCCAGCCGGTCTAAAAGTCCGACGGACATACCGGCTTTTTTGCCGTTGGCGACATCTATGGCATTTGCGGACAGAATTGTGTCTGAACCGGCAACCAGCTGTTCTGCCACGCTTGACAAAAGTTCATTTTTTAAATCTGTCTGCATATTGCGCATCACCGGTTCTGCCGCCTTGGCCTGCAGTCCAATTGTCTCTAACATAGAAAACCCTCCTGTTTGTAAATTTTTGTCTCTGTGATAAGAATCTGGGGAAGCACATCAAGCGTCTCCCAAGGTACCTGCTCCATGACTTGAAAATCAAAAGCCACGGCAGCTGTTTTGTGAAGGCAGTGCGTACTTAAATATCTGTCATAAAAGCCCTGACCGTATCCGATGCGGTGGCACATACAGTCGAACGCGACGCCGGGTATGATCATCAGGGCGTCCTCCGAATCGGATGCACGGCATCCTTCTGGTTCTGGTATCTGGAAATACCCTGGTTTTAGCTGGTCAAAGGAAGTGATTTCATAAAAAGTCATATTTTTGCCTTCAACTTTTGGAACTGCCACCCGTTTACCAGATTTCCAGGCCGCTTCGATCAGTTCTCTGGTACAGACTTCACGGTTAAAGTCCATATATGTATACAGCCATTCACTGTTTTGAAACTCCGCAAGTTCCTGGATTTTTTTACAGATCATATGGCTGCCGGCCGCCAGGTGTTCCGGAAGGGCCCGTTTCCTTCGTTCAAAGACCAGTTTTCTAATGCTTTGTTTTGTCTCCATATTTTTCCCCCAGATTGATCACTGATCCGTCTGCTTCCTGTATATCAATATTGTCGAGCTGGGATCTGAGATTCATCCGGATGCTCGCAATGTATTCTTTCCGCAGTTTTGCCTGTTCCAGCTTTTCGTCAGGGGTTAAACCAACGGATTTTGCTTTGCGCGCCAGCTCATTGATTCGTGAGATGTCCATTTCTTTCATAATTCGTTAATCTCCTTCATGGTTCTTGCTACAGCAGTTTCTCAATATAGTCAATCAGATAAAACTCTTCCTTCGGGTTTGCCAGAAACAGTGTCCCGCATGGTTTCCCGCTGATGATGCGGTGAATGATATGGAAATCTTCACCGTTTGCAATGATCATATCCGCTCCCGCACTTGTGGCGAGATTTGCTGCAGTAAGTTTTGTGGCCATACCGCCGGTACCAACGTTGCTGCCGGTTGTTCCCTTGCCCATTTCTATCAGGTGTGCGTCGATGGATTCCACAACATCAATAAAATGCGCCTGTTTATTTCGCCGGGGATCATCTGTGAACAATCCGTCTATATCTGACAGCAGAATCAGAAGATCCGCGCCGATCAGTGAAGCGACGACTGCGGATAAGGTATCGTTGTCGCCGAATTCAATCTCGTAGGTGGAAATGGTATCATTTTCATTGACAATGGGTATCGCACCGAGTTTTAAAAGCTCTTCAAAAGTATTCTTGGCATTTTTCCGGTTCAGATTGTCCACCATTGTATTTTTGGTCATCAGAATCTGGCTGGCTACCTGATTATATTCTGAAAACAATTTCTGATAGATCATCATCAGCCGTGCCTGTCCTACTGCCGCACAAGCCTGTTTCTCCTCAAGATTCCGTGGCTTTTCTTTGAAGCCAAGTGCAGTCCGGCCGACCATGATGGCTCCGGATGAAACCAGCACCACGTCTTTCCCCTGATTTCTGAGATCGCTGATCTCCCGGACCAGGATCTCAAGTTTTATAAGATCCAGACGTCCCGTCTGGGGATGCGTCAGAGACGAAGATCCTATTTTAATTACAATACGTTTTTTATCTTTTAGTTTTTCTCGAATATTCAAAATTCTTTACCTGCTTCTTTTAGAGTCGACTCCATTCTACAACAGATTATACGGTTTGTCTATATGACTAGTATTCCGTATCTGATGCAGCGGCAGCGTCATTTGCCGCTTTGGAGGTGACGCTTTGTCCCATTGGAGCGGTAAATCCATCACGGTCTGTGACAGAGACGAGATCCCGGTAAGAATCCAAAACAATGCATACCCAGGTTTTTCCGGTGTTCAGCGTGATTTCATTGCCATTTTCATCGTAGTAATACGTGGGTCCCCAGGGATCGTGTTTTTTCCAGGAAACAGGGATAGCTTTTCCGTTTGTGATATAGATCCCGCTGTTCGGCTCATCGACATCGATATTCAGATAACCGTTTTCATCATAGTTCCTCCAGCTGGAGTACTGGATCAGGATATTCTTGCAGCTGAGCTGCTGCCCTGTCAGTTCATCAATCTGTTCCCCTCCATATTGATACCGGTAATACAGTCCATCATCTTCATGATATTCAAACCATGGCTCATTGTACTGATAACCGGGTTTTACGATTTCAGCATTCCAGTTTCCAGGCAGTTCAATGGTATCCCCCACTTTACAGAAGGTGTAAGAACCGTGGTAATCTTCTGCATATTCCTGGCTGTAGCCGCAGATCTCAATTCCTTTTTGAATACCTTCAAAGCTGGTATATGCATTATGGGGTGCTTTTCGGTCACTGGTTCTGTAAAATACAGAATCCGTATAGCTGGCAAGACCGCTTAAGTTGTTCACCTCCGGAAGGTCCAGAAACGGCAGGGCATACGGTGACTGTCCATAGTGAACATAGATAGCATTAAACCCTGATGCATAGAAGATATAATAGTCACGGCAGCTTCTCATGGAACCTATTTTTTCGAGATTGTCATAATCTTCGATGACTGCCATAAGACGTGTGATACTGCCTTCTACCGGTGCCTCATAGATGACTCCGGCATTAGCGATACCTGCCTGCGGGACAGCCGCCTGAATGTTATTGAGCATTACTGCAACGGGACGTCTTCTTCCAATCGCTTCGTCGACGTATTCACCGGTCAGATAGCTTTTTACTTTTCCTTCCGGAATGCTCTCTTCCTCGGAGACGGGAGGTTCCGGTGCAATGATGTCATCCTCTTCCTCTTCGGGTTCCTCAGTCTTCGCTTCTTCCGCAGGAACCGGATCCGGTGCGGGTTCCTCTTTCTTTTTACAGCCTCCCAGTACCAGTGCTGATACTGTCAGCAACAACAAAACTTTGGCAAGATTCTTTTTCATACTGTTATTCTCCTATCGTGTGATATTCAACTGCCTGAGCACTTGTTCCTGTTTTTGTTCCATTACAGCTGCGTCATCTGCCTCCATGTGATCATATCCGAGGAGATGCAGTAAGCTGTGTGCAATTAAAAATGCATATTCCCGTTTGACGCCGTGACCGTACTCTTTTGCCTGCAGCAGCATTCGCGGAATACAAATCATCATGTCTCCGAGCATCAAAAGTCCGGTGTCAGGATTGAAAAACTCATCAGGAAACTCTTCAATGACTGAATAATCAGCAGGAGATTCAAAATCCACTGCCGGAAACGACAGGACATCAGTCACACTGTCAATTGCACGAAAATTCCGGTTGGTCTGTCTGATCTCATCTTCACCTGTCAAAACAATATTGATTTCTGCGTCATACGGGCAGTGCTCCTGCTCCAGTACTTTGCACATCACATCTTCTGCTGTTCCCTGGCAGGAAAACGGAAATTCATAATCTGTTTCATTCTCAATAAAAACTGTCATCTTATCCCCTTTTACGACCGGACTGTCCGCTTGCTGTTTTTGGCAGGCCGGGCTTTTTTCTCATACGTTTCATATGCCTGTACAATTTTCTGCACCAGTGGGTGACGAACGACGTCTTTGCTCGTCAGCTGGCAGAAAGCGATATCGTCCACCTTTTTAAGAACCTGGACCGCTACATCAAGTCCGGACCGGGTATCCCGGGGAAGGTCTTTTTGTGTAGCGTCCCCCGTTATGATAACTTTGGAACCAAATCCGATACGTGTCAGAAACATCTTCATCTGAGCCGGAGTCGTGTTCTGGGCCTCATCCAGGATGATGAACGCGTTATCCAGTGTCCTGCCACGCATATAGGCCAGCGGAGCAACTTCAATCAGTCCTTTTTCCATGTTTTTCATAAAGCTTTCTGCGCCCATGATTTGATACAGTGCATCGTAAAGCGGCCGCAGATAAGGGTCCACCTTACTCTGGAGGTCACCTGGAAGAAAGCCGAGTTTTTCACCGGCTTCAATAGCCGGCCGGGTCAGAATGATCCGATTGACCTCATCATTTCGGAAGGCTGTGATTGCCATCGCCATTGCCAGATATGTTTTTCCGGTGCCGGCCGGCCCGATGCCGAAGACGATCATATGTTTTCGGATACTGTCCACATATTGTTTTTGTCCCAATGTTTTGGGTTTGACGACACGGCCGTTTATGGTGTGGCAGATACAGTCTTTATCTATCTCAACGATAGCAGACTCGTTCTCTTCCATTGAAAGAGAAACTGCATAATCTATCTGCTGAACGGTTATCGTATTGCCGCGAGCGGCAAGGGTGACCAGCTGTTTGAGGATACTCTGTGCTTTTTTTACATTAGCGGACGGACCGATAATCTTCAGCTGTCCGTCCCTGGAAATCATGGTCACGCTCAAAGTCCGCTCAATCTTTTTAACATTCTCGTCAAACTGACCGAAGATATTTGTCTCATGCTCGGCCGGTATCTGTACTATTGCTTCAATCATACTGTTCATTCTTCAGATGTCCTTTCCGGTATCACATCCTGAATCGTTACGGGTGCCGTTGCAGTGATTTTTTCTGTCACCTGAATCTTTCCCTTTGTGATACACGTTGATTCCGATGTGTTTATTTTAACATTTTTACGGTATATTTCTACCCCTTTTTGTGTTAAATTCTTCAAAAACATGTAGAGATTGGCATCCGCCTTCGCCGCGGCCTCTTCTTTGGTGTAGTGTTTGACTTCAATTTGATAGGGAAGCGTATGAATCGTACCGTACGTAAACGGCAGGATAAAGTTCTCTGTAAGATACAAGGGGTGCGTTGCAGCCACCTGGTCATACCGCTGATTCTGGGGAGGCGAAGGTCCGATGTCGATCCGGTAATTCATAACCGTAAAAAACCAGGAGCTTTTATTCTCGTCAGTATAGATGCGTTCTTCGTATTCCATAGGAAATTCGTCATAATAAGAATAGAAAGTCCGTGCATAGAGGTCTGCATCCGCTTTGGTATATTCATAACCGATGGTTTCCTGGGCATCATTTTTGATTTCCAGAGTACCCGATACCAGAATATCACCTTTTTTAAACTGGTCGCCAACCTGAACCATCGGGACACCGGAACGTGTCACGATAGACGTGACAGTCCCGGCTTTTGGGGCAACGATATCCTGAGGTGTATTGTCCTGTTCCACGGTCGTTTGTTCCTGTTCCTGATTATAATTCTCTTTCATTTCCAGGAACAGACGCGTACCCTCGATTCGGGCGGAGACCCAGGTGATATTCGGAAATTTACGCCGGAGCATGGATGCCACTTCGGAACAATTTACAGATTTTTTCAAGATTCCGTGCCGGATGTTCTCTTCTTCCAGGTATTTGAGCACAGTCTGTGTGCTGTAAGTAAGATTGCCATCGACATGAATATTCCAGATCCGCAGGGAAAGCAGATAGATCAGCGCGCAGAAACACAGGATTCCAAGAAAAAATGCCTTTCTTTTTCGGCTTTTCTGAAAAAAGAAGGGCAATCCTCGTTTTTTTGAAATTCTGATTTTGATTTTGACTTTTCTGGATATCGGACGAAGTTTTTTAAAGTCCGAAATGCTCATGCAGGCGATCTGCCCCTCATCCTGCGGCATCAGTTTCCACAGGATGATATCATTTGCAGAACAGAGATTCAAAAAACGTTCTTTTTCTTCACCGTAAAACTTGATATGTACATAGCCTTTGACGTAGCGCAGACACTGCTGGATCACATTCTCACCTCATATCCTATATCCCCGGGAAAGCATACCTACCGGTCAAAAAAAACAGCCTGGATAAATCCTGTGATTTTCATTTCATCCCGGCTGTAGTAAGCAATGCACAGATGTTCTCCTTCAATCCTCATTCGTCCCTTTTTCAACAGAATACGAATGACGTTCTCTTCGTATTCCAGTATCCTGCGGTAATTCTCTACAAGAATCTCACTGCTTCCGCTTAACGTCACAAGAGATTCCTGCAATGCAAGGTCATTCGGTATCTGCAGCGATTTGACCAGTTCCCGCTGCAGGGAAGGGATTTTTTTCAAGTCTCTTAAGAACTCCCGGCGTTTATTATATAGTATATGTCAATGTTTCCATATTATACATTCTCAAGGAAAATCAGACTGAACCAGAGTACCATGTTCTCGCCCAGAAAATAATCCATATGGTGGCGTTCGATGGTATTGGTCAGCACGATTCCATGACTTTCGATGCATGGATGCATAATTTCAGGGTGAATGCACGCTTTTTTGGGATACGAACATTTCTCACAGGCGGAACAGGAATCTGAAGAAAGCGTGTAACAGGGAACGGCGTTCAGACGGAGAAATTTTTCAATCTTCCGGGTGATCGTCTCGTGTTCCTGTTTTGATTTTAAGGTATGTTTCATATCAGAATAGTCCACAACTTCAGCAATGGAAGAAAACATCAGGACTTTCGGGTACTTCAGACAGGTTTCCCTGCATTTTTCTACGGAGCCGACTGCAGGCGGGCAGGACCAGGAGTTTCCGTACCGTGAACACTCCTTTTTACAGATCGTCCGCACTTTGTCTGTGAATTCCAGTTCCTGGGTATCAAGAAGGGCGTATTGATAAATAGGAAATTGTGTAATGTAGTCTTCAATGATCTCAAATTTCATGGTATTATTTCTCCTCATCTTTCGATATCCCTATTATCCTCAGTTTCGGGGAAAAAAGCAATCCCCAAAAATTTCTTTTTGGACATCTCCCTATCATTGCAGAATAAGCAGAAATCCATCTTGATTTTATGGATTTCTGCTTATGGGTGAAGTTACACTTTTTTTACCGGATGGCGGATGACAGTTTTCAAATTTTCAGGCTTTGTCTTTCGAGGATCGCCCAGATAGATCTCATGATGCAGCCGTTTTTTTGAAATATCACATTGATAACCGTGTTCTGTAATAAATGTATCCAGCATAGCGATCGTGGCCGCTTCCTCATCATACGGTCCTCGGTGCATTACCTGGCAGCACAGGCCTTCTGTGAATTTTTTCAGTTTTGCACCGGAGAAATCAAGATAAGGCTTCTTCTCCAGCAGACTTTTTTTGGCCCATTCAAACACTTCTTCCGTCACAAACTCCGGCTGCCTTATCATGGCAGTCCAGCAGAATTTATCTTTGTCAGTGATCATTCTGCCGTCGAACACGGCATCATCCAGTCCCCAGAGACTTTCAAGCGGCGGTACGACATATTCAAAATATCCTTCCGGCTGTTTTTTGCTTAATTTGCTCATTTTGATCATAAAGGATATTCCGTACAGAATTTCGATGGCATTGTGATAGCTCTCTGAAGTATTTGGATTGCCGCGTCCCACCACCATAAGGAATATCATCTCCGGCACATCAATCAGTGAAGGTGTGCTTTTAGGCACATATAAATCCTTATAGGCTTTTTTATAGTCCAGCTTCACTTCCGCCTTTTTCAAAGCCTTCTCGTCCTTTGCTGCCTTCTTTTTCGGGGAGTTCTTTTTTTTAGGCGTCGGATCCGGCAGCTGGCTGCAGGTGGCGATGGTAAGCTCTGTCAATAGCGTACGGTCATCCACATTTTCGATCAGGAAATAAGGTTTCGCACCTTCGTATGGAGGGACTTTATCAAAATCGCCACAAACGCTCTTTCCGGCCTCCGTGATCTTTACAAAAAACTGATCATCACAGATGACGGCAAAGAATTTGCCATTACAGAAAACACCGTATTCCCCAAACATTTTACGGTATGTGACGGTGCCGGTCTCTGAAAGCTGGTCAGTCACATATTGTACAAATTCAAGTTTTGAAGCCATAGATTCATCTCCTTTGCAGATAGTAGAAACTTATCATAACACGGTAAACATGACATCTATATGTCATCATCATAATTTGATAAATGATACGTGTGAAGCAGTTTTTCTGCGCGAAGTATAAACTCCTGCCGGAGATCTCTTGGTTCCAGCAGTTCCACTTTGTCACCAAAACTGAAGACCCAGCTGAACAGGTTTTCTTTGTCAGAGAAACCAAAGGTGAACAACAGCCGCCCGTCCTTCTGCTCTTTAAAACATTCCGGTCCGCACTCTTCGATCAGCCGCCACCTCATTTGCCCTTCAAACAGTGCTTTGACCTGGATCACAGGCGGCGTCACGTGTTCCGGAGACAAGTCAGGCGCTGAAAATGGAACCGCTTCGTACGGTTCACCCGAATTTTCTACGTACAGCATGCGGTTTAATTTGAACAGGCGGAAATCCTGTTTCTCACAGCATCGTGCCCAGATATACCAGGAGGACCACTTGAATACCAGCAGATAAGGGTCAGCCGTCCGGCGGCTTTCACCGCTGGGTGAAAAATAAGTAAACGAGATTTTTTCACGGCGTTCAATGGCGTTCTGTATCAATTCGATTCTGGGAGCCAGCAGGGACCGGTACCAGGAAGAAAGGTCAATCAAAATATGATCGTTGGAAGACAGAATATCGGGATTTGAAGCTGACAGTTTCTCCATCAGCTGCTTCATTTTTCTAGTTTCGCTGATACTGTCAAGGCTGCGAAGTCCTGCAAGAATCGCCTGCATGTCCGCGGAGGTCAGAAGTGTCCGGTCGATGCGGTACCCTTCCATGATGGAGATTCCGCCATTTGTTCCCTGTGTTGTGACAATCGGAATCCCTGCTTTGCATATGGCTTCCACATCACGGTTGATGGTACGTCTTGACACTTCAAATTTTTCGGCAAGGTAGGGGGCTGTTACTTTCTTCTGCTGCAGCAGGATCGACAGAATCCCGATCAGTCGTTCTATCTTCATAATGGTTAGCTCCTTATTGACTGGATCTTTGGTATATGTCTGAGTATACCGCAGGCGGGCTGCCCGGGCAAATAAAATTGACGGAAATATGGTCGCAGAATCAAGATCATGGAAGCATATTGATATTCGTAAGAAGACCGGCAGGAACCTGCCGGTCTTCTTAATCAATGGTCAACAGATTACTGATAATCAGCAAGATTGTCTTTGGTTACCAGTTCATATGGTATTTCGATAAATTCCAGTTTTACATCGGAAGCACATGCAGAATATGCTGCAATTGCACCCCACTGTCCCTGTTTTACTGCATTTTGAAATACCGTACATCCAAAGGTTCCGTCTGCAACCGCCTTTTTTGCATCGTCATTTGCATCAATTCCACAGTTAATAATGCCCGAAACACCGGCAGCCTGTTCTGCCTGAAGCGCGCCCATTGCCATCTCGTCATTGGCAGCAACGATGACATCTATCTCATCGCCATACTGGACCATCCAGTCCTCTGTGATATCCATCGCTTTATCCCTCAGATATTCACCTTCCAGACTTGCGAGCAGTTTGTAATTGTATCCGGCTTCATCCAATGTTTCAAAGAATCCTTCTTTTCTAAGCGTTGTATGCGTATAACCGTTGCTTCCTTCCAGATAACACATGTTTAAGGTTTCGGTATCATCTACATTTTCGATCAGATATTCTGCCTGCAGCTGTCCGGACAGATAGTGGTCTGAACCGATAAAGAAATGATCTTCTGATGAGCAGTTCGGTTCCGCCGTAATATTGATAACCGGAATACCTGCCTCCTGTGCAAGGCCGCAGACCGCAACATCACCGTCTGAATCCACAGGAGTCAGTAAAATCGCATCCACGCCCTGCGTGATAAAGTTTTCCATAAGTTCCATCTGTGTGTTCACATCATTTTTTCCGTCGGCAATATTCAGCGTCACATTTGGAAAATGCTCTTTTGTGTAAGTTTCTACTTCTTCCTGCACTTTTGCACAGAATGTGTCCGTGAAACTCATCGTAATATATCCCCAGGTGAATTCTTCGTCTCCGTCCAAGGTGTAGGCTTTGGCAAGCTCCTGTTCCCAGTCGAGCAAATCTGCAGCCGGAGTCTCTGGGGTCACTTCATTTTCTGCAGCTTTTGTTTCTTCTTTCTTTCCACATCCAAAGACTGATGCGGTCAACATAACTGAGATTCCAATTGCAAGTAATCTTTTTTTCATCGTTTTTCTCCTTTTGTCTGAGTTGTTTTATTTTGAGTTTGCCTTACGAACCTGGACATCGATGATGACCGCCACACAGATC
>CAZUNG010000001.1:59597-422829 GCA_964621905.1 uncultured Ruminococcus sp. | reverse complement strand
ATGCCTTAGTTCCAGTACGTTCTGTTTCCTTTCTCTCTCCATTTCCCTCCTCCTTTACGAATGACTTGATTATTCATAGCTTCGTGCCAGGTCCATACAGATATCAATCCAGGAAGAACCGTGTTCGATATGGCCGCAGCATGTCTGTGCTTCCCGAAGTTCAACAATCAGCGGATTTCCTTTGGATACATCCATACCATGGGCAATCATGTCATGGATGCGCTTTTCGTCAAAAGTATGGAACACATCGGTTGGGTTGACCTTCCAGCTCATCACATACTTTCCGCCGATTTGTTCAGCGGCAATGTCGATGTCAGAGAATGCACTGACTGCAATCTGCCTGAGATTCGGTATGTATCTCGTCACGACATCGTATTTTTTGTTCATGTTTTCACAACATCCATATGCATTCATACCGAACAGCGCAGAGAGTTTATTTTGGTATGGAAGTACAAATTCTTCCAGCATATCCGGTGAAACTGCGGTGAATTCCTGTGCCATACAATATCCCCACAGATCCTTCATGCGGACAGTTCCTTCGTAGTCTTCTGAAGGCAGGAGGTCTGTGTATGCAAGACCATTGGAGCCACAGGCAGTCGCTGTTCCGTTTACCATATACTCGTTGTTATTCAGCTTCCAGATGCCAAGCTCGATCCCTTTTTTCAGGTATCCGAGACGGCCTTCATAGAGAATGGACATGGCTTCGTGCGTCAGGTTCGGTTCTTCGTACAGATCATACATCACCTGTTCCAGCCCTCTTAGTTCACACCAGATATCGATCAGGCTGTTTCCCCATCCCATGATGGACTGATGCGTGGATGCTGTAAACGGTTCTCCTTCTACGACGTTCAGGATATCTCCCAGAATTTCTTTTGCGAGAGAAAAGTTTTCACGGGAATTTTCTTCATGTACTGTAAGCTTTGGAAGCTTCATTTTTTTCATATCACTGACCTCGTTGATACAGGGGTGAAAACAGGCAGCGTGGTCTGGTCTGTCATCATACGGACGTACACGGTCGTCCGTCCAGTCTGTCACGTGTGTTTCATAGGGAATATACAAAACATCTGTGAGCACAACATCGTCATTGAAATGTTCCGCCCGGTATATTCTCATTTGCATCTCTTTCTCAACTGTCCGGAATACAGGATCTTTTACTTTCAAAGTATCTTCCGGGACCAGTTCATGCCAGCATTCCGGCGGAAAAATCACCAGAGGTCTGGTTCTTTCCAGCTTGTTAAGTTTTGTCCACAGCCGGCGTTTTGCTTCCCATTTCGGGTCGCCCGATATTTCTTTTACCTGAAGGGCAAGCGCACGCAGATGTGCAGCCTCTTCCTTTGAAATTCTGTTATGCATGATTGTGATACCTT
This sequence comes from uncultured Ruminococcus sp., assembly GCA_964621905.1. Taxonomy (GTDB): domain Bacteria; phylum Bacillota; class Clostridia; order Lachnospirales; family Lachnospiraceae; genus Ruminococcus_G. The sequence goes on along the minus strand of CAZUNG010000001.1, from coordinate 421,462 downwards.
TCCTTTTTTGAAAAATATTTTTATTTGACCGGTTCATACTATCTATTATATAAATAATTTCATCTAATCCCATACTCTGGTTTTTGTTAAACTTCATCTGGTTTTAGATATGATGGGATTCCGGTTGAGATTAAATACCAGCAAGGTATAATGATAGTAAGACCTAAAGAAAGAGGGGAAATTTCATGAAATCGGTATTTGAAAACCTGACTGCCGGCGTCTATACAAAGTCTGTAGAGCATGCGTTCCTTCCTCCCAAACTGGCGGAAGAATTGCTGTTTTACCCTACCTGGACGGGCCATTATTACTGTTCGGCCAATTACTATATAAGAAGAGAGACATATCCTACACTGCTTTTGATGTATGTGGAAAGGGGAATGTTTCATGTGGAATTCAGAGATAAGATTTTCGATGCGGGTCCGGGAGAGGTGATTTTGCTTGACTGCCGGGAACCTCATTATTACAGAGCGTACGAGGGGCTGGAATTTTACTTTTACGGATTCGAGGGATCCAACTCCAGGGAGATCTGCCATTATATACTCAGCACCAAAGGTCCGCGGATCAGCTCGAAAAACAATCATTTGATCGGTAATCTGTTGAAAAACACGCTGGATTTTTATGAGAAAAATGATACGGAAAATATCATCGACGCCTCTCTTCGTGTCTACAAATTTTTAACGCTTCTGCTTCAGACCAGAGAGATGTATCAGAGTGTTAGAAATAAACCCATTGAACAGAGTCTGACTTATATCCAGGAAAATATCGACCGCCACATTACCATGGAGCAGCTCGCAAAAATAGTGGGATTGAGCCCTGCATACTTTTCATATGTCTTCAAACAGGAGACAGGATATTCTCCCCGTGAATATATCACCAATGCCAGGATGAATAAAGCCAAACTTCTTCTTGTCCAGACGAATAAGACCATCACAGAGATTGCCTTTGAGGTGGGATATGCAAATAATGCCAGTTTTACTAATCTTTTTACAGACAAAATTGGCTGTGCGCCCAAGACATTTCGCAAGCTGATGCGTTAGCAGAAAATCATGGTTATCTGAAATCTTTAAATATCTGCCCTGACTGCGCAAACATGATGACTGCAATGACAGACGCAGGCATCTCCTGCTGCGGCAAAAAAATGAAAGCACTGCAGCCACAGAAAGCCGGTGAAAATGAAAAACTAATGGTGGCAATGATGACGGGGGACAGTATGCTGCTTAACAAGCAGTATCCTGAATGGGAACTGCAGGTACGTATTCCTGTCCAGGCACATGGCAGGCTGTTTTGGTACTGTAACAGACATGGATTATTTTATATGGAGAGTTAAGGCACGGCGGCGGTTTTGAAATTATGTTCAAGGCCGCCGTGGTTCTCTCTTTCGATTTTTGCTGCGGCGTTAAAAATTCTTTCCGTTCCAGCCCCACTGGGTAAAGCTTTCATAATTCACATATATGCGGTTCTGCGGAATATGCAGCTCTTCTTCCAGCATACTGCAGATGTTTTTAGTCAGCATAAGGCTGTATTCATCTGACAAACTGCCGAAAACCTCCACTTTCACATAGGCGGTGGGTCCATCCTGGTTTCCGCCGAAATACAGGCTGCAGTTGTCTTGAAGATCCACCATCAGAAAGGCTTCGGATTTTCCCGGGATCAGGGAAATGATCTGTCCAAACCGGCTTTTCACGTTCTCCTTCTGCTCTTTCGTTACGGGAATTGATACGTTTGTTTTTATGTATGGCATTTGGTATCCTCCTGGCTTTTCTTTTTATCTTAACGTGATCCAAGGAAAATTTCAATCATAAAGTACAGAGCCGCAGCGGTTATCCGAAATGCAGAAAAATAACAGCCATCGCATAACTGATCAGCCCGCATCCGGGAAATGTAAAGATCCAGGCAAGCATCATCTCACACAAGACGTGAACATTAATTTCGGAGACGCTTTTCACTGACCCGGCTCCCATGATTGCACTTGTTTTCGTATGGGTTGTGGAGACCGGAATCCCGAGAAGTGTAGAAAACAGCAGACAGACGGCTCCCGCCAGGTCCGCGGAAAATCCCTGGTAGCGTTCCAGTTTGACGAGATCTTCTCCGACTGCCCGGATGATTTTTTTACCGCCGACGCTGGTGCCAAGTGCCATGACGGCGCTGCACAGCATCATCATCCAGACAGGAATCGCGGCATCCGAGACACTGTTTTGCCCGCTGCGGAATGCAAATCCCAGAAACAGGACGCCGATAAATTTCTGCCCGTCCTGTGCTCCGTGCATAAAACTCATGGATGCGGCGCCGAAAATCTGTGCATTTTTAAAAAATGCGTCAGCTTTTTCGCAGTTAAGATTTTGACAGAGCAAAGTGACCAGACGGCACACCAGCCATCCGGCGGCAAACCCACAGATAAGACTGCATCCAAGGCCGTAGAGCACCTTTATCCACTCGGCCATGTTGATGCCGCCGATCCCGTGCTGTATTGCGACTGCCGCGCCGGACAGCCCCGCGATCAGGCTGTGGCTTTCGCTGGTGGGAATTCCAAGCGAGGATGCGGCCGCGCTATATACGACAATGGAAAACAATGATGCACACAGGGCAATCAGTGCATGCCGGGTATCGGCTCCGAAATCAACCATGTTGCTGATGGTAGCTGCCACAGAACTGTTGATTTTTGTCATGACCAGCACTCCCAGGAAATTAAAAACCGCACTCATCCAGATTGCCGTGCGCTCTTTTAGACATCCGGTGGTGATGCACGTAGCGATTGCATTTGGTGCATCCGTCCAGCCATTGACAAAGATTACGCCAAGCGTCAGCAGAATCGTGAACAGCAGAATGGGATCTGACATATATAAATTCTCCTTTACTTTCCACCATTCAATATATGGTGAAAAGTAAAAGAGAATTATAAATAGTGGTAAAAGTTTTTATCAACTGTCAGCGCAGAAGTGCCATACTCCCTGTCTGTTTATGAATCTTCTTTTTCGGACCGCAGATTGCCGCTTCCATATACTGTAGATCCATACATCACCATCACATGTTTTTCATCTTACCGATCCGTTTTTGTTTCTCCTTATCTGCTGTCTTGAGTTCTTCTCCAGCGTTTTAATGTCGGTAAAAACTCCAGCAGCTGTATTCTGGCCTCCTGCTGTGTCAAGTGCAGTCCGGCAGATTTGTTCCACTCATCCAGATGCTGTAAATTGTGTTCAGCCAGTTCTTCCATTGTGATATCCTGGGTGAACTCACCATTCTGAAAGCAGAACGCACAGTATTCTTCTGATTTGCTGCCGTCTTTTTCTGTTCCTCTGTCATCGTCTGCATCGAGGACCATACCGCAGCTCTGGCAAAGCCCTGCCGGATGTCCCAGCAAATGGTCGACGGACACCTGGAAGGTTTCGGCAATCAATTTAAGGGTATCTGTATTCGGGACGGTATCCCCGTTCTCCCAACGAGAAACCGCCTGTCTGGTTACAAATAATTTTTCTGCAAGCTTCTCCTGAGAGAGTCCCTTTTTCATTCTCAGTTCGTAAATAATATTTTTCGCTTCCATTCCTGTCCTCCTTACAGAAATTATAGCATATCGGGCATTCTAAGAAAAGCAACCGGCTGTTGCCCTTTTAATAATGTCCGCATCGAAAACAAAAGACCTGTAAAAATCTGATCCAGCAAAATTATCCTTTGGCTTGCTGCTTCACTTCACTCCAAATAACAGTTTTGGTGTATTCATCACAGTTTGCAGTTCTTCATAATGATACCTGTATTAAGCAGGCAGCCGAGAACTTGATAGATTTGCTGCGGAATAGAAGGTGTCCAGTCAAACAAGTGATCCGGCGAAATATAGCAACGATTAGCTCCGACTTCTTTGATAATGCGCCCCATTTCTTCAATGGTTCTAGATGTGTAGTAGTACATTGGCGCTACCTTGAGTGCGCACAATTCGATATAGTGCCCCATCTGGGCAAATGCATTGATCTGCTCAAATTGATTGAAAGAGCAGCTACTGCTCGGATGTGTCAGACACACTTTATCAAAGCCGATTTTCTGTGCAAAACGGCCTACTGCAAAGCATGATACATTCCTTACTTTCCTCTGACAACTGTCCTTTTTCGTCCAACAGGCAGTAAAAATCCTGCTCTCGCATTCCAGTCTTGCCTCTTGGAATATACTTTTCCGCAATAACACCAAAACCTGTATGCTCATGGTCACTGACCGCACTCCATGTAGGGAGCCAAATCATTTTACACCCCATCTCAATGGCCATCTCAACGACCCACGGATGAGGCCCGCCTGCCATCGTATTAAGCGATGCGCTGGGATACACTGTAAAATCATCATGTTCTCTATTGAACTGATGCGCCAGTCCAACGCAGGGCCAGCCATGGGTTTTCAGCACAAGACCGCCCATTCCAGCCGCACGACATTGTGCAATCACATCATCATTTGTCCTGTGCTGCGGATGGTTCAGGCTCATATCGGGGTAAGCATGAACGTGCATATCAATGGCTAGTAAACGTTCAATATCTTTCATCTCATTTATATCCTCACGTTTCTTCGTAAATTGCGGAACAAATCTTTCCAACCTTTTCTCTATAATTATCTCCATGAATCGGTGGGAGCCACTGACGGGATTTGAAATCATCCATAACAACCGGAATCATTTTTTCAATAAACGTTTGCTCATCGTCAAAGCACCCTTTTTCCTGCAAGGTTTCCCGCAACGGCTTCATACCAAGATTTTTATAAAACAGAAGGAATGCGTTTGCCACATTTTCGGCATCCGTTTGGGCATCGCCAGTCACCGGTACACCGACCCGGCCGGCAATTTGTCCGATTGCATCCTGTGCAGTTTCCGCAAAATGGCGGATCACCGTAGGTAAAACCATCATGCAGGCGTGTCCGTGAACCACATGATACAGCGAGCCGATGGCGTGAGCTACTGCGTGACCGTTAGGAATCCCACCATTTGCCAGAGCATTATGAGCCGCCCAGGAGAGTTGTTCACGGGCTTCCAGATGATTCGGCTCCTGTACTGCAATCGGCAGCCATGTCCAAAGTTTCTCTAAACAGGACAACAAAATCGTATTGGTGTACGCATTGGCTCCCGTACCAACCAGAATTTCTATCGTGTGTGTCAACGCATCCACGCCGCCATAGGCTGTCGGCATTGCAGGCATTCCCAATGTAAATTCCGGGTCAATGATACATAGATCAGGAGCGGTATTCCGATTGCCAAAACTAAATTTTATTCCATGCTTTTCGCTGGAAATAACGGCACTGGCTGTTGTTTCGGCCCCTGTGCCTGACGTAGTCGGCATCAAAACCAGCATACAGGGACGGTTCCACTGCTCCCTCATCCGAGTACCGGTCTTACCGTATTCATGCAGATCTGGGAGATCTTCCGGAATTCCAGCAATCAGGGAAGCTGCTTTTGCCGCATCCATAGGACTGCCACCTCCAATGCCCAGAATACAGTCGTAGTGATTGCGCTTGATTTCCTGTGCAATTTCGATACACAGCAAATCGGTAGGTTCCGGCAGCACCCGGTCAAAAACATCACATACAACGCCAATACTTTCCAGAGAGTGAATGATTTTCTGGGTGATGGGATGTTTGATTACATGACTTCCCGATACGATCAGACATTTCTGCACATCAGCACTTTTCAGTTCTGCTCCCACACGGTCGGCACTTTTGCTCCCCCAGATAATTTGCGGGAGCTTGCCTTTTTCGTATAACTTCATCATTACCGCCTTCCTCTCAGACCCGAAACCTTTGTGCAGCTTCCAAAAAGGCGTTAACATCCTGACCAGTGGTACGGGGAGGAAAACAACTATGCCCTGTATCAAGGTCAGTGATTTTTTCCATATCCTCTGCCGAAAGCGCAAAGTCGAAAACAGCAAGGTTTTCCTTCATTCGTTCTGGTTTTACGCTTTTCACCAGTGGGACGATACCACGCTGGATCAGCCACCGAAGAACAATCTGTGGCACAGATTTCTGATATTTCTGACTGAGCTGAAGCAACAGCGGATGATCAAGAAGTCCCTCGCTGCCGGCAGTCAGAGGCGACCATGCCTGCATCTGGATTCCTTGATTGTTTAGATAGGCAAGGTCATCTTCACGCTGGAAAAAGACATTGCACTCAACCAAATTGACCGCAGGTTTTACCTTGTTGAAGAAGATAAAATCAGCCAGTCTGTCCTGAGTAAAATTGTCCACACCAATCGCCCGGACTTTTCCCTCTGCGTACAGCTCCTCCATGGCTCTCCATGCACCATAGTAATCATGAAACGGCTGATGGATTAGATAGAGGTCGATGTAATCCAACCCCAGACGCTCCAAGGAGCGCTGAAACCCCCGCATGGCTCCTTCATAGCTGGTATCCGTGATCCATAGCTTGGTGGTCACGAACAGCTCCTCACGGGGAACACCACTGCGCCGAATGGCACGTCCAACAGCTTCTTCGTTTTCATAGGCACTGGCTGTGTCAATCAATCGATAGCCGCTTTGGATCGCCTGCAAAACAGCTCCCTCGCATTCTTCCATATGATTGATTCGGAACACGCCGAACCCAATTTTAGGCATCTGCATGCCGTTATTCAGTATCACTGTATTTTTCATGATAAAATTCCTCCATTTTCTTTCTCAGGAACAGAAAACCATTTTCCCTTCCATGCGTACAAAACCATTAAAATCATTCCCAAAATCCAAGACGCCGGATACAGTGCAAATACACCGTCAATGGCGCTGAAATGCGGCATCATGAATGTGATCCACCCCATACGGAACACACATAGAGAAAGAATCAAAATTACCATCGGTGGAACGCTCTTTCCAGTGCCACGAACAGTACCTGCCAATGCGTGCAGGATACTGAGTGTCCAATAGAAAGGACAAAAATATCGCATAGCAGTCATGCCGATTGCGATTACATCGGCATCTTGGTTAAACAGCCGGATGGCTGGTTCCGAAAAAGTAAGCAGCAAAGCTCCCAGTGCCAGTGTATAAATGATTCCCATCATCATGGTCACAACCATGCCCTTTGTTACCCGGTCAAATTTCCCGGCACCATAGTTCTGTCCAGTAAAGGTAGTGACCGCCATGCTGAAGCTGGTAATAGGCAGGATATTGAATCCGTCGATTTTCATGTAAGCACCAAACCCCGCCATGGCCGCCGCACCGAATGCATTCACGCTGGACTGAACCAGTATATTGGAAAGAGAGATGACCATATTTTGAAACCCGGTGGGTAGACCAATTTGAATAATACGGAGTGCAACCCGCTTCTGAATTTTGATTTCTTTCAAATTGATTTGATACTGCTCGGGTACGCCCATCAGAAACAGCATTGCCAATACGCAGGACACAACCTGACTGATATTGGTTGCAATTGCAGCTCCCGCAACCCCCATTTGGAATCCTGCGATCAGAAGCAAATCCAGAACCACATTGACAATGGATGCAGCCGCCAAATAGCGCAGAGAACGTTTTGAATTTCCGGCAGCATTCATAATGCCGGCAGCCATATTGTAAACCACATTGAATACCATTCCACCGGAGTAAATTTGCAGATAGGTCACAGACTCCTCTAAAATCTTTGCGGGTGTATTCATCCAGACCAGCAGCGGGCGACTGAACAGAATCCCACCCACGGTCAGAATCAGCCCAAGTATTACTGAGATCGCCAATGCCGTATGAACAGAGGCATGAACTCCCTTTTTGTCCTTGGCTCCCAAATGCTGAGAAACAACGACCCCTGCACCAACAGCAGCTCCCTGACTGAAGGCAATCAACAAGTAAATCAGAGCTGTACTGGAACCAACAGCCGCAAGTGCATCCCGGCCAACATAGTTGCCAACAATGATGGAGTCAACGGCATTGTACATTTGCTGCAGGAGACTCCCTAAAATCAATGGAACAGAAAAAAACAAAATACCCTTGAAGATACTGCCTTCCGTCATCAAGGCTGCCGTCTTATTCTCGTTTTTGCAAGCTTTTCTTTTCAAAGCGAATGCGTTCATGGTATATTCTTTAACCTCCTAACTTTCGTATCAGATAGTCAAGACAATCCAGCTTGTGCTGATTGTTGTGTATTTCATCAAGCAGACTGTTCCGCCATCCACGAAGCAATAAAAATACTTCTTTGTTTTGATTATTTTCTAATGCGAAAATAAATCTCTCAATAAAGTTATCTTCACATCCGGCATCCTTCAAATTCTGTATGACAGAATCTGATGCTATTTGATGATGCATTTGTGTCCCTCCTTTGCTATTCAAAGTATATAACGCTTTTTTTTTCATATCAAATACTTATAAACAATACAAAATCATAGTTTACAGGAATGGTTCAGACATATATAATGATGATAGGAGCGACAAGGAGGGATACTGATGGAATTACGATTGCTTCGCTATTTTTTAGCAGTTGCACGAGAAGAAAACATTACTCGTGCAGCGGAATCTCTGCATATTACACAGCCTTCGTTATCGAAGCAGCTGATGGAATTAGAACAGGAATTGGGAAAACAGCTTTTCATTCGTGGCAAAAGAAAAATCACACTGACCGAAGAAGGTGTCCTTCTCCGTAAGCGTGCAGATGAAATTCTGATGCTGTGCGAAAAAACCAGGCGGGAAATTGCCCAGGATTCTGACTTGATCGGCGGTGTTATTTCCATCGGTGGTGCTGGGTCGTCTACCGTGGCGCAGGCAACCACCATGATCGCAGACAGGCATTTGGGAGTAACGTTTCAGTTTTTCAATGGTGACGCTGAAACACTGATGGAGAAGCTCGACCACGGCATCTTGGATTTTGGTATTCTGATTGAGCCTGTTGACCTTGTGAAATATGAGCATCTTCCCTTAAATGAAACCGACGAGTGGGGACTGCTCATGCGAAAGGATTGCTCTCTCGCATCCAAAGAGGTCATTCGCCCGGAGGACATTCAAGGCGTTCCGCTCATTCTGCCCCAGCGTATTGGCTTGCAGAGGGAGCTTTCTGCCTGGGCGGGGATCCCTGCGGAGCAGCTGAATACCATTGCCACCTTCGATATTCTGTTCAACAACCCTTCTCTTTTAATTAAAAATGGACTTGGATATGCGTTTGCCCTGCGTACACTGGTAGATACCAGCGAAAGCCAGACACTTTGTTTCCGTCCACTTGAGCCAACAATAAAAATTCAATATGGTCTTGCATGGAAGCGGTATCCAATATTCTCTAAGGCGGCAGAGAAATTTATCGAACAGATAAGAGATTTGATGGATGCTCCATAAATATAAAAGAAGCTTTTATGTGGAATTGGGGAGAATCATATAAAGTAAAAAAAATAACGGGCGCTTAATTGTTCCGTATAGCGAAAAAGGACAGCAGTATCAAACTGCTGTCCCTGTTTATAATTCTATATAACGTTTCTCATCAAAATTTGTTTCCATGGTCCATACTGCCGCAGATCCATGCTTCAGGACAAATACCTCAAGCAAATGCTCAACACCGTTGTCCTTCCAGGACTGCAAAAACTGTCGGGTGGGATGCTGGAAGATTTCCTCCCTGAGAGCGGAATCTGTGACGTGTTCCAACACTCCGGTCACACGTACCTGGGTGCTGTTTCCCTGAAAACACAGTTCGGCTTTGGGGTTCTTTTGAATCTGCGTGTAAACATCTTTTGTCGATGCAGTATGAAAAATAATTCCGTCATCATCGGCTCTGAACAGCAGCATACCTCTCACTCTCGGCTGATCCTGATCCATCGTTGCGAGATGGAACACCGGATTGCTGTTCATCAGCTGAAAAATTTCATTTTTTGTCATCATAATCTGATCCTCCTTTTTATATATGGATATAGTTTAGTCCGGATGCAGAGAATATTCTTTCAGATTACAGGCAAAGAATTACAAAAAACATGTAGTATTATTCAAAATATTGATAGGACTCTCTGTATTTTGAAGAAGTCACGCCGGTTTGCTGTTTGAAATTTGAGGCAAAATGGGCACTGCTGCCGAATCCGCATCGCGAGGCGATCTCTGTGATCGGTATATCTTTCCGGCGAAGCAGTTTTTTTGCCTTTTCAATCCTTACTTCCGTCAGGTATTTGATCGGCGTCAGTCCCGTCTCACTTTTAAAGATCCGGTTAAAACTGGAGGAGGACATATGACTTAAATCAGCCAGTTCACTGACAGAAATGTTCTTATCAAAATGCTGCTCAATGTAGTGCTGTGCACGGGCGACGGTATAATTTGAAGAAATCATACGCATATCCATATTTTCGCCCAGGATACTTCGGATGATCCAGTGCGTAATGACTGTGACCTGTGCTTCCAAAGTGATGTCAGAGTTCTGCATCTGTTTACTGTATTCAAACGCAAACGTGTTGAGCGTCTTTAGAATGTCACTGCACAGAGCGAATTGCCGGTCTTTGAAATATGGCGGTTCTGTTGTATAAAGACGGTACTGGCTGTCAAAGTAATCCTTGCGGATCAGAATGCAGTAGTAGTGGATGAAATCTTCTGAAAAATCATGGTGTCTGATATCCGGTGACATGACGGATGCCAGATAGTGTTTTTTTTCGAGCGATATCCTCGGCACTACCATGGAATCATCCAGAGAAAATAAAACGGTAATCATGTATGAGGGATGTGTGTGGCCGGGTCTCTGCGCATACTGGCAGGTTCCGGCACTTGGGATAAACAGACCCAGTTTAGGGTGAACGTAGCAGTCAACGGCTGTCAGGTCCTTTTCCGTTACACTCTCTCCCACCAATGATTTGATGATTGGAAAATCCCTCATAAAAATAATTCCCTTCTTAAAGCGTTTTGGTCAGCATTTCATAATACTGCTCTGCGATATTCAGTGCATGATCACCGATACGCTCAAAATCCGTCAGCATTTCTGAAAAAAAGATGCTGGCGTCTGCAATACATTCACTTTTTCCAATTCGTTCCATCTGCCGTTTCAGGTATTGATTCCGGATATCATCGATTTTCTGCTCATCCCGGGAAGTTTTCTCAAGCATGGTTCTTAAATCCTCCACATTGCTGCCTGAGATATCATCCAGAATCTGAAGGCTCATGGTTTTCATCGTCGTAATTTCCTGTTTGGCTTTGTCGGAAAAACCAACTTTCATCTTTTCCATACTGACAGCATAGCCCAGAACATTCATGGCGTGATCGCCGATCCGTTCCAGATTTCCGAGAATTTTGTAATATCCGCTGATTTTGACAGAGTCTTCCACTGCCATTTCATGATGCATGACGGATACAATATACCGGGAAACCTCAGCGTTCAGGTAATCAATATATTCTTCCCGCTGTTCCAGCTCTTCTTTCTGAGCGGAGGTGCTGATGATTACCGAGTTGAAGCTTCCGGTTACCGTCTCACAGACAATCTTACGCATACGTTCGATCTCCTGCTCAATCTGTGTCAGTACCAATGCGCCCTGTCCCACGGAATAATGGCTCTCAAACGGTTGAATATATTCCAGGTGCATGACCTCTTCACCTGCATCCTCTTTGTCAGGCAGTATTCTTTCAGCCAGCCGTGCCATATATGTGCCGAATGGCAGCAGCAGCAATGTTGTGATAATGTTAAACACCGTATGTACGTTGGCGATCTGAGCGACAGGATTCCCGGGTGTCACGTGTTCCATCAGGACAGTAAACGGGGTCAGCAGGCAAATCGTGGTAAATATGATGGTACCGATGATATTAAACATCAGGTGAATGACGGTGGTCCGTTTGGCATTTACTTTCGTCCCGATGGAAGCCAGGACTGCTGTGATGCAGGTCCCGATATTTTGTCCAAATAATACGTAGACAGCGCTGGACAGCGGAATCATACCGGTACTTGCCAATGCCTGCAGAATACCAACCGATGCAGAAGAAGACTGGATAATTGCTGTAAAGACAGCGCCAATCAGGATGCCGATCAGCGGATTGCTGAACGTAGTCATAAAGTGAAGGAAGGTTTCGGAATTCTGCAGCGGTACCATGGCGGAGCCCATCATATCCATACCGATGAAGAGCACACCGAGCCCTGCAAAAATTTCACTGATATGCTTTGCCTTTTCATTTTTAACAAAAAGGATGGTTGCAACACCCAAAAAAGCGATTAACGGTGCGATGACACCGATATCAAGGGCAATCAGCTGCCCGGTGATCGTGGTACCGATATTGGCTCCCATGATCACCCAGACCGCCTGATTCAAAGTCATTAAACCAGAGTTTACAAAACCAACTACCATGACAGTCGTCGCTGAGGAGGACTGAATCACCGCCGTTATCACAGCGCCGGCGAGGACACCTTTGATCCGGTTTGAGGTCAGTTTTTCGAGGATTTGTTTCATTTTATTTCCGGCAGCCATTTCCAGCCCGCTGCTCATCATCTGCATGCCGTATAAAAATAATGCAAGGCCGCCAAGCAGCATTAAAATATCTGATAGTTCCATATTCTATTCTCCCATAATTGTCAGTTTATTTTTGCAAAAATACGTACCGTAAAAAGATACGCGCAGAGCGCGAACGGACGTTTTTTGCCGTCTGACTTATGGGTGATATTCAGTTTGACACAAAACTGGCCGGGTAACGAGGTGAAAAAAAAGAACAGCAAAAAGATGCCTTCACCGAATATCAAAGAATAGACATTCGAAGGCATGTTCAGATCATAAAGCCAGTAACGCAGAGTCTGACTTGCACGGTATTGTTTTACGTTCTGCCGAAAAATGATTTTGTATGAAGTAACAGAGTTCTGGAGCGCGTGTTCATCCATAGTACGCTCCGTCTCCTGTATCGTATGCCGGTTTTCAGGGCCGGCAGTCTGAATCTGATAAAAGTCCAAACCGGCAAACGCAGCGGGGATGGGAGTATCTCCTGTCCCCGTCTGTATAAAAAAAACAGTTGTTAATAAAATGACCAGATACGTAAATTTGTTCATAATTCTAAAGCAGTTCCGCTCTCAACTGTGCACCGTCTTTTACACTGAGATACGCCGGTGCGATATCGAATACTGTTTTACAGCCAGTCTGCCCTTCTTTGGACAGCCGGTAAGCTGCCCGCGCGTATGCTGCAATGACGCACGCTGTAAACTCCGGGTTAGAATCCAGCTTAAGACTGTATTCGATCAGGTGTTTATTTTCCTGTTCCCATCCGGTACAGCCGCTGCGCAACACAAATCCGCCGTGCGGAAGTCTGCTGTGATTTTTCAGTAATTCTTCTTCGGTAACAAAATGAACGGTAGTATCATAATCTGAAAAATAATTCGGCATGGTCTTGATTGTCTCTTCAACTTTGGATGCATCCGCGCCTTCTTCCAGAACGACATAGCAGTCTCTCGTATGCTTCTGGCGTGTGGTTAGCCGTGGGTTTTCACCGTTTCTTACAGCTTCCAGTGCCGCATCTACGGGTATGGTGTACTGCCGGGCATCTTTTACACCGGCGATCCGGCGGATTGCATCGGAGTGCCCCTGGCTGACTCCTTTCCCCCAGAAGGTATAGTCATTTCCCTCAGGCATGATTGCGTTTGCATATAATCTGTTCAGTGAGAACATGCCCGGATCCCAGCCGACAGAAATGATTCCAACGGTACCGCCTGCTTTTGCCGCGGAATCGACATGGGCAAAGTGTTCCGGGATTTTTGCGTGGGTATCAAAACTGTCAATAATATTAAAAAGCTTTGCATATTCCGGCGTCTGTATGGGAAGATCCGTTGCGCTTCCGCCGCACAGAATCATAACATCGATTTTATCTTTCCAGTCTGCGGCATCGGATACACTGCAGACAGCCGCAGTTTTTGTGAGAATAGATACATCAGCAGGATTTCTGCGTGTAAAGACTGCTGCCAGTTCCATATCCGGGTTCTGCTTTACCGCACACTCTACGCCTCGTCCCAGATTTCCATAACCTAAAATTCCGATTTTTATACTCATAACATTTTTCTCCTCAGTACATTTGATTTCTTCTCTATTATAATATCACATTTTCTTTTCTGCAATCTCTTTATTTATGACTTTATCTGGTGTAAATTCTGACAAATTCAGTCACCTGCCGTTCAATGGCCATAAGCGCCTCTTCTTCTTTTTCCGGTTCCTGGTCATACTGCGTCAAGAGAAAAAAAATCGGCGAATAGAAGTTGACGGCCATCGTCTTTGGATCAGCCGGTTTAAATGCACCGTGGCGTATCAGTTCCCCAAATAGTTCCGTCTGGTAGCGGATTGCCGCGTCCATAAAGATACCGCGGTATACTGCATAGATCTCCCTGTTCCTGTACTGTTCCATCGTCAGCATCCTCCGAAACCTGGCGGCAAACGGGTCCCGCAGATAAAACAGAAATATCTTTTTGCTCAGTCTGACCAGTTCATCCGCTGTGATTGTCTCATAGATCCTGGCGGCTTCTGTCGGATTTTTGTCATCCGGCAGTCCATATTCGATGGACATGTTTGCCATTCTTACGGACATCTCCAAAACAATCGTATCAAAGATTTCTTTTTTACTTTTGAAATGTTTATACAGGGAGCTGTCTTTGATGCCTACCCGATCCGCAATGTTCTTTACACTGGTTCCCTGATATCCCTGTACAGAAAACAATGTCAGGGCTTCTTCAATAATGCGTTCCTTTGTTGTCATATCAAGCGTCTCCCATGTAAGTTCTGATCAGATGATCCCGCTGAAATAAAACGCAGCCCCCGCTGTGTTCTGCATCCAACATACCGCTGGTTCTCAGGTGCAGAAAAAGCGGCGATGAAAGAGCTGACTGCAGGCCGGTATGTAGTACATTGGTGTCAGAATAAGCGGAAAACGGACACGGTTCTGCACCGCCATATGCATTGATATGAAAGAAACCTCTGCCGGCAGCCAGACATCCCCCGGAACTTTTTTCGTCCCCCGGAAAAGAGAGAAACATCATCTGATTCTGTCGGATTCTAAGTTTCATCAGATGGTTATCCAAAATCCTGCGGTCTGCGTCATCAAACGCCAGGTCCATGGTATCTTGGTCAACGGGGACATATTCTACGTAAATTACTGCTTTGCAGCCATTGCCATACAGTTTTGTCACAAATGTTTCAGAAGTCACCTCTTTTAGATTTTCTTTTGTGACAGTGACAGAAGTGCCAAACAGCACGCCTTTTTTCCTGAATGAATCCATTGCCTGCAACAGTTTTGCATATACGCCGTGCCCTCTTCTGGCGTCAGTGATATTGCGGCCGCCTTCGATGCTGAGGATGGGCAGCAGATTCCGATTTGAGAAAAAGAGCTCCAGCTCATCATCATTCAGCATGGTTCCATTCGTAAAAACCGGGAATAAAAGGCCGCGATGGTTTCCTGCTTCTCTGAGCACGTCCATTCGGGTCAGCGGTTCGCCGCCTGCGAGCAGGATAAAGCTGACACCGAGAGTTTCTGCCTGAGAAAAGATACGCCCCCATTCCTGATCCGTGAGTTCTTTTTTTTCGGGGTGCGAACTGCATGCTGCGGCGTAACATCCTTTGCAGTGCAGATTGCACTGCTTTGTGATACTGGCAATTAGAAACGGTGGAATGTGCGCGCCTTCTTTTTCTGACTGCATCCGCAGTGTTTTTGATTTTTTCTGAACTGCTGCATAGTGCATCAGAGATAAACGCCCCTGTGGATATTTCAGAGATACCTTTAACATGTCTTTGACAATTTTATCCACCCCGCTGCTTAAATAAGATGTTAATTCAAAATCCTTCAATGTACCTGCCTCCTCAAAGTCAGCTAGTGAATGCTGGCATTTCTGTTTACAGTATAGCTAGTAAACACTAGCTTGTCAAGAGGTATAGAGAAAGATCAATACAGGATACCAAGCTTCTTTGCAACTGCTGTCACCAGCGGCGGAATTTCAGATGCCGGCACACGGCGAATAGTCACGATCAGTACAACATAAATTAAGAACGCAGCAAAATTGAATTTTGCTGCGTTCTTACAATGATCAGGATTTCATCCCTGTACCCTCTTTCTTTTTTTGTAAATGACAATTCCGATTCCCGCCGCACCTAAAAGTGACAGTGCCAGATAAAGCTCCGGGCGGGACTCATCGGCCGTCCTGACGGTTTTACTTATTACAGCGGTGGCTTTCGGTGTGATCGTTTTTTTCGGTGCCGGAGTTGCCGTTTTCTTTGGCGCCTCGGTTGGATCCGGAGAGGGAGTTACGGTTGGATCCTGTACGGCTTCTGTCACCGTCAATTCCTGCGACACCCGGACATCCTGGTAAAGCAGATTTCCGGCCATAACCGCTGAAATATTTGTTGTGCCGATTCCTTTAACTGTCACCGTTCCCTCTTCATCAACGGCAGCGGCATCCGTGTTGGAGCTTGCGTAAGTGACTGCTCCGCCTGTTGTACCGCCGGATACACTGATCTTGAATCCTTTGTCTCCCAATACAGCAGATTCCTTCATCCCGTTTAATACCAGAGGGGCCTGCTGCATTTTGTCATAGTTCATGCGGGATGTTGATATGTCGGCACTGGTGACAGCGGTGTCCTGACTGAGATAGTCTGCCAGGGCATCTTCACAGGCGCTGTATTCATGCAGGTTTTCTTTGGAGGCCAGCTGCGGATAATTGTCCGCGTCAGTCACGAGGTAACTGTTGGCGGCAACCGTGTAGACGGCATTATCCTGAAGTGATGCATCTCCTGCTTTTATGTCGGATATCACTGGCACATCATTTTCAAAAGTATAGTTTACGGTGATGCCGCCTACCTGAAGCGCCTGTCCGCTGTTGCCGGGCCAACTATCATAGTCGCCTGAAATGTCGGCTCTCATGTTGGCGAGCTGGATCATCAGCGATGTTTTCAGAAGTTCCCGGATTTCTTTGCCGGTCAGTTCTCTCGTGACAATATAATTCCCATAAGGGAAAACATCCAGGGCTTCACCGTATGTCACTTCACCTTCGTCGATGCCGGCGCGTATGCCGCCGGCATTCTCGATGGCAATATCGGCTCCTGTCTCAAAAAGATATGCGCTTGTGACGGCTCGCCCCATCGTAGTCTCTCCGGTTCTTACGTGTTCCCAGACACCGTCGAGGGTCACCGGTGCATTTCCGACGGGTTTGTTTTTTAGTTCTTCCTGCTCTGCCAGTATTCTGTCCACAGTGCCCTGCACCGCGCCGTCGGCACTGTATGTACTGCCTGCGTCAGCCGCAGAGATGGCTTGCGGAGTCATCACAAGGGATGTGAGTGCACCATCATCGGCAAGGGTACAGGCAATGGATATATGGTATACGGTGTTCAGGTGACATCCGGCTTCCGTGGTCAGGACACTTCCGTTTTGAGAAAAGGAATCGTATGTCATATGTTCGTGTCCGTCAAGCCAGAGATCCACTCCGGATACGGTATTAGAAATCCCGTTTTCTGCGAGAGGCTGTATGCAGTGCGCGATTCCCACAACGATCTGACATCCCTGGCTCCTCAGATCCGCTGCTGCCTGGTTGGAATACACCGTCATATCTGAAACGGCAAGCCCGTCCACATTTGCCGGTGCCGTTGCATTGTACAGGCGGGGATCCATGACGCCGAACACACCGATTTTCAATGTTTTTCCGTCTTTTATGATTTCTTTGATCAGGTATTCACTGTCAAAAAACGGACTGCCGTCTTCCGTTACAACATTTCCGGCAAGAATAGAGAATGGTTTTTCACCGTTATTTGCATCGGCGATATCTTCCAGCGTTTTCAGCTGTTCCTTTCCATAATTCCAGTCATGATTTCCGGCGGTCATGGCGTCGTACCCGCAACTGCCCAGAAGTTCAGCGGCAGTTGTTCCGTCTGCCATCGTTGCAATGGACTGACCGTGAAACGCATCCCCGGAATCCAGTACGAGTGAACCGTCTGCTCCTGCGGTTGTCTGATCTATCAGAGTTTTTAATTTCGGCATTCCAAGAGCAGTTGTCTGCCCGGACTGATCCGTCGATTCCGTCAGATATGCATGGATATCGCTGGTTTGCACCACTTCAATCTGAAAAGCGGTGCCGTTGCCTGACTGCGGCGGTGCAGCGCAAACTGATGTTACAGCTGCAGCCAGTGTGATAACCGTGGAAACTGCTATTGTGAGGTAATTTCTTAATGTGTTCATAGGGTTCTCCTGTCCGCTTCTTTATTTGTCGCATAAAGTTTACGCGCTTTTAAGGGCAATGTCAATACAGTCTGCATGAGATGCACGTACAGGTACTGCAGTGGCACAGATACCCGTTAAAGTTTCGGGCGGGAATCTGGGGCAAACAGAAAGGGAAGCAGCATATTTATGTAGAATGCTGCTTCCCCGCGGATCATTTGGCCTGTGTAATGACAATGTTGCCGTCGTTACATCTGACCTTTACCTGATGCGCTGCACCGTTGTTCGACTTGAAACGTGCCTCATCATCACTGTTTGACATTTCCGGGGATCCCTCAACTTCAATGCGTCCATATTCAGTCTCCAGATTGAAGTCATAAGTATCCAGCTGATTGGACATGCCAAGCATTACGTTTCCATATTCATTGTCAATATTCAGATTTTCACAATGGCCGTTCGACAGTATAAAATCACCGTCATCCATATTGACATTGAGCTCCTTGCCTTGAAAGCTTTCGATTTCGACTTGCCCATAGTCATCATGGATATCCAACGTTCCGGCGTTTAAGTGTCCGGACCTGATCTTCCCGTCTTCACTTACGAGTTTTACGGATGAGAAATACCTGTCAGACGGTACGTAGAGTGTTACCTGATAATCATAAGATATCCGGCTGAAATCGCTGAATGAGGCAATATTAAATCCGATAATGCCGTTTACAGAGCCTTCTTTAAAACGTAATTTTCCGTTTTTTACTTCCAGAGTCGGCTCCGGATCGTTTCCGTCAAGCTGATACTCGATATAGTATCCGTCTGAAGGCTGTATCTGTATATCCGCATAATTCACATTGATGTCAATACTGGAAAATTCATCGAGTTTCATCTTTTCCTGAATATGCGGTGTATCAGATCTGTTTTCATGGGGAGAGTGCACGCCGGTTCTGTCAATATAAAATCCGGGACGGCCTCCCAGCAGCATACCTGCAAGCAGCAGCACAAGACCGATTCCGATACAGCCAAATGATATCAGCCAGAGTTTGTTTTTATTTTTCATGTTTAACTTCCCTCCTTGCAATCCGTCCAAATAATCTTGTTATCAGATTCAGGAACCATCTGCACAGCCAGATACAGCCTTTGATCACCCAGATCCCAATACCAACAGTGATCAGGCTCAGACCGATATTGGCCAGACCGTTGACGGGTGATGTGAACAGCAGCCATACACTCCCTATTAAAAGAGGAACCGATGATGCCGCAAGTGAAACGGCTGTGATAAAAATGGCGAAAAGGATGCACAGTACAACCAGTACAAGCGAAAGTAACACTGCAACTGCTGCAAATGCTAGCGGAAGTCCGATCGGGGCTGCAAAGACAGCCAGAACACCTACCCATACAGCGGACATCCCGCGTTTTACACTTACATTTGGTCTGGCTGCGTTTTCCATTGCCAGATCCCGGATGATCTGATCCGCCGCTGCTTCCGGAGATCCCAGGTCTTCGACCGCCTGCTGTTCCTGGCTCGGACCGGCCTCTTCGAAATATTCTTCAAAATATTCGATGGCTCTGTCATGGTCTTCTTTTGGAAGCCTGCGAAGATGATGGCGCATTTGTCTCATATATTCATCTCTGTTCACTGTTTACCCCTCCTTCTATAATTTTATCGACTTCATTTTTGTAGAGATTCCATTCTCTTAGAAGATTCTGATACTTTTCTTTGCCGTTTTCTGTGATCCGGTAATACTTGCGGTTGCGTCCCTGATATTGCTCATCATAGACTGTCAGACAGCTATCTTCCTGCAGTCTTCTCAGTATCGGATAAAGGGTAGAATCTTTTGTATTTGAAACATTTTTAACAATCTGACTGATCTGGTACCCATAGGAGTCTTCTTTGGCTACCACTGCGAGGACAAGCAAATCAAACATTGGCGCGTTTAATGGAAAAATCATATGCTTTCTCCTTTCATATGTTTTGTTTATATATATTATACACTGTATAATATATACGGTCAATATATATTTAAAAATAGTATCATGAAAAAAAGAAACAGTCAGATAGGGCTGTTTCTTTTAGCGTGCAAAATATTTATACAATTTTTGTTGTCCACCTGGAACAGTCCCATACCTCCTGCACAATATCCTGATAAAATTCCGGCTCATGGCAGATCAAGAGCAGTGTACCTCTGTATTCATTCAGAGCACGCTTCAACTCTTCTTTTGCATCCGCATCCAGGTGATTTGTCGGCTCATCCAGCATCAGAACGTTCGTTTCACGGTTCAGGATCTTGCAGAGGCGGACTTTTGCCTGTTCACCGCCGCTTAAGACCCGCACCTGGCTCTCGATATGTTTAGTCGTCAGGCCGCATTTTGCCAGGGCTGCCCGCACTTCATACTGTGTATAGGAAGGAAATTCTTCCCACAGCTCTTCGATGCAGGTGGATTTGTTGTCCGGTGCACTTTCCTGTTCAAAATAACCGACAGCCAGATTCTCTCCCAGGATACAGGAGCCGGAAACCGGCTTTACAAGCCCCAGGATACTTTTGATCAGCGTGGTTTTTCCGATGCCATTTGCACCTGTCAGGGCAATCTTGCTTCCGCGCTCCAGTGCAATATTCAGTGGTTTTGACAGCGGTTCCCCGTAGCCGATGACAAAATCTTTCGTCTCAAAGATATACTTCCCGGGAGTACGTCCCATACGGAAATGAAATTCCGGCTTTGGACGTTCCGCCGCAAGCTCGATTACATCCATTTTATCCAGCTTTTTTTGTCGTGACATTGCCATATTCCTGGTGGAGACCCGGGCTTTGTTTCGCGCCACAAAGTCTTTTAGCTGGCTGATCTCCTGCTGCTGTTTTTTATAGGCTGCCTCCAGCTGTGATTTTTTCACCTCGTAAACTTTTTGGAATTCCTCATAACTGCCGACATAGCGGGACAATTCCTGATGTTCCACGTGATAAATGATGTTGATCACTTCACTTAAAAATGGCAGGTCATGTGAGATCAGTATGAAAGCGTTTTCATATTCCTGCAGATACCGCTTCAGCCAGGCGATGTGCTCCTCATCCAGATAGTTGGTAGGCTCGTCCAAAAGTAGGATATCTGGTTTCTCCAGCAGAAGTTTTCCCAGCAGTACGCGGGTTCTCTGGCCGCCGCTCAGATCGGTGACATCTTTATCCAGACCGATTTCCAGCAGTCCGAGGGCACGGGCCACTTCTTCGACTTTTGCATCAATTACGTAAAAGTCATGCAGCGTCAGTGTATCCTGGATGGTGCCAAGTTCCTCCATCATGGAAGTCATCGTCTCTTCATCAGCGGTTCCCAGCTGATCGCAGATCTCATTCATCTTTTCTTCCATTTCAAAGAGACGGGTAAACGCGGATTTCAGCACGTCCCGGAGGGTCATTCCTTTAGTCAGTACTGCATGCTGATCAAGGTAGCCGACACGGACATTTTTCGCCCATTCAACTTTTCCTTCATCGGGTATTAGTCTGCCGGTTACAATATTCAGAAAAGTGGATTTTCCCTCACCGTTGGCTCCGATGAGCCCGATGTGTTCTCCTTTTAACAGCCGAAAGGAAACATCCTGAAAAATAGCACGGTCACCAAAGCCATGCGTGAGATGTTCCACATTTAATATACTCATAAAATAAACTCCTTTTTCTTTTTATCGCAGTAGATATTATTTTACATGGAATTCTCTGTACATACAAGAATAAATTTACTGGAGAAGCATGAAAGACAAAAACACAGACGGAACACCCTGAAAGGTTCCGTCTGTGTTTTTGAAATTAATAGGTGAATAACTGAGTCCAATAGTTAGTCCCTGCAGAATTCTGGTAGTATCCGACTCCAATTTTTGTAAATTTTTCGTTCAGGATATTGGCTCTGTGACCGGCGCTGTTCATCCAGCCGTTCATTACCTCTTCCGGTGTGCGCTGTCCCCATGCGATGTTCTCGCCGGCACCGCCAAAGGAGATGTTGTTGTCTGTCAAAACAGAGCTGAAAGCTCTACCGTCCGGACGGGTATGGGAAAATGATGTTTCCGTCTCTTTCGCTCTCACCAGTGCCGCCGATGCGATACCCTGATCGAGAGTAAGGGCATTCAGTCCGGCTTTTGCTCTTTCAGCGTTGACGAGAGTGACGACCTGTTCTGCAAAGCTCTGGTCACCTGCTTCAGGCTTATCAGTGTCTGTTCCCGGTGTGTTTCCGTCGGAACCCGGGGTGTCGGTATCCGGTACGTTTTCACCGGGCGGTGTGATTTCCGGACAGTCCTGCCAGTTTAAGTGAATATCACAGAACTTACCGTTAAGCTCTGATAAAATCTTATTTAATTCCTCTGGGCTGTTTGCCTGTTCAACGATCACTGCACAGCCCTTTTCCTCTAATTGTTCCTCAACATTGCCAAGATCTGCCGCCTGTACAGGAATTGCCATGCTTCCAACTGCACCAGCTGTCAAGACAGCTGCTAATAATGAGTGTTTTTTCATGATACCTCCTATCGTTGGTTAATGTTACAAATAAATGATTAAAACATTACATTTTTGTTACAAGAAGGATGATATCATAGATAAATTGAGAATTCTACAAGTAATAATTGCCATTGGAACGGTTACTCTTCTATCATTTTACGAAACTGCAGGTAGGATGCCAAAAAATAAATTGCATAGACCACCAGAAAAGCCGCCAGAACCATGAGATAAACTTTCATAATCCATGAAACTGAAATGCTAGCCGCGTAAATTGCGCCGGTTCCAATGATCGCGTAGCCGGAGATAAAGACAGGGAGGACTGCCGGCAGCAGAAAAAATATCAGGACATGGGTGAAAACTATTTTTTCTTTCTGATTCAGATCCAGGCCGAGCTGCTCCATGATACGGTACCTCTTCCCGTATTTTGCAATGTCGCTGAGCTGCTGCACAGACAGTACGGTAGCTGCCGCCATTACCAGAACAAAGGCAATATAAAATATGGGAAAAGAAAACAGGATATTCCCCTTTCGCTGTTCAAGAATCGAATCCTCCTTTAGATCAACCGCCAGTCTGGTGGATGAAATTTTTGAAAAAGACAGATCTTCAGGAAAGACAACCCCCATATCGTGAGAAAGTACCGCACGGAGATCATCCGTTATCCGGCCATTAATCTCACTGACACACTGATAACTGTCTGCTGGCTTTTGAAGACCGGCCGCATCATCCGGAAGAATGATCAGGTACGTCATCCCGTTAAACCAGTACTGGGCAAATGCTTCGTCATATACAGCCTTGCAGCTGTATGTCAGATTTTTCAGTGTGATTTTCTCCTTCAGTTCGAGCAGGTGTTTTTTAAAGTCCCGTGACACAACATCTCTGCAGTGGATGAGAAGTTCCCCCTCTTCTAACGTCTGGGTTTTCAGACCTTTCATTTTCCTCAGTTCGTTGTAATCACTAAGCTTCATGACATGGTCAGTTTCATATAGATGTTCCGCATTCAGCTGCCGGTTGGAAATCATCCGATATAACCTGGTTTCTTTTGTCTCGTAAAGCCGGTATGTCCAGACACCCTTTATATCCTGTGTGTCCCGGACTGCGTTTTCCAGCTGGTCAATGATTTCTTTATCTTCGGACGCTGCCTGGATATCAAATGATATGGTATCGGTTACATTTTTCTCACTGATATCTTTAAGAAGGATTCCCTCAGCCATACAGATGATGGCAAGGGTAAGTAATATGGCAATGACAGAAAGCGTCGTGCTGACCGAGTTAATCTTGGAAGTCAGCATTCGGGAAAGGAACATTCGATGGCCTTTATATTTCCATAATTTATGTTTCGTCAGCAGCCGGGCAAAGTATGCAGCCTGGCTGCGGTAAAACAAAAAAATACAGATGCCAAATGAAATCAGTGCAAGGATAACCGCTGCCATACCGTCCATATGCTCCAGTGTAAACGCTTCATAGATCACGGTGATTCCAAAAAACAGAAACAGGATGGAGACAAAAAACAGCAGGCTGCTTTTAAAAGGGGAGGACAGAATGGTTTCCTCATTTGTCTGATCTGAATAGAGCAGATCACGGATTTCTAATTTTTTCAGTCTCCTGCGGCTTTTGAAGGCCGCGAACAGCAGCATGATCAGATAACAAAAAACTGTCAACAGAGATGCTTTGAAGGAAATAACAAAACCAAATGTAAAATCCAGTTCAAAAATGTGCATGATCAGTGACTGAATCAGCTGATAGATCATACTGCCGGCAAGGGTGCCTGCGATCAGAGACATCCCGCCGATGCAAAGATTTTCTTTCAAAAACACACCGGATATCTCGTGTGTCTCCATACCCATCAGGAAATACATGCCGAATTCCCGGCTTCTTTTTTCCAGCATAAACCGCATCATATAATTGACGAGCCATCCCACGATCAGGATCACGACCACATCCAGAATGTATAAAAGAACCATGAACGTACTGCTCATACCGCCAAAGATATCCAGTGTTTTTGAAGTTACGGTTGCATTGATTGTATAGAGCATTGCTACGGAAATGACCATGGTGATGATGTACAGTGTGTAATCTCTGACCTGACGTTTGGCGTTTCTCAGAGATAATTTGTAAATGATGTTATCTGCCGTCAAAATCATCACCTCCCAGAACAGCCAGTACATCCAGAATCAGTCGGTAGAATTCTCTGCGCTCTTTTTTCCCTTTTCTGATCTCATTAAAAATGCTGCCGTCTTTCAGAAAAAGAATCCGATTGCAGTAGCTCGCAGAGACGGGATCATGTGTGACCATTAATATGGTCGCATCCAGATCATGATTCATCCGGTCCAGCAGCGTCAAAAGCTGTCTGGAGGAATGGGAATCCAGCGCACCGGTTGGCTCATCCGCCAGAATCAGTCGGGGATCATTTGCCATTGCACGGCCGCAGGCCGCCCGCTGCTTCTGCCCGCCCGACACCTGGTTGGGGAACTTGGAAAGAATATCATGGATCCCCAGTTTTGATGCTATGTCCTGTACGATGCTGTCTACTTCCTGAGGGCTTTTTCCTCTCAGTACAGGACCCAGAGCAATATTTTCCTCAATCGTCATGGTATCAAGCAGATTGAAATCCTGAAAGATAAACCCCAGATTCTCTCTGCGAAATCGTGCGATTTCCTTTTTGCTGATAATCGACACGTCTCTGCCGTCCAGATATACGTGTCCTGCGCTGACTCTGTCGATCGTGGCAATACAGTTTAAAAGAGTTGTCTTGCCGGAACCGCTGGGTCCCATCACGCCGATGAAGTCCCCTTTTTGGACTTCAAAGCTGATGTTTTCAACTGCTTTTGTGACATTTCCTTTGTTGCCGTATATTTTTACAATATCTTCCACCTTTAATAGACTGCTCATAAAATGTTCCTCCTTATCGATGAATTTATTGTATCACGAGCAGCTCGCGGATGGTATATCGCTGACTGATCCATATCTTAAGAATTCTTAAGACTGAGATCAGCACGGGCCTTAAAATCAAGATAAACTTTAGTCCAGCTTCCGGCCAGGGAAGTTACGCGCATTCCGATCTGCAGATGCCCGCACAGCTTCCTGCATATGTACAGACCCATGCCGGTTGACTTTTTATAATTTCGCCCATTCGTCCCGGTAAATCCTTTCTCAAATATCCGTTCGATTTCTTCATCCGGTATACCGGAACCGTTGTCTTCCACTATCAGTGATAGTTCAGGCTGGCCGCCCGTATGCCTTTTTTCTGTATAAATCTTCACCTGCGGCCGATCTTCTGTGCGGTACTGATAACTGTTCCACAGTATCTGGCTTAAAATAAATCCGGTCCATTTTTCGTCAGTGTACACGATCTGTTCCATATTCTCGACAGAAACCATAATGCCCGCCTTGATCCATGCCGTCCGGCACTGCGCCAAACAGCTTTTTATGATATCGGAAAGACGAACCTCACGGATCAGATAGTCTTTTTCTACTTTGTCCATGCGTGCGTAATACAGAACCATCTCTACACTGTTATTCAGCTTTTCAAATTCGGCGAGAATCTTTCGCGTCATATCATCCCTGTGGTTTTCGCATGTAAGCCGTACGGTAGTGAGCGGAACTTTCAGTTCATGAATCCATTGTTCGATATATTCTCTGTATTCCTGCTTTTCTTTTTGAACCTGCTCCACTTTTTCCAGCATGGATTTTCCGGTTACCTGCATGATTTCATAATACTGGCGGTCTTCTTCCGGATAGGGGCACGATAAGATTTCCGGAAACAGATATTTTTCAGGCATCTCATTTAGTATTTCCCACATATCGTCATATTTCTTTTTCTTTAAAAGACACTGCGTGATCAGGCAGGACAGGGAAACAACGCCCCATATGAACAGGATCATCAGGATGGAACGATAGGGGACCGCGATTGCATAAAGGTACAGCGAAAGAAAGAACATACCTGCCGTATTCCGTAAAATCACAGGTGTACAGTCTCGGATATAACGAAGGATATTCATATCTGATACCCCATTCCCCGTCTGGTTTCAATCATCTGTCCTGCGCCGATGTCTTTCAGCTTGCCGCGTATACGTGTGATATGAACACTCAGTGTATTGTCATCGATATAAAGCTCATTTTCCCACAAGTATTCAATCAGATCGACTCTGGAGACAATATATCCCGGATGTGAAAACAGATAATACAGAATTTTCAGTTCGTTTCTTGTCAGTGTCGCTTCTTTTTTCGCATACGTGATTTTGCCGGACAGCAATTCCAGAATGACATCTTTGTACACGATGCGGGATTGCTCCGGTTCTTCGTTATGATACACTCTTGTCAGCAGATTTTTAATTCTTGTCATAAGAATAGGAACATGATACGGTTTGACGATATAGTCGTCGCCTCCGGTCATCAGACTCTTCAGTTCATCCATTGCCGTGTTCCTTGCAGTTACAAAGATGATTGGAATTCTGGAAAATGTTCGTATCTCCCGGCAGATTTCAAATCCATCCATATAGGGGAGCTGGATATCCAGAAGAATCAGATCCGGCTTTTCTGTGCGGACCTGTGCAACTGTCTGTCTTAGGTCTTTTGGCAGGGTCACTTCATATCCGGCAGCCATCAGCACCATTTCAAGTTCTTCGCAGATACTACTTTCGTCTTCGATAATCATGATTGTTCTTTTCATCGATAAAATCCTTTCAGCAGACAAATCTATGGCAGGAATACTGCTTTATTATAACGGAAAATGTGCTATCTGAAAATCCGTTTTCGACCTGAATATCCGCTAGCGTGTGTTTTTTCGTGATTTTTTAGAAATAAATGAAGATCATACTCTCTGACATAAACCCCTAAACAAAAAAAGATAACATGCGCTTAGGCCTGTTATCTCATTTTCACTTGTGATATGGTTCTTTGCTTATAATCCGGAAACTCCGGTATATCTGTTCCAGCAGTATCACCCGCATCAGCTGATGCGGAAATGTCATCCTTGAAAAGCTGAGTTTGTAATCGGCGCGTTTTAAGATAATATCGCTAAGTCCCAGTGATCCGCCAATGACAAAGACGATATGGCTGATACCGCTGACGCCAAGATGCTCAATTTTATCTGCGAGCTGTACGGAATCCAGCATTTCCCCCTCGATTGCCAATGCGATTACATAATCTGTGTCACGAATATATTTCAGCAGTTTTATTCCTTCGGTATCTCTGATCTGTGTTTCCAGTTTCCCGCCCGCTTTATCCGGTGTCTTTTCATCCGGAACTTCCTTGATTTCCAGTTTGATATATTTTCCAAGTCTTTTTTCAAACTCGGAGATTGCCTGAGTATAGAATTTTTCTTTTACTTTACCAACCGTGAGACATGTGATTTTCATAACGATACTCCCATAAAAGATAACGGAATGCCACATCTTCAAAGTGCAGCATTCCGTTATTTTGACGACGGTTATTCTTTACATCTGCTGCAGAAAGAACCTTCTGTCAGCTGAGAGACTGCTTCCATCTTCTGGTTTACCATCTCCCACATACAGTAGGGCAGGTGGTCCTGATGACCGCGGTGCAGCGTCACGCACTCAAAACAGTTTCCGTGGTGCGGACAAGCTTCCGGGCATGAACAATGATCTCCATTTTCACGCACCTGTTTTAAAAATTCCTGTTTCAGACGCCAGGATTCATCCTCATTACCTGCTTTGGATGCCTTGATTTCCTGTTTCATCAAATCGTTGCCATCAATCTTCATCTTCAGTCCTCCGAATCTTCTTTCTTGAAACAATTGGGGATGCCGCCGTACACATCCCTGTGATGAGCCACACATGCACAACATTTTCCATGGTTTACACAGCTGGTATTGGGACAGCTGCACGGTCTGTCATTACTGCATTTTGCATCATTGGCCATAATGATACCTCCTTTTATTTCGCTGAAAGGTATTCGTGGATTCCTCTGGCTCCTGCACGTCCGGCGCCCATTGCCAGGATTACGGTAGCTGCACCTGTCACCGCATCGCCTCCGGCAAATACACCGTCTTTTGAGGTCTTTCCAAATTCCTCATCAGCAATAATACATTTTCTTCTGTTGACATCCAGTCCGTAGGTAGTGGAAGAAATCAGCGGATTCGGTGATGTTCCAAGGGACATGATTACCGTATCTGCTTCAATCTCAAACTCTGATCCCGGGATTTCAACCGGACGTCTTCTTCCTGATTCGTCAGGTTCACCGAGTTCCATGCGGATGCATCTGATTCCGCGCACCCAGTCATTGTCATTGACGAGAATCTCCGTTGGGTTGGTCAGAAGGTTGAAATGAACGCCTTCTTCTTTTGCGTGATGCACTTCTTCCACACGTGCGGGAAGTTCCGCTTCACTTCTTCTGTAAATGATATGTACTTCAGCACCGAGACGAAGTGCAGTCCTTGCGGCATCCATTGCCACATTACCGCCGCCCACTACGGCTACTTTTTTTCCGACCATAATCGGTGTTTTATAATCATCACGAAATGCTTTCATCAGGTTATTTCTTGTCAGATATTCGTTTGCTGAAAAGACACCGTTTGCATTTTCACCTGGAATTCCCATAAACATTGGAAGACCTGCACCGGAACCGATGAATACCGCTTCAAATCCCTCTTCCGTGAGAAGTTCATCGATGGTTGTTGATTTTCCAATAATAACATTCGTCTCAATCTTCACGCCAAGAGATATCACGTTCGCAACTTCTTCAGCAACGACTTTGTCTTTTGGAAGACGAAACTCCGGTATGCCGTATACGAGCACACCGCCTGGTTTATGAAGTGCTTCAAATATCGTCACGTCATAGCCCAGTTTTGCCAGATCTCCTGCGCAGGTCAGACCTGCCGGTCCCGACCCGATCACAGCCACTTTATGTCCGTTTTTTTCAGTCGGAGCATTCGGTTTGATTCCGTTTTCTTTTGCCCAGTCAGCAACAAAACGTTCCAGTTTCCCAATGGACACCGGTTCACCTTTAATGCCGCGGATACATTTTCCTTCACATTGGCTTTCCTGAGGGCATACACGTCCGCAGACTGCGGGAAGTGCACTTGATTTGCTGATAATCTGATAAGCCTCTTCGATGTTTCCTTCCTTTACCTGTGAGATAAAAGAGGGGATATCGATCGATACCGGACAGCCTGTGATGCATTTGGCATTCTTGCAGTTAATGCAGCGCCCCGCTTCTTCCACGGCCTCTTCGCGATTATATCCATAACATACTTCTTCAAAGTTGGTTGCTCTGACCTTTGGCTCCTGTTCTCTTACCGGAACTTTTTTTAATACATCTGCCATTATTCTTCACCTCCGCAATGTCCGCATCCGCCGTGATGAGTATCGCCTTCTTTTTCTTTCAGATAAGCACGGCCCTCTTCTGTTTTATACAGCTGCTGTCTTTTCATCGCTTCATCAAAATTTACCAGATGACCATCGAATTCCGGTCCGTCAACGCAGGCAAATTTCACTTCATCGCCAACCGTTAGGCGGCAGGCTCCGCACATACCGGTTCCGTCCACCATGATAGGATTCATGCTGACAATCGTGTGAAGTCCAAGCTCCTTTGTCAGCAGACAGACGAATTTCATCATAATCATCGGTCCGATTGCAACAACTACATCATATGTTTTCCCCTGGTTCTGTACGAGATCTTTGATCACTTCTGTAACCATGCCTTTTCTCTTATAAGAACCGTCGTCTGTGGTTATGTACAGATTACTTACTCCTTCCATCTCTTTTTCAAGGATAACGAGGTCCTTTGTCTTAGCTCCGACAATGGCGTCCGCTGTGATTCCCCGCTCATGAAGCCATTTTACCTGAGGGTAAACGGGTGCCGTTCCAACACCGCCTGCCACAAACAGAATTTTTTTGTTTTTCAGTGATTCAATGTCTTCTTCTATCAATTCAGAAGGCTTGCCAAGAGGTCCGACAAAATCAGCGAATGCATCGCCGGTCTTCAGTTTTGACATCTGAAGTGTTGATGCTCCCACAATCTGGAATACGATTGTGACCGTACCCTCTTCACTGTCATAATCGCAGATTGTGAGCGGAATACGCTCCCCCTCTTCATCAATCTTTACGATGATGAACTGACCCGGATGACAGTGTCTTGCAACACGCGGCGCTTCAACATTCATAAGGAAAATGTTGTCCGTAAGTTGTTTTGCTTCTCGAATCTTGTACATAACTTCCTCCTCTTAATCTTATTGATATTTTCATACGACTTCTACTGTGTCCCCCATGCAGAATGTCATTTGTATGTTGGATTATTCTTATTTCACGACGTAAGTGGCACTTCCGGGATAGCTTTCTTTTCCGTTCTGATTCACGATGACCGCATAAAAAGTAGATTCCCCCCGCGGCATATCTACCGGTCCTGCGTAGGGTGTGCTCTCTGTCGTAGGTTTTTCATTAAACGAATAGTAGGCTGTACATCCCTCCGGAACGGTGATCTCGATCTGTGGTGCGGATGAGCTTTGATACTCCCCGGAAGCCGGCGAGATCACAGGTACATCCGGCACCGGTATTTCAATTTCATAAGTACTGCTTTTTACATCTCCCGGAATATCCCGTTCATTAACCGCGACCGCTTTAATTGTCGTTGTTCCCTCAGTCAGTGGAATGCCGACTTTGTAGGGCTCACTCTCTTCCGTCGGTATGGTCCCGTCTGTCGTATAATAAATGATACATTTTTGTGTACCTTCTGTATAAAGTTCAACGGTCAGGAACTCCTGATAATTCCCAGCGACAGGGGTAAACAAAACTTCTACCGGCAGGTATTCAAAAAATGTGCGTTTGATATCCGCATCGGTGATGTGTTCTACGAGATATCTGATCGCATCCGTGTCGCCGGATTCTTCATAAATCTGAAGCAGCAACGCGTACGCTTCTTCACTGTCGGTATGTGTCTCAATTACGGACTGCAAAAATTCGGCACTTTTCTCTTTTTGTCCAAGATCATACAGAATCTTTGCTTTCAGAATCTTTGCATCTATGCTTTCACCGTCTAAGGTGACTGCGCGTTCAATATAACTGATGGCATCGGTGTTATTGTGATCCTGCCATGTTTCCCGGGCCATCTCGTATTGGTAATCAAACGATTGATACTGCTGCTGTCTCGTATACTCCTGATATAGTAAGATACCCACAACAGCCGCCGTAACAGCCAGCAGAAATACAAGTACAAACGGCCATTTCTTCTTTCTCGGTTTCTCGGGTTTTTCAGACTTTTTTTCCGGCTCTTTCTGTACTGGCTGCATCCGCGGATAAGTACTCTCCTCGGATACACGCTGCTGATTTGACTGTTCGTTGGAACGATAGGAACCAATCGCATGATATTCAGGTACCCATTGTATCTCTTCTCCGCAGTTCAGGCAGAAAACCCTTCCCTTTTCTACCGGGGCACCGCAATATGAACATCTCATCCTTTCCTCCCATGCCGCATAAGCTGCGGCTATATTCCCTTTACTTCACTCTTTTATCATAAGACAATTACAGGGATTCTTCAATATAATTTTCGAATTCTTCCATACTCATCAGGATTTTTCTGGGTTTTGTTCCTTCCTCAGGTCCTACCACACCAGCATCACTGAGCTGATCCATAACTCTGGCAGCGCGGTTGAATCCGATTTTAAACATCCGCTGGAGCATTCCAATCGATGCTTTCTCCTTTTCAATGATGAAACGCCCGGCCTGGATAAAATATTCGTCACGATCCCCTGCTGTGTCTGTTCCGGAAGGCCCGGAAGTACTGTGATGATTGATTTTATCCTCAACTTCAGAATCATATTCCGATACACCGTGTGTCTTCGCAAGAAACTCCACGACATCTGCCACTTCTTTATCCGAGACAAACGATCCCTGCACGCGGGCCGGTTTCTGATATCCCTGTGGATAGAATAACATATCGCCTTTTCCCAGCAGTTTTTCGGCTCCGTTCATATCCAGGATTGTTCTGGAATCGACTCCGGAAGAGACAGAAAATGCAATACGTGACGGCATATTCGCTTTGATAAGACCGGTAATAACGTTAACAGAAGGCCGCTGTGTCGCAATGATCAGGTGAATGCCGGCTGCCCTTGCCAGCTGTGCCAGGCGGCAGATGGCGTCTTCCACTTCTCCCGGAGCCACCATCATAAGATCTGCAAGCTCGTCCACGATGATCACGACCTGGGGCATTTTCTTTGGCTTTGTATCGTCATCAATTCCGGATATTTTGCTGATTTTGGCATTATAACCTTTGAGATCACGCACATTGTATTCTGCAAATTTATTGTAGCGTTCCGTCATTTCTGCCACCGCCCAGTTCAGAGCACCGGCCGCTTTTTTCGGTTCCGTTACAACGGGGATGTAAAGATGCGGAATGCCGTTATAGACACTGAGCTCAACTACTTTTGGATCGATCATGATCAGTTTGACATCTTCCGGGTTCGCCTTGTACAGAATACTCATAATCAGCGTGTTGATGCAGACGGATTTACCGGAACCCGTTGCCCCCGCGATCAGCAGATGCGGCATTTTTGCAATATCCGAGATCACCGGCTGGCCCGCAATGTCTTTTCCGACGGCAAAAGCAATGGAAGATGGATGTTCCTGAAAAGCGTCTGATTCCAACAGCTCACGGAGCAGCACGGCACTGTTTGTCTTGTTTGGCACTTCTATGCCTACCGCCGCTTTTCCTGGAATCGGCGCTTCGATCCGGATGTCGGCAGCTGCCAGATTCAGTTTGATATCATCTGCCAGATTTACGATCCGGCTTACTTTGACACCTTGATCCGGCTGCAGTTCATAGCGTGTGACCGTTGGTCCGCAGCTGATATCACTGATCGTGACATTCACACCGAAATTTTTCAGCGTCTGCTGAAGTTTCAAAGCGGTGGCTTTCAGTGACTGGGCCGAATTCGTAGTCTTTCCTCCGCTTCCTTTTGAGAGAAGCGAAATTGGAGGAAACTGATACTCTTCTTCCACATTTGGCTTTTCATCAGGTTTTTCATTGAGTTCGTCTTTGATTTCACGGACACTTCCCTGTACTTCTTTTTTCGATGCGCGCTTCTTCTTCTGCGGCTGTGGTGTTTCATCAAAAGCTGGTATCCTGGCGTCATCCGGATGAAATACAGCCGGAACCGGCTGAGTATCCCCGCGGTCTGTTTCTTTTTGTAAAGTAAGCTCATCGAGAAAACTGAGGGTTTTAATTTCTTTTGGCGCGTCTGACTGAGCCGGCTCAGTGACTGCATCCTCTTTCAGATTGAAGTCCACTTCCGCCTTCTGGCGTCTTGCCTTCTTGGCCTCCTCGCGCTGTGGTTTGTTTTCTTTGTATTCCTGATGTGCTTTTGAAGCACTTTGATATGCCTGCGAACTGTATTTCCGAAGTGAAGAAATTACCGGTTTTTGTGTCATGATGATCGCTGAAATCACAAGACCGGCGATGACGATTACATATGCGCCGATATCTCCGAACGCGAGACCAAACAGCCATGCTTCAAAAGCTCCGGTGATGCCGCCGCCAATTTTCTCTTTGGCACACAGTTTAAAGCTTTCGATCAGCGTATATCCGCCGTCTCCGACCGTCAGAAGATGGAGAAATCCGCACAGAAAAAAGATACTTCCGATCAGACCTGTCATTTTTCGGAAAATCAGAGAATTTTTATGATTGGATATATAGAATGCCGTTCCGGCAAATAAAAGTGCCGGAAAAACATAAGCCATCAGACCAAAGATACCAAAAAAGAAAGCGCTGACTGCATTGCCGACCACTCCTCCGATTCCAAAATTGCTGATGAACAGTACGATGGAAACTGCCAGCACAACCAGGACAATAATATCCTGGTAAATCGGACTGCTGTTTTTTGCTGCGGTACGTTTAGCCGTCGATCTTTTGTTCGTCTGCCGCGTGTTTTTCCGGACAGGCTTTTTTTTCTGCGTTGCTGCCATAACCTATTGCTCCCCTTTGTATTCATGATGTTTTAATCTTTTAAAGCTGATATCATAAGATATAATTGCATACAATTGCAACTGTTCCGATCAAAAAACAGTACAGTGCAAAAAACCGGAATTTACTCTTTTTGATCAGATGCAGCATGATTTTAATACTGAAAAATCCGACAACTGCTGCACTTACGACGCCCGCCAGTCCATAAAAAAAAGAGGATGCGCTGAATGAAATCTTTGGAATGTCTTTCAGTTCCCATACAGCTGCACCAATGACGGCCGGAATCGACATGATAAAGGAATATTTTATTGAAAACTTTTTGTGAAATCCACAGAGCAGGCAGGCCGCTATCGTAACACCGGAGCGTGAAATGCCTGGAAATACAGCGAATCCCTGGCAGACACCGATAAGAAGTGCATAGCCATAACCAACCTCCCGCGGAAGCTTTTTTCCTTCTTTGTTATAATCCACAACCAGCAGCAGGACACTTGTGATGTAAAGGCCGATGCCTGCGGCGATCAGGGAATCAAAAGCCTGAACAGCCAGATTATTCATCAATGCGCCTATGATAAATGTCGGGATTGTCGATATCACAATCAACATGATAAATTTACGGTAATTGTTATGTACGATTTTCTGGTATCTGCGCTCTTTGTTGTCTGTCAGATTTTGAAAATAGATCCGTCCGTTTGTACATAGATCCCGGATCATTCGGATTGATTCAAAAAACAGACGTTTGATATCAGCCCAAAACGTAACAAAAACTGCTGTCAAAGTTCCGACATGCAGCATTACATTAAATAAAATCCCCGTATCCGTCTGCATATGCAGCACATGTTTCAAAATTGACAGGTGTCCGGAACTGCTGACCGGCAGAAACTCCGTACATCCCTGTATCATCCCCATAAGTATTGCCTGTAATAAACTCATTTTTTTAAACCACCCTTATTGTCATACCCTTCAATATTATACCATAGGTTTTTTCGATATACAAACGATGTTTTGGAGTCTTTGCCGTTTCTTTTTATTGCTACGCTTCCCTCAAAAAACTGCGGTAGCACTTAACAGCCTCATAGATATCCGCCTTGCTTGCCACTTCCCACGGGGCATGCATACAGAGTACCGCCACTCCGCAGTCAATCACATCCATTCCGTAGTTTGCCATGATATAGGCAATCGTTCCGCCGCCTCCAGCGTCAACTTTTCCGAGCTCTGCTGTCTGGTAATAGACAGAATTTTTATCCAGAATTGCGCGAAGGGCCGCGATGTATTCCGGGTTTGCGTCATTGCTGCCGCTTTTACCACGGCTTCCCGTATATTTGTTGAATACGATGCCGCGTGAAAAGTAAGCGGAATTTTTATCCTCAAAAACTTCTGCAAACATTGGATCGTATGCGGCGCTGACATCTGAGGACAACATTCTGGAGTTTTCCAGTGCTCGTCTGAGTTTTAATTCGGAATATCCCTTTGTACATGCCATCAGCTCTGCGGCGGCATTCTCGAAAAACCGCGAATGCATACCGGTAGCCCCTACGCTGCCGATCTCTTCTTTATCAGTCAGAATGCAGCAGCAGGTCTTTTGGACCTCCTTTAGTTCCATCATCGCCATAAAGGAAGTAAATGCACATACCCTGTCATCCTGGCCGTAACCCATGACCATACTGCGGTCCAGGCCGCAGTCCCTGGCAGCTCCGGCGGGCACAATTTCCAGTTCAGCGGACATGAAGTCTTCTTCCGTAATACCGTACGCTTCCTCTAAAATATTCAGTGTTCCAAGCTTTACGCTCTCTTTTTCTTCTGCGTTAAGCGGCATATTGCCGATCAGAAGATCCATCTGTTCTCCGTCGATAATGGCGCCTGCATTTTGTTTCATTTGTTTTGAGGAGAGATGCACAAGAAGATCTGACATGACGAATACGGGATCTGACTCTTTTTCTCCGATCGCAATGTTAACGACGGTTCCGTCTTTTTTTACAACCACTCCGTGTATCGCGAGCGGAATCGCAAGCCATTGATATTTTTTGATGCCGCCGTAATAATGGGCATCCAGATAGGCCAGTTCTGATTTTTCGTAGAGTGGAACCTGCTTGACATCCAGACGCGGGGAGTCGATATGGGCGCCGAGAATATTCATTCCATGCTCCAGCGCCTCCTCCCCCACCTGAAAGAATAAAATGGTCTTTCCCATTTTTTCAATATATACACGGTCCTGAGGATTCAGCTTTTCGTTGTTCGCAATCACATCCCGCAGATTTCGGTACCCGTGAGATTTCGCTTCTTGTATCATAAGGCTGACGCATTCGCGCTCGGTTTTTCCGGCTGTCAGGTAAGCTTTGTACTGTTCGCAGACTTTCTGCAGTTCTTGTTTCTGCTCTTCGCTGTATGAGGTCCATATACTTTTTTTATTCACTGTTATCCCTCCTGTATTCTTAAATACCATGCAATAGTATAACACATCCTGTATGTTTCGTGAATATAGATCGATAAATACAATGAAAACATCTTGCAGCACAGTCTTTCCATGTTATCATGCACGGTGGCCTTTGCTCCCTGCCGTTTCAGCAGACGTTCATAAATCATCTCAAAGATAAGGATGATACCGGTAATCTGTCCAGTCAGGGCATGTCCGCTCCCAAGAAGGCTGGGGGACGTAAAATCCAGGATTCCCGCGCGGATAAAGGGAT
Organism: uncultured Ruminococcus sp.; assembly: GCA_964621905.1. GTDB lineage: Bacteria > Bacillota > Clostridia > Lachnospirales > Lachnospiraceae > Ruminococcus_G. The sequence goes on along the minus strand of CAZUNG010000001.1, from coordinate 384,366 downwards.
TGTGATAGGAAACTGAAAAACAGATCCTCCCTCAAGGATTGCAGAGCACAGAAAATCTGCCCGGGAACCTGACAGAATAACCTGAAAACGCCGGGCACGCGTAATCGTACTGTTGGTATTTTATTCCATATATTCCTCCAGGCTTCGTTTTTTTTTATTTCTTCATCAGTGTTTGATGTTTCATCATCTCATCTGTCACAGTTTTTGACAGCAGTAAGACACAGATCAGATTTGGAACCGCCATCAGTGCATTCATGATGTCGGAAAAATCCCAGACCACATCCAGGGCACAGGTAGCCCCCAGAAATACAGCCAATGCGTAAAGAAACCGATAGACAATACAGTATTTTGTTTTTTTTACCAGAAATTCAAAAGCTTTTTCACCCTGGTATTCCCAGGCAATGATCGTCGCAAATGCAAACAGTGCAATGCCGATACTGACCAGATAACCGCCCCAGTTTCCAAAGGTGGTAGAAAAAGCGGCAATGGTCAGCGCAGATCCTGTTACCAGTGCACCGGAAGCATCGGTTGTACCAAGTACACCGGATGCCGACAGAGCAAGGCCTGTCACCAGGCAGATGACGATCGTGTCGAAAAACACGCCGGTCATACTGATATAGCCCTGTCTTACCGGATCGTCGGTATTGGCTGCTGCTGCGCTGATTCCGGCGGCTCCAAGACCTGCCTCATTGGAGAATACTCCTCTTGAGACCCCCCAGCGAAGTGCCTGCTGTGCAGACACGACGAGCGTGCCGCCCATTCCTCCGGCAGCAGCGCGGGGGGAAAAAGCCATGGTAACGATTGCCGCAATACCCTGCGGAAGGTTTTCGATATTCATGGCGATCACTGCCAGAGCGCCTGCCATATAGAAAACTGCCATACAAGGCACGAGAACCTGTGTCACCCGTGAGATAGACTTGATGCCTCCTAAAATCGCGAAGATTGCGAACAGAGTGGCGGCCAGTCCTGTCAGGCCTTCCGAGATACCGAACGTCTCCTTCATTGCAGAGGCAATGGAGTTTGACTGGGTCATATTTCCAATGCCAAAAGATGCAAAGACGGCAAAGACAGCAAACATGGTACCGAACAGCTGTCCGAGCCGATTGTTCGGAAACGCCTGGCACATTGTATACATGGGACCGCCGGATATTTCACCCTGCTCATTGACGACACGGTATTTGACGGACAACATACTCTCCGCGAACTTTGTGGAGAAACCAGTCAGTGCAGACAGCATCATCCACAGCAGAGCACCGGGACCGCCTAAAACCATCGCGGTGGCAACACCTACAATATTTCCAGTTCCGATCGTGGCCGCGAGTTCCGTCATCAGCGAGGAGAAAGATGAAATATCTCCGGCGTGACTCTCTTTTGTTCTGGAATCCCGTCCGAGCACGCACTTTAACGCATATCCCAGATTGCGGACAGGCAGAAATCTCATCTTTATCATCAGCCAGATCCCTGTCCCCAAGATAAAGACGATCATCGCCGGGCCCCATACGATATCATCAATCCGTCTCAAAATTTCTGCGGCTTTTTCCATACCGACCTCAAAGTATCGTTATTCATCTAACTATATACGGTACGGACTTCGATTATGCCAGCAACCTCAGCAAAAGACATGGAAAAAAGTGCCTTATCATCAGGCACTTTCTGAAATCAGCTGTTATGCGTTCTGTTTTTTCTGTTCAATCAATTCTCTCAGTTTAGCAAGAGCCTTGCTGATTCCGCCGACCTCATCGATCAGACCTTCGCGTACAGCTTCTTTTCCGTCAAGCATTGTTCCGACATCCTTGACCAGCATACCCGTGTCCAGCATCAGCTCTTCCAGTCGCTGCTGTGAGATGTTTGAGTGACCGGATACGAAATCAGTGATTCTGTCCTGCGTCTTTTCAATATTGCGGTAAGACTGTGCGACACCGATGAACATCCCGTTGGAGCGCACCGGGTGAATCACCATGGTAGCACTCGGCACGATAAACGAATAGTTGGATGATACTGCAAGCGGGACACCGATGGAATGTCCGCCTCCCAGAACCAGCGAGACTGTTGGTTTGCCAAGAGATGCGATCATCTCTGCAATGGCAAGACCGGCTTCCACATCTCCGCCCACCGTGTTCAAGAGGATCAGCATCCCCTCGATACTGTCATTGTCCTCCACCATGGCCAGACGCGGAAGAATATGTTCGTATTTCGTTGTCTTGGAGCGTTCAGGAAGCGCCTCATGTCCCTCGATCTCACCGATAATTGTCAGCAGCTGAATGCTTGACTGCAATTCTGCCATATTACCGGTCTTAGTTGTATTTTCCATGTGCAGATACTCCTTTTTTGAGATAGTATGTGCGCATGAAAGAATTTTATGCTCTTACTCGTCCCAGTTGTGATATACATACTGTACATCATCGTCATCTTCCAGAAGATCCAGTGTTTTCTGAAGATTTTTCACTGCGGTCTCATCGTCGAGTTCAACCCATGTCTGCGGAATCATCGTCACTTCTGCTGAAGCCATTAAGATGCCCTCTTTTTCGAGTGCTTCGCGCACTGCCGAGAAGTCATCCGGATTTGTCAAAATCTCATAACTGTCCTCTTCCTCGACAAAGTCTTCTGCGCCCGCATCAAGCGCCGTCATCATAAGGTCGTCCGGATCTTGCTCACACTCTTCCTTGGAAATGATGATCTGGCCTTTTTTGTCAAACATAAAAGATACACAGCCGGGGGTACCGATATTTCCGTTTCCTTTTGTGAATGCGCTTCGCACATTTGCTGCGGTCCGGTTTTTATTGTCCGTCAGCGCGTCAACGATGATAGCGATTCCGTTTGGTCCATAGCCTTCATACGTGATATATTCATAATTGGAAGCGTTGGCATCACCGGCTGCCTTTTTAATTCCGCGGTCGATGGTATCATTCGGCATGTTATTGGCTTTGGCTTTTGCGATCACATCGCGCAGTTTGCTGTTGTTGGCCGGATCTGGTCCGCCCTCTTTGACTGCAACCACGATCTCACGCCCGATAATAGTAAACACTTTTCCTTTTTTTGCATCATTTTTTTCTTTTTTGTGTTTTATATTTGCGAATTTTGAATGTCCTGACATGTGTCCTCTCTCTCTTCCTGCTGTAATTTGGTTACACGTAATTTCTGTATGATATTGTCTTCTACTACCAGAATCTGAAAGCGGTAACCAAACGCTTCCACTTCTTTGTCCTCTTCTGTCGGGATATGGCCGAGCAGTGAGGTCAGATATCCGTTGAGTGTCTCAAATTCCTGATCGTCAAAATCCAGTCCCAGTACTTCACCGACCTGTTCCAGCGGAGTAAGACCATCCATCAGCATGCTGTCATCAAACTGAGGCTGTATAAAATCATCACTGTCGTCATACTCGTCCAGAATGTTTCCGACGATTTCTTCAAGGATATCTTCCATCGTCACGATACCGGATGTCTGGCCGTATTCATCGATGACGATTGTCATATGAACTTTTTTTGCCTGCATGGCTTTGAAAATTGAGTCAATATTGCGTGTTTCCGGAATGAAACCGACATATCTGACGAGATGATTAATCTCGCACACCGGAGCATCCTGCTGATTGTGTTTAATCATCTGAATGGCAGCATCTTTCATGTGTATGATTCCGATGATATTGTCAATTGTCTCATGGTAAACAGGATAACGTGTATTGCTGTTCTCCAGCATAAATGCCATTGCCTCTGCCAATGTAGTGGAGGCCTCGATTGCATTGACATTTTTTCTGTGCGTCATAATATCACGCGCCGTCTTATCGCCGAACTCCATAATATTCTGGATCATCTCGGCTTCACTTTCAAGAATCACTCCCTGCTCATGAGCTTCATCTACCAGATCAATGATCTCGTCTTCCGTCACATCATCCTGATAATGGTAAGGATCGATGCCGAACAGGCGTACAATGCCATTTGCCGTTTTGTTCAGAAAAAATGTAACCGGTGTCATGACCATTATGGTAAAACGAACGGCACCGACAAGTTTAACCGAACAGCTTTCCGCATGATAGGATCCTATTTTCTGAGGTGCAAGATACCCTACAGAAATGGACAGGACCAGCAGTACCAGTACGATGAGAATTCCGGATATCACCCACCCCGGAGCACTTGTTATGTATGGCGTAACAATTCCATGAAAATAGCCGGAAAACCTCCTGACAACCAAAAGCCCGGCAGTTATGCCGAACAGCATTGTAACGACCTGTGCCGTACTGTTCAGCAAAAACGGTTCTTCTATCAGCCGCAGCATATAAGAATACTTTTCATTTCCGTTCGCCGCCTCTTTTTGGGCGTTACTTTCACTGATATTCAAAAGTGCCGCCCGAAAGGTATTCATCACAACACTCGCAATCGTAAAAATAAGAAAAATTAGAGCCCCGGGTAAAGGGCTGCTGCCATCATCCATGTATTACTCCTTTATATTCACTCATCTTTTGTCATTAAAAATATACCATTATCCATTCCATTCGTCAATATGGACTCCCTTTATGTAGAAAGTTCAAGACTAATACAAAGAGCTTTGTTGACTTGTTTGAGCAGATCTGAATCCAGATGGCACACTTTATCTTTTAACCGTTGTTTGTCAATCGTACGAAGCTGTTCCAGCAAAATAACAGAATCTTTCACAATCGCATACGATGATGCATCAATTTCAATATGCGTAGGCAGTTTTGCCTTATTCATCTTGGATGTGATTGCAGCACAGATCACTGTGGGGCTGTGCTTGTTTCCAATGTCATTCTGTATAATCAGTACGGGACGGATACCGCCCTGTTCACTTCCTACTACCGGTCTTAAGTCCGCATAAAAGATATCACCGCGTTTAATAACCACACCATTCACACTCCGATTCCTATGTTCTAGCCATAGTATTTCCATATTTCTCTGGTGTTATTCAATATTGCCATCTTTCATATAGATGCGCGGCACCCGTTTGTTGATACAGCACGCAAATTCATAATTAAACCGCCCGGACAGATCGCCCAGAAGTTCCATTGTGATCTGCTGTGAACCATCTTGTCCCAGCAGCGTTACCTGGTCAAATTCCTGCACACCTTCTATCTGTGTAACGTCAGCCATGAACTGGTCCATACAGATACGACCGATAATCGGTGCGCGTTTTCCGCGAATCAGTACATACCCCTTGTTGGACAGCGTTCTTGCATAGCCATCTGCATATCCTACCGGTATCGTGGCGACTTTTGTTTTCTTTTCTGTAATATATGTACCCCCGTAACTGACTGCCACTCCTGCATCCAGTGTCTTGATATAGGAAATATGGCTGATCAGGCTCATGGCAGGTGTCAGATGCACCGGTTCCCTTGAAACTTCGTCCGATGGATAAAGTCCGTAAATGCTGATGCCGGCACGGACCAGATCCATATTGGCCTCAGGAAACTGCATGATGCCGGCGCTGTTGCTTACGTGCATCAAACCGACGTCAATTCCGGCTTTCTCGAGCATGGATTGAAAGCGGAGGTACCGCTCAAGCTGTATCCGGGCAGGTTTCAGCGAAGTTTCATCAGCCCTTGCAAAATGTGTGAACATCCCCTCAATGGCAATCCAGGGGAGTTCTGAGATTCTGCCAATTTGACGGACGCTGTCCTCGGTGTCCGAAAAACCAATACGACTCATACCGGTATCCAGTGCAATATGTACATGGACCGTTCTTTGTATCTGTGCTGCGGCATTGGAAAGCTTCTTTGCCATTGAAAGCGTGAAGACAGTTGGTCTGAGCTCATATCGTACGATTGTCTCATAATCTTCTTCAAAGACAAAGCCCAGGATTAACACCGGTTTTTTTATCCCGTGTTCCCGCAGTTCAACAGCCTCCTGTGTTGTCGCAACTGCGAATCCCCATAGATAATCATAAGCTTCAGCAAGCCGGGCAATTCTCACGGCGCCATGGCCGTAACCATCTGCTTTGATAACGGCAATCATTTTTGTATCAGTTTTCATATTCGCCCGCATCTGCCGGAAGTTCTCTTCTATCGCGTTCAGATTAATCATTGCAACGATTCTGCTGTCTGATTTCATAGTTTCCTCCAAGTATGTTCTTTCGTATTCTGACTTTCACCCGTTAAACATTTTGGGATTTCTTCCAGAAGATTTCCGGCCATCACAGAGGCCGCTCCCAGTCTGCGGCAGGCTGCATCGCCGGCACATCCATGCAGATAAGTTCCGAGTGCCGCGGCTTCCAGGACTGGCGTGCCCTGGGATAAAAGTCCAAGAATCATGCCTGTCAGCACATCGCCGCTTCCGGCTGTTGCCATTCCGCTGTTTCCCGTCGTGTTGATGAACATCTTTCCGTCTGGATCCGCAATGACTGTCCGTGCATCTTTCAGCACACAGACAACATGATGTGCCAGGGCAAAATCAGACGCTGTCTTCAGACGGTTTTTTTGAATCTGTGAAATATTCATCCGGGTCAGTCTGCCCATTTCACCGAGATGCGGCGTTATGATGCAGGGGCATTTGATCTGTTTCAGCCTGTCCATGTTCCCGGAGAGCAGGTTTAGTCCGTCCGCATCGATCACAAGCGGAATCCGGCTGGATGCAAGTACATGGTTTAACAGTGTTTCTGCGGTCTGTGAGGTCCCGATTCCGGGACCGATGCCGATCACGTCCGCCCATTTTATCGCATCGTCAAGTCCCGGGAGATTGGGGTCTGTCTCATCATATACCGAGAGCATCGCTTCTGGAAACTGCTGCTGCAGGATTACACGGTTTTCCTTCACCGTGTGGATCTTTACCATCCCTGCCCCCATCAAAAAACAGGCCATTCCGCTCAGATAAGACGCACCGCTCATATTTACGGAGCCTGCAATCAGCAGGACTTTCCCAAAGGTTCCTTTATTTCCTCCCGGATCCCGGCGTTTTATCCAGGACCGGTCTTTGTTTTCCAGCTGGTGAATATCCGGACGGCAATTCATAGGTTCTGATTCGTAGATTCCGATATCACAGACTTTCAGTCTTCCGGCAAAATCGGCTCCGGGATACATCAAAAGCCCGGGCTTTTGAAATGCAAAAGTAACTGTCACATCTGCCCTGATGGCTTCTCCTAATATTTCAGCAGTGTTTCCGTGTACACCCGAAGGGATATCAACGGCCAGTACTTTTGCGCTGGCTGCATTGATTTTTTGAAACAACGCACGGTATTCAGGTGACAATTCCCGGGACAAACCGATACCGAAAACAGAATCTACAATAGTAGTATATTCAGCCGGGTCCGGGTTGTTTACAAAGGTTGTACCATAATTTTCTGCAATTTCTTTCTGGGTTTTGTTTTCTTCGCTGCGATGCGCGTCATTTCCTGTCAGGTATATGGAAACATCATATCCTGCCAGATGCAGGATGCGTCCGATGGCGAGCCCGTCTCCCCCGTTATTGCCGGTTCCGCACAGTACCAAAACCCGCGTTAGAGGAAATTCCTGTTTGAGGACTTCCACACAGGCAAGTGCGGCACGTTCCATAAGTACCAGTGACGGAATGCCCATCCGCCTGATCGTATATTCGTCTGCCTGCTTCATCTGCTGTATGGTCACAACACGTTTCATACAATACCTCCCAAAAGCAAAATAATGTTGTACCCGATCCGCCTTCTCGCATCCGCAGGTACAACATCCTCTAGATTTCTTTCTGTTCTTTTTCCGCATGTGTCAGGTTATAGGAAAGCCGCATCAGACTTTCTGACAGATGTACATTTTCAACGATAATATCTGAAGGAAGAACCAGATTCAAATCGATATGTGCAAAATTCCAGATTGCCTTAATGCCGTTTGCGACCAGAAGTTCTGCGACATTGAGCGCACTGTCTTTCGGAATTGTAAGTGTTGCGATCTCAACTTTGTACTCCCTCAAAAACTCAGGGAGTTCATCCAGCATCTGAATGCCGATACCGCGTACCATACATCCCTTCAATCTTGGGTCAGTATCAAAAATACCGATAATCTTAAAACCCCGCTTCTCAAATTTCACGTAATTGGCAAGAGCCTGGCCCAAATGGCCGGCGCCGACGATAATCATGGAATGTACATGGTCGAGCCCCAAAATTCTGCCAATCTCATTGTAGAGAAACCTCACATTATAACCATACCCCTGTTGACCAAAGCCGCCGAAGTTGTTCAGATCCTGACGAATCTGAGAAGCAGTTACCTTCATCTGTTTGCTTAAATCGTTGGACGAGATGCGTTCCACACCATTCTCCAGCAGTTCGCCCAGATAACGGTAGTATCTTGGTAACCTCGTGATGACTGCTTTGGAAATTTCCTTTCCGTCCACAACCAGATCCTCCTGTCTTAAACCTTATTTTATTATATCTTTTTGTTATAAGTTTGTCAAACAGAACGCTGTTTTTCTTGTATTTTTTTCATACTTTTCATATAATGGAAACAGTAAGCAGATTTTAGATGATAAGGAGATACAAGTACCAATGATATTATCATGCCACAATATAGAAAAATCTTTTGGAACAAATATAATTTTACACGATGCCTCTTTCCATATCGAAGAACATGAAAAAACTGCGCTTGTCGGCGCTAACGGTACCGGCAAGTCTACGATGCTGAAAATCATCGCCGGGGAAATGACGAAGGATGGCGGGGAAGTGATTGTCGCGAGAGGAAAGACGCTCGGGTATCTTGCGCAGCATCAGGATATGAACGGCAATGCCGGCATTTATGAGGAAGTACTGGAAGTCAAACGCCCTGTTCTTGAGATGGAAGCATCGATGCGCCAGATGGAAGCATCCATGAAAACGCTGGAAGGGAAAAAACTTGAACAGCTGATGGAAAACTACCATCGGGTTTCTGAACAATTCGAACTGGAAAACGGCTATGCATGCAGAAGCGAAGTCACCGGGGTATTAAAGGGACTTGGTTTTGAGGAAGCTGATTTCACCAAAACGATCAGTACGTTATCCGGAGGACAAAAAACCCGTGTGGCACTGGGTAAACTGCTGCTGCAGAAACCGGACGTGCTCCTGCTCGATGAGCCGACGAACCATCTGGATATTGATTCCATTGCCTGGCTGGAGTCTTTTTTGCAGCATTACCAGGGAGCCGTTCTGATTGTCTCTCATGACCGGTATTTTATTGACCGTATTGTAACGAAAGTCTTTGAACTGGAACAGAGCGTTCTGACCACCTATACAGGCAATTATTCGGATTATGCAAAAAAACGGACGCAGATCCGCGAGGCAAAGATCAAAGCATACTTAAACCAGCAGCAGGAAATACGGCACCAGGAAGAGGTGATTGCAAAACTGAAATCTTTCAATCGCGAAAAATCTATAAAACGCGCCGAAAGCCGCGAGAAAATGCTGGAAAAGATAGAAGTTCTGGAAAAACCGCAGGAAGTCAATGATGAGATGCGTCTGATTCTGGAACCCTGCATTCAAAGTGGAAATGACGTATTATCCGTGGAATCCCTGTCCAAATCTTATCCGGGGCTGAGCCTGTTTGAGAATCTTTCTTTTGAAGTAAAACGCGGTGAACGCGTGGCCATCATCGGTGCCAACGGCACCGGAAAGACGACGATTCTGAAGATATTGAATCAGCTGATCGAGCCTGACACGGGAAGCTTTACGCTTGGAAGCAATGTTCATATCGGTTATTATGATCAGGAACACCATGTACTGGACATGGAAAAGACGATCTTTCAGGAAATTTCCGATACGTTTCCCGATTTGACGGGAACCAGGATCCGCAACGTACTCGCGGCATTTCTGTTTACCGATGACGATGTCTTTCAGCAGATTAAGACGTTGAGCGGCGGAGAGCGCGGCCGTGTTTCCCTTGCAAAACTGATGCTGTCAAATGCAAATTTTCTGATACTGGATGAGCCGACCAACCATCTGGATATCGTATCAAAAGAAATTCTTGAGCAGGCACTGAATCAATATACGGGTACTGTGCTGTATGTATCCCACGACCGGTATTTTATCAATCAGACTGCAACGCGTATCCTGGATCTTGTAAACGAAACGCTTGTCAATTATATTGGAAATTATGATTATTATCTTGAAAAAAAGGATGAACTTACACTTCGCTGTTCATCCGGGACGGCTGTCAAAGAAACATCGGATGTTCCGTCTCAGACAAAAGTATCCTGGCAGCGGCAGAAAGAAGAGACTGCCCGCAGGAGAAAACGGGAAAACGACCTGAAAAAAATGGAGACGGATATTGCCGCTCTTGAAGAAAAATGCAGGGAAATTGACGAGATGCTTGTTTTGCCGGAGGTGGCAACAGATCCATCAAAGTGCATGGAACTGTCGAGGGAACAGGCTAACATGCAGATAAGGCTCGAGGAACTTTATGAACAGTGGGCAATACTTGCGGATTAAATCTATGAGAAAGAGGCGTCTGAAACTTTCATCAGACGCCTCCTGCCATTATGATTTATTTTTCCAGTTCTGTTCGGATTGCCAGAATAAAGTCCTTGCTGTTAAGTACGGCCGGATTCTGTATCGAGGTGATAAGTGCAAGATCTTTTGTCATCTTTCCGCTCTCGATCGTTGAGATGGTAGCTTTCTCAAGTTGATCAGCAAAATTGCACAGTTCTGAAATACCGTCTATTTCTCCTCTTTTTCTAAGTGCACCGGTCCAGGCAAATATCGTTGCCACAGAGTTTGTTGACGTTTCTTCTCCCTTTAAGTGTTTGTAATAATGTCTCTGAACCGTTCCGTGTGCCGCCTCATATTCAAAATATCCGTGCGGCGAAACAAGAACGGAAGTCATCATTGCAAGGGAACCGAAGGCTGAGGATACCATATCACTCATAACGTCACCGTCATAGTTCTTGCACGCCCAGATAAATCCGCCTTCTGCTTTCATCACGCGGGCAACGGCATCGTCGATCAGTGTATAGAAGTATTCAATGCCTGCCGCTTCAAATTTTTCTTGATACTCACGGTCATAGATCTCCTGGAAAATGTCCTTAAACGTATGGTCATATTTTTTGGAAATCGTGTCTTTGGTCGCAAACCAGAGATCCTGTTTTGTATCCAGTGCGTAGTTAAAACAGCTCTTCGCAAAACTTTTGATGGAGTCATCCAGATTGTGCATACCCTGTGCGATGCCGGGGCCGGCAAAATTATGAACAAGCTCTCTTGTCTCGCTTCCGTCTTCAGCTGTATATACCAGCTCTACTTTTCCGGGGCCGGGAATGATCATTTCGGTGTTTTTGTAAACATCACCGTATGCGTGCCTTGCCAGCGTAATTGGCTTTTTCCAGTTTTTTACGCAGGGATCGATGCCTTTGACAACGATCGGGGTACGAAATACGGTACCATCCAGCATTGCACGGATCGTTCCGTTGGGGCTTTTATACATTTCTTTCAGGTTATATTCCGTCATTCTTGCGGCGTTTGGCGTGATTGTGGCACACTTGACGGCAACACCGTATTTCTTTGTCGCATTTGCAGAATCAACAGTAACCTGGTCATTCGTATCGTTTCTATGTTTCAGACCCAAATCATAGTATTCTGTTTTCAGATCGATAAACGGCAGCAACAGTTCATCTTTAATCAGCTGCCAGAGAATCCGTGTCATTTCATCTCCATCCATCTCTACCAGCGGCGTTGTCATCTTGATTTTTTCCATAGTATCCTCCTGTATCCATGCCTGATTGTACAATTCTTTACACGCTCTCTATTGTATTCAAATGTCGGAACATTGTCAATAGTTCATGAATTTCTCAAAATCAAATTCGCCCCAGCCCTGCTGATTATGAGCAAAACCAAGATCTTTTGCGCAGTCCCGGAGCATCATTTTAACTTCCACATTTGTCAACAGAGGATCTTTTTCCAGTGCAAGCGCTATGGCGCCGGAAATATACGGTGTGGACATGGAAGTTCCGCTTTTCCTTACATATTCTGTTCCCGAAGGAGCTGATGAGCACGATAAAATCTCATGCCCCCTGCAGACGATATCCGGTTTGCAGACGCATTCTGCGGTCGGTCCGATACCGGAGAGCAGATGATGTTGATCCAGCATGTCGCTGGAACCGACGGTGATTACTTTTTTACTGCTTCCCGGCGCCGTGATACTTCCGGGTTTGGGTCCCCCGTTTCCGGCGGCGGCGACAACAACCAGACCCAGGTCCCAGATCATTTCCACGGCCCGTATCAGCTCATCATGCTGCCGCTGATTCTGTGTGATTGAACCAACCGAAATATTGACGATACGGATATGAAATCTGTCATGATATTTTTTGATCCAGTCCAGTGCCTTCAGTGTGTTCTGCTGCATACCGTTTCCGGCTTTGTCGAGCACCTTTAATCCAATCAAATGACAGCCCGGAGCCATACCGTGCCATTTTCTGCCGCAGGCTCTTCCGCTTCCGGCAATGATGCCGCAGACATGTGTCCCGTGGCCGTTATCATCGTAGGGTGCCGACTTTTTCTGCACGAAATCCTGAAAATATACAATTCTGTTATCGAAATCAATATGGGGAAAGATTCCGGTGTCCAGCACAGCCACACCGATGCCCTTCCCCGTATACTTATTAACTGTCAGCATACAAAACCTTCCTGATGATTTATTATTAACGTATTCAACAGAAGCATATCCTGCCCCGTTTCTTGGCGTCCGGACAAAAATTTTCTGATTGGCCGGATATGTTCATGCATAGGATAGTAAAAAAAGCAGGACTTTATGTATGTCAAATTCTTTGCAGGAAGCAATGATCTCCAATGATTATTATGATTACATCATCCCATCCATAGTTGATCTGTCGTCTCTGACGGATCTCCTGCCAGAGATCCGGGTTCTTAAAATAGACAGTGAGTATTCTCTGCTTATTGTCCCGGCGCCAAGAAATCCGGCACTCTTTGAATTCACAAGATACAACACTATCCCCAATCTTTTCATGCTGCAGGACACCACAAGCCTGGAAGTTTCCGGAATCACGCAGGTTCAGAATCTCACCAATCTGAATCTCACAGGCGAAGGTGTGCTGATTGGATTTATCGATACCGGAATTGATTACACGAACCGTGTGTTCCGTGATGCAGCAGGGAACACACGGATCGAAGCAATCTGGGATCAGAGCATTCAAGGTGGTCCTACCCCTGAAAATTTTCCGTACGGCACGGAATACCTGAAAGATGATATTGACCGGGCGCTCCGCTCGGAGAATCCACAAGAAGTGGTTCCCTCCACAGATACCAATGGACATGGTACCTTTCTGGCGAGTATCACCGCCGGAACGGCAATCCCGGAAGAGGATTTTATCGGAGCAGCTCCACGTGCAGCCATTGCGATGGTAAAACTGAAAGAGGCGAAAAATTATCTGAAAGAGTTTTTTTATTTCTCCGGTTCTGATCCGGTTTTTCAGGAGAGCGACATTATTATAGCATACTCCTATCTGCGGAATCTGGCACTAAAACTTCATCTTCCTCTTGTGGTATGTATCGGTCTTGGCACGAATCAGGGGGATCATGCAGGAGGAATGCCACTGTCGAGCGTGCTGTCTGGCACCACTGCACTGATTATGAATGCAGTGGTGGTGGCGACCGGTAATGAGGCGGGCCGCGCTCATCATTTTTTCGGGGAACTTCCCGAAAACGTATCCTATGAGACGGTAGAGGTCTTGGTCCCGGAAGGTTCTTCCGGATTTTTTCTTGAATTATGGGTGCGTTCACCGGATGCCTTTTCTGTCGGATTTGTATCTCCGACAGGGGAGGTCGTTAACAGAATTCCTTTCGGTCTGAACAACACGGTAAATGCCGGCTTTATCCTGGATCCTACAACAATTGAGGTGCATTACGAGACAGTCCAGGCGGTATCCGGCAGCCAGCTTATTTTTATGCGTTTTCGTCAGCCCTCTCCCGGCATCTGGAGGATCAGAGTCTATGGACCACGTGTTCTTTTTGGAACCTTTCACATGTGGCTTCCGATCTACGGTTTTACCGATCCGGACATCGTCTTTCTGCAGCCGGATGCTTATACGACACTTACATCACCGTCTGACGCGTCCAATGTTGTAGCAACCGGTACGTACGATGCCTATACCAATGGTCTTTATTTGAATTCAGGGCGCGGAAATACTGCACTGGGTATTCAAAAGCCTGATTTTTGCGCGCCGGGGGTAAATCTGACTGGAATGAATACCCGCGGTAATCTGACGTCGCGCACTGGCTCCTGCCTTGCAGCAGGACTGACAGCCGGAAGTGCCGCACTGATCATGGAATGGGGACTCCGGCGTAATCCCTATATTCTCTTTAATTCTGCTGAAATCAGAGATTTTCTGATCAGAGGTACCGTGCGTGATTCCGGAACCGTGTATCCCAACAGGGAGTGGGGGTACGGAAAAATGAATGTCTATCGATCTTTCGCTTCTTTTTTTGAAAGATGATTTTTTTGTAGCAATCTGGAACCTGCTTACATAAGATGGAGTGTAAACAAATTTTGGAGGAACTTTACATGAGTGATTTAGCTGCTACAAACTGTGGATGTGGATGTGATTCTGGATGTGATTCCGGTAATTCTTGTTTGGGAGGAGGCGGATGTAATTCCATTATCTGGATCATCCTTCTTCTTTGCTGCTGTGGCGGCAACGGCGACAGCTGTGGCTGCTGCGGCGGATTCGGCGGTGACAACTGCTGCCTCCTGATTATCCTTCTGCTCTTCTGCTGCGGCGGATGCGGATCCATCTGCGGATAATGATTACGCTGAAAAGCGCCGGGGATCATCTCCCCGGCGCTTTTCTTTCTGTATCTCTTCGTTTTTTTCTGTATCCTGCGTTTTTCATATCACGCATTCTTTCTTTTTTATGCTCAACGCAGTCCATATCTATCTCATAAAGGGCATTCCCATCAACGATCAGTTTTTGCTTTTTCTCTTCCATGATGGTTTTTAAATCTCCATATCATTTTTTAATATCATATGTCAAAATTTTGAAACCTGTCATATAGTAAAGAATAAAATCATAAGATTAAAAAAAATATAAGGTAGTGCCATGAAAGAAAATAATACTCCGCAAATGACAACGCTCGACCAGATGGTCAATGATGACAGTCTCCAGATGATGAAAGCCGCGATTCCCTATGTGTCTCCGAATGGCAGAAAAACACTTTCTCTTTTGACAAAGTTTATGGAATTGAGAAAAACAATGTCAATGTTTAGTCAGCCTCATATGGATATGTCGATCATGTCATCAGAAGAGACGACAGTCTCTCCGGAAGAAATGCTGCGTGATATTCAGCAGTATACCAGTGGCTCTCTGCACGATTCCATTGAGGGGATGCTCAGCGCATTTCAGACCGCACAGATGTTTATGATGTTTCAGAATATGGAGGAGGATGAGTAACGTATGGATCAGGATTGGATGAAACACCCAAATCTCGCATCGATGGATATGGCAAAGCTTCAGATGCTTCAGTCCCTGGCTTCACAGGGGGAAGGAAAAGGCAAACAGGATATGATGCCTTTTTTAATGATGGCCATGCAGCAGTCCAAAAAGAGCGGTATGACGTTCTCTCCGGAAGAGATGGATATGATCGTAGAAGTTTTAAAAAGCGGTAAATCAAAAAAAGAAACTGCTCAGATAGAAAAAATGCTGTCCCTGCTGAAAACCATAAAAAAATAGGGACTTTCGTCCCTTTTTTCTTGTGAATAGGATCAGGAATAGCTCTGCAGGATGCAGTCACGCAGCTGAGTCAATGCATAGACAACTGCCTGCTCCCTGATTTTAGAACGATTTCCGTTAAAATGATATTCTCTGACTGTGAGATGTCCGTCTACACAGCAGCCGATATAGACCAGTCCAACCGGTTTGTCAGACGTCCCCCCGCCAGGTCCGGCAATTCCGGTGATCGCAACACAGGCATCTGAACCGGTGACAAAACATCCGCCCTTTGCCATTTCTTTCGCTGTTTTTTCGCTGACGGCACCATGCATTTTCAGTGTTGATTTTTTAACCATGAGATATTTGCGCTTCGCCTTGTTCGCATATGTGATGAATCCCTGTTTAAACACATCGGAGGCACCGGAAACATTTACGATCCGTGCAGCCAGTGCACCGCCGGTGCAGGATTCTGCGCAGGTAAGGATCATGTTTTTGTCCCTCAGAAGATCTACGACGGATTCCTCAAGCGTCTTTTTCTCTTCGGTTGCATAGATGTTTTTACCAAACCGCAGTTTCAATTCACGCAGAACAGGTTTGATCAGCTTCTTTGCTTCTCCATTGGATTTGGCTTTGGCAGTGACTCTCAGATGAACTTCACCGGTCTTCGCGTAAGGTGCTATCGTTGGGTTGCTCTGTCCGTCAATCAGATCCTCTATCATGGTTTCTGCCATGCTCTCGCCGATTCCGCAGATTTTTACCATCTGCGATACGATGACTTCCGGCTGTTTTTCCTGAAGATAAGGATAAACCTGATTCTCAAACATTGGTTTCAGTTCATTCGGAGGTCCGGGCAGCAGGATGACGGTTTTTCCTTTTTCCTCGATAATAAGGCCGGGGGCCGTTCCGTTTTCATTGTCAAGTACGACAGCACCATCCGGAATCATGGCCTGACACCAGTTATTCTCTGTGATCTTGACTTCCGGCCGTTTAATACTCAGATTATCAAAATACTGCTGAATCCGCTCTCTCGTATGCGGATCTTCCACCAGCTCTTTGTCCATGACACGCGCCGCAATGTCTTTCGTGATATCATCTTTTGTCGGCCCGAGTCCCCCGGACAAAATGACAATATCAGATCGGTCCACGGCCGTTTGGATTGTCTGGAACATCCGCTCGGGATTATCTCCGACCGATGTTTCATAATAAACCGTCAGTCCCAGTTTGGCGCACATCTCCGACAGATATGCAGCGTTTGTATTTACGATATTGCCGAGCAGTATTTCTGTCCCGACAGTGACCAGTTCTGCTACCATATGAATCCCTCCTAAATCAGCTCTGCATGCTTAATACGTTTTTATTTTTCAACAGGTAATCGACCAAAGAAACGACAGTCAGCGCCAGAGACAGATAGATAAAAACCTGTTCCAGCATACCGAAAATACTTCCCAGATCTGCGATCAGGAGAATGATCATCACCATCTGAGAGATCGTCTTTGCTTTTCCCCAGTAACTGGCTGCAATGACGATGCCGTTGTCAGATGCAATCAGACGAAAACCGCTGATGATAAATTCTCTTGCTATAATAATGATAACCACCCAGCACGGTATTTTATCCAGCTCGATCAAACAAATTAATGCTGAGCAGACCAAAAGCTTATCTGCAAGCGGATCCATGAACTTGCCAAAATTGGTAACCAGATTGTCTCTTCTTGCGAGATAGCCATCCAGGGCGTCTGTCAGGCTTGCCACGATAAATATCGCCAGTGCTATCCATTTGGTATTCCCTCCTGCCGCAGGAACCAGCATGAAAATGACAAAAAAAGGAATCATAATGACACGAAGCAGTGTCAGTTTATTCGGTGTATTCATCAGCAATTTCTCCTATCAAATCATATTCAAGCGAACCCGTAACGTTCACCCGTACAAAATCTCCCGTCATAAGGGGAAGCTGTGTATTTACGAAGATATATCCGTCAATGCCGGGGGCGTCCGCATAGGTTCTGCCTACATAGGCATCTTCGTCTGCCACCTTGCCCTCGATAAACACAAGCTGTTTCTGTCCGATCCGATCCTCACCAAGCTCCAGTGACACATCCTGCTGCAGTTCCATCAATTCCGCCTGCCGTTCTTCCTTAACCGCTTCTGCAAGCTGATGCTCCATGGAGGCAGCAGGCGTATCCTCTTCCGGTGAATACGTAAAGACGCCGAGACGGTCAAATGCCATGTCCGCTACAAACTGTTTTAATTCCTCGTGATCTTCCTGGGTTTCTCCGGGGAAACCGGTAATCAATGTGGTCCTCAGCACAACATCAGGAATCTGTTTTCGTATTTCGGTTATGATGGTTTCCAGATCCTGCTTGGAAGTCCTGCGCCCCATACGCTTCAGAATGCTGTCGCTGCAGTGCTGGATCGGAATGTCCAGATAATGACAGATCTTTGGCTCCTCCTTGATTGTCCGGATCAGTTCCGGATAAATTTCTTCCGGATAACAGTACATTACCCGTATCCACACAATACCGTCAATGCGGCACAGTTCCTTCAGCAGACGGTGCAGTGATTTCTCACCATAGAGGTCCTTCCCATAGAGCGTTGTCTCCTGGGCGATGATAATCAGTTCTTTTACCCCTGACTCCGCCAGATACCGCGCCTGCCGAAGCAGCTTTTCCATCGGCACACTGCGGTAGCCGCCGCGAATTTTCGGTATGATACAGTAAGTACAGTGCTTTTCGCAGCCTTCTGCTATTTTCAGATATTCATACGCTCCGCCGGTTGTGATGAGCCGTTTCGCATCCAAATCCGGAAGACGGTCAATATCCCGAAAAGATGTGTATGCATTTCCGCCAAGCACCTGTTCCAGAGCATCTGCAATCTCATCATAACTGGACGTACCCAGAACAGCATCCACTTCCGGGATTTCCTGTTGAATTTCTTTTTGATAGCGCTGTGCAAGACATCCGGTCACAACAAGTGCTTTTGCCCTTCCCTCGGTCCGGTATTTTGCCATATCCAGAATCGTCTGGATACTCTCCTCCTTCGCGTCATGGATGAAACAGCAGGTATTCACGACAATGATATCTGCAGCTGTCTCATCATCTGTGATGGTATAGCCTCTGGCCTCCAGCAACCCAAGCATTTCTTCAGAGTCCACAAGATTTTTATCACAGCCAAGCGAAATAAATAAAATCTGCATGCTTTTGCTCCTTTTGTAATTTTGCTTCTTTTAAGAAAGCTGTTACAACAGTCAATGACCGCGTAACAGCTTGTTCTTTGATGCTTACCTTTCTTCTGTCTCTTCGCTCTCTTCTGTTTCGAAATCTTCCGGAAGAATCTTCACTTGTCCTTCATACATTTCTTCTACCGCAATCGACAGCGGTTTTTTCCCTGCCGCCCTCACAAACGGTTCTGCCCCGCTGATGATCTGTCTTGCCCGTTTACTGGTAGCCAGAACGATGGAATACCGGCTGTTTACCAATGGCGCCTCGTCTGCGTCAATATCCTTGTTGATAGCCTGCATTAATTCTGAATACGATGGATGAATCATAATCCCTGTCTCCTTTCACGATACCTCTTCCAATTGTTCCCTGATATGTTCGATAAATTCCCTGTTCTGGGAAGTTTTTGTATGTGCGCTTTGGATTACCCGGTGCATTTCGTCAGCACAAGCCTCTTCCTCATTTGTTTCGTTGACCAGAACATGGTCGTAAAACTCCATAAATTTTACTTCTTCTTTAGCCTGTGCCATTCGGGCATCTACAATCTCGCTGGACTCTGTCCCGCGCTCCGTCAGTCTCCGTTTTAACTCCTGTACAGAAGGGGGGGTCACAAAGATCAACAGTGTTTCCGGCATTTTTTCCTTGACTTTTAATGCACCCTGCATTTCGATCTCCAGGATCACGTCCTTTCCGGAATCAAGCTGTTCCTGAACATATTCCTTTGGAGTTCCGTAATAGTTATCTACGTAGCGTGCATATTCAATAAATGCGTCCTCCTGAATCATTTTGCAGAATGACTCCTGCGTCTTGAAAAAGTATTCCTTTCCGTCACGTTCTCCGGCTCTCGGAGTCCTTGTTGTTGCCGACACGGAAAGTGCATAATTGTCGTATTTGTTCATCAGCCGCTTCATCAAAGTTCCTTTTCCCGAGCCGGAAAATCCAGACACCACCACTAAAATTCCCTTATGGTTCATACATATCCCCTTTTTCATCCGCTGTGTACCCTGTATTCACACGTTTACTGATTGTCTCTGCCTGTAAAGCAGAAAGAATCACAAAGTTTTCTTCCGTAATAATTACAGCTTTGGTCCGCCTTCCCTGTGTTGCGTCGATCGCATTACCGTTTTCTTTTGCACTTTGAATCATGCGTTTGACGGGTGCGGCATCCGGGCTGACGACAGCTACTATTTTCTCTGCATTGATGACATTGCCAAATCCAATATTAATCAGTCTAGTCAAAATGGTCCCTCACTTACTCAATGTTCTGGATCTGTTCCCGCACTTTTTCAATCTCTGTCTTGAGATAAATGGCGATATTGGAAGTTTCCAGATCATTGGCCTTGGACAGGATAGTATTAGCCTCACGATTCATCTCCTGTGCGATGAAATCGAGCTTACGTCCAATGCCTCCGCCTTCTGTCAGCACACGCTTCATATTCTCTATGTGACTTTTCAGCCTGACTGTTTCTTCGTCTGTGCAGATTTTATCTGCAAAAAGGACAACTTCTGCGGCAATTCTCGACTCTTCAACCTGACTGTCTTCCAAAAGTTCGCGGAGCTTCTTCTCCAGTTTTTCACGGTATTCCCTTATAATTTCCGGGGAACGGACTTCAATCGCGGCAACCTTTTCAAGCATACTGTCCAGTTTATCAAGCAGATCGTTCTTGAGATCGGCGCCCTCTTTTTCGCGGGAAGCAGAAAAAGATTCGGCGGCTCTTCGAAGCACCTGTTCCAGAACGCTCCAGAGTTCCTCCTCATCAACCGGCTGCTCTTCCATGGTAAAAACCTCTGGATAACGCGAAAGATTGGAAACTGTAATATCATTTTCCAGAGAAAAATCCTTTCCCAGCTCCTGCAGATAATCCAGATACTGTCCTGCAATATCTCTGTTGTATTTCAGGGATATCCGGCTTTGGGTATAGTTCTCATAAGTGATAAAAACATCCACTTTTCCGCGCTGCATATACTCTTTCAATACTGCACGGACGGCGGATTCAAACAAACTTAACTTCTTCGGTATCTTAAAATTAAAATCCAGATAACGGTGGTTAACGGATTTCATCTCGACCGTAAACCTGTATTGTTCGTTCTGTATCTCAAAACGTCCAAATCCTGTCATACTTTTCATCATGTTATTACTCTTCTCGTTTCTATAAATGATCGCATGTAAAAGTGTCTCGCACTTAAACATACAAATTTATTATAATTCATTACAAAACCCTAGTCAAATCATTTTTTTCTGCTATAATAAATTGATAAAAGGAGAAGAATATGGCATTTGACGGTATTACAATAGCAAACATTACATCTGAACTGAATCAGACCATCACCGGAGGCAAAATCAATAAGATCGCACAGCCTGAAAATGATGAGCTTTTGATTACAATAAAAAACAACAAAGAACAGTATCTTCTGTTTATTTCAGCGAACGCCTCTCTGCCGCTCATCTATCTTACAAAAAACAGGAAGCCAAGCCCGCTGACTGCTCCAAATTTCTGTATGCTTCTTCGAAAGCATATCGGCAGCGCCAAAATTCTGAGCATTACGCAGCCCGGGCTGGAACGTATCATACAGATCAAGCTGGAACATCTGAATGAACTCGGGGATCTCTGCCGAAAATACCTTATCATAGAGATTATGGGAAAACACAGCAATATTATTTTCTGTAATGAAGATTTTTGTATCATTGACAGTATTAAACACGTTTCCGCGCATATGAGTTCTGTCCGTGAAGTACTTCCCGGACGGGATTATTTTATTCCGGAGACACGGGAAAAATTCAATCCATTTCAAGTGACACAGGATGAATTCATGAATCATGTGCTGACAAGACCGCTTCCTGTCGGCAAAGCGCTTTACAGCTCGCTTACCGGTATCAGTCCGCTGATCGGAGAAGAGCTCTGCAACCGCGCTTCGATCGACGGGGGGGCATCCACGGATTCACTGGACGAACTTGAAAAGACACATCTGTATCATACGTTTCTTCGGATGATGGAAGATGTCAGCACGTCAGCATTTACACCGAATATTATTTATCAGGATAAAGAACCGATAGAGTTTTCCAGCCTCGTGCTTTCTCTGTATCGGGATTTTTCTGCCGTTACATATGAATCCGTAAGCGCAATGCTGGAAGCCTACTATGCGGCGCGCAATGTTGTAACGCGTATCCGTCAGAAGTCTTCTGAACTCAGACGAATTGTGCAGACATCGCTCGAGCGCAGCGTCAAAAAGTATCAACTGCAGCAAAAACAGCTGAAAGATACGGAAAAGAAAGAAAAATACCGGATATACGGTGAACTGATCAACGCCTATGGATACAATCTGGAACCCAAGGCAAAGTCATTTGAAGCGCTGAATTATTACAACAATGAGATGGTCACCGTCCCGCTTGACCCGAAGCTTCAGCCGTCTGAAAATGCGAAAAAATACTTTGAGCGATATAATAAGCTGAAACGGACGTCCGACGCGCTGGATTCTCTTCTGTCTGAGACAAAAGCAGAGATCGAACATCTGGAATCGATTGCGGTTGCGCTTGACATCGCACGTGCTGAGGAAGATCTCGTCCAGATTAAAGAAGAGTTGATGGAGTTTGGCTATATTAAACGGAAACATGACGGTGGAAAAAAAGTCAGAATTACGACCAGACCGTATCACTATCTTTCAAGTGACGGGTACCATATATACGTTGGCAAAAACAATTTTCAGAATGATGAACTGACCTTTAAGATTGCAAACGGAAATGACTGGTGGTTTCATGCAAAAGGCCAGCCTGGATCGCATGTGATTGTAAAAGGGGACGGCAATGACCTTCCGGACAGTACATTTGAGGAAGCAGGACGCCTTGCCGCTTATTTTTCCAAAGGCAGAAGTGCTCCCAAGGTAGAAATTGACTATACGCAGCGAAAAAACCTCAAAAAACCCAAAGGATCTAAACCGGGCTTTGTTGTTTATCCTACGAATTACTCTCTGTTGATCGAACCGGATATTTCGGGAATTGTGCCGGTCGAAGGAAACAAATGATAAGTTGTATGAATTGACAGATAGGAGTTTTATGAAAAAATTTATAAAAAAAGCACAGGAGGAACCGCTGATTGAAGAAGTCAGCCATACTATCACCCGGTTTGATCCGGATATTCACACGGGACTGACTTCGGCACAGGTAAAGGAACATACCCTTCAGGGATGTATCAACACACCCGTTGATCCTCCTTCAAAAAGTATAAAGGAAATTGTGCTCAGCAACCTTTTAACGTATTTCAACCTTGTATTTGCGGTGATTGCGGTGTTGTTGATTCTGGTCGGTTCTTTTCGTGACCTGACATTTCTCCCTGTAATTATTGCAAATACGCTGATCGGCATCGTACAGGAAATCCGTTCTAAAAATGTTCTGGATAAACTGACCGTGCTCAATGCCCCAAAAGCCACTGTCATCCGTGACGGCAAAGAGATGACGATACCGGCGGATGCCCTTGTGCTGGACGATATCGTGTTGTTTTCTGCCGGCAATCAGATACCGGCGGATGCACGTGTTATGAGCGGCGAAGTGCAGGTGAATGAATCCCTGATTACGGGAGAATCTGATGAGATTACCAAGAAAAAAGAGGACTCTCTCCTCTCCGGCAGTTTTATTGTTTCCGGACGGTGCCTTGCAAAACTTGAAAAAGTCGGCGGGGATTCTTATGTGTCAAAGCTGACAACGGAGGCAAAAGCGGCAAAAGAAGGCGAACAGTCTGAGATGATCCGTTCTCTGAACAATCTCGTACTTACCGTGGGCATTATTATCATACCGATCGGGGTTGTACTGGTTGTTCAGCAGCTGCTGTTTGCAAAATCATCTTTGCAGTCCAGTATTACTTCTATGGTCGCAGCCGTCATAGGAATGATTCCGGAAGGTCTGTATCTTCTCGCCAGCGTAGCCCTTGTGGTGAGCGTTATGCGTCTGGCGGGGAAAAAAGTACTTGTCCATGATATGAAATGTATCGAGACACTTGCCCGTGTCAACGTACTGTGTGTCGATAAGACGGGGACCATTACAGAAAACACGATGGAAGTCAACGATATAGTCCCGCTGGACGGATATCGTGAGGAGGAAGACGAGTCACTGGAACTGATGCTCGGTGATTTTGTATACGCCATGTCAAAAGACAATATCACGATGGCGGCGATGAAAGAACGTTTCCGGGAGGTCACCGGAAAAGTCGCAACGTCTACGACATCTTTTTCTTCCGCATATAAATACAGCAGCGCAGCATTCGGAGAGGATTCCTACGTCATCGGAGCGCCCGAATTCATTCTTCGTTCACAGTATGATGATTATCAAGAAGAGATCGAGATGCACGGCAGCGAAGGATACCGTGTACTGATTTTCGCGCGCTATCACGGCATAGCCGACGGAAAAGAGCTGACAGCACCGGTGACGCCGTTATGTCTGGTATTACTGTCCAATCCAATCCGTAAAGAAGCAAAGGCAACTTTTGAATATTTTGCGGATCAGGGTGTTGAAATTAAAGTTATTTCCGGTGATAATCCGGTGACGGTGTCTAAAGTGGCAATACAGGCAGGCATAAACAACGCCGACCGATACGTGGATGCCCAGACGCTGCTCACGGAAGATGATGTCAACGAGGCAATGCAGAAATATACAGTATTTGGGCGCGTTACCCCGAACCAGAAAAGACAGTTTGTCAAAGCATTGAAACGTCAGGGGAAAACCGTAGCCATGACAGGGGATGGTGTCAACGATGTGCTTGCTCTGAAAGATGCAGACTGCAGCGTCGCCATGGCATCGGGAAGTGACGCTGCCGCTCAGGCTTCACAGCTTGTACTGCTGGATTCAAATTTTGCATGTATGCCGTCTGTCGTGCTCGAAGGACGGCGTGTTGTCAACAACATTCAGCGTTCTGCCAGCCTGTTTCTGGTCAAGAATATTTTTTCCTTCCTGATGGCCATGTTTTCGATCGCGTTTATGATTAACTATCCGCTGGAACCGTCACAGATATCACTGATCAGCATGTTCACCATCGGTATTCCCGGTTTTCTTCTTGCGCTGGAACCAAATGAAAATATTATAGAAGGTCATTTTATAACAAACGTCCTGTTAAAGGCTCTGCCGGCGGGTCTTACGGATTTTTTTATCGTGAGTGCACTCGTCGTGTTCGGTCTGGTGTTTGGGGTGGATTCCACCGATATATCCACCGCCTCTACGCTCCTGCTCGCATCGGTCGGACTCATGATTCTGTACCGCATCAGTAAGCCGATGAATAAAATGCGCTCGGCCGTATTTATCGGAGTTACAGTGGGGATGCTGATCTGTATTTTCTTTGTCAACAACCTGTTTGCCATCAGTATGGTATCTTTGAAATGCGGAATGCTGCTCGGCGTATTTGCCCTGGCAACAGAACCTGTACTGCGTTATACGAGCAGTATCATCGAAGGGCTTGAGAAATTTTTCAGTACTATTCATCAAAATAAAAAAATGAAAAAAGGAAAAAAGCATAAGACACATAAAATACGTAAATCTATTAAATAATTTAAAGAAGGCGGGTTGAGATTCCAGACACTTGGATTCTTAACCCGCAGTTGGATTCTCCTATTGCTTAATATTCTTATTTTTCGTATAATCAGATTATTAGATGTAACCAGGGAGAAAAATATGAAAAATGTAAAAACAAACACGTTCAACAGCCGCATCGGTTTTATTCTGGCATCGGTGGGGTCTGCAGTCGGTATGGGCAATATCTGGATGTTCCCGTACCGACTTGGCCAGAATGGGGGAGCCGCTTTTTTAATTCCTTATTTCCTGTTCGTTGCTTTATTCGGATATGTCGGACTTTCCGGTGAGTTTGCGCTCGGCCGTCTCACGGGCACAGGTCCTGTCGGTGCCTATGATTATGCGATGAGAAGCCGCGGCAAACGCGGCGGGAAGATTCTGGGTGCGATACCGCTGATCGGATCATTTGGAATAGCGATCGGCTATTCCGTCATCGTGGGATGGGTTTTGCGCTCCATTTTCGGTTCGGCGACAAATGCCATCAACGATGCCGGATCAGAAGTTTATTTTGCGCAGGCAACAAAGACACTCGGCAGTGTGCCGTGGCATCTGATCGTGATTCTTCTGACAGCTTTTATTTTGATGTGCGGTGTCACAAGAGGAATTGAGAAGATCAACAAAATAATGATGCCGGCATTTTTTATCCTGTTCTTTATCATCGCTGTGCGGGTTGCCTTCCTTTCAGGTTCAGCGGACGGTTATCAATATCTGTTCATCCCCGACTGGAGCGCGCTTTTGAAAGTCAATACCTGGGTTATGGCGATGGGGCAGGCCTTTTTTTCACTGTCCATAACAGGCTCCGGTATGATCATTTATGGAAGCTACCTGAGCAAATCCGAAAATATAATTCGCTCCTCCCTGATGACCGCATTGCTGGACACCTGTTCTGCATTATTGGCTGGCCTTGCGATCATTCCGGCAGTTTTCGCATTCGGCATGGACCCGACTTCCGGACCTCCGCTGATGTTTATCACACTGCCAAAAGTTTTTGCGCAGATTCCTTTCGGCAATGTAATCGCCGTCCTGTTCTTTGTCTCCTGCCTGTTTGCGGGAATCACTTCTCTGATGAATATGTTTGAGGTGTGCGCAGAATCCGTACAAAAAATGCTGAAAATCAAACGGAACCTGTCTATAGCCATCGTATCTGTGATTGTTTTCGGCATTGGACTGCTGATCGAAGCGGAGAGCCGCCTTGGCACCTGGATGGATGTCGTTACTATTTATGTTGTGCCATTCGGCGCACTGCTGGGCGCCGTTATAATCTACTGGGTATTGGGAAAGAAGAAGATTCATGCCGAGTTGAATCAGGGTGCTCCAAAGCCGGTTGGAAAATTCTTTGACTTTGTCTCAAAATATATCTATGTGATACTTACAATTGTTGTCTTTATTCTGGGCATCGTTTATGGAGGGATCGGCTGATGATCATCTGTGCGGAGAGCCTAATGACCTCATCACCGGCATTATGCTGGCTGTTTGTTTCGCTTCCATTAAGTGGTATACTGAAGGCAGCTAATCAGTACATCAGGTGTAGAAGGGAGGAACATCGATGAAGATAGGAATTATCAGGTGCATGCAGACGGAAGATTACTGTCCGGGTACAACAGATTTTAAGGTTGTGAAAGAAAAAAAGGGGGCGTTTGAGGAAGTTGACGAAGAAATTGATATCATCGGATTTATCAACTGCGGGGGATGTCCTGCGAAAAAGGCTGTGCTGAGAGCAAGAGAACTTGTGAAAAGAGGCGCCGATACGATTGTTTTTGCATCGTGTATCCAGAAAGGGACTCCCATCGGATATCCGTGTCCGTTTGCTAAGCAAATGAGGGAACTGATACGAAAAGATCTTGGCGCTGATATCCGGATCATTGATTATACGCATTGATAAAAAGATACCAGAAACTGCCGGCGTATTAACGGGCAGCTTCTGGTATGCCGCGGCAGAATTCTGTCAGTAGTTCTGCCAGTCTGTCTGGTTTTTCTGTATTTACCTCATGACCTGCGTTTTTTACAAGGCGTAATTCGGCATTAGAAAGTTTTTCACACAGCGATTTTGCGGCATTTTTATTGACATTGTCCCGCTCACCGCAGACGACCAGTACAGGACATGAGATGTCCTCTAAACGCCGGCTGAGATCCAGATCTGTCATGGAAGAGGCCAACCGTATCAACGCCTGCTTATCAACTCCCATATTCGCAAAGGAACGTTCCGGCATGAACCGGAAAATTATATTCTGAAATTTAAGCAGAGCTTTCGGCATCTGATACTGTGCACCGATTAAGACAACAGAATGCACTTTCTCTGGATGGTCTGCCGCATAATGCAATGCCAGAATCCCTCCCAGTGAAAGACCGCAGATGCCAAAAGGTTCTGACTTATGGCTGCAATCTTCGGAAAAAGCCTGATACAAATTAGCATAGGTGGTATCCGTATGATGGAAAAGCCCCATCAAATCAAGGCATTCAATAGAAAATGATTCCGGCATACAGGAAACGGTTCCGTTCCAGCTGGATGCATTTTGTCCGAGACCATGGAGAAACAGATAATTGATCATTTTGCACCTTCTCTTTATTTGATTTTGCATTTTCCAAATGCATTTTCCAAATGCCTTTTCTTCGTCCGGACGGACATCTCTAAAGAATGCAATCAGCCAGATCACGGCAGCCAAAGCTGCGGCATACTGTGTGAACAGATAGAAGCATATACTGCCGGTCAGCATAATCACTCCCCATATCAAAAAGGAGTTTCTGTGGTCTTTGCTTTTTTTCTCTGTCATAGTTCTCTTGCTGAATTTTCAGTATGGTATTAAATCCCCCGGCGAGCACTGCGGTTTTTTCTTTCAATAGGGTAAATAAAACTGCCAGTAAAAGAAAAACAAGACATAGCACCGTACAAAAGTAAAATCCTGGATTCACACTTACGTTCCCCTCTCATATATTGTTGATCCTTACAATCTGGTGATCTCTGGTTTGACCAGTCTGACCGGTATGTTGCGGTATTCCTGTCCTTTTGGGTAACCAATCATCAATGATCCGTATACACTGCTGCCGTCAGCGATGCCGAGCAGTCTCCGGCATTCTGGTATGGCATTCAGGAATCGAGTCAGATAGCCGCCCCAGCATGTCCCCACGTCGTTTGCCTGCAGAATCAGCTCCGCTGTTGCAAGGGCAATTGCCGTATCCTGCAACGGGTTTAGCGCATCATCTCTGCAGATTCCGATCAGCAGCTCAGCGTTTTCACCCATCACCGGATTATTCTGGTTCTCGTATTCTGTCAGGATTTCTGGGGAAACCTGCTGTTTTTGGCAATACTGCAATATCAGCTCCATCAGTTTGGTTTTCAGCGCTTCTGTCTCGATTATGATCCATCTGTCAGGGTGCTGGTTCTTTGCACTCGGAGCAGTCATTGCGGCATCCAGAGCTTTTTTCAAAAGTTCTTCCGGTATTGGCTTTTTCTGAAATCTCCGGCAGGACCGCCTCTGATAAATCAGCTGTTCTGCCGTTTCGCTGCATCGCTTTGGCAATGGATGCACCGGTCCCAAAACAGCTGGTTCACCGCCGTAAGTGATCGCTTCTTTCGGACAAACTGCAGCGCAGTGCATGCAGGCGATACAAGGTTTCCCTGTATGTATGGCTTTTCCATCAGCACCACGTTTCAGTACGGTAAATGGACAGACATGGATACACTGTCCGCAGCCAATGCATGTTTCCGTATCAATCATAATCATATCATGCTTCCTCCTTATATCCTGACTGTATTTTAACACGGATCGGGTTTTCTGTCAGCAAAAGTCTTCGCAACCTATGATTTAACAGATTGCGAAGACTTACGGTGCTGCGCTTTATTTCCAGGTGATCACCCTGAATTTTTTTCCTTGATAGCCATATTTCCAGAATTCCATCCGGGAAGGACTGTTGCGGTATTTATCATTTGTGACCCGGATCTTTTTATATCCGGCCCCGCGAAGCAATTCCAGATCCGTCCGGGGGCGTTCTGACATCACCATCGGCAGTTTTGTAAAAACACCTTCGTCTTCTCCGTGTGCAGCCTTCTGCGGAAACTTTTTCTCCGTCACAGTGATCAGACATTGTGACAGTACTTTCCATAGTGTGATTTTAAGGGAATTCTGATCCCGTCGGTAATTTCCATCATAAATAATGACGTTTCCGCCTGGTTTTAAAACCTCCCGCCATCTCTCAAAAGCCTTTTGGGGATCGTACAATGTCCAGACAACATCTCTGGAAATGATGACATCATAGCTTGAAGAGCTTTCATCCGGCAATTCCACCGCATCTTCTTCCTGAACATTGACCTCCATTCCTGCTGCCGCAAAATTGCCGGCCGCGCAGCGTACCATCCCCGCTGAACCATCAATCGCTTTTACGCGGTGCCCAAGGCGCTTCATGATAATGGTCAGAAAACCCGGACCGCAGCCGACATCCAGAATATCTTTCGGTTCATCACCCAGCACATGTTTCAGCTCTTTCATCCAGTAGGCCACTTCCTTTTTATTTGAGAGCTGTTCTTTGATCATCTCATCGTATCCTGCGGAATCCTGTGTCCATACTTCCTCCAGTTCTTTAAACATTGTCGTCCTCCTCTTACTGAATATCTACCGCTCCCCAGATGATACCTTCATAAGAAGTAGGGGCCTCGGTGACTCCTGTCAGACGCTTGTTATATACGTACTCTTTGTTTGGATAATACAGCGGAACACACACTGCCTGATCATTCATTCTCGTAAAGATCTCGTCATATATTGTTGTTCTCTCATCTTCGTCAATGGTGACTAATACGTTCTCAATGTTCTCGTTGATCTGTTCATCGTACCAGGAAACAGAGGGATTTCCTTCGGATTGATAGAACAGACTGGAGAGGAAACCATGAGGGTTCCAGGAATCTTCATAGGTACGATAAATGATCATATCATAATCTCTTGTCGACCAGATTGCATCATAATACGATGCCGACTCCATCAGAACCAGCTCAACTTCGATGCCAACCTTTGCATATTCGGACTGCAGGTATTCGCAAATGGTCTTCCAGTTTGAAAATTCCTCTGTCTGGAATACCAGTCGGAATGACAGTTTTTCTCCGTCTTTCTCCACGATGCCGTCCCCGTTTGTATCTTCGTACCCTGCTTCTTTTAAAAGTTCCGCCGCTTTTTCGGTATCATATGCATAACCAGGACTGTTCTCTTCTGTCACATACGGTGTATTCGGGGTAAACAGGCCGGTTGCCGCGGTACCCGCTCCATCCAGCAGGTCATTGACAAGACCTTCCTGATTGGTGGCATAATTCAATGCCTGACGTACTTTCTGATCCTGAAGCGCTTTATTTTCATAATTGAGAATCAGATAAAAACTCTGTGTTCCATTGGCCTTTAATATTTCCAGATTTTCATCATTTTCTATTACGGATTGATTCTCCGCCGGTATATCACCGATCGTGATATCTGCTTCTCCGCTCTGCATGGCCATGGTTCTTGCCTGTCCGTCTTCTACCAGTTTCAGGATGACTTTATCCACTTTCGGTGCTTCTCCATAATAATAGGGATTGGGGACCAGTACTACTTCCTGGTTGGTCTCATAGCTCTCAATCATCCACTGCCCGGCCCCGATCATCTCTTTAAAATTTCCTTCTTCATCTACTGCATTTTCACTCAGCATACGATAAGGACGTGGGTACGTAAATTCGATCAGGCAGGGATATGCTACGTTGTCAAAGATAAAAGTAACGGTATGGTCATCAACTTTTTTTACATCCAGCAGCGTTGCAGAAAATACCTGCTGTTCCGACCAGCGGGAATAATTAAACAGTACACTGTCTGCATTAAAATCTGTACCGTCAGAATATTTTGCATCCTCTCTCAAATGAAAGGTGTATTCTTTTCCGTCCTCGCTGATCTCCCAGGATTTAGCCAGTGCCGGCTCGATTTCGCCGCCGGATCCGTATCTGACCAGTGGTTCATAGACCATTTCCAGCAGTCGGAAATCTTCGTCACAGCTTGAGATCGTATCAGCATCCTCCGGCGTTATATCACTGGAAATCAGAGCTGTTACCACCTTTTCTTCTGCCGATGTCGTTTCACCGTCCTCCTCCTGCGCCGCCTCCGTGCCGCCGGATTCCTGGGAAGTGCTCTTATCACCTCCTGAACTGCATCCTGTAAGGAACAGTACCGAGCTTATAACTGCTGTCACAAATAGTCTGCTTGTTTTTTTTCTCATCATTTTGTTTCTCCTTTTTTATGTATGATAACAGTGACAGGCGACATTATGTCCGTTTGCCGCTTCCCTGAGTAAGGGCTGAACTTCTTTGCACACTTCTTTACAATAGGGGCACCTGTTTTGGAAACTGCAGCCTTTGACATCATTTAGTACAGCTGCCGGCCGTGCTCCTTTTTGAATTCCAATCTTTCTTTCTCTTGGATCTGTTGACGGAATCGACTGGAACAACAGCTTCGTATATGGGTGAAGCGCCATTTTTTCGATCTGTCCTGTCTGGGCGATCTGCTCCACAATTTTCCCCTGGTACATGATCGCTACAGCATCACATAC
Source organism: uncultured Ruminococcus sp. (assembly GCA_964621905.1). GTDB lineage: Bacteria > Bacillota > Clostridia > Lachnospirales > Lachnospiraceae > Ruminococcus_G. Next base: position 352,465 of record CAZUNG010000001.1, on the reverse strand, counting down.
ATAGGGGACGTTGGACAGATCATGGGTAATCAAAAGATAAGTAATCCCGAACTCCTGACCCATATCGCGCAACAAAGTTAAGATCTGTTTTCGTATGGAAAAGTCCAGACTTGAGACTGGTTCGTCACAGATTATCATTTTCGGATGGAGCACGAGTGCCCTCGCAATATTGGCTCTCTGACATTGTCCTCCACTGATCTGACTGGCATAACTGTTTCTAAATGACGGATCCAGTCCGACTTTTTCCAGTACTTCCTCTATAGCTTCGCGGTACTCTGCCTTTGACAACGAGACGTAGTTTTTCAGCACTTCAGAAATACTCTCGCCGATCGTATACCCCGGGTCAAATACTCCGCTGCTGCTTTGGAATATCATCTGCATATCCCTGCGCAGCCTGCGAATTTCTTTTTCCTTTAGATTTTGAATTTCTTTTCCCATAAAGGAAATTGTTCCGGAGGATACCTTTTCGAGTCCCGCTGCCAATTTTCCAAAAGTTGTTTTTCCACTCCCGCTTTCGCCGATCAGTGCCAGCGATTTTCCTTTGATAAGCCTGAGCGAGACACCGTCAACGGCTCTGATCGAATCTGTTTTGCCGTAAATTTTTCTCACTTCGTCAGCCGACAATAAAGTTTTCACGTTTCGTCTCCTTTATAAAATTGCATTCAGCAGCTGTTTTGTGTAATGCTGCTTTGGATAGTGAAACACAGTGTCCACATCGGCATCTTCTACAATTTCACCATCCTGCATGATATAAACATAATCTGCAATCTCCGCAACAACTCCAAGATCATGGGTGATAAACAAAACGCCCATGTTCTCTTTTTTGCTCATCTGGTATATTTCTGAAAGAATCTGTCTCTGAACCGTCACATCCAGAGCTGTTGTCGGTTCATCGGCAATCAAAAATGTAGGATGAAGTGCCATGGCAATGGCAATCATCACACGCTGACACATCCCTCCGCTTAACTCAAAAGGATATTTTTTCATCAGCTGCTCTGGATTTTGCAGGTCCACCGCCTCCAGATACGATACTGATTTTTCAAAAGCTTCTTTCCTGCTTATCTTATAGTGGCACAAAAGCCCTTCTGACATCTGATTTCCCACAGTGTACAACGGATTTAACGAGGCGAGCGGATCCTGAAAAATCATACCCATCAGGGTGCCGTTTAGTTTCTGGCGCTGTTTTTTGGAAAGATCTTTGAAATGGATATCACCGGTCCGTATATCGCCCTTTACAACCTTGCCATTGGCAGGCAGCAAATCCATAACGGCAAGGGAGGTGACTGATTTTCCACTTCCGCTCTCCCCCACCAGTGCAGTGATCTTCCCTCTTTGTACTTCCAGGCTGACTCCGTTTACTGCGCGGATCACACCTTCTGAGGTGTGAAATTCCACATGCAGATCAGTGACGGTCAGCCGGTCATTTTGCTGACATTCCATTTTTCATCCCATCTCCTAACAAATTAAAGGCCATTACTACAATTACAATCACAATTCCCGGGTACATCATCAGGCGTGGATACGTCTGAATAAAACTTTGACTGTCACTTAGCATAATCCCCCACTCAGGTACAGGCGGCTGCACGCCCAGCCCGATAAAGGAAAAACCGGCGATCGCCAGGATAATTGAACCAATTTCAATCGTTGCCAGCGCGATGATTGAGGGAGAAATATTTTTTAATACATGTTTAAAAATAATCTGTCCGTGGCTGCATCCCCCTGCTTTTAATGCCATCATATAATTCTGTTCTTTGACTTGTATCGTCAAAGCCCTCGTAAGTCTTGCATAGGCAGCCCAGTATACACAGGACATGGCGATCACCAGATTTCTTCCGCTGGCGCCCAGAGTGCCGGCAATCGCCAGTGCGACGATAAAGCTGGGCATCGCCATAAAGATATCAATGATCCGCATTATAAACAGATCCAGTTTTCCGCCCACATATCCGGAAATAAGACCAATGGGCACTCCGATCAGCAGCGTCAATAGCAGCACAATACCGCTGTACAGCAGAGAATTTCTGCTTCCCCAGATCAGCCGGGAAAGGATGCAGCGTCCCAGCTGGTCTGTTCCCAGCAGATAGCTGCGGCTGGGCCCTTCCAGTTTATGGGCAACGTCCACCAGTGAGGGATTATTAGGTGCGAGGACAGGGGCAAAGACAGCGACGATGATAAATAACAGAACAATGGTCAGCCCAACCTTAGTTCGGCCCTGTCGAAACATCTGCCTCCACCTGGCATTGGATAACCCTTGGTTTTCCAGCTCTTTTGCTCGTTTTTTCATAGCGCCCTCCTATTCCAGCTGAATTCTGGCATCAATCGCTGAATACAGGATATCGATCAGAAGATTGAGAACCACCACAAAACAGGTGATGACCAGAATAAAACACTGAAGCACCGGCAGATCTTTTGTATAGACAGCTTCAAGCGCGAGCTTTCCAATTCCCTGGATGGAATAGATGGATTCTATCACGGCCGATCCGCACAGAAGACTGACACACATGCTGCTCATCTGTGTAATTACAGGCAGGATTGCATTCTTCAGTCCGTGCTTCATCACAATTTTGAAACTTGATAGCCCTTTGGCGCGGCAGGCACGGATATAATCTTTTTTTAAGACGTCACTCAAATTTGTTCTCATCAGACGAATTACCACACCAAAGTAGCCGATGTCCAGCGTGACCGCCGCCAAAATAGGGACATCCGTCCCTCCGATGACTGGAATCAACTTTAATTTGACTCCAAAAAGGTAAAGCAGCATCAGCCCCATCCAGAAAGACGGCATGGAGACACTGAAAAATGAAAACACCTGCAATAGTTTGTCGATCCAGGAATGTTCCCACACTGCCGAAACAATCCCAAGCGGAATTGCTGCCAGCAACAGAAGCAGGAATGCCGTCACTGCCAGTTTCAGTGTAGCCGGAAAGCACTTTGCCAGTTCTTCCGTTGCGGGCTTCTGGGTCTGATAAGAAGTCCCAAAATTTCCATGCAGCACATTTTTGAGCCATTTGGCGTATTGTCTGTAGAGTGGCTGATCCAGGCCATTTTCACGGCGGACTTGTTCGATCTCGGTCTGGGTGGGATGACCATAGATCTGTTCTGCCAGGACTCTTGCCGCATCACCCGACGACAGTGCACTCAATCCAAATACTAATATGGACATCGCCAATACAACCGGAAGCAGTATCAGCAGCCGTCTTACCACATATTTCAGCATATTACTCACCACCCTCGCCGCTGCGACTGATCTGGGCTGCGATCAGCTCCCTGAAAAATCCCTGTACTTTGGACAGTTCCCCATACGTACCCGTCTGAACTACGTGGCCGTCTTTAAGCACTATAATTTTGTCTGCCGACCGGATGGTTGAAAGACGATGGGCGACAATAATCGTAGTCTTGCTGGCGCTTGATATCCGGATAGACTCCTGAATCTCTTTTTCATTTTCCGTATCCAGATTGGATACAGCCTCATCCAGAATCAGTATCGGAGAGCTTTTTAATAAAGCCCTGGCGATGGCGATTCTCTGCCGCTGCCCGCCTGACAGCTTTAATCCGCTCTCGCCGGCTATCGTATCGTATCCTTTGGGAAGATCCATGATAAATTCATGGGCAAGCGCCATCCTGGCAGCCTGCTCTACCTCATCATCGGTAGCCTCCGGCTTTCCAAGACGGATATTTTCACGGATCGTATCCCGGAAAAGATATACATCCTGCAGAACAACCGAGGTCAGTTCTCTTAGATTTTTAAGAGCCATATCCCGCAGATCACAACCTCCGATTTTTATGGATCCTTCTTTTACATCCCAGTAGCGCAAAAGCAGATTCATGCACGTACTTTTTCCTGCTCCGGAAGAACCTACCAGGGCAACCGTCTCGCCCGGGTTCACGGTAAAGCTGATATGCTCCACGGCATTCTCCAGATCTTCCTGATAGCGAAATGACACATGATCATATGTCACGGACGGTACCAGCCCGGAAGTTTCTATTTCTTTTCCGCTGTCCTCCACCTGAGGCTTGGCTTCCAGCACGCGGTAGACACGGTCTGCCGCTGCAAAGATCAGTCCAAAGTTTCTCGCTGTGCTGCATACTTCCACCACGGGTCCGAGGATCATGCCGGAGAGTATTACCACCACAGGATACCAGGAAACATCTATTTTTTCTTTGAGCACCAGTGCCGCCGCCACAGCCGTCACACATAACATGGAGATGCCCAGGGCACCCTGAAGCAGGGCGCCTTCAGTTCCCAGCCGTTTGCCGTAGGTAAGCTGACTTTCATAAAAACGGCTCATATAAGCTTCGTTTTTCTTTTGATAGGATTTCAGGTAATTCAAAGAAAGAATCTCTTTCATACCCTGAATGCCTTCCATGGTAACTGCGTTGGCATCTCCAAGCTGTTCTCTGACCTGTCTCCCCTGAGCGTCTGCTTTCTTTTTCATCCAGACAGGAATCCAGACAATGACAACCAAAAAGAGGACCAGAAGCAGGGGCAGCGCCGGATAAAGAAAGCCCAGGAAGATCATCAGTATCAGCGGCGCAATCACCGCCACCAAAATGCTTCCAAAGGAATGGGCAAAAAACCACTCCAGCAATTCCACGTCGCTCATCAGTGTGGATGCCAGCTGCCCGGACCGCATGTTCAATAATATCGCCGGCGAAACCCGTTCAATGGCATGAAACAGTCTGATTCTGAAATCTGCCAGAACCTTGAAGGCCACATCATGAGCCAGCCACATTTCCACAAAGTAGAAAAAAACTCTTGCTGTGACGGCCACACCAAGAAGGGCTGCCATCTTAGGCATGCGTTCCAGCAGCTTTCCCTCAATGGCAAGTCCTGTCAGATAAGCACAGATTGCCGACACTGCTACGATAGAAAGCTGATGTCCCACACCGCTTACGACAGCGCCTGCGATTCTGGCTCCATACGGTTTCAGCCGTTTGGAAAGTCGAAATACATTTTGAATTCTTGTTTTTTCCATCTGTTGTTCCTTTTTACTTTTCTGCATAATTCTGCGCCTTTATCAGTCCCTGATACGTACGGTTGTATCGCAGCAGTTCCTGATGAGTTCCACATCCTGCCAGCCTGCCCTGATCCAGCACATAGATCCTGTCTGCGTGCTCGATGGTAGAAAGCCTGTGGGCAATTACGATTGTCGTCTTGTGTTCCATGCATCGATTCAGGGCTTCCTGTATCAATGTCTCGTGAATCATATCCACACTGGATGTGGCCTCATCCAGAATCAGAATCGGTGCCTCTTTTAGAATAGCTCTGGCGATAGAAACCCGCTGACGTTCGCCGCCGGATAGCGTGGCGCCTCTCTCACCGACAATCGTGTCATATCCGTCAGGGAGTTCCATGATAAATTCATGAGCATTGGCCGTCTTGGCAGCTTCTATCATTGCCTCATCAGAAGTTTTGGGATTTGCCATCTTGATGTTTTCACGGATCGTTCCGTAAAACAGATAGGATTCCTGGAACACAACCGCTATTTTGCTGCGCAAAAACTCGATGGAATAGTCCCGGAGATCCTTTCCGTCCAGGAGAATACTGCCGGAGGATACATCGTAAAAACGAAGCAGAAGGTTTACAATTGTAGACTTTCCAGAACCTGATTTTCCCACAATGGCTGTAATCTTTCCCGCATCAAACTGCAAATCAACGTTTTTTAGTACATCCGGAGATTCCCTGTCATAATGAAAGGAAACCTGATGCAGTGAAATCCCGGGAAGCGCCCTGGTAAGCTTGTTCGGTCCTTTTCCATCATTCAATACGACCGGTTCATCCAGTACGGCAAACAGTTCTTCTGCAACAGAGAGCCCTAGATAACTACTGTGCCAGTAAGTATTCATATCATTTAAAGGTTTCATACATTCACCTGCCAGAAACAGAATGATCAGCAGGCTTGCGTAGGATAGTTTTCCCTGTGCCATATGGTACGCTGCAATAGCGATGCTGGCCGCTGTTCCGATAGCTGTACATGTAACGATCACTGCTGAGTCTGACAGGGAAACACCTAGATTTTTCATGGATTCTCCTGCAAATCTCCAGGCACGCTCTGCCAGCTTCTTCCCTTCCCGTTTGCTGACTCCCATGGATTTCAGCGTGTTCATCCCCTGCATACTGTCGATATACTGAGAATTCAAATCTGCATAATCCTGCCAGTACTCGATCATCACCCTGGATACCGCCGGCATGAATAAATGGGGGACCACAATTGCCAAAACAGCCATGATCAAAACCAGAAGTCCTACGACCCAATCCAGTGTCCACAGATAAATCGTGGAAAACAGCGTTGTCACAAATACCACAATCGTCTGCGGCAGGTATTGAACCAGAAACGCTTCAAAAGACTCGACCCCGTCTGTGATCAGTGACTGCAGGTTTCCTGTCCGTTTGTCGTTCTTATAGGCAGGACCCAGCTGCATCAGTTTTACCAGCATCGTATCTCTGATAACCGCCTTTACCTTGGCCGCCATCTTTTTCGCGTATCCTTCCTGATATCGTACCAGAAATGAACGTGCCAGCAATGCCACCAGACATACCGCCAGATATCCAAATACAGTCGACAGCTGCTTTTTGTCAAATACTGCTGTGACACCCTTTGCGAGGCAGAATGCCTGTATAAAACTGCACGCGACCATGGAAAGTCCCAATATAATCTTTATTGCAACTTCTCCCGGCGTCTTTTTTAGAAATTCAATCAGTCTTATATATTTTCCCATAATTTTCCGTTATTTCTCTGCCCCCACCAGAAAAGCCGGTGTCAGTTTGTTGAGTTCCTTTCCTTTTTCATCCCAGACTTTGTCAATGATATTCGGTTCTGCAAATACTTTTGCAAATCCCAACGACATCAGATATTCCAAATCCCACAATGGACGAACTTTATCACTCATAAAAAGTTGGCGGCTCAGCTCATCGCCCTTCTGCGGATTTGCATGGGCATGTACACTCCGTCCGTATTTTTCATTGATTCTCGTTTCGTTTTCCCGGTAGCGTTTCCCAAGTTCCTCATCGTACAGATAGAGATACCAGCAGGCGTCAAATACCAGCAGCCTTCCCCCCGGATTCAGCACTCGTTTCCACTCCCGGTACGCTTGTTTTGGATCTCCCAATGTCCATGTAATATTTCTGCTGATCACCATGTCGAAAGTATTATCCGGAAACTTCAGTTTCTGGCAGTCCATCGTCTGCAGTATGGCATCCTGACCATGGTTCTTTACATTTTCTTTGGCACAGGATATCATATTTTCAGTGATATCGATTCCTGTCACCTCATGCCCTTCTTCTCCCAGAATGATCGGAAAAAATCCCGGTCCGCATCCTGCATCCAGTATTTTCAGTGGGCCGTCATGCGGCATATATTCCTGAATCAATGCTTTCCACGCCTGGCGCTGCGGTCCGTTAAGTTCTTCCTGAATTCCGCGGCTGTAGACCTGCGCTTCACCTTCCCAATAGTCTTTAATCTCTCTGTTCAGTTCCATGTTGTCCTCCTTTGATTTGCTTGTTTGTGTCTGTTCATAAAAAAAACGGCCCACTACGGCCGTAAACACACAAATAACATATGCTTCTTATGCACCGTAAGAATCATAAATACTTTTGCACAAGCAGTTCTCCTGACTTAAGATCATCACACTCTTTCGCCTTCCCGGGGAAATACCCAGTGGCATTCTGAAAGACTGCTCCCTAACACAGTGACGGGATCGTACCGGATTCTGACCGGTTTCTCTATTAATCCATTCGGAACTTGTACAGTTTGAAAATCAGTATCAAATTCAATCTTTTATAAGAATATCACTATTTTTATCTGAAGTCTACGCCATTTTTGCAAAAATTCATTCCATTTTGTTATGCCAATCACAATATGACATTATCAAAAAAATTTGTGACGTTTGTCACCCAAATAAAGCACAGACAAAAAATTAGTGACAGAGCAAAAACAGGCGGATAAGTCATCTATGACTTACCCGCCCCGGTTATTTCTTCTCAGTTCTCTCGATTTTTGATGAAGGTACTGATCATGGCGACCACAAATATGGGTGTCCACATAAAACAGCATCCGCAAAGAAGCCGTACTCCAAAACTCAATCCGGAACTTCCCAATAATCCCATTCCGATACAGGCTGATAATATACTGCACATCAGAGTCAGAATGCTGATCATAATTTTCCCCATTTTGGTTTTCATAAAGTGTTCCCCCTTATATTCGTTTAACATCATTTCGGCCTGCAGATTGTCTTGTGCAGTAAAAACTTTCACAGGTATACGCTCCATCATGACGCCCTCCAATTTCATTCATAAGATTATTTCCATCATAACACGAAAATGGCAGAGGGGGCAATCAGGCCGTTTATTCACTTTGAAGATTGAGTCTGTGGTACACATTGCCGTCCATCATCTTCCACTCGGCCGTACTGTCTGACAATATCATATAGCTGTTTGGACTGTCGCTTTTTGGAATTGATACAGAACCCGGATTCAGACAGAGATTATGACTTCCGAACGCTTCCCAGGCAGGAATGTGGGTGTGGCCGTGCAGCAGAATATCCCCTGGCTGCATCGGAGGCAGACTGCCGGTATTGTAAACATGACCGTGAGTTGCATAGATCAGACGGTTTCCCGCTAAAAGGATACTGTAGTCTGCAAGGATCGGGAAGTTTAATACCATCTGGTCAACTTCGGTATCACAGTTGCCCCGCACGCAGAAAATCTGCTGTTTTCTGTCGTTCAGCATCGGGATTACTTCTTTCGGCGCATAATCCCTGGGCAGATCATTTCTTGGCCCGTGATACAGGATATCCCCAAGCAAAAGCAATCTGTCCGCCTGTTCTCTTTCAAAAGCTTCCAGCATTTCTCTGCAGTGGTAAGCAGAACCGTGAATATCTGATGCAATCATTAGTTTCATTTTGATTCACTCTCCCGTCATTCGTTATTTTCGGCATTCTTGCTGATAAGGCAAAGGCATGGGCGCGGCATCGTCAAAAGGCCCGAAGTAAATCATTTAACTTCGAGCCTTTTTCACATCATTTAATTGCTAATATTTTTGCCCATACTTTTTATCAAATAAATTTTATTTCCATTATTTCTGCACGATGTTGATAATCTTTCCGGGAACATAAATCTCTTTTACAATAGTTCCGGTCAGCTTGTCAGCGATCACTTCCTTTCCGGCAGTGATTGCATCTTCTTTCGAGATATCAGCAGGAACAGATACGACTCCTCTTGTCTTTCCGTTGATCTGAACAGGAATTTCAATTTCATCGTCTTTCATGGCTTCTTCATCGTGTTTTGGCCAGCGGCTCTCAAACACAGATTCCGTATGTCCGTATACCTCCCACAGTTCTTCTGCAATATGCGGTGCAAACGGCGCGAGCAGGACAATAAAGGTTTCCATGGTTTCCTTATCAATGCCTCCTGTTTTCTTTGCCAGTTCGATAAACTTGTTGTTATATTCCATAAAACCGGAAATTACAGTGTTCAGACTGAAAGTCTCCAGCCGCTGTGTAATATCAAATACCATCTTATGACGCAGCTTGATCATTTCTTTGGTTGCGGCAACAGCGGCGCTGCTGCTGTCTGAGGCCAGTTTCCAGAAACGGTTCAGGAAACGGTAGACGCCGTCGATCCCACGGTCATCCCACTCTGCGTCAAGTTCCGGCGGTCCCACAAACAGTTCATACATACGCAGAGAATCGCAGCCGTAATCGCGGACAAGATCGTCCGGTGACACAACATTTCCTTTGGATTTGCTCATCTTAATACCGTTCTTGCCGGTAATCATACCCTGGTTAAACAGCTTGGTAAAGGGTTCTTCAAAATCTACAGCTCCGATATCATACAGAAACTTTGTATAGAATCTGGAATACAGCAGATGGAGCACAGCGTGTTCTACTCCGCCGATATACATGTCAACAGGAAGATATTTGTGCGCTTTTTCTTTTGATACGAGTTCACTTCCGTTCTTGCTGTCAACGTAGCGCAGAAAATACCAGGAAGACCCTGCCCACTGAGGCATCGTGTTTGTCTCACGTTTAGCATCTGCACCGCAGACCGGGCATTTACAGTTGACCCATTCGTCGATCGCCGCAAGCGGTGATTCGCCGGTTCCCGTCGGTTCATAGGAGTCTACTTCCGGCAACCGAAGCGGAAGCTCCTCTTCAGGAACCGGTACATTGCCGCATTTCGGACAGTGAATGATCGGTATTGGCTCCCCCCAGTAACGCTGTCTTGAGAACACCCAGTCACGCAGCTTGTAGTTCACCGTCGCTTTTCCAATACCGCGCTTTTCTATAATATGAGGTGCTTCTTTCTTCAGGACTGCCGATTCCATCCCGTTCCATTCGCCGGAATTAATCATGGTACCGGCAGCTTCGGTGTAAGCTTCTGTCATATCTTCTATTTCTACGCCGTCTTTCGCAATGACCTGAACGATTGGAATATTAAATTTTTTTGCAAATTCAAAGTCGCGGTCATCATGGGCGGGTACGCACATGATAGCTCCGGTACCGTAATCCGCCAGTACATAATCAGACAGCCAGATTGGTGTTTTAGCTCCGTTTAGCGGATTGATCGCATAACTTCCGGTAAATACCCCCGTTTTTTCTTTGTCCTGCAGCCGGTCAACGTTTGATTTCATGGAGGCATCATTGATATATTTTTCTACTTCTGCCTTTTTGTCATCTGTTGCCAGTGCTGCGGCCAGTTCATGTTCCGGAGCCAGCACCATAAAGGTCGCACCGTAAAGAGTATCCGGTCTGGTTGTATAAACAGTAATCTTTTCTTCACGTCCGTCAACAGGGAACTCGACTTCCGCACCGTAAGATTTGCCGATCCAGTCAGACTGCATCTTCTTTACTTTCTCCGGCCAGTCAAGTTTATCCAGATCACTCAGCAGACGTTCTGCATATGCCGTGATTTTCAGCATCCACTGACGCAGGTTTTTCTTGGTCACTTCTGCCCCGCAGCGTTCGCACCTGCCATTGACAACTTCTTCATTGGCAAGTCCTGTTTTACAGGAAGGGCACCAGTTGATCGGGAATTCCTTTTCATAGGCCAGACCTTCTTTGAACATTTTAACGAAAATCCACTGCGTCCATTTATAGAATTCCGGATCCGTTGTGTTGACTTCCATATCCCAGTCATAAATAGCGGCGATATCATTGATCTGCTTTTTGATATTGCTGATATTCTCTGCTGTGGATTTCGCCGGATGAACCCCCATTTTGATTGCATAGTTTTCCGCCGGCAGACCGAACGCATCCCAGCCCATCGGATGAATCAGATAGTAACCGTTCAGCATTTTATAACGGCTCCACACATCAGAAATTACATATCCTCTCCAATGTCCGACATGAAGCCCGTTTCCGGACGGATACGGGAACATATCCAGACAATAATACTTCTCTTTTTTACCATCATCAATATTAACGGGATGTTTCTCCCAGTTTTCGCGCCACTTCGTTTCTATCGCTCTGTGGTTATAAGGTACTGCCATCTGTTTTTTCCTCCCGGGGTTTTTACCCACAATTTTCTTATACCCTCGACCGCAACGGCCGAGGGTATAATCTGTAAATAATTTTACTCATGTCAATCGTGTTTGTCAAGCAGTTACGAAAGGATCTTTGTGACGGTACATACCGGATCTCCCATTAGATATTCCAGTTTTATGGAATCACCCACGTCGTAGCCGACGATTCCCATAAAGTCGACGACCGGAACGTCATAGATATGATCGTCATTTTCAAGCACCAGATAAAAATGTGAATTCCCATCTATGACGCTTTGTGCCATTCTGCTGATTGTTCCCGACGCAGTTTCATACGTACCGTCCTCACCGGAGGCAATTCCGCTGCTGCCGAGAAGCCGGACGTAATCTTCTTCACACGCTGATACGGTATCACCGATTGCCACGATCTGATATTTCTGAATATTTACCATCGCATATTTTTTTACCAGACCGGCATCATCCTTCAGCGCGATCAGATACGTCGGTTCATTGTGAGTGTTGAGCAGAAGCGGGAAGGCTGCATGATAGCCCAGGTTTTGTACCTGACCTTCCGCAGACGCCATTGCAGAGTATTCTTCAGCACCATTTACTTCATAATATCTGGTCTCCATCGTCCGCTGGTTCATCAGAACAAATCCCACGTTCGACTGGTCGCTGCTGACGGATGTAATGCCAGTATAAACCCATACATCGTCATCCATCGCCAGATAATTATACCCGTCCGTCGTCTTCAGACATCCTTTTTGGCCAAAAATGCTATTGAAGAAACCGTTGACCAGTTTGCCGTGATAATTGTAAAGTTCGATCAGCAGATCAGCCGGATATGCACGGTCTATCCAGGTCGGACAGTCTTCGATCGCATAATCTATGGTTTCACCGGTCTGTGCATTACAGAGTACGACACGTCCAATTGTCTGACCTCCAAAGAGACCAATATTGTATTTTTTCACAGGGCATACCCAGTACGGAACACCTTCGTCATCAATTTCAAAACTCAGCTGATCAAAAATATATGTCGGATATTTAAAACGCAGGTGCCGGTATATATTCCGGTTAAAATATTCAGATTCTGAATACTTGATCGACGTATCAAGACGTACAAGTTCTGTATCCTGTGTCGCCATATCAATTTTAATGTAGGCAGGGATGCCATCTGACTGATTTGTCAGCCATTTGATGGGGCTTGCATATTCAAGCGGACTGACACGGACAGGATCACCGTTAAAATTAATCTGGGAATAAATGCTGCTGACTTCAAACTGAGAAACCATATCAACCATATTCCCCATTTTTCTGTTTCCCAAAAGTTCTGCACTGTCTTTATCGAGAAGCGGAATCTGATTGTAGCTGATTTGCTCAATATCTTCCGTGAAATTTCGTGTTTCCGGTGACACCAGCTTCTGATATTTATTGGCATTGATGATCGGTGAAGACAGGATACTGCCGATCAGATATGCCGCGACAAGCACAAGCACAATGCCGCCCAGAATTTTTACAATGCCGCTGTGTTTGAGTTCTAAAGGTGTATACATCCGTTTTCGCAAGATATAAGCTGCCAGCAGAATCACTGCCAGCAGAATCATGAAAAACCAGAATCCCGATGCATGAATGTTGATTGCCGGAAGTGTGACATAGTAATAGATACCGGCCAAAAGAAGAATGAGGATTGCAATGATTATTTTGCCTTTTCTTTTCATAATGTTTTCTCCTACACACAGGGGATGCCGCAGCTGCATCATATACCTGCAGAACCGCAACATCCCCCATTTTAATTAATAAATATCGTATTGTTTAGTCTTCGGAATCGTTCGTCTGAGCTGCTCTCGCCTCAATTTCATGTGCCTGAACATCGGAAGGTGCCTGTTCATAACGTGCAAATTCATAGGAGAAATCTCCGCTTCCGCCAGTCATAGAACGAAGAACTGTGGAATATCCATAAATTTCCAGCACCGGAACGTCTGCTTCAATCACCTGATTTCCGTTGTGATCAGGATTCATTCCGAGTACGCGTCCCCTTCGCTTGTTCAGATCTCCCATAACATCTCCCGTATACTTATCCGGTACTGACACCTTCATCGTTACGATCGGCTCCAGAAGCACGGGTGACGCATCCATAAATCCTTTTTTGAAAGCCATGATCGTTGCCATTTTAAATGCCATCTCTGATGAATCAACCGGGTGGTAAGAGCCGTCGTACAGCACTGCTTTTACCCCAACGACAGGATATGCAGCAAGCGGACCTTTTAATACAGATTCCTGAAGCCCTTTTTCCACTGCCGGGAAGTAATTTTTCGGAACAGCTCCTCCGACTACAATCTGTTCAAATACACAAGGTGTTTCAAGATCGCCTGACGGTTCGAACTTCATTTTAACATGTCCGTACTGTCCATGTCCACCAGATTGTTTTTTGTATTTACCTTCCACATCTGAAGATTTCCGGATGGTCTCCCGGAATGCAACTTTCGGCTTAGACAGTTCAACATCGACTTTATATCGCTCTTTGAGTTTGCTCACAACGATGTCCAGGTGCTGGTCGCCCATTCCGTATAACAGCGTCTGGTGATTCAGAGAATCGTTTTCCGAACGTATCGTCAGATCTTCCTGAGTCATTTTGGATAATGCCTGTGAGATCTTATCCATGTCGCCTTTATTCGGTGTCTTATATCTTTTGTATGTATATGGTGTCGAGATTTCGGGTTTTCCATACATAACCGGGGTAGCTTTCGTCGCCAGCGAATCACCGGTCTTGGAATTCAGTTTTCCGATCGCACCGATATCGCCCGCATGCAGTTCCGATACTTCGATCGGTTTATTTCCTTCAAGAACGTACAGCTTATTCAGTTTTTCTTCCATGTCCTCATCGACATTATAGAGAACATCATTTGATTTGATGACACCGGAGCATACTTTGACCAGAGAATATTTACCGATGAACGGATCCACCATTGTTTTAAAAATAGTTGCTGATTTTGCTTTTGTAAAATCATAATTGGCTTCAAAGATTTCACTGGTGTTCTTAACGATTCCGGCGCGTTCCCTTTCCTTTGGACTCGGGAAATATCCGCAGATGTCATCCAGAAGATTCGATACCCCCTGAAGGTTAACCGGAGATCCCATACAGACAGGAACGAGGCTGCCTTCATGAACATTCATCGCCAGCGCGGCTGAAATTTCCGCAACCGAAAATTCTTCGCCGCCAAAGTAACGGTCCATGAACTCCTCACTTGTCTCGGCAACAGATTCCAAAAGGATTTCACGGTATTTTTCAAGATACTCTTTTGAGTAATCCGGAACCTCGCATTCTTCCTTTTTGTCTTTTTCGATATATCTGCGGCCTTTGTTTTTTACGATGTTGATATAGCCGACAAATCTCTCATTTTCACGGATTGGCATGTGCAGCGGTGCAATTCTTTTGCCATATAATTCTGTCAGATTTTCCACAACCTCACGGTAGCTGACGTTGTCAATATCCATCTCCGTGACAAAAATCATTCTGGGAAGTTTGTATTTTTCGCAGAGATCCCACGCTTTCTGTGTTCCGACCTGAACACCGGATTTACCGGATACTACGATCACGGCAGCGTCTGCTGCTGCAACGGCTTCCTCCGCTTCCCCGACAAAATCAAAAAAGCCTGGAGTATCCAAAATGTTAAGTTTCATTTTATCCCACTGAATCGGAACTACTGATGTAGAAATCGAGAATCCGCGTTTAATCTCTTCTTTATCAAAATCACTGACTGTATTTCCGTCAGACACTTTTCCCAGTCGGTTAGTCATGCCGGATAAGTAAGCCATTGCTTCTACTAAAGTTGTTTTGCCAGCGCCTCCATGTCCCAGCAGGACAACATTTCTGATTCGGTCTGTTCTGTAAATGTCCATAAAAATACCTCCCAAATTTTAGTATGGTTATATTTTACTAAAAACGCGGGTTAATTTCAAGCTATTTATATAATTTCAACAATTTTCCGGTGTTTTTTTTGTTTTCTTATATTTTATCGCAATATACACTTCTGGTTTAAACCGTTAAACTTTAAAGCATTAAAGTATTGACATTTATATTCGGATACTTTACAATAAAATCGTTGTCTTATAACAAAAAACACATTAATTTATATAGGAAGAAAGGAAACCAAAAATATGATCATCGTAATGAAACCGGGCGCCCCACAAAGCGCTGTAGATACCGTCAAAAATGCCGTGGCAGAAAAAGGTCTTGAGACACATCTGTCGCAGGGAAAAGAAGTCACCATTATCGGAGTTGTCGGCAACAAAAATCTGTTGTGCAATGAGAACATTGAGCTGATGCCGTTTGTCGATAAAATTGTTCCCATCACAGAGAGTTACAAACTGACAAACAAAAAATTTCACCCTGCGCCTTCGTGCATCCGGGTAGGTGATGTGGAGATCGGACCGGACACCCTTACGGTTATGGCCGGTCCCTGTGCTGTTGAGAGCGAGGAGCAGCTGATGACAATCGCACGTGCTGTAAAAAAAGCGGGTGCCCAGTTTGTCCGCGGCGGGGCTTATAAGCCGAGAACCTCCCCGTATTCTTTTCAGGGACTGGAAGAAGAAGGGCTGAAATATATGGCTGCCGCCCGCGAGGAAACAGGTCTTAAGACAATCTGTGAAGTCATCAGTGCGGATGCCATTAATGCAGCTGTAAAATACGTCGATATGATTCAGATCGGTGCGCGCAATATGCAGAATTTTCAGCTTCTGCGTGAAGCTGGAAAATCGGGCCTTCCCGTTCTCTTAAAACGCGGACTGGCTGCAACAATTGACGAATGGCTGAATGCTGCAGAATATATTATTTCTGAAGGCAATCCGAATATTGTTCTGTGCGAACGCGGAATCCGTACGTTTGAGACGGCAACCAGAAATACCCTTGACCTGAGTGCGGTTCCTGTTGTGAAAGAAAAATCACATCTTCCGATCATCGTAGATCCAAGTCATGCCACAGGTGTTTACTCTTATGTGAGTCCACTCGCGAAAGCAGCTGTAGCCTGCGGTGCAGATGGATTGATGATCGAAGTGCACAATGATCCTGCACATGCGCTCTCTGACGGTCCTCAGTCGCTGACATTTGATAATTTTGACCGGCTGATGGAAGATTTAAAGGACTACATTAAACTTGCGGAAAGGAAGCTGTAGATGAATACAATTACGATTGGCTTTATCGGTTTGGGCCTTATCGGAGGCTCAATTGCCAAATCTTTGAGGAAATTCCATCCGGATTACCGCCTGCTGGCGTACTCGGCGACCGAGGCCACGCTTCAGCTGGCACTTTCGGAGCATATTATCGATGAAGCCCTCACGAAACGGGATGAACGTTTTGGAAGCTGTGATTATATTTTTCTATGTGCACCCGTATCAACCAACATCGAATATCTTCCTTTTCTGAAAGATACCATTCAGCCGGATTGTATTATCACGGACGTTGGTTCCGTAAAAGGTGAAATCCATGAAGCAGTCACAGCCGCCGGCCTTGATACCAATTTTATCGGAGGCCACCCTATGGCCGGTTCTGAAAAAACCGGTTTAAAAAATGCAACCGATTATCTGATTGAAAACGCCTATTATATCATTACTCCGGGAGGAGAAATTGACGTACTGAAGCTTGGTAATTTTCTGGAACTGGTTCAGTCAATCGGAGCGATCCCCATGGTTCTGACTCACGAGGAACATGACTACATTACCGCGGCAGTCAGTCATCTTCCCCACATTGTTGCAGCATCGCTGGTAAATCTCGTACATAATCTGGACACTCCGGATGAACACATGAAAACAGTCGCTGCAGGCGGTTTTAAAGATATTACGAGGATCGCTTCCTCGTCACCGGATATGTGGCAGCCGATCTGTCTGGAAAACCGGTCACAGATCTCAAAAGTGCTGGACGAGTTCATCCGTCTGCTTGTTCAGGCGCGCTGCTGGGTGGATCAGGGAGAAGGAACTGATATCTACCGTATGTTTGAAACAGCCCGCGATTACAGGGATGCCCTTCCGGATGCTTCAAGCGGGCCACTGAAGAAAACGTATGAGATCTATTGTGATATCTATGATGAGGCAGGAGGAATTGCAACCATCGTGACATTGCTCGCCATGAATAATATCAATATTAAAAATATTGGCATCACACATAACCGTGAATTCGGTGAAGGTGTCCTGCGCATTGAATTTTATGATCAGAATGCCTGTGACCATGCTGAGCGCGCTCTCATGGAGCGGAATTATACACTGCATAAAAGATAGGAGTTAAGAAATGGAGATAACAAAAAGCAAACGCCTGGCAGGTGAGCTTTCGATTCCTGGAGACAAATCAATTTCACACCGCGGCGTGATGTTCGGTGCACTTTCTTTTGGAACCACTGAGATTTCTAATTTTCTGCAGGGCGCAGACTGCCTTTCCACGATCTCCTGTTTTCAGAAAATGGGAGTATCTATCGAAAACAGCGGAAACAATGTTCTGGTACGCGGAAACGGTCTGCGTGGCCTTTGCGCACCGGAGACGGTTTTGGACGCCGGAAACAGCGGAACCACCACGCGTTTGATTGCAGGAATTCTGGCTGGCCAGGATTTTACCTGTGAGCTGACCGGAGATGCTTCTATACAGAAACGTCCGATGGGGAGAATTCTGAAACCATTGAACATGATGGGGGCTGATATCTTTAGTCTGCGCGGAAATGACTGCGCCCCGCTTAAGATCAGCGGACACCCGCTGCACGGTATTCACTACCAGTCGCTGGTGGCCTCGGCACAGGTAAAATCCTGTGTTCTTCTTGCAGGTTTATATGCGGATTCTAAAACAAGTGTGACGGAACCATATTTGTCACGTAACCATACGGAGTTGATGCTCTCACACTTTGGCGCATCCATTACTTCAGAAGGAACGACGGCTTCTGTTCTGCCGGATCCGGCACTTCATGGCTGTAAAATCAATGTTCCGGGTGATATTTCTTCCGCGGCTTACTTTATCGCGGCCGCACTTATTGTCCCTGGATCTGAAGTTTTGATAAAGAATGCAGGCATCAATCCAACCCGTGACGGAATCCTGCGTGTCTGCCGTGACATGGGAGCTGATATACAGCTTTTAAACAGACGCAGTGAAGGAGGCGAACCCGTTGCTGATCTGCTTGTCAGACACAGCCATTTAACAGGTGTGACAATTGAGGGAGAGATTATTCCGGCTCTGATCGATGAGATCCCGATTCTCGCTGTTCTGGCCGCTTTTGCAGATGGAACCACGGTCATTCGGAATGCGGAGGAATTAAAAGTAAAAGAATCAAATCGGCTGGATGTAATGGTAACAGAATTATCCAAAATGGGCGTTACGGTGGAAGGCACGGACGACGGTATGATCATCGAAGGAGGAAGGGCTTTGCACGGGGCTGATATAGACAGCCATCTGGATCATCGTATTGCAATGTCTTTTGCGGTTGCCGGGATGGCGGCGGACGGTGTTACAACAATAAAGGATGCTCAATGTGTGGAAATTTCATATCCTGAATTTTACCGGGATATGAAATCTTTACAACAATAAGACACGGGGGAAATTTTTTTCATTTCCCCCGTGTCTTATTGTTATGCTTTTAAGAAACCTTGTATAATTTTTTCTTCCGCCTGCTCTGTTGTAAGGCCAAGTGTCCGGAGTTTTATGATCTGTTCTCCAGCTATTTTCCCAATCGCTGCTTCGTGAATCAAGGAGGCATCGATATTTCCCGCATATAATTCCGGCGCTGCATTGACTGTCCCGTTTCCGACGAGAATTGCGTCACATTCCGAGTGTCCGCTGCAGCGACAGTTTCCCTTGATTCTAGAATGATAATCCTGACGTGAGTTTCCTTTAGCCACAGAACGTGAAATCAGGTCAACGGCACTGTCTTCCCCATTCATGGATACTTCAAATTCAGTTTTTGCAGTTTCCTCTCCGTCAGTAAGGAGTCTCTCATGAATGATCAGCCGCGCTCTTGCTCCAAGTACGGCCGAAGTCTTTCGGATGGTGCTGTCAACTCCGCCAAGCTGAACCGTATCCATCTCCAGGACGGCATCCTCCGCCAGATCAATGTCGGTTACCGGATCGATCCTTTTGGCGCCTTCACCGGATCCGGTTCCGATATGCTTTTCCTGATACAGGACATGTGCGCCTTTTTCCAGGAAAAATCGGTGAATTCCGTTATGACGTGCCTCCTCTTTGCCGTCTGTATGCACACCGCATCCCGCAACGATTGTGACATCGGCTCCGGCCGCAACATAAAAATCATTGTATACCAGATCATCAACATTTCCATGTGTCACACATGCGGGAATATAAACAGTCTCCTGTTGTGCATTTTCATCAATGTGAATGACCAGACCAGGCGCATCCTTCTTGCTTTCAATTTTAATATGTTCGGAAGATTGACGGCCTGCGCACTGCCCGTCCTCGCGGATATTATACGCACCTTTAAATTCCCCCGAAAAATCAGATACTGCTTTCAGCAGCTTCTTGGTAATTTTATTCATACGAAAAGCCCCCTGTTCTATTTTCCAAGCGGACATCGTCCGCCTTTTTCACCATCCAGCAGACCTGGCAGAACTTCTTCTTTTGTTCCTTCCATCCGCAGTTTTCCGTCTGCAACAACGACGATTCTGTCAGCAATATCCAATATCCGTTCCTGATGTGAAATGATAAGAAGCGCTTCCCCATGCTTCTTTTTCAGATTTTGAAATGCGTCAATCAGATTTGAAAAACTCCACAAGTCAATGCCGGCTTCCGGTTCATCAAACACCATGATCTTTGCATTTTTTCTGGCTAAGACGGTTGCGATTTCAATTCGTTTACTCTCTCCGCCGGAAAGGCTTGCGTCCACCTCGCGGTCAATATATTCTTTTGCGCACAAGCCAACATCACCGAGCACGCTGCAGAGGCTGGATTCGTCAAGTGGTTTTTCGGCAGAAAGCTCCAGCAGGTCTTTGACCGTCAGTGCTTTAAACCGCACCGGCTGTTGAAATGCGTAGCTGACACCATTTTGTGCTCTCCTGGTAATGTCCCAGTCCGTAATATCCTCGCCATCCAGTAAGATTTTTCCTGCCGTGGGAGTCACCAAACCTGCAATCAATTTGGCCAGGGATGTTTTTCCGCCTCCGTTTGGTCCGGTGATAACCGTCAGTTTCCCCTCCGGCACTGATAAATTGATATCCCTCAGGATTTCTTCTCCGCCCGGAAGCGTCCAGCTGATTCCTTTTAATTCCAGCATATCAAAACCTCCTCTTTTGATATAGTCATTCATTTATGTTCTCTTTTGCTTTATTATAATTGAACATATGTTCATCAGTCAATGTTTTCGTCTTCTGATAATTCTTCGTCTGGAAGCTCACCCGTCAATTTGAGAATACTGCGCACTTCTTCTTCTGAGATTTCCATATCGTATGCGATTTCTTCGAGATATACTTTTCTTCCCAGTTCCTTTTCCAGTTTTGTAATGCTCTCTTCCAGCGCACTTACGCGGGCGATCATTTTGTGATCCCCTGCCGTCCTGCTCTCGGATTCTGACAGAAGTCCCTGCATTTCTCTTTCGATACATGAACGAATGAACTCATCCGCACCATCTGCCGAGGAAAGACTGCCAAGTCCGATTGTCAACCCGATATTCCCTTCCTGTATTAAATCACCGATAAAGACATTTTTTTGGTGAAGTTTCCGGGCGGATATAATCACCATGTCGAGATAACAACCGGTCAGTCTTTCTCTTGCCATCTCATCGTGATCGGCCGCCCTTCTCAAAAGTTCCTGTTTCTCTTGTTCCGATATCATTTCTATAGATTTGAGCATTTCCTGATATTCTTTCAGATATGCCTCTTCTTCCTCTGTCAGCACAGTTTCCTTTCGCTGTTCAGAAATATATCCCATAATCATGTTCAGCTGTTCAGATGTCAGCTCAGTCCCCTGAAAATGCCGACGGATTTTTTCCTCCGTCATATCATCATCAGTTTTCAGCAGAGAACGCAGTTTTTTCTGAAACTGTTCTTTATCATTCATATTTGTTCTTCCTCTCATAATGAATCTTATATAGTTTAGAGGTTTTCCGCAAATTTGTCAACGCTGGAAAAAGATGGTCCCATTCCAAAGGGTTTTCTGGAATAAGACCATCTTTCTTTTATGTATTTGATGTTGCATTCTCTACCGAACGGACAAAATAACCTTTGTCTCTTATGATTTGTCTTAATTCTTTTTCCGGAACCTTCTCTTTTGTCCGTACAACTGCCTCCCCATTCTGCAAATTCACTTTCGCGAGGAAACCTTCTTTTTCATGAAATGCATTTTCAACTCTAATCGCACAATTCTGACATGTCATTCCATCGATGCCAATTTTATATTCAAAATGGTAGTGTGAAAGATCTCTGTCGGACGGCCGAAGCCGCTTCTCTGATTCGCCACCGGATCCACAGCATCCATGAGTCAGTTTTTTCATATAACTTCTGACGCCGAAAATACAGATAATAATCAAAATCATACAGATAATTGCTGTCGTCACGTTACGTCACCTCCTGTATACATCAAATCATACACCCGTGATTAGTTCTGACTAACCACTGTTATATCTTAGCACTTTGACAGGAGTTCGTCAATAAGGTTTCCTGATACTGCTCAGTTAAAATGTTTTCATATAATTTTTTCCCGGCTTGTGTTAAACTTATATTGCTGCACGGATTACCTGGCTTATAGAAAGAAAATATTTTTAAGAGGAAAAATTATGCAATATACGAACACTTATCAATCACCGCTTGGCAGTATCACAATCGCGAGCAATGGGGAGAGTCTGACCGGCCTGTGGTTTGACGGACAGAAATATTATGCGGACACGTTAGCACCGGAGCATGAAGAAAAAGATTTGCCTGTTTTTCATCAGACCAGAGAATGGCTGGACTATTATTTTCAGGGTGCTGATCCGGGCTTTCTCCCGCCGCTGTATCTGCACAGCTCCCCTTTTCGTCTCGAAGTGTGGGAGATACTGAAACAGATTCCATACGGTAACGTTATGACATATGGAGCTATCGCTGACTTAATGGCCCGCCAAAGAGGGATGAAAACGATTTCAGCCCAGGCAGTTGGCGGCGCGGTCGGACATAATCCCATTTCCATCATCATACCGTGTCACCGGGTAGTGGGCAGTAACGGCAGTCTGACGGGATACGCCGGGGGAATTGACAAAAAAGTCAAACTGCTGACTCTTGAAAAGGTTAATATGGATCATTTATTTATCCCAAGGAATGGGTCTTCCGATCCATCAGAATAAAAACACAGCCAAGTAAACCTGCATGATTATTACTTGGGTATGCTAAACATTTTTACAGTTCTTGATCCCGAAGGTTTCGTACAGATTAACTTGTGCTTTTTTTAGTTCCTCCCGGATCAAAATATGCTGCGGACAGACTTTTTCACATTTTCCGCATTCGATACACTGCTCCGCGCGTTCTTTTCCGTGACCGCCTACCAGCCATTTTTCCTGATGTGCAGCTGCATCTTTATCTCCGTAAAGCGTCAGGTAATTCATGGCTGTAAACGTGCCGGAGATACCAATATTCTGCGGACAGACTTTTGCACAGTAATTGCATGTCGTGCATGGAATCAGAGGAATTTGCTTCAGTGCTTCCTGTGCTTTTTGCAGCGTCTCTTTCTCACGGTTTGTCAGCCCTGAAAATGATTTCATAAAGGATAAATTGTCTTCCATCTGCCCGACATTACTCATGCCGGATAAGACAGTGATAACACCTTCCAGATCGGCGGCGAACCGAATGGCCCAGGAGGCATTGGAAGTGTTTGGATCTTCTGCTTTTAGAATCTCTTCCACAGGTCCCGGAGGTGTCGCAAGCATCCCTCCTTTTACCGGTTCCATGATGATAACCGGTTTCCCGTGTTTTCTTGCCACTTCGTAACATGCTCTGGACTGAACAGCGGGATTGTCCCAGTCTGCATAGTTGATTTGCAGCTGAACAAATTCCATCTCAGGGTGCGCGGTCAGAATCACTTCCAGTTCTTCTGGTGTGGAATGGAAGGAAAAACCGGCATGCTGAATCAGTCCTTCTTTTTTCTTGTCCTGTACCCAGCTCCACATATCAAATTCATCAAAATATTTTGTTCTGCCCTCTCCCAGATTATGAAGCAGATAGAAGTCAAAATATCCCGCATTGGTCTGTTTCAATGAAGTCTCAAACTGTGCCGCAGCTTCCTCCTGATTCTTACAGTTGATCCATGCTGCATTTTTTGTCGCCAGCTGAAATTTTTCCCGCGGATACCGATCCACCAAAGCCTGTCTGATCGCATCTTCGCTGCCGGCATAGGCCCATGCGGTATCGAAGTAAGTAAATCCGGCGGCCATAAATTTATCAACCATCACTTTGACCTGTTCCACATCAATCACGTCGTTCTTCTGCGGCAGACGCATCAGACCAAATCCCAGTTTCTTGATATCTTCACCTAAAAAACTCATCGAATGTCCTCCTGCTTTTTTATTCTATTTTACCGCAAAGGGCTCCTCCAGTGAATATCTAAAAACAAAATTTTTTGTGTATTTTTATTTTGATTTCCCGAGTTTTTACGAGAAATCAATGGATATTGGATATCTGGTTTTTTCCCGTTTAATTTGCCAAAAAAACGGGCATAGATACTATCATATTCTATACCTGGAGGAGTGACATCTATGTTAAACGAAAAAGTATCTCAGCTTTTAAACCGGCAAGTCAATAAGGAATTTTATTCTGCGTACCTGTATCTGTACTTCTCTAATTTTTATTCTGAAAAAGGTCTCGAAGGTTTTTCCACCTGGTATCAGATTCAGGCACAGGAAGAACGCGATCACGCTATGCTTTTCATTCAGTATATGCAGAACAACGATGCAGAGATAACCTTTCAGACAATCGACAAACCGGAAGAAGTACTGGACAGTCTCCTGGCGCCACTGAATGCGGCCCTTCAGCATGAAAGATATGTAACCGCACTGATCGGATCAATCTGTGAGGCCGCCTCTGAAGCCAAAGATTACCGGACGCTTCAATTTTTGGACTGGTTCATCAAGGAACAGGGGGAAGAAGAAACAATTGCCGGTGACCTGATCAAAAAAATGGAGCTGTTCGGCTCTGAGGCAAAAGGGCTTTACATGCTTGATCAGGAACTCGGTGCAAGAACTTACACGCCTCCTGCTTTAACACTTTGATCTCCGCAAGATATGCGGCTGTTGCATCAGGATAAAGAAGTCTGCGGCCAGCAGAATGATGACAAGACAGCCGGCCAGCGTTATCTCCTCTGTCCTGAATCTTGTTACCGCCATAATCACACCCAATGCGGAGCCTCCATAGGCAACCAGATCCATGACAGTTATGGAATTGAGCTGCATGGCAAGCACTCATCTGTCTTGCTTTTTCGTTCTCTGATTCGGAAGATGCCAAGTTCAGGCGGAATCAGATCAATAATACCGCTGAGATTATCTCCTTCTGCCTCTGCAAACAGAAAGTTGATTCAACCGTGAAACATATTGATGGTAACAGATTTCTTTACCAAGGTTGTATCTGTCGTATTAAATTATTTCTTCAAGCCGTCATATAATTGCCAGCAGGACAGTACCGAATGTAATGAGTATGACTCCGACAGCCGCTTTTTTCGTCAGCTTTTCGCGGAATACAATCCATGAAAAAGCAATGGTAATCAGAATACTCAATTTATCGATAGGCACGACGACACTGGCCGGTCCTTGCTGCAGTGCTTTATAATAACACAGCCAAGATGCTCCCGTTGCAAGGCCGGATAATCCGATAAACCCAAGTTCCTTTTTTTCGATCCGCCTCACTTCATGTTGTTTTCCGGTAACGAATACCATCCCCCATGCCATAACTAAAACGACAGAAGTTCTGATTGCAGTACCAAGATTTGAGTCAATTTGGGTTATCCCGATTTTACCTAAAATTGCAGTTAAACTTGCAAATACTGCAGAAAGCACCGCATAGACAAGCCAGCTGCTGCCGCTTTTTTTACTGCCAGCTTTTGCCGCTTTTCTGGAAATCATCAGCAGTGTTCCCGCTCCAATCATCACAACAGATACCGCTTTGCCCCATGTAAAACTCTCATGAAGAAGTAAAAATGCCAGCAAAATCGTTAATACCGTACTGGATTTATCAATCGGAACAACCTTATTGATATCACCTTTTTGCAGTGCATGAAAATAACACAGCCACGATGCTCCCGTTGCAAAACCAGATAATACAAGAAATAATATAGTTTTTCCGTTGATCTGCGTTATGCCGGTCCACGTGCCTGTAATCACCACCATCAGCCATGAAAACAGCAGAACCACGACCGTACGAATCGCTGTGGCCACATCAGAATCTGTTTTCTGTATCCCACACTTAACAAGAATTGCCGTGATTCCTGCAAAAAAGGAAGAACCCATTGCATATAAAACCCACATTGCCTTAACCCTCCACTGCAGCTATTCTCTGTTCAGCCGATAGCCTGCACCCCATACAGTTTCCAGAATTTTCGGTTTTTTGCTGTCATCCTCAATTTTTTCCCGGATACGGTTAATATGTACCATAACAGTTGCACTGTCACCGACATAATCATATCCCCATATTTTTTCAAACAGTTTTTCCTTGGAAAATACAATATCGGGGTTCATGGCGAGAAATTTCAACAGTTCAAACTCCCGGTTAGGAAGCTTAATTTCTTTCTCTCCCTTAAATACCTTCCAGCTGTTTATGAGAATCCGCAGATCCTGAATCTGTATTTCTTCCAGTTCCTTCACTTTTCCGTCCGGAGATTTTTGTGATGCCCGTTCATACTGTCTGAGATTTGCATTTACTCTGGCTACAAGCTCCGCCGGATCAAAAGGCTTTGCAATGTAATCATCAGCGCCCAGACCCAGCCCTCTGATTTTATCGACAGTCTCTGTTCTGGCAGTCACCATAAGAATCGGAATATCTACGTTATTCCGTATTTCCCTGCATATCTCATACCCATTTTTTCCTGGAAGCATCAGGTCCAATAGTATCAGATCGAACCGTTCCAGCTCTAATATGGCCGTTACGTTCCCTCCGTCTGCGATAATCACAGTCTCAAAGCCTGAAGCCTCCAGATAAGCTTCTTCTACCATGCTAATGTCTGCATCGTCTTCAATAATCAGTACCCGTTTTTTATCTGCCATTACGCTCTCCTTTGTCTTCTGATGGCAGCATCATATAAACAGCAAATCCGTCTTTATTTTCTGCCCAGACACTGCCGCCCATGGAATCGATTAGATAGTTCACAATATACAGTCCCAGCCCATTCCCTTCTTTGCGGTTCCTCGATTCATCAGCGCGGTAAAACTCTTCAAAAAGGAATGGGAGTTTTTCCTCTGGAACCCCTTTGCCATTGTCCATAAAGCAAATACAAAATCCTTCATTTTTTCTGGTGAGTGTGAGTTTAATTTTCCGTGGTATTGTTTCTGCATATTTCATACTGTTTTCTAACAGATTATCAAAAACTCTTTGAAGCTGCTCCGGATCGGCTGAAACATTTGCGGTAATCCCGTTTGTATTGGCAATGATTTCCACCGATTCATTTTCTAATAATATCTGTTTTGTTTTCACGTAATTCACAACGAACGCTGATAGTTCAATAGTTTGAAGGAAAATTGGCATATTTCCGGTTTCCAGCTTTGAAAGGTAGAAAAGCTGGTTCAGCAAGGCATCCATATCTCCTGTTCTGCGGTAGGCAGCCTCAAGAAATTTTTCCTGCTGTCTGCGGGTGGATGCAATACCGTCAAGCAGCCCTTTAATGGTTCCTCTGACAGCGGTAAGAGGTGTCCGCAAATCATGAGAGATCCCTGCGATCATTTCTGTCCTTGATTTCTCATATCTTTGGTTTTTCTCCTGTTCCGTCAGGATATGTTTTTGCATCTCATTAAAAGCAATGCATACGTTCTCAAATTCCACATTCCCCACATATTGAATTTCCTGTGTCAGATCATTATTTCTTATTCTCTCAGCGCCATCTGCTAAAACCGCAAGAGGCTTCATGATATGTTTTACCAGATTTCCTGTAAAAAGCTGACTGACCAAAACCAGAACCATAATACAGAAGATCCCGTCCGCAAAAAACAAAAGGACAAAGGCATTCCTGTGTATTGTAAAGTCCTCCAGCAGATCCTCCAGTCCGTCCGCATCCACAATCTTTTCTGCAGAATTCTTCAGCTGCTGCTCTATTGATTCTGAATACACTTTAATTACTGCCACATTTATGAGCAGGAAAATAATCAAAGTCACTAAAACCATCAGCGCATTGGAGATGAAAATTCTTCTTTTTACCGTTTTTTTTCTCATTTCATCAATCCTTTCCGGTAGTTTTATCGTAACACAAAACCAGTACGGATATCCAGTGGTAAGAATCATAAAAATATCCGTCTGATACAAATGACATAAACAGCATATCATTACAAGTTAAATAAAAAGGCATCATAGAGATAAACAATTTCTAAACAAAAAAGCCATCTTAACGATGGCTCCCTTTTAAAATGTTATACAGCCCACTCCATACTCTCCTGCTGGATTCGATACAGTTTTGCATACAGTCCATTTTTATCCATCAGTTCATCATGATCTCCTTCTTCTGTCACTTTTCCTGCATCCAGAACAATAATCTTATCAGCCCCTGCAACAGTCCGCAGGCGGTGAGCGATGACAAGTACTGTTTTATTCTGAATCAATCTGGTGACTGCCTGCTGTATCAATGCTTCATTTTCTGGATCCAGAGATGCCGTGGCCTCATCCAGCAAAATTACCGGTGCATTTTTCAGAAGTGCTCTGGCAATCGATACTCTCTGACGCTCCCCGCCGGAGATCGTGCTTCCGTTTTCTCCGAGAAGTGTCTGGTATCCCTCCGGCATTTTGGATACGAATTCATCGCAGCATGCAGCTTTTGCAGCTGACATAACTTCTTCTTCCGTGGCATCCATATTCCCGATTTTAATATTGTTGTAAACAGTGTCATTAAATAAAACCACATCCTGGAACACAAAAGACATTTCATCCATCAGATACTCCGGATCCAGCGTGCTGATATCGACACCTCCCAGCGTAATTTCCCCTTCATCAATATCCCAAAAACGGGCGGCCAGTTTTGCAATGGTGCTTTTTCCGCTGCCGGATGGTCCCACCAATGCCGTAATCCCATTTTCGGGTATTGTGAAACTCACCTGGTGTAAAATCCGGTTTTCATTGTATCCAAAGCTGACCTGATGAAATACGATCTCATGATTACGTATTCTGATATCGCTGCGCCCTTCCTGAACAGCCCCGCTGCGCAGAGTTTTCATTCGCTGCATTGCATGAAGAGAATGAAACAGTTCAGGCAGAAGTGTCAGTTCCGTCAATATCGGTCCATAAATTCTTACAACAATCAACAGAAACATTAAAAGCGGAATCAGTTCAATACTCCCTCCAGTGAGAAGATGTGCCCCCACATAAACGGTAATACCAATTCCAGCCTGAAGGATCAGCTGGGCGCCGGTCACCAGTGTTCCTGTGAACAACTCCATTTTAACCGCCATTTTTTTCATGAATAAAAGAACCTTATTTAATTCTTTCGATTTTTCTCCCGCCATGTTGCAGGATTTGATCACCTTCATTCCTTCAATATATTCCTGCACCTGCTCGGACGCTTTCAATTTTGCCTCGATCTGTTTTTTGTTCACGTTTTCCTGGGCTCTGCGGCTGAAAAAGATGATGGCAAAGGACACAGGAATGGTACAAAAAACGGTAAGTGCCAGTCTCCATTCAAAGAAAGCAAGACAGATACAGATGATTGTGCTTGAAATAGCGTTGGCTGCCAGCTGAGGTATGACATGGCTCAGTACGTGTTCCAGCGTAGAGCAGTCTCCGATCAGATTTGTTGTAAGCTCCGATAAATCTTTGGAATTGAAAAAGCTCATCGGCATCTGTCTGATTCGTTCTGCCACACTCACTCTGACATTTTCCGCTTCCAGATAAGAGTTGATGTATGTCTGCTCATAATCATTCCAGTTGGCCCAAAATACCAGAACGGAACTGACAATCCCGGCACCAAACAACAGCCACATATGGTTCCAACGGATACTGCCTCCTGTCAGAGGCTTTAAAAGTTCCACAAACACCTGAATTGTCACACAAAATGGCAGCATTAGAGACAGATTAGTAACTGTACACGCGGCGATTGCTTTTTTTAAATCCTGATATCCCTTGTCACTCAACTGCATCAGTTTCTGTAATTTAGACGTTTGCTCCACCTCCATGTTCCATTTTCCAGGTCAGCGTCTCATGATAGGTATCCCACATTTTTCTGTATTTTCCATTTTTTTGGAGCAGTTCATCGTGGGTGCCACGTTCTGTCAGCCTTCCTTCATCCATGACCAGAATCTGATGCGCGCTTCTTATCGTTGACAGCCTGTGTGCGATCATAATGACGGTTTTGTCTGCCATCAGTGCTTTCAGGGCTTTTTGTATGAGGTGTTCATTTTCCGGATCTGCAAATGCAGTGGCTTCATCGAGCACCAGAACCGGAGCGTTTTTGACAATCGCACGGGCAATTGCCACCCGCTGCTGTTCACCGCCTGATAAATATATTCCGTCTCTCCCATAGACCGTATCATAACCTTGAGGAAGTGCCTTTATCACTTCATGACACTGTGCTGCTTTCGCCGCTTTTATCACCTCTTCATCTGTTGCATTCGGTCTTCCGAGACGAATATTGTCTTTTAGGCTCTGTTTAAAAAGAAATACATCCTGGAAAACAAAGCTGACCACGGACATCAGTTCTGCAGTTTTAATGTCTCTGATGTCTACGCCCCCGATCAGAATTCTTCCCTCCATCACATCATAAAATCTCGGAATCAGACTGGCGATCGTTGATTTCCCTCCTCCAGAGGGTCCGACAACCGCCGTGACACAGCCTTTTGGTGCTGTAAAGCTGACATTTTTTAACGCCTGAATATCCTGATTTTTCTCATAGGAAAAAGAAACATTCTCAAACGTAACCTCCCCGGGAACACATCTTTTCGGATGGACCGGCTCCGGCAGAGGTTCAGTCTCAAGTACTTCGTCCATGCGCTCAACACAAGAACAGATCTGCATACAGTTGGTTGAACTGTACATAACTTTCATCATGACGGAGGAAACCGACGGAACAAATAGCAGATAAAAAACAGCGTTAGATGCATACTCTGTGTATCCGCCGGCGGATGTATGGATTCCGATCAGAATCGCGGCCGGTATGATAAACAGATAGATATTATTGACGATGGTTGTGTACAGGGACATGTAACCTCTCCAGCCCAATGTGTAAGGAATGACAAAGCTGGTATAATTCTTAATCGCATCGTGCAGCCGGTTAAACGAATATACGGTCTGGCGAAATGCTTTTACCACGGTGATACCGCGTACATATTCAACAGACGCATTGTTCATATCCTCCATGGCACTCTGGTACTTATTCATCATCTCTTTAGCTGCCGGGCCTCCGTATGCGATCATCTCCACCATAAACGCTATGCCGATACCGGCAACCGATACGAGTCCATACCTCCAGTCCACAGCTAACAGGATTACAACCATAACCACAGGTGCCACAAGTGCAGCAACCAGATCCGGCAGCTGATGTGCAATAAAACCTTCAACTTTTTCAATATTTTCATCTGTGATCTTACGCAGTCTCCCGCTTCCATAGTGAAGATGAAAGCCAAGAGGCAGTCTTGCCAGATATTTTGTGAAATCCAGTTTTAACTCATATAACGTACCGAACGCTGCCAGATGTGACAATACAAGTGCCGCAAAATATAAGATAATATTGGTTGCCACACCGCCAAAAGCAATCAGACCCCAACGGATCATCGCCGATTTGTTCTGTTCTCCAAAATCAGGATAGCTGCGGGTGATCTCTGAGATGATAGAAAAAATGCACAGGTGCGGAATAAAAGATGCCACTGACGCAAGCGCAGACAATAACACGGATGGAATCACCAGCCCTTTTTTTAATCCAGCCAATTCCAGCATTCTTCCAAAGCCGCGCTTTTTCTTTTTTTCTTCCAACGTTTTTCCTCCTTCTTTCACAAAAACTTTTACTTTGTCAACTCCGGTTTTATCCAGAGGATGCCTTGTATCAAATCACACAGACTGCTCATGCTGTTGGAGTCAACATTGCACATGGCGATAAACTTTTGAACTCTTTTGTCTTTCGATTATTTTTCATATAGAATTCCCTCCTCATACTTTGATATAATGGTTAGTTTGCACTAACCATTATATCAAAAAATAGAATCGCTTTCAACTCCATTTGGTTGAAATGATCCATTTAGCTATTTTTTTTCAACATCCTAATTGTGAAACGTGCTGCCATATTCACTTCCACATATTCTTTTATTTCCGATATTCTATTATTTTATCTTAGCTCAACACAGGCTGCAAACTTTTAGACATCATTCATCACAAAAATCAAGAGCCCGGCGTACCGGGCTCTTTCAGGCATTAATAAATGATAATCGGATATCCTCCATCGATGGAGTCATAAATAATTTTCGCCTGGTCCGGAGGAAGGTTAATGCACCCGTGACTTCCCTTGGTCTTATACAGATCACCGCCAAATGCTGACTGCCAGTCGGCATCATGCAGTCCCTGACCATAGACAAAAGGCATCCAGTAAGTGACCTTCTGTTCATAACCGTAAATATCACTGCTCAGCGTATAGGGACTCGCTTTATATGCAATTGGCCATGCCCCCCGGTACGTCTTGCGCTCTTCCGTTGGAAGCCCGCTGATAATATCTGTCTCCGTAACGAGTGAACCATCTTTGTACAGCCATAAATGCTGGCTGTCCAGGCTGACCTCAATGTAGCTTCCGGCAAGGTCATCTTTACCGTTTCTTGTATAGCCCTGCTTACTGTAGATCGGATCGCGCTGAATCGCTGTGCCGCTTTTAAGATCCTCCAGCAGCTGCTGCAGTTCTGCCTCCTGGTCAATCCGGAACCCATATTCGTTTCCGCTGATTATAATCTCATCCCCATTCGATGTCCGGAAATTACGCGGCAGATAAATGGTATTGTAATTAGCCGCCAGCTCCGAGACAAAGGAACTCGCCGCCTCCTGATTGATACTGATACTGTTGTCATCATTCACGGTCAGCCAGGAAGCAATCTGTTCAGAATCCAACACTTCAACCGTATCTCCGAACGTATAGGTAACAGAGGTACTGCGATACTGCTGCAGCTGCTGGTTTAACGCTTCCAGATTACTGTTGAGTTCCGGATTTTCTGAAGTTACCCCTTCCTGATAAACCTGGTCACCGATCGTAATCTCAGCAGTACGGTTCAGAAGTTTCTGACTGAATATCGTTTCCAGTTCTTTGTCAACATATTCCAGCAGCTTTGTTTCGTCAATCTGATTTCCCAGAACCTCGTCTACGATTACAAATTCCCCCTTCTGATCGTCATATTGAATATACGCATCCACAGAATCCTTTCGTTCGATGGAATCAAAATGGCTGGCAGTCAGAGAATCCTTCTCCTGCTTCTCATCGCGATTGATATGGTATGCAATCTTAACATTCGATTTCGGTTTTATCAGGCCTTTTTGTTTTTCTCTTTTTTTCTTGACTTCCGTTAATTCATTCTGAAGTTGATCCATGTCAAGTGAATATCCCATGGCTTTTAATGTTGTCCGATAAATCTCACTTCCATTTTCCAGAAAGACTACGTTTGTGTTTTGAAATTCATCTGCTATTTTTTCAGCAGCCTCTTCCAAAGGCAATTTGGATATGTTCAGTCCGTATACAGCTATTCGGTATCCCATGGTTTTTTTCTCTATCGTTCTTATATAGATGATCAGCGATATGCCCAGTAACACCGCAAGAAAAAGGCATATAATTAAAACCGCGACCTGCTTTTTCTTCCTGCCCGTAAGTTTCATAATTCCTCCCTTATTATCATTTTCCCTCATCCCTCTTAATAGCTATTCTGAAGCAGATTTCGATAAAAGTCAATTTTTTCATTGTTTTTTTAGATTCTCTTTATAATTCAACCGCTGCACATTATTTTTCCCGCCCTTCTCACAACCATGTTTTCACATTATAGTAATAATCGGTAATCGTGACAATTCAATTCTTGTTATTATTTTTCTCAACGGTTATTGACCGCAGAAAAGTTGTGTGTTATATTACATATAGAACAAATATTTTAAAGAGTCAGAAGGTGATTATATGACAAAAAAAGATTATTATGAAATCCTCGGAATTCATAGAGACGCAGATACAGGAACCATAAAAAAGGCATACCGTAAACTTGCGAAAAAATATCATCCGGATACGAATGCCGACAATCCTCAGGCAGAAAAAATGTTTAAAGATGTCACAGAGGCATACAACATTTTGAGTGATCCCGAGAAGAAAAAGCTGTATGATCAGTTCGGTCACGCTGCATTTGACGGCAGTGCACCGCCTGAGGGAGCATACGGCAGTCCAAATGACAACTACAGGGAGTATCACTTTGAGGGCGGCAATATGGATGATATTTTCAGTGACTTGTTCGGAAATATGTTTCACGGGAGGCAATCCGGTCATTTTGAATCCCGAAATTTCAATGGCCGTGACGTTAATTACCGCCAAAAAGGCACAGACCTGCATTCTGAGATATGCATCAGCTTCGATGAAGCAGCCTTTGGATGTGATAAGATGATCAGTCTGCAGGATGCGGACGGCTCCGTAAGGACTTTAAAAGTCCATATTCCGGCAGGTATTGAGACAGGAAAGAGTATCCGGCTGCGCAAAAAGGGACTGCCCGGAATGGGAGGCGGTGAAGCCGGGGATCTCCTGCTGCACGTGACGGCAGGTGAAAAACCCGGCTACGAACGAAAAGGAATGGATGTCTACACCACAACTTCCATTCCCTTCACGACAGCCGTTTTGGGCGGTGAAATCCACGTGCAGACACTTTACGGAGACGTATTGTGCAAAATAAAGGAAGGTACGCAGTCCGGGACAAAGATCAGGCTTCGTGGAAAAGGCATTGTCTCTGTAAAGAACCCGGATATCCATGGCGACCAGTATGTGACTGTCCAGATCCAGGTACCCACAAACCTAAGTAATGAGGCGAAGCAGAAATTAAGAGAATACGCTTTAGCCAGTAAAAGTCATGGACGGAAACGGACAGGTAGTGCTTAACCGGCAGAAAACTTTATTTTCTGCGCCGCCAGGAGGGACAGCCTTCGATTGTGCGTCGGTTGCTTCTTTCATCCTGATGGGATGGCCGGAGGATATGACAAATGCCGCGCTCTTTTTTATCGGCGAAGAATCTTCCTATGTTACCGGTCATATTCTGGAAGTTACCGGCGGTTACGGTCTTGGAACACCCCAATATGCTGATGCGACAGGCAAATCTTAAGATTTGCCTGCCGCTTATCATCCAATTCCTTCCGTCTCAATCATAAATCTCACACTGCCCGTCTGACCCTCTCGAATGCCTCCAAAGTTGTCATACATGGCATCTGCCTGCTTGACCGCTTTCATCCGCACAGACAGATCACGGAGATCATCTCCTGCCAGATCTTTTAATTGTGCAATTCCTTCCTCATCAAATGTCTTCAGCCCTTCCTTCAGAGCTTTCATTCCGTCTGCGAGGGCGCCAAATCCTCCATTCAGAACTGCCCCTGAGGATGCCAGCTGGCTGGTACCGCTTCCAAGTTCCTCTGACCCGGCACAGATCTGTCCGATCCCTTCATGAAACGCCGCAAGCCCTTCCGCAAGCCGCGTGCTGCCTTCCAGGAGCTGACTGACACCGTCTTTCATTGCATCCAGACTGTCGTTCATCGCAGACAATTTTTCTGCCAGACTGGTCAGTGCTTTTCCTGAAGTCCCCAGAAGTTCCACTTGTTTCATCATGTCGCGCACTATTTCCGTGACTGCACTTGTATCAATCGTCAAGTCTGGTATTTCAAAATCCGGTATCTGGGATAACTTTGCCCTTGCTTCATCCAGATGTCCCTGCGCCTCAGCGGTAACCTGCCCCAGATCAACCGCATTTTGGACGCGTTCCTTCACCATATTACGAATCTGTGACTTCTCCGTATCCGACAGATTCACTGCTGCCAGAGCTTCCTTCACTGCCTGCTCGGCAGCCTCGCCCGCCTGATATTTGGCCAGGTCCGATGCCTGCTTTTTCAGCTTCTCCAAATCCGTCTGATTCAGTTCACTAATCGCACTGTCCGTCGAGTCCTGAACTGCTTTGTGATACCCATAAGCCTCCTGTACGAAATTCTGTATCTGCACAAATCCTGTTTCCACAGCTGACAGCGCCTCACCCAGTTTGCTGGTATCTGCAGCCAGTGAAGTCACTGCAGTCTGCATCTCTTCCATGTCCAGATCTGTGCCGCCTGCAAGATTTACCTGCCAAAGAGCTGTGTTTAAACCAGCCAGTCCCTGCTGAATGGCGGATGCTCCTTCCGCTAAAGCATCTTTTTGGGAATCTATCAGTTTCAGACTCTCTTCCATGGTATTTGCCCCGTTTGCCAGAGCACTGACGCCATCCAGGTACTGGTCCAGATAAGACTGATAGGCATCCATTCCCTCAAAAAGTTCTGCTGCACCATCCACCAGTTTCCCGGAAGCTCTGCCAAGTTCTTTCATATCTTCCGACACGCTCTCCAGATCATTTAAATCTTCCGATTCCACCTCATCAAATAATCCTGCTGATACAATGGAAGCGGTAAATTCCAGATTAAAATCTGTGACATTAGCTGTGACTTCCACGTATTCCGGCAATGAGATCTCTTCCGTCAGTTCACAGTCTGCCAGCTGCAGACTCTCTGCAAGGCCGGGGCAGGCATAGCCGACCACCATCTTCTGTTCACCAATCGAGATCACTTTGCCGTTTGTCACCTGGATATTAGATGCCGTGTCATTCGATAAAAGGAATGCGGAAATCACGGTAAATGGAACCGGAACCGTGATCTCTTTTTCCTTTATTGTTACAGATTCGGACGTATGGTTCTCGTATTCAAACCGCATCCGAAGATTTCCCGTCTTGCCTGCAAGTTCTTCGGGAGATATCTTGTTTCCGTCCAGATAATAACTGATCGTTACATCAACCGGCAGCTCTTGACTGCTCGTTCCCTCATATTGAATGTCCTGCCCGTTATTTTCCCAACAGAGTGTGCCGTCCGGACTGAACGCAAATTTCTCATCACCTTCTGTGTTTTTAATATCCGTAAGGTTGGAAAAATCTTTAATCTCATCGCCGCTGCCAGGATTTTTCAAAACAGTCTCAACCGTAGTCTCCAGCGGAGTTCCACTGGCGCTGGCTTTCGTATAGACCGTTTCTGTCTTATCCGCCTGTCCTTCGTCATGCTGAATGCCTGTTGTTTTCTCCTGTTCCTTTCCGTCTTCAAGATCCTGGGTTTTGATGACTTCTGCGCTGTCATTTGTAACCGGTTCGCCCGAACCGCACGATGTCAGGCTCAGCGTCAGGATGATCCCTGCAATCATTACGGTTTTTAAAAAGCTTTTCACTGGAATATCTTTCACTGTTTTCCCTCCCGCATGCGATGTCACGCTTTTATTCCACATTTTTCAGTGCCTCATCCATTGGAATTCTTCTGACCCTTTGGTATTCCATCACGGCGACCACTCCGTAAGTCACAATCCCCAAAGCCAGCATTTTAAAATAAATAGCAGAATCCACATAAAAAGGGATCCACCCGCTGATGCTGCTCATCATGATCACCCGGAATAAAAAATCCATGATCTGGTATTCAATGGGAAGGCTGATCAGCAAAAACAGCACCACCACGATAGACGTGGATATAATATACAGCCGGCTGATTTCGCCGTTCGTATATCCCAGAATTTTTGTCATGGAAATAGACTGGGCGTTTTTTTCAATGATAATCTTTGACAGCAGGTAGATCAGTATCATAAACATAATCACAGCAAAAGCATCCACCAGTGTCATCATGCCGCCCATTGATACACCCAGCTGCCGGGATATTTTTGTGAGACTTTCCTGATCAATCACAGAAGAGATATAATGATCGTCAATGTCCGTAATCTCGGTATTGGAAAAATAGCCTCCAAAATATTCATCTCCCAGATCAAATACACGGTTGAGTGCCTTCTGACTCATAAAAACTGCCAGAGCGCCCTCATATTCATAGATTCCAGACACCCAAAATTCATATTGTTTATTCTCGTACGCCTCCTTCAAAAGAATAACATCGCCCGAATTTATTCCGTATTTGTCTGAATAGGCGGAGGAGATATAGACCCCGGCACCGGAAAATTCCAGCGGTATGTAACGGCTGTCTTTCACAATCCCATAAAGCAAAATCTCCTCACTTTTATATGTTTCTCCCAGCGTGTTCAGTGAATAGGCACTGAATTTTTCAGCGTCTTCATTTTCCGTCTCAACAGCATGCTGAAAATACATCATTGTCATCAGACTTTCCAGTTTATGATCCTCATCTCCCACGCTCAAGGGTGCCTGAAGCAGATACTGGTAACTGGAGAGCAGATTATCCTGAAGCGTCTCCTGGTAATGATTCAGCACCGCCGGAAAAAGAAGTCCGAACATCAAAAGCAGATTGGCAAACAGAATGCCAATAAACAGTACCGCATAGTTACCCATATTCTGAAAGACAACCCTCAGGCGGAAACGGGTAAAAAATGGAATTCGAAAGCTTAAAGGTACCGCCCGTCTTTGATTTTTCCGGCTCAAATCTCTCCGCAGAAATTTGAGTGGAGCCAGAGTTAACTTTCTGCCCAAAACGGTGATATTTATAACAGTCATCAAAAGCACAGGTACTGCGGTTGTCAGTAAGAATGCCTCTCCATTCCATATAGTCACATAGGTTGGAAGACTGTAGCTGCCGTAATACATATTCACACAGATATCTTTAAACGCTGTGTAGCCGAGCAGATTGCCGACGCCCGCACCAAGCACCGTTACGAGAACAGGCATTGCCATATAATGGCGGATCAGCTCGACCTTCGTATAACCGGAAGCACGGAGTGTTCCGATCACATTAGCCTCCCGGCTGATCGTGTTGCTTACGGTGACGGCAAATACAAAGGCCATAATGACAATGACAATGTATAAAAGTGCAAGCATCATAGCCTTGTCACTTCCCATATCGTCTCCGGTAAACCAAATGGCCTGGTTGAGATAGCGCGGTACAAAGTCCTCCAGCTGCGTTTCACCGTTTACGGCGCGCATAAAATCTTCTGACGCTTCTTTTTCATGGGCTTCATCCACCGGTTCTGTATGGTATTTCCAGGAATAGCTGTAAAAAAGTTCCTCTTTCTTAAATTCGGAGAATCCCTCTTTTGTTACGACTGCTACTCCAAATTTCACAGAGTCAAACATGGTATCATTGTTATCAGAAAACAGGCAGCTGTAATCAGAAAGAGCAACCAGTCCGGTCACTTTCCATGCGTGTTTTTCACCTGCAACAGCATCTCCCACCGCAATATGGTTGTTCTGTGCATACATGCGGTCGACAGCGATCTCGTCAGTTGCAGACGGCAGTTCTCCTTCCATCAGGCATACCAGATTTACCTGTTCGCGATTCTTAAAAACACGCAGAGTACTGCCGTTTGTCAGTGCCTCCTCCGCATAAAAGTTATCATACAGGGTGACGCCGAATTCCTGAATTGCTTTTTTCTGTGCCCGGTTCACTTCCTTCTGCAGCCGGAAATTACCGTCTTCAATGTTGTATTTATCAAAACTTTCCCTGTACGCAGCAAGCATGCTGCCGTCTGCCACCAGAAAACCAGACACAAACCCGATCGTTCCAAGCATAAGCAGGAATATAACCAGATATTTTCCGAACTCTCCTTTCAATTCACGGGGCAGCCGTTTTGCCAATGGATTTTTCATCCTCCACCTCCCCTTACCAGTCCAGTTCTTTTGCAGATATTTTGTTTTCGTTACGATAATTTTTACGGACCGCTCCGTCTCTTAGCTGTACGACCCGGTCCGCCATAAGTTTAATGGCATCGTTGTGCGTAACCATAATAACGGTATTGCCGTATCTCTGATTTACCGTCTCGATCAGCTTTAGAATCTCTTTCGATGTATGGTAATCCAGGGCTCCGGTCGGCTCATCACACAGCAGAATATCCGGATTTTTCACAATCGCCCTGCCGATGGCTGTCCGCTGCTGCTGTCCGCCGGACAGCTGATTGGGAAGCTTTCTCTGATGTTCATACAGTCCCAGTGTTTGAAGAAGATCATCCACATCCAGAGGACGTTCTCCAAGATATGCGCCTACTTCAATATTTTCCCGTACTGTCAGATTGGGAATCAGATTGTACATCTGAAAGATATAGCCGAGGTGTTTCCTCCGGTAGAGTGTCAGCTGTTTTTCTCTCATATCCGCCATGCGTTCCCCATCGATACAGATATCCCCGTCATCAGCACTGTCGATCCCTCCGATGATGTTTAAGAGTGTTGATTTCCCAGATCCAGACGGCCCCAGCAAGACACAGAATTCTCCCCGTTCCAGCTCCAGATCAATCCCTTTTAACACTTCCACAAGACTGTCACCCATACCAAAAGATTTTTTAATACGGTTAACTGCAAGAAACATATGCCCTCCAGTCTGCCTGTGGATCTAAGAATCCGCAGACTTTTCAATTTTGAATGTTAGTTACAACTAACCACAGTATAACACTTATCTGTTTGCCCGTAAATGCATTTTGAAGAAAAACACAAAAGTAGTATATCAAAACCTGGAAAACTGCAGTGTGATGGACGTTCCTTTTTCCAGTACACTTTTCACATCAATGCTGCCGCCAGATATTTTGCAGTATTTTATCACAGAGCTCTGCCATATACGCAACACTTTCTCTCATGCCCCCGGCAAACCAGTTATAAATTACCGTATCAACTGCCCCCTCGTATGCAAGCATCTGATAATACTGTTCCGTGGTTGAAGCCCGATATATCCTGTGGAAAAGCAGAACCATGTTCTGAGAGCCAATTTGATATTGGTTAGCTTCGAGCAGTAATCGAATGGTATTCTCATTTTCTTTTATCTGAAAAAAAAGGTCATAATACCACTGATAAGCGTTATTCGTATACTTGCTTTCCTGGATTGACTCTGCAATCGACTGCATCACATTCTGATACATCTCTGCCAGTATCTCTTCTTTTGAATGATAATTTCGATAAAAAGACTGCCTTGATACACCGGAGCGTTTCACCACCTCGGTAATCGTTATTTTTTCAAATGATTTTTCACTCATCAGATAGACGAGCGCCGTCTGAAGACATTCTCTGGTCAGTCTATTGGCTTCTTCATTTGACATCCTGCGTATATCTCTGTCTTTTTTTAACATTTCAAGTACATTTTTCATTGGACTGCCCTTTTCTTTTGTGCGGCTGTTTCCATATTGACTATTTTAAAAAAGGATGTTACATTTGTAACATGTTTATATCATAAGAGACATCGGGTGTCAATGATGAATTCGGAACCATTACTGCACTATGGAGGGGGAATCACATGAAAAATGTAATTGCCGGATATTTACTTTTTATCGTATTGGGATATTTCTCCGGAAGCATGCTGTTTGGCAGGATATTTTCCATGTTCTTTAAAGGAATTGATTTGGCAGCAGTATCTGACGATGGGAATCCCGGCACCTTTAATGCCTTTAAATACGGCGGTGCTTTATGCGGTATCTCCACCCTGCTTGCTGATTTACTGAAAGGTTATCTGCCTGTAAGTACCTGCAAAAACTATCTGAACAGTAGTTTTTGGCTGTTTGCGTTCGTCATGGCGGCACCTGTTTTGGGTCATGCCTTTTCTGTCTTCCATCACGGATATGGAGGAAAAGCGATAGCCGTATCATTCGGCGTACTGCTGGGTCTTTTTCCGAACGTATGGCCCTTATTGACGCTTGCAGTCTTCTATCTCTTTTTTACACTGGTGATACGCCTGACATCGCATTCTAAAAGAAGCATCTGCGCTTTTCTCGGATTTCTTCTCACGGTTGTTCTGTTTGAAAAACAGCGGTCTGTTCTTTGGGGATGTGTAATGCTCGCCGGTACGGTAATTTATAAACACTGTGTTCCATTGATTTGTCAAAATACGAGGATTGATCTATGAAAGTATTAATTCTTTCCTGCAGCACAGGGGGCGGACATAATTCTGCTGCTTTTGCAGTGGCTGAAGAGATCCGGGCTCATGGAGATGAGGCGGTGGTATTGGACTATCTTCGCCTGGCCGGAAAAAATGTCTCTTCAATTGTAGGGAATACATATATTCAAATTGTCAAAAAGGTTCCCTTGCTCTTTGGCGTCCTTTACCGGCTTGGAATGTTGGTTGGCAGGCTTGTGTCTAAATCTCCGGTATACTATGTAAATGGCAAAATGGCTAAATATCTGGAAAAATATCTCAAAGAGCATCCTGTCGATGCCATTGTAATGCCGCATCTTTATCCCGCAGAAACAATTACATATATGAAAAAGCATGGCGTAAATTTACCCCTAACGATCGCGGTCATGACCGACTACACCTGCATTCCTTTTTGGGAAGAAACTTCCTGTGATTACTATGTCATCCCGGATGTGAGTTTGAAAAAATCCATCTGCAGACGCGGTATCCCTGAACAGAAACTGCTTTCTTTTGGGATTCCCGTTTCCAGAATGTTTGCCGATCAAAGTTCAAAGCAGCGCGCAAGGCAAAGACTTTCTCTTGATCCGGATGCAACCTATATTCTGTTGGAGGGAGGGAGTATGGGAGCCGGCAATCTGCCGAAATTCACAAAAATGCTGAAAGATATGTGCAGTGATGAAAAGATAATCGTGGTGGCCGGCAAAGACCAAAAACTGCAGCAAAAGATGAAAACTGCATTTAAGCATCAAACGGATATCGTGATCCTAGGTTTTACGACACAGATGCATCTTCTGATGAGAGCCTGCGATCTTGTTTTTACCAAGCCGGGGGGACTTACTTCCACCGAGGCGGCAGTTTCAGGTATCCCGATTGTTCACACAAACCCGATTCCCGGATGCGAAACAAGCAACAGAAGATTTTTCACTTCACGCGGTATGAGCATCAGTGCCCCGGTCAGAAAACAGCAGATACAAAAAGGTCTTGAACTGCTCACACGGCCTGATCAAATTTCGCAGATGCTGCACTGTCAGTCAATGTATCGTCATCCGGATGCCGGTCTTCGGATTTATCACTTTTTAAAACGTACCCTTAACGAGGAGGAATGAACTTCCTATGAGAAAAAATTTTATAAAAGAATACTTATCGATTCCCAATCTGCTCGGTTATTTTCGTATCATCCTTCTGCCCATCTATCTGTATGTCTACATGAATGCAGCGAGTGACCGGGATTATTATATGGCGGTATTCCTCATGTTTCTGTCTTTTCTCTCGGATTTTCTGGATGGAAAGATCGCAAGACATTTTCACATGATCACAGATTTTGGCAAGATACTTGATCCCATCGCCGACAAAATCACGCAGGGTGTACTGGCACTGAGTTTTACCTTCCGTTATCCGGCCGTTGCCGTCTTGCTGGCAGTATTTCTGATGAAAGAATTCGTCATGGGAATTATGGGCCTGTATATGATGAAAAAAGGCTTTCGGACGGAAGGCGCAAAGATGCACGGCAAGATATGTACGGCGGTCCTGGATATCACCATGTTTATATTACTGTTGTTCCATGATCTTCCGGTTTCATATGTCTATCTTATGATCACCATATGCATCCTTGCAATTATTATCTCTTTCATACTATATCTGAGACAGTACCGCCGCCGGCTGATAAGTTGTCCAAAGCATGGTGATTGATAAAGATCAGTATCCATAACGTCCGACAAACGGTGAAAGTGAACGCTGCAGGATTCTCTTCATTTTGGCAATCGCAACCCCGTAATTGGTGACCGGCACACCACAGGCAACACTGTGACATACCCGGCATCTCATCTCTTTTTCACTCAGCATACAGCCTCCGCAGTGAACCACCAGCGTATATTTTGACAGATCCTCCGGAAATTCACCGCCGGAGGTGAATTCAAAATTGATATTCTTCCCTGTGTATGTTTTGATCCAGCTGGGAATCTTTACCGTTCCGATATCATCACACTGACGATGGTGTGTACATCCTTCTGAGATGAGGACCGTATCTTTGTCCAGCAGACGGTCCAGTACATCCGCACCGCGCACCGCCTCTTTTAAGTTTCCCTTATAACGTGCAAAGAGAATCGAAAATGAAGTCAGCAGCAGGTCATCAGGGGTATCGCGTCCCACCTGTTCAAACACCTGGGAGTCGGTGATAACAAGCCGCGGTTTCTTTAAAAGAGACGCAAGTGTCTGTGAGTATTCTTTTTCCCGCGTGACAACAGCAGACGCACCCGCATCAAGGATCTCCCGTATTGTCTGCTGCTGCGGCAGAATCAGGCGTCCTTTCGGTGCAGCAGAATCTACCGGCACCACAAGAACAACGACATCCCCCGGAGAAATCAGGTCGGCCACAATATGCCTCTCGTTTTCTTCTTTTTTGGCAAAACGCGCGATCATTTCCTTCAGTTCATATATATTTGCTTTGCT
Organism: uncultured Ruminococcus sp.; assembly: GCA_964621905.1. Taxonomy (GTDB): domain Bacteria; phylum Bacillota; class Clostridia; order Lachnospirales; family Lachnospiraceae; genus Ruminococcus_G. The sequence continues at coordinate 308,378 of CAZUNG010000001.1, read as the reverse complement.
CAATGCGCTCACACAAATCTCATTTTCACCGGAAGCCGGAAGCGTATCGCACAAGTCTGATTTGTTGTAGGCAAGAATATACGGTATCTCTTTGCCTTCAAACAAAGATATCAGTTCACGGTCCGCTTTCTGCAGCCCGATTCTGCCGTCGATTACCAGTACCGCAACATCCGTCTGATTCAAAGTCTGAAGCGCCCGCCTGACCCTCATTTCCCCCAGTTTCCCTTCATCATCAATACCCGGTGTATCGATAATCACAACAGGTCCCAGCGGGAGAATTTCCATTGCCTTTTTTACCGGATCTGTAGTCGTTCCTTTTACGTCTGATACGAGTGACAGCTTTTGGCCGGTCACGGCATTGACAACACTTGATTTCCCGGCATTTCTAATCCCGAAAAATCCAATATGTACCCGTTCTGCAGAAACCTGATCATTCAATCCCAACACCTTCACCCCCTCTTGTCAAAAACGGAAATCCCGGCGGTTTGATTCCATGATATCCGTGATATGCTGTTCGGTAAGCGTTCTGACTTTTTCTTTTGGAATTTTCTTTAACTCCTTTCCGATCAATGCAAATCCCAGCTTTCTCGTAGTTTTGTCTGCATAGTCAACAAGGTATTCGGCAAGTGTCATCAGTGCATTCGGATGACAGCAGTTTTGAATCTGCCCGTTTTTGCAAAGGCTCATAAAACGGTCCCCTGTTCTTCCTTCACGGTAGCAGGCCGTACAAAATGACGGAATATATCCGAGCTCTATCAGCCACTGCACGACCTCATCAAGTGTGCGCTGATCTGACACATCAAACTGCTCTGAATCATGCGGGCGTTCCTCTTCAGTGTAACCGCCGACCGAAGTACGTGACGCTCCGCTGATCTGGGAAATGCCGAGGTGCAGGACTTTTTCCCGCACTTCCTGACTTTCTCTTGTAGAAATGATCATGCCTGTATACGGTACGGCAATTCTGATACACGCGATGATTTTTTCAAACATCTCATCACTGAGACTGTTGTCAAAGACATCCGGATCGATATCGTCTGCATGTTTGACTCGCGGTACACTGATCGTATGGGGACCCACGCCGTGAACCGCTTCGAGATGCTCTGCATGCATCAAAAGACCTGCAAATTCGTATTTGTATTTCTCCAGGCCAAACAAAACCCCCAGCCCCACATCATCGATACCGCCTTCCATCGCGCGGTCCATCGCTTCTGTATGATAAGCATAATCATGTTTGGGTCCGGTTGGATGCAGTTCAAGGTAGCTTTTTTTATGATATGTCTCCTGAAATAAAATATAGGTGCCGATTCCGGCTTCTTTCAGTTTCCGGTAATTCTCAACTGTAGTCGCGGCAATATTCACGTTGACGCGGCGGATGGCACCATTTTGATGGCGGATAGAATAAATCGTACGGATACATTCCAAAATGTATTCAATGGGATTGTTCGTCGGATCCTCTCCCGCCTCTATGGCCAGGCGTTTATGCCCCATATCCTGAAGCGCGGTTACCTCCCGCCTGATCTCCTCCTGAGACAGCTTAACCCGTGCAATATGCCGGTTCTTAAGATGATACGGACAGTAAACACATCCGTTGATACAATAGTTTGAAAGATAGAGCGGAGCAAACATGACAATGCGGTTCCCGTAAAAGGCCTGCTTGATTTCTTCCGCCAGCCGGTACATCTCCTGGACCTTTTCCGGAATATCACAGGCCAGCAAAACAGATGCTTCGCGGTGTGTCAGGCCCGCACAGCGTACGCCTCCTTCCGTCTTTTTCGGACGCGCCTTTTCAAGGATCTGGTCAATCAAAGGGATATTGTGCCTGTTTTCTTCCGCATATTTGATTGTATCGAGGATTTCGCCATCATTGATGAACTCCTCTGCTTTCAGTGAATTGGGATTATAAATTTCCATTTTATGGTTCCTTTCTTGCGGTCAGAAGAAACTTTCCGTCAGAATCTGTTAGCGTTTTATGATATCACCTCTCGCGGTGACAATTTGATAGCCTAAAGACCGCATGTGATCTTTCAGCACTGCGATATTCTGAGCTGATTCCTCTCCGGTACAGATTTTATTATGATACAGCGTGTATTTCCTGCGCTCGGAAAGCGGGGACAGATTTGGCATGACAACATTCGCGCCTGCGAGGATCCCCCGCTCTCTGCCATCTTCCATGACCGTACCGAGTGCCGTCGTTGCCGGCAGCAGAATATCTGGTTTTATCAGACGGATTACCGACAGCAGATACAATGTCAGTTCCCCGCTTCCTGCCGGCATCTTTCCAAACGGCGTATCCCTGTTCGGAATAAAAGGTCCGATCCCGCACATCTCCGGTGCGAATTCTTGGATAAACATTAAATCTTCAGCCAGATTTTCCTCTGTCTGATACGGTGAGCCCACCATAAAACCACAGCCAACCTGAAAACCAAGTTCCTTTAGATCATAAAGGCATCTCATTCTGTTTTCAAAAGACATCGAGGGCGGATGCAGCTTTTTGTAGTGCGTCCTGTCCGCGGTTTCATGCCGGAGCAGATATCTGTCCGCTCCGGCATTGCGCATGATCTGATATTCGCCGCGTGTGTATTCCCCGAGCGAAAGTGTCACAGCACAGTCAGGATAACGTTCTTTGACTGCCGCGGCAATGTCAGCGATCTGACCGGCCGGATACGTTCCCTCGCCTCCCTGCATGACAAAGGTGCGAAAGCCAAGGTCATAACCTTCGCGGCAGCAGTCAAGTATCTGCTGTTTTGACAGACGGTATCTTTTACATCTGTCATTTGAATGGCGGATCCCGCAATAATAGCAGTCATTGCGGCAAATATTGCTGATCTCGATCAGGCCGCGGATATAGATATGATTTCCGTATATCTCACGCCGGATCCCATCTGCACGGCCGGCAAGATAAGCAGCGGTTTCATCTGTGCGGAACCGGATCAGCTCTGCGTATTCCGTTCTGGTCAGTCTCCTCTGATCTGCCAGTTGCTCTGCCAGATCGATTACTGTCTTATTCTTCATACGCGACAGGTGTTCAGCTTTCCAGCCGATTCTGTTTTCTCAACGATACTTCCCATAACCGTTACTTTTGTTGTCATATTAACTCCTCTCCGGATCTATCAGTTCTGCTGCTTTGCCTGTGAGATAATTATACCTTTATTGGCCCTGAAAATCCACAGATTCTGCAAATTCATCTTTTTTTCTTTATTTTAACGACTGAGACGCTTAATGATAGGCGCGTATGGGCAATCCTGGTCCACCATACTGCTCTAGGAGAGTACCTGCTAAAATAAAAAAACGGCAGCTGTGTCCAATAGGACGAGCTGCCGTTTACCGATAATTACTTATGAATTTGTGTCAATAGCTTTGAACAACATACCGTCGGGTTCTATATTATCAGCATCGCATCCCCAAAGGAAAAAAAACGATACCGCTCTCTCACAGCCTCCTCATAGGCCCTCATGATATTTTCCTTTCCGGCAAGTGCCGACACCAGCATTAGCAGCGTAGATTCCGGAAGGTGAAAGTTCGTGATCAGCGCGTCGATCAGCTTAAACCGATAACCCGGATAGATAAAAATATCCGTCCAGCCACTTCCGGCTCTCAGTAATCCGTCCTCCCCGGCGGCAGATTCCAACGTGCGGCAGCTGGTGGTTCCCACTGAAATCACCCGGTGCCCGGATGCCCTGACCTCATTGATCAGTGCCGCCTGGCTCTCCTCAACGATATAAAACTCCGAATGCATGTGATGATCTGTCACATCCTCCACCTTTACCGGCCGGAAAGTACCAAGTCCCACATGAAGTGTCACATGGGCGATCCTGACGCCCATATCCTCCACCTCCTGCAGCAGCTTTTCGGTAAAATGAAGCCCTGCAGTCGGCGCTGCAGCAGAACCGTCGTGCTTCGCATAGACAGTCTGGTATCTGTTCTTGTCCTGCAGCTTGTGCGTGATGTACGGAGGCAGCGGCATCTCCCCGAGTACATCCAGGATCTCTTCGAAGATTCCGTCATACGTAAACCGAATCAGCCGGTTTCCTTCTTCTACAATATCCAGAACCTCACCTTTTAAAATCCCGTCTCCAAAGATCAGCTTTGTTCCCGGTTTTGCTTTTTTGCCCGGTTTTACCAGCGTCTCCCAGATATCCTTTTCCCTGCGCTTCAAAAGCAGAATCTCAATATGGGCGTCTGTCCCCTCTTTTCTCCCGAACAGCCGGGCCGGGATGACTTTTGTATCATTAATCACAAGGCAGTCGCCCGGCTGCAGATACGTAAGGATATCCGTAAACTTGCCGTGTGTGATATTCCCACTTTCCTTATCCAGACAAAGTAGCCTGGAATCCGACCGGTTAGGGAGCGGGTCCTGCGCAATCAATTCTTCCGGCAGTTCATAATAAAAGTCTGATGTTTTCATATGTCACTCTCTTCCCTGGTAAAATATCCTGTCTTCTTCCAGGATGTCAGCATTTCCATTGAGTACTTCCACAATTGACACTCCGCAGTTCGGAGGCACATGTCCCCGCCAGAATGACGATGTGAAATCCTGATAAAAATAATTCATCAGCGCACGCAGCGTACATCCGTGTGTGGAGAGCAGAACCGTATCCTGCTCATTGTCCGGTTTCTGCAGAAGCTCATCCAGAAAATGTTCTGTACGCCTGCAGACTTCCATCACACTCTCTCCTCCTTTTGGAGGCTCAAACTGAAATGGATCACGGAAAAACTGCTCAAAGGAATCCGTAGGAATCTCATAATGATCTTTGCTGCAGGAAAGACCTTCCCATTCTCCAAAACTGATCTCTCTCAGGCGGTCTTCCTTCACAATGGGAATTGACCGGTCCCCTGCAACCAGTTCTGCCGTCTGTACCGCTCTCGAAAGAGGACTTGTGTATATCTTTGTAAACGGGATCTCCCGCATCGCTTCACCCGTCTCGCGGGCCAGCGATACCCCGTTTTCATTTAACGGAATATCACTCATCCCCTGAAGCCTTGCCTGTGTGTTCCACGTCGTTTCCCCATGTCGTATCACATATAATTTCATAAAACACCCGTTACTGTCTAAGGACAGCTCCTAAATCTTCCAGACCATTCAGTATCTTTTTCATAACAGCAGTGATATCTGCCTCCTCAAGAGTCCTGTCAGCAGCCCTAAACGTAATGGAATATGCAACAGATTTGAAACCTTCCTCAATCTGACTTCCCTCATATACATCAAACAGCTGATAACTCTCCAGAATCTTTCCTCCGCGCTGTTCGATAACCGCTTCAATCTGTCCGACCAGAATCTCTTTCGGCAGTACCATGCTGATATCGCGTGTCACCGCAGGATACTTGGCGATGCCGGTATATTTTCTGTCATAGGATGCAAATTCAAGAACTTTCAAAATGTCGATAACAGCCACGTATACACGTGTCCCGATCTCATAGTTGTCAGCGACATCCGGATGCACTTCTCCGAGGTATCCGATATTTACCCCAGCATAGATGACATTTGCCTGTCTTCCCGGATGCAGGAAGGTCTTCTCCGCCTGCGGGTCATAATGCGGCTTTTCATGCATTCCGGCCTTTTCCAGAAATTCCTCGACCACGCCTTTCATCGTAAAGAAATCGCCCTCCCCGTACATCCCGAGCGTAAACATCATGCGCTCTTCGGGCAGCTCTGTGATCGGCAGCTGTTTTGGAATGTAAATATTGCCGAGTTCATATAACTTCACATTTTTATTTCTGCGGTTATAATTGGTTGCCAGTGAAGTCAGCATTCCATTCAGAGAGATCGTACGCATGATACTGAAATCCTCTCCCAGCGGGTTCATGATCGTCACCGCGCTCCTTAAGGGGCTGTCTTTTGTGATCAGCAGTTTATCAAAGACTTTCGGACTTTCAAATGAATAACACATCCCCTGTGAAAAACCGCAGAATTCCGCCACATCTCTGGCCGTCTCTTCAATCCGCATTTTAAATGAGATCTTACCGGTTGTAGCCTCCCCGCTCGGAAGTGTCGTCGGGATATTGTCATATCCGTAAAAACGTGCGACCTCCTCTGCCAGATCCGCCGTACGGAAAATATCATGACGGAAGGTCGGTGCCACAACCTCATTTGCCGACTCATCGTATGCAAGCTCTACACGTTTCAGATATTCCAGCATCTGTTCTTTTGAAAGATCGGTGCCGAGCAGCGCATTGATCTTGTCAGGCTCAAACGGCACGCGCACCGGTTCTTTCTTTTTCGTGTAGACGTCGACAGTGCCGCCGACGACTTCACCTGCTCCAAGTTCTTCCATCAGCTGGCAGGCACGGTCGATCGCCTCTTTTGCGTTGTTCGGATCAAGCCCCTTTTCAAACTTTCCGGAAGCGTCCGTACGCAGGCCGACACGTTTGCTGGACAGACGGATATTTGTTCCGTCAAAGCAGGCGGCTTCGAACAGTACCGTCTTTACCGAATCTGTGATCATGGAATTCTCACCGCCCATGATGCCCGCAACACCAACCGGTTTTTTGGCATCGCAGATCATCAGTACGGAGTCATCCATTGTGCGCTCCTGTCCGTCGAGCGTCACGAACTTTTCATCCTTTTCTGCGCGTCTGACAATAATCTCATTCCCCTCGATCGTATCAAGATCATACGCGTGCATCGGCTGTCCATACTCTTCCATCACATAGTTCGTGATATCGACAAGATTGTTGATCGGCCGGATTCCATTTGTCGCAAGGCATCTCTGCATCCATTTTGGTGAAGGCCCGATTTTCACATTTTTCACGACACGCGCACAGTAACGCGGACAGAGGTCTTCATCTTTCACCGTTACTTTGATATAGTCATTGACGTTCTCACCATTTCCGGTCTCATTGACAACCGGAGGATGAAACTCCTTTCTAAAAGTGGCTGCAGCTTCACGCGCGATGCCGATCACGCTGTAGCAGTCCACACGGTTCGAGGTCACCTCATACTCAAACACAACATCATCAAGCCCCAGCGCTTTTATCGCACTCTCGCCGACAGCTGCATCCTCCGGAAAAATATAAATGCCGTACTCCGGCGCTTCCGGATACAGTTCCCGTGTACTTCCGAGTTCTTCGATCGAGCACATCATGCCGTAAGATTCAATGCCTCTTAATTTCCCTTTTTTGATCTTGATTCCGCCCGGTGTTTTCTTTCCGTCATGTCCTCCGGCAACCCGTCCGCCATCCAGAACAACCGGCACTTTATCGCCTTCTTTTACATTGGGAGCGCCTGTGACAATCTGTACATGCTCATTTCCCACATTTACCTGACAGATAATCAGTTTGTCAGCGTCCGGGTGTTTTTCAATGTGCTCAATCTGGCCAATGACAATGTCAGCCAGATCTGCGTCCAGTTCCTCATACCCTTCCACTTTCGTTCCGGAAAGTGTCATGGCGTCCGTATACTCCTGTGCCGTCACATCCAGTTCCGGTACATATTGTTTGATCCATGATAATGATGTATTCAATTTTTCTTCCTCCTTAATTTACTTTGAAAGTCCCGTCAAGCGGCAAAACGATGTGCAAGCTCGTTTGCACACTCGTATTGACATTTGGCGGGCAAATTAGAAACTATCAATGTGCGATCTGTTAGAACTGCTTTAAGAAGCGATCATCATTTTCATACAACAGTCTCATATCGTCGATTTCATATTTTAACAAAGCGATACGTTCCAGTCCGACACCAAATGCAAAGCCAGTATACTCGTCCGGGTCTATGCCGCACATCTCAAGCACATGCGGATGAACCATTCCACAGCCCAGAATCTCGATCCATCCGGATCCCTTACAGAAACGGCAGCCGCTTCCGCCGCATTTAAAACATGTCACATCCACTTCGGCACTCGGCTCTGTGAACGGGAAATGATGAGGACGGAACTTGGTTTTCGTCTCTTCTCCGAACAGCTCTTTTGCAAACTCCTCCAGCGTTCCTTTCAGGTCCGCAAATGTGATATTCTTGTCAACGACAAGGCCTTCAATCTGATGGAATGACGGAGAGTGGGTTGCATCTACCTCGTCAGAACGGAACACGCGTCCCGGTGCAATCATACGGATCGGGAGCTTTCCTTCTTCCATGACGCGGGCCTGGACCGGGGAAGTCTGGGTGCGCAGTACGATATCCTTATTAATATAGAACGTATCCTGTTCATCCTTCGCCGGATGATTTGCGGGAATATTCAGCTTTTCAAAATTGTAAAGATCATACTCTACCTCAGGGCCCTCCACGACTTCGTACCCCATTCCAATAAAGATGCGCTCTACTTCTTCCAGCGCGATCGTATTTGGATGACGATGCCCTACTCTGGCGCGTTTGGCCGGGAGTGTGACATCGATGACTTCCTCTTTCAGCTGATGCTCACGAATCGCCTTTTCCAGCCGCGCCTTTGTTTCATCCAGATACTGTTCAATCTTTTCTCTTGTCTCATTGACCATCTGTCCTACCTTTGGACGGTCTTCAGCCGCAACATCCTTCATGCCCTTCAAAACGGAAGTCAGCTTTCCTTTTTTTCCAAGAAAGCTGACACGCACATCATTCAGCTTGTCAAGAGCATCCGAATCCTGAATGTTCCGTGTTGCCTCATCCAGAATCTCCTGTAATTTGTCTTTCATACTTTCACTCATGGTTCATTCTCCTTATCGATTGATTGAAACAAAAAAACTTCGTCCGCAAAAGGGACGAAGTTTAAGATCCGTGGTACCACCCTGATTCCCGGTTTTCACCGGGCACTCAAACAGCTTAACGCGCTTCCTACGGCACCTCCTACTTGATTTCAGAGATGCGGCTCCAGTGGGAATCTCAATATGTATCTGAACTTAAGGGAGCTTTCAGCCGGTGACTCCCTCTCTCTGATAGAAAATACATATCTACTGACACTTTCATCGCCGATATTTATATAATTATCTATTTTAACACAAAGACCTGATGTGTCAAGGAAAATTTTTAATTTTTATCTTTTTACCTTTTCCCCTCAGTTTCCAGAAAAAACACCGTATGCAGAATCCTTTTCAGATCTGCATACGGCGCTCTTAGTGATCAATCGGTTATATCTGAGGTCCTGCAGAAACCAATGCTTTTCCTGCCTCATTACCCTCGTATTTTGCAAAGTTCTTGACAAATCTCTGTGCCAGGTCTTTCGCCTTGGTCTCCCACTCGGCAGCGCTCGAATAGGTGTCACGCGGATCAAGGATCGCAGGATCTACACCTGGAAGCTCTGTCGGAATCTCAAAGTTGAAATACGGCAGTTCTTTTGTCGGTGCACTTGCGATGGAACCGTCCAGAATCGCGTCGATAATTCCACGGGTATCCTTGATTGAGATACGTTTTCCGGAACCGTTCCAGCCGGTGTTCACCAGGTATGCTTTCGCACCGCTCATCTGCATTCTTTTCACAAGCTCCTCTGCATATTTAGTAGGATGCAGTTCCAGGAACGCCTGACCAAAACAAGCGGAGAAGGTAGGCGTCGGTTCTGTGATTCCGCGCTCTGTACCGGCAAGTTTTGCTGTGAATCCGGACAGGAAATAATACTGAGTCTGTTCCGGAGTTAAAATAGATACCGGAGGAAGCACGCCAAAAGCATCTGCAGACAGGAAGATTACATCCTTAGCCGCCGGAGCCGCAGAAACCGGGCGAACAATTTTTTCAATATGGTCGATCGGATAAGATACACGTGTATTTTCCGTTACACTCTTGTCAGCAAAATCAATCTTACCGTTCTCATCCAGCGTAACGTTCTCCAGAAGAGCGTTGCGTTTAATTGCCTGATAGATATCCGGCTCAGATTCTTTATCCAGATTGATAACTTTCGCGTAGCAGCCGCCCTCAAAGTTAAAGATGCCGTTGTCATCCCAACCATGTTCATCATCACCGATCAAAAGACGTTTCGGGTCTGTGGACAACGTCGTTTTTCCCGTTCCGGACAGTCCGAAGAAAATTGCGGTATTCTCTCCATTCAGATCCGTGTTGGCGGAACAATGCATGGAAGCGATGCCTTTCAGAGGCAGATAGTAGTTCATCATAGAGAACATACCCTTCTTCATCTCTCCGCCGTACCATGTATTTACGATAACCTGCTCGCGGCTGGTGATGTTGAACATGGCTGCTGTTTCAGAATTCAGACCCAGCTCCTTGTAGTTCTCCACTTTCGCCTTAGAAGCATTATATACAACAAAATCCGGCTCAAAGTTTTCGAGTTCTTCCGCAGTAGGTTTGATAAACATATTCATAACAAAATGAGCCTGCCATGCAACCTCCACGATGAAGCGAATAGCCATGCGGGTATCCTTATTCGCTCCGCAAAACAAATCGACTACAAACAGTCTTTTGCCGGAAAGCTCTTCCAGAGCGATCTTCTTTACCGCATCCCATGCCTCCTGGCTTGCAGGATGGTTATCATTCTTATACTCATCAGAAGTCCACCATACCGTGTCTTTAGAATTCTCATCCATGACAATGAATTTATCTTTCGGTGAGCGTCCTGTGTAGATACCGGTCATAACATTAACTGCACCAAGCTCACTTACCTGGCCTTTTTCAAACCCTTCCAGACCTGGTTTTGTTTCTTCCTCAAATAACATTTCATAAGAAGGATTGTGAACGATTTCTGTAACTCCGGTAATGCCATATTGGCTTAAATCGATAGTTGCCATTTTTATCATCCTCTCTTTCGTTTCGTCAAAATTTTTAGATTCCTTCCTATTATCACATTTTGTGAATGAAAAATCAATATTTTATTTTTTTTTCAGATGATCTTTGTGATCCTCCTCTTTCTCATCTTCATGCTCATCCTCTTCACCCAATGAGGAAAAGGAACGAAACTCCATATACAGATGTTCCGCCGCCGTCTGCTGAAGCTTTCGGAATTTATCCTCAAAATATGCGTTAATCTCTGCTCCCAGCAAAACAATGAACATACAAAAATAGATCCACAGCATGATCATGATAATGGTAGTCAGACTTCCATACATATTCGATATATTAAAGTATTCCAGATATATGGAAAAAATCAAAGAAAATACAGACCACGCAACAGCGGATATGACAGCCCCTGGCAGCTGGCTTTTCAATGTGGCTTTTCTGTTCGGCAGAAACTTATACATCAGCAGGAAAGCCAGCGAGAGCACTGCCAGTGAAACTCCTGTCCGCATCTGTATAATACTTTTTGCGATCTCCCCAATCAGCGGATAGCTCGCGGATAATGCTTCCTGTATACTGTTTCCAAATACCAGCACGATCAAGGTCAGCACGATCACTGCGATAAAGAGCAGCGTATATGCTGCCGACCGAATGCGCGCCAGTACGTAATTCCTCGTCTCATATACCTGATAGACGGAATTCAGGCCATTCGTCAGTCCCTGCATTCCTTTTCCGGCTGTCCATAGTGTAATGATCGCTGTAAGAGGGACAACTGCCATTGATTTGGAGTATACCTCCAGGATGATCTGTTTGACAAAGCTCTGAAATTCTTCCGGAACAATCTGCACAACAGCCTCCAGTATCATATTCTGTGTCAGTGGTGTATATCGTACAGATGTCATCAGCAGAAGAATAAAAGGAATAAAGGAGAGCAAAATAAAGTAGGAACACTGAGCAGCATACGCGCTGATGTGATCCCTCGTCGCCCGGTCCATAAACCCAAATATGAGATTCGCAAAATTTTTCAATTTTTCTATAAATCCAATCTTATTCTTTTTCATACAGGATAACCTGCCTCTTGCATGAAAAGAGAGCCATGAAAATGACTCTCTTTCTTTATCTTTTGTGGTCCCGGGATGCCGGTCCTATATTTTGAGTCCTAGCACTCGGCTAGGTGGGTATCCGCAGCTGGTCTTCTGCCTACCACAACGAGAGGTCTGACATCCGATCAGTGATATAGGATTCCCGTTTAAGATAATGTAGGTTCAAAATTAATAGGGTTGTCGCACATTCCAGGAAACCACAAACTGTTTTCTATAGTTAGATTATACCTTATTCTATGTAGTTTTACAAGAACCATACACAATTTTTTATTGTTGGGATATTTTAGTCTTTTTGTTAAGTTTGTTGAATTGTTATCGATTATTCGGCTCTGTATTTCTGATACAGCAAAAAGCCAAAGCCTGCCAGTGTATTTAACAACACTGCAATGACAGGGACAAAGATCCCGATTCCAAGTGAAAATCTGGCACTGACACTGCCGACGACAGGTGATACGATGCTGCCGCCAATGTACATCCCGATAAACAGTATGGTAGTCGCTATTAGCGTATCTGATTTCAAACGTTCACAGCTGAGATACGTGGCATTCGGTATGGTATTTCCTCCGGCAAAACCTGTTACTGCCATACAGATGACCATGAGCACCGGATTGCCAAAAAGAACGCCCGTCAGCATGGCTGCCGCTGCCAGTGCGCTTCCGTACGCCAGCTGATTCTGTGGCTTGATCCCCAGTCTGGGCAGAAGTATCCTGCTGAGAGCGATACCTACCCAAAAGGCAGACAGCGCAGCCGTGCCCAGTATTTCACTGCCCATCTCCACTTCAAAGAAACGCCGGATCCATGCAGCAACACCGATCTGATGAGCACAATAGGAAAACATTGCGAGGAACAAAAAAATATTGCCGTCAGATTTCAAAAAAATCACGATCCTTTTGATATTCATTCTTGAGTCTTCTGTCTCCTCCTGTTTTCTCGATTGGGGAGCTCCTGATTTTACAACCATGACATAGACAAAAGACAGGACCGCCTGTACAGCAAAAACAAATAAAAACACATGGTTCCAGACTACTCCCCTTGAGACCAGAAATTGAAACACCAGTGGCGCGGTGACGTTGCCAACGCCATACAGAAAGTGCATATCATTTAAACGGACCGACGACTCCGGATGGAGGTCAACCATCAGGGCATTTCCTGCAGTATCCTGAACGCCCATTGAAATTCCAAACAGTCCGTATAACAGAAACATCATTGCAAAAGGCGGTATCAGTGAAAGTCCAAGCATGGAAATACAGGAAAACAGCAAAGCCGTCAGGGTAGCAATGTGCTTTTTGATTCTGCCCGTCAAAAACATCATCCATATGATCGCGGCGACTGAAAAGGCGTTCTGCAGCATCATGGGAAGGCCTTGCGAGGAAGCCTTGAGATTGTATCTTTCAATAAAGTTTGAAAGAAAAAAGCCCTGCGTAGCACTGCCATACGCCAGTGTAAACACGGAAAGCAATAGCATCGCCGTGTAAAAACCGGTTAAATGCTTTTTGATCATAGCGTAACCCTCCTGTATCGTTTCTTTTTCTCCATTATACAGAAAAAGTGCACGCCAGGAAATACTTTTCGCAGAAAAAGCAAAAACCCCCTGAAACACCGTTATCCCGGCATGTTCCAGAGGTTCGCAACGATCATCTGTTATTGTATCCCATTTAGCTCCTGATACAGGTTTTTCGCATAACTATCCGTCATACCGCTCACAAAGTCCGTCACAAGAAGCAGCCTTAAGTACAGTTTCTCCTGCTCTGACTTTCCCTTTGCGTACGTGTGGTACGTCTGCAGATAGTTCTCTGAGATCAGGGATATCATTTTCCCTTCCATCATGTCAGCTGGGTCAGAACTGTCATAATGTACGGCGGCAGGAACCAGTTTGTCCAGCAGAAACGTCAGTATCGTTCCAGCGGCAACTTCCAGTTTTAAAATCGGCCGGGAGGTAAATGCATACCGGTATGCGATATCTCCGAGTGCCTTCATTACCCATTCCCCGTCTGTTCCAAAAAAAATATCATGCGGATACGTTCCGCTCATAATATCGTTGTAATTCTTTGTAAAACCAAAGGTAGCGGCAAAGATCAGGGAGCTTTGCAGACGAACCACCCAGTTCTGAACACTATAAAGCTGCGGGTCTTTGATATTCCGTGCAACAGCATTGTCGTACTGATGCTGCAGCATACCGACAGCGTCAATGCCGCCCCCGCGAAGCGTCTGCTTTTCCTGAAAATCACAGATCTCCTGAAAAAGTTCCCGGTAAGAAATACATCCTTTCTTAAATGCGTCCTCAATATCTGCAGTGCGGTATGCGATATCGTCTGCGGCTTCCAGTATGAAGGTCAGAGGATGGCGGACTCCTTTGGCGGTTGTCCCCGATGTAATATCTTCATACAGCTGTTTTTCCGCATAAAAATACCCCATTTTTTTATTCCGGATATCTCCGCTTTCCGGGTTTATCTGTGTGGAATTGACCGGATACTTCATAATCGTATTTAACAGTCCATACGTCAGATTCATGCCATACTCATTAACCAGAAAATGGAGCTTGCTCACAAGGCGCAGTGCCTGCGCATTTCCTTCGAAATGATACAGGTCTTTCAGCATCTGTGCAGACAAATACTCCGGAACCGGCCGTCCGGACAAACAAACGCCGGACAGGTTTTTCTTAAACCAGTCACGGATGGCTTCTTCTCCAAAATGCCCAAACGGAGGATTTCCAATATCATGTATCAGCCCTGCGCACTGCAGAATATCACAGATATCACTTTTCGTCTGCAGATCAAAATCCGGGTCTTTTCGGTTCTTTAAAATATACTGTGCAATATTCTGTCCAAGTGACTTGGCAAACGAAGAAACCTCCATCGAATGTGTCAGTCTTGTTCTGATAAAATCACTTTTATCGAGCGGAAACACCTGTGTCTTATCCTGAAGCCTCCGAAAGGATGCACTGCCGATGATCCGGTGATAATCCTTTTCAAATTCACTTCTCAGGTCAGAGGACTTGTAATTCCCGCTCTTTTGATAAATCCCGGCTCTGACCGGTGAGAGCAAATCTTTCCAATTCATAACAATTCTCCAGATCAGATTCCAAGAATCTTTTTGACAATACCCTTCATCTCGTCCTTTTCAACTACTGTATCATGAAGCACCGGTGCGCTGCGGATGTCTTCAATCGCCTGCGGCACTTTTACCCGGGCGATTCTGGACAGCTCGTCCACCAGTTCAAAGTCTGTCATCCTGTCATAAGATTCGTCAATCGCATTCATCACACTTCTCGTAAACTTAAACGGGCTGGCCGTAGACGCGAGTACCGCTTTTTTATCATCTCTCATATCCCGTTTATACTTCTGATAAACACTGGCCGCAACTGCGGTATGGGTATCAATGATATATCCGGCCGTCTCATAGATGCGGCGGATCGTCTGGGCAGTTTCTTCCTCGCTGGCATAATTTCCGTAATAATCAGAAAGCTTAGCCTTCATCGCATCAGTAATGGTATACGTTCCGTCTTTTGAAAGTGCCTCCATAAATGCCCGGTTCTGTGTTGCATCGTCTCCAGTCAGATGATAGATCAGGCGTTCCAGATTGCTGGAAATGAGGATATCCATAGATGGCGAAGAGGTCAAAATAAATTCACGGTTGCGGTCATACGTTCCTGTCGTAAAGAAATCGTACAGTACTTTGTTTTCATTGGAAGCGCAGATCAGCTTATCAATCGGCACACCCATCTGTTTCGCATAATATGCAGCCAGAATGTTGCCGAAATTTCCGGTAGGAACAACAACGTTGACAGCTTCCCGGAGTTCAATTTCTTTATTTTTAACGAGGCTGGCATATGCATACACGTAATATACCACCTGAGGCACCAGACGTCCGATATTGATGGAATTCGCGGATGAAAACTGACAGCCGGCCTGCAGGAGTTCCTCTGCCAGTGCAGAATCATTGAACATCTGCTTCACTCCGGTCTGGGCGTCATCAAAATTTCCTTCCAGTGCCACAACATAGGTATTACTGCCTTTCTGGGTCACCATCTGTTTTTCCTGAATCGGGCTGACACCGTCTTTCGGATAAAACACAATAATCTTCGTGCCCGGCACATCTGCAAATCCCGCCAAGGCAGCCTTGCCTGTATCCCCGGAGGTCGCTGTCAGAATCACAATATCATTCTTCACCTGATTTTTGCGGGCGGCCGTTGTCATCAGATGCGGCAGTATCGACAGTGCCATATCTTTAAAAGCAATGGTCGATCCATGAAACAATTCCAGATAATACGTTCCGTCCGCCTTGACTATCGGCGCGATTTCTTTTGTATCAAATTTTTCATCGTACGCCTTTGTGATACAGTCCTGTAATTCCTCTCTCGTAAAATCCGTCAGAAAACGACTCATAACTTCATACGCTACTTCCTGATAAGTCATACTGGACAGTGTCTCCATATCAATATCAAGCGGAGGAATCTGAGTCGGAACAAAAAGCCCGCCATCCGCAGAAAGTCCCTGAAGTATCGCCTGGGAAGCCGTTACTGTTTCATTATTTCCTCTTGTACTTTTATATAAAATCTCCATTTCTCTTACCATCCTCTTCTTTCTTTGCGTGAATAAAAACCATTACCGTCCTCATCGCTACAAATTATAGCATATCAAAAAGAATCCCGCAACGCAGCTGTGCATAAAAAAGGCATTGTCCGGTTACCCGGCAATACCTTTTTGCATTCTTAGTACTTATAAAAGCTGTGACAGCCGTGTTTAAACAGAAATGTCAGTTTGGAGTCGAACCAATTGACATTCTTGGACTCAGAATATTCTTTTTCCAGGAAGAACAACGCCCCTTTTGAATAATCTTCCCCGTCAATCGCCCTGTTCACCGCTTCGCGCGTCGTATCAGAAACCGTAACCGTGGCAATCCTACCGTCAATCGTCGGAGAAAACTGCGCGCTGCCGCCTGATTTATCCCATACGACCTCCGTCACGCTATCTGGAAACTGTTCGCTCGCAACCCTGTTGAAAATCACATTTGCAACCAGAATCCGACCTGTGATATCTTCGCCTCCGGCCTCCGCCTCAACAATCGACAACAGTGTTTCATAATCATTATCTGTAATCTTCGTTTTTTCAACCAGTTCCCATGACTGGTCATCAATCGAATTCACCGTCTCTTTTACCAGGCTCCCGACATCAAACTCTGAAACTTCTTCCCGTTTGGCAGTTCTCTGCCCGACCAGGACATCTTCCACATTCGTACCGATCGGATGATACTCCCCATTGGCCGCTTTTGTTGCATTGACTCCGTCGATAATCCCCTGAAAACCTTGTGGTACGATATCTTCTTCAGGCAGTTCTTCTGTCTTATAAGCACTGCCAGGGTCAGGATCCTCATCGGGATCGGAAAGCTGTTCCTGTTTTGGACTGCCTTCTGTTGTCTGCGGCTTTATATCTGTATTTTTGGCTGAAACACTCCCTGCAGCAACTCCTACGGCGGCAGCTGTAACAATAGCACTGACTATAACAGCGGTTTTCGTCCGGCTGTGTTTTTCTTTTTCCCGTGTCATAAGTGTCTTCACTTTGCACAGCAGTTTTTTAATTGCTTCCATCGATCTGTCCTTTGCCTTTTGTGCTTTTCTGCACTAAGCAAAGTATAGATATTCGATTTGCTAAAGTCAATAGAAAAACCAAAAATTTGGCTGTTTTCACTAATTATTCTCCACTTTTTCATGAAAAACGCCCATTAATTTATATGGTTTTCTCCACTTTTCGACGGATATCGCATTTATTTTACATTCCGTTCTCCCTTGGCCTCCCTCATTTTGGAAGGTACTTTTACGAATGTTTCACCAGATTATTGATGGCTGTCACCAGTGCATCAATCGATGCCCGGATGATATCAGGATCCACTGCAGCTCCCCATGCCATCTCACCATCGTTTTCTTTTACACCGACATAAGCAATCGCTCTGGAGCTCGAACTCTTCTCAAGTGCATGCTCCTGATAAGTAACCAGCTGGTAATCCAATCCATATGCTTTTTTCAGTGCATTGCTGACCGCATCCAAGCGTCCGTTTCCGACTGCTTCCGTGACGATTGTCTCACCGCTATGGACAGAAGTCACCTGCGTTGTAATTCCATCTTTCTGCTGGAAATGAACCTCAATAATGTTATATGGTTCTGTAATACTCTCGAATTCTTTCTTAAACAATTCAAATATTTCATCCGGATGCAGCTCTTTGTGCGTATGGTCGGAAACTGCTTTTGCAGCGTATCCCATCGCTTCCCGCATCTTCGCCGGCAGACAGAGTCCGTATTTTGTTTCCAGGATGTAACCTACCCCGCCCTTTCCGGACTGGCTGTTAATACGGATAACATCTGCATCATAATTTCTTCCGATATCCTTCGGATCAATCGGGAGGTACGGGACGGTCCACTGATCCGGTGTCTTTTCATCAATCCACTTCATACCTTTCGCGATTGCATCCTGATGTGAACCGGAGAATGCGGCAAACACAAGCGAACCGCTGTAAGGGCTTCTGGCATCGATCTGCATCCCTGTATACTCTTCATATTTCTCACAGATTTCCGGCATATTTTCAAAGTTCAGTTCCGGGTCCACGCCCTGTGCATACATATTCATTGCCAGTGTCACAATGTCCACATTTCCCGTACGCTCCCCGTTTCCGAACAACGTTCCTTCAATTCGGTCGGCTCCTGCAAGGATTCCCAGCTCAGAATCCGCAACACCGCATCCTCTGTCGTTATGCGGATGCAGAGACACTACAACATTTTCACGGTACTTCATATTCTTGCACATATATTCAATCTGACTCGCATAAATATGCGGAAGAGAGTGCTGTACCGTTACCGGGAGGTTAATGATCGCTTTTTTGTCCGGTGTAGGCTTCCACACCTCCAGTACTGCGTTTACCACTTCCAGTGCGTATTCCGGTTCTGTACCGGTAAAGCTTTCCGGACTGTATTCAAACAGGAAATTTCCATCCGTTTCATCCGCCAGTTTTTTCAGGAGTTCGGCCCCATCAACAGCAATCTGCAGGATCTCTTCTTTCGATTTGCGGAATACCTGCTCTCTCTGTGCTCTGGAGGTTGAATTATATACATGTACAACAGCCTTTTTTGCACCTTCCAGTGCTTCAAAAGTTTTCCGGATGATATGTTCTCTGGCCTGAGTGAGAACCTGAATCGTCACATCATCGGGGATGAGATTCTGTTCAATCAAAGTCCGAAGGAAAATATATTCCGTATCAGAAGCTGCGGGGAATCCCACTTCAATTTCTTTGAATCCCACATCGACGAGCAGCTTAAAAAACTCAATTTTCTGATCAAGGCTCATCGGGATCACCAGTGCCTGATTGCCGTCACGAAGATCGACGCTGCACCATATGGGAGCTTTGTCAATATACTCTTTTTTTGCCCAGTCCATACATTCTGCAGGCGGCATAAAATACTGTCGCTGATACTTTTTGTGATTCATCATAATTTGTTTCCTCCTTGTTTTTTACATTACCTGAAAAAGAATCTTCCCGCAAAGTCATTGAATCTTCAAAAACGCCACAGGTTTTCCACCAATTCAAAAAACAGCCTTTCGCTCAGATGCTGCTGCCAGCAAGAGACGAAAGACTGTTATAGTCTACGCGGTACCACTCTTATTTTATGAATAAAATTCATACACTTACCGGATACGGATGCTTTCATCGATATCCTGCCCCAGATAACGGTCGGGCTCCGTCTGCGTCTACTCTTCAGAGAATTTCGGGCAGCCGCTCAGAGGTGAGTTCCATCTATTTTCTCTACTGCTTCACATCAGCCAGCAGCTTTCTGAAATCAAAAACAAATATACTATTCCTCGTCTTAGCATTTATTTATTTAACTGCTATAAGATTATCATTAACAGACTGTCATTGTCAACAACTTTTTTAATAGTTTTTAAATACAACTTTTACTTTGCAGCTTCCCTCTTATTCGTAATGTTTAGAAAACTGCTCCGTATTCTTTACAAATGGTCTTTCAGATCAAAAAACTGACAGCACCATTTCACTGAAGACGACATCGGCCAGCGCAGAAATAACATGCCCTTTAGCTTTTAAATCCCTGTCTAGCACTGAGTTCACAAAGGAGTTGATAACTTGAGCGCAGAGTATAAAGATAACCCATGGCAATTACTGATGATGGATGACGCTGAGTTTTTCATACGGTATCTCCAAGATATGGAATTTGAGGAACTGAAAAACTTTACAGAAAAATGCCCGGAGTTTATGACTGATTTCAATCATGATGAAACCATGGAAACATTAAAGGATCAAGTATATAAAAAAATATTAAAAAAGCTGGGAATCTAATGACGAGAACAAAAAATCCACACATAAACCGCCGGCATTCTTACTGCTACGCTTATACATGGACTCTATTTTATCAATCGGGGCAACAGGATTCGAACCTGCGACCTCACGGCCCCCAGCCGTGCGCGCTACCAAGCTACGCCATACCCCGTTTCATTTTGCAGGAATGCCTCTGCCAGGCATCCCCGCTGTTTTAATATTATAGCTTATTCATAAGAAACTGTAAAGATTAATTTGCATCTATATTCCATTATTTTTTTGCATTAATATAGTTCACCAGTCCACCGCTTGCAATAATCTTCTGCATAAATTCAGGAAATGGCTGCCCTTTAAAGGAAGTTCCTTTCGTTTTATTGGTAATCACACCGCTGTCGAAGTCCACTTCAATCTCATCTCCAGATTCAATTCCCTGAGCGGCTTTTGGACATTCAATAATCGGCAGTCCAATGTTAATGGCATTCCTGTAGAAGATACGTGCAAATGTCTCCGCGATAACACAGCTTACACCAGCTGCCTTTATCGCAAGTGGTGCATGTTCTCTGGAAGATCCACAACCAAAATTTTTATTTGCTACGATGATGTCGCCTTTCTTTACCTTTTTCACAAACTCCTTGTCAATATCCTCCATGCAGTGTGTTGCCAGTTCTGCCGGGTCAGAAGAATTCAGATAACGCGCCGGAATGATAACATCCGTGTCTACGTTATCGCCGTATTTAAATACCGTTCCGTTTGCTTTCATATTTTACCTCCTATAATCCAAGTTCTGCTGGTGCAGATATTTTTCCGGTCACAGCACTGGCCGCAGCGACTGCCGGGCTTGCCAGATAAACCTCTGATTTTACATGACCCATTCTCCCGACAAAATTACGGTTCGTTGTGGAGATACACCTCTCCCCCTCAGCCAATATTCCCATATAACCGCCCAGACACGGCCCGCATGTCGGCGTACTGACAACAGCACCTGCTTCAATAAAAATTTTCAGCAGTCCTTCTTCCATGGCCTGCAGATAAATCTTCTGTGTTGCCGGAATTACAATGCAGCGAATTCCTTTTTTCACTTTACGCCCTTCCAGGATCTTTGCGGCAATTCTCAGATCATCGATTCTTCCGTTCGTACAGGAACCGATGACCGATTGGTCGATCACCACGTCCTCTGTGATCTCATCGATTGTTTTTGTATTCTCAGGAAGATGCGGAAATGCAATCGTCGGTTTCAGCTCCGACAGGTCAATTGTATATTCTTCATCATACACCGCATCCTCGTCTGCTTCATATACTTTAAACTCGCGCAGGGAATGCTCTTTCATATAGGCAACTGCTTTTTCGTCCACCGGGAAGATACCGTTCTTACCGCCTGCTTCAATTGCCATATTTGCGATTGTAAAACGGTCATCCATCGACAGACAGGCAATTCCTTCCCCGACAAATTCCATGGATTTGTAGCGTGCACCATCGACACCGATCATCCCGATGATGTGGAGAATCACATCTTTTCCACTCACCCATTTGGACGGTTTTCCTACGATGTTAAATTTGA
The DNA here is from genome assembly GCA_964621905.1 of uncultured Ruminococcus sp. GTDB lineage: Bacteria > Bacillota > Clostridia > Lachnospirales > Lachnospiraceae > Ruminococcus_G. The sequence continues at coordinate 286,774 of CAZUNG010000001.1, read as the reverse complement.
TGGCAGACGGAACTTTAAACCATGCTTTGCCGGTTGCCATGCCGGCAGCCATATCTGTACTTCCCACACCCGTCGAAAATGCTCCGAGTGCGCCGTATGTACAAGTATGGGAATCTGCACCGATCACAGTATCACCAGCGACAACAAGGCCTTTCTCCGGCAGAAGGGCATGTTCAATCCCCATCTCCCCCACATCAAAGTAATTTGTGATGTCATGCTTACAGGCAAACTCACGCACACATTTACAGTGTTCTGCTGACTTGATATCTTTGTTTGGAATAAAGTGATCCATAACCAATGCCACCTTATCCTTGTTAAATACTGTATCTACCGTCATTTTATCCATTTCGTGAATGGCAACCGGTGAGGTAATATCATTGCCAAGCACCAGATCCAAGTCTGCCTCAATTAACTGTCCTGCTTCCACCTTGTCAAGACCTGCATGTGCAGCCAGAATCTTCTGCGTCATAGTCATACCCATGATCCATTTCCTCCTTTTTCGCCTTTTCGTTTTCGATTTTTCTTTTCTTTGTTATTGCTATTTTAGCATAAACATTGATATAATACAAATATATAAAACGAATACTTATTATAATTTAAAGTTATATCTCTGTCAGGAGGTCACCGAAATGGATCAGAATTTGTCTCTCTATCACATCTTCTATACCGTCGCCAACACACAAAACATTTCCAAAGCTGCATCTGAACTGTTCATCAGTCAGCCAGCTGTCAGCAAAGCACTCAGAAAGCTGGAAGAAAACTTAAATCTTTCTCTGTTTCTCAGAAATTCACGCGGTGTTACGCTCACAGCGGAAGGAAAAACACTGTACGCATACGTATCTGAGGCGTTTGATGCCCTGCAGGCAGGTGAAGAAAAACTGCGGCAGATTCAGGAACTGGGCATCGGACATATCCGTATCGGCGTGAGCTCTACGCTGTGCAAATTTGTCCTGCTTCCTTACCTGAAAGACTTTATTAAAACGCATCCGCACATCAGAATTACGATCGATTGCCAGTCGACCAGCCATACGCTGTCTCTGCTGCGGGAAAATAAAATCGATCTCGGTCTGATCGGACGTCCGGAGAGCCTTCCTCACCTTCACTTCGATTCTCTTGGTGAGATCGAGGATATTTTTGTTGCCACCAAAACCTACCTTTCTAATCTCTCTTTGCGCTCTTTGGGCGGAAATACTGATATTTTTAAAAATGCCACTCTGATGCTCCTTGATAAAGGAAACATCACCCGCCAGTATATCGATGATTATCTGTCGCTCCATCACATCGAAACCAACAATGTTCTGGAAATTTCCACCATGGACCTTCTGATTGAATTTGCCAAAATCAGTCTGGGAGTTGCCTGTGTCATCAAGCAATTCGTTCAGGAAGAACTGAATGCGGGAGAGCTTTTAGAAATTGGACTGGATGATCCCATCCATAAGCGTGAGATTGGCTTCGCTTACCCGCGTCAGGCAAGTCAGCCGGGCACCGTACAGAAATTTATTCATTTTTGCCTCAAAAACCACGTGTAAGGTCAGACCATCATCACGGTATCATCTTCCAGGAGACCTTCAGACAAAAAAGCAAGAAGCAGAACCAGTCCTGAATCTTCCGGTTCTTCCTTTAAAAGTATCTCTTTTTCCATCTCAGCATGTGGCGGATGCTCCCTGTCTTTGTTTCCCTGCTGTATAGCTCCATATCCCTGGATTATTACCTGTTTCTTTTCATCCGTTCGATATACAAATTGTCCTTCCAGAAACAACTGCTGTTCTTTTGGACCTCTCACACCTGTCTGCGTTTCGCCGATACGGATATGTACACGTCTGCGACCCGGCCATAACCCGCAGACTCTTATCCCAACATTGTTTTGCCGTCCCTATTTTTCTGTGCATCTCATCATATAAATACTATCTTCCCATTATTTTGACTGCAAAACACTTCATACGGCCACCTCTTTCACAATCGAATAAACCAGTTCCATTCCCCCGCACAGGAGCATCACAAGAATTGGGTTTTTATTGCGGATCTTCAGCAAAAATACGGCAATAATAAAGATGATTACCATATCCAGTCTCAGGTTGTGCAGCTGCAGCATCCCGGAAGACCCGAAAAATGCAGACGTCAAAATACTGACGCCGGCAGAAGCAATCATTGCAACAACTGCAGGGCGAAGCGACCCGAGAACTCCCTGAAGGACATTCATCTTACGGTACTTCAGATACATACGGGAAAGCAGCATCACAAGAATACAGGAGGGAAGAATACATCCCACGGTAGCTAGAAACGCTCCGCCCATTCCCGCAACTTTAAGTCCGACAAATGTGGCGGAATTTACAGCGATCGGTCCCGGCGTCATCTGTGAAATTGTGATCAGGTCGGTGAATTCTCCTAAGGTCAGCCAGGCATTTTGATTCACCACCTGTTCCTTGATAAGCGGCATGGCAGCATATCCGCCTCCAAAGCTGAACAATCCGATCTGCAAAAAACTCACAAACAGTTTTATATAGGTCACTGCCCTCTCCTCCTCTCTCTAAGTGCCCTTGCAGCACCTATCCCTGCGCAGATAACCACCACAAAGACCACATTGACCTGAAAAACACAGGTTGCAGCAAATGCTGCTCCCATGATCACGATCGAGACAGTATTTCCGGCCCTCACAATGCCATTTCCCATCTCATATACAACGACTGCAATCACTGCCCCCACCCCCGCCTGCATTCCGTCTAATATCATTTTTATATAGAAATTGCTGCGAAATGCCGTATAACAAAGGGAGATAAGTGATATGATGAAAAGCGGAGGCAGAATCGTCGCCAGAATACTGACCATCGCCCCCAAAATGCCGGCAGCTTTATAACCGATGACGATCGCGCCGTTCACAGCGATTGCTCCCGGCGCAGACTGTGCAATCGCCACCAGGTCCAGCATCTCATTCTCATCAATCCACTGATACTCGTCTACAAATTTTTTCTTCATCAGACTGACGATCACATATCCTCCGCCAAAAGTAAATGCACTCAAATAAAATGTCGACAAAAACAATTTCCACAAAACATTCCTCTTATCCTTCATCATTTTCTCTCCTTTTCCTCTCCTCCTTATATTTTTTAGTATATTTGCGATTGATATATATGTAAAATAGTATTAATATATAAATTATATATGATTTTTAATATGAATAAAGGAGATGCCATGACCTTAAAGCACATGAGAATCTTTGTCAAAGTATATCAAAATCAGAGTATCACAAAAGCTGCTCAGGAGCTTCATACTGTACAGCCCGCTGTAAGTATCGCAGTAAAAGAACTGGAAAATTATTATGGAATTCCGCTGTTTGACCGGATATCCAGACATATCTATCCAACGGAACATGGAAAAAGGTTTTATCAGTATGCACTTCACATCGTTTCGCTGTTTGAAGAAATGGAGACGCAGATCAGAGACTGGGATAAACTTGGAGAATTTCGGGTCGGCAGCAGCATTACGATCGGCACTTCTTTTCTGCCTCTGAGAATCAAAGAGTTCCGCGGGTTATACCCCTCGATACATATATCCGCACACATTAAGAACAGTGAATCCATCATCCAGTATATTCTTGATAACCAGCTGGACATCGCGCTCGTCGAAGGTTCTGTTACACATCCTCAGATTGCACAGGAACCATTTCTTTCAGACCATTTATGTCTGATCGCAGCCCCTGACCATCCATTGGCAGCTAAAGACAGTGTGACAACGAAAGAACTGGAAAACTATGATTTCTTACTGCGGGAACCCGGCAGTGCGGGCCGCAATATGATCGCCGGAATTTTTGCCGGTCAAAATCTGCATATCCGCCTGATCTGGGAGAGTACCAGTACGCAGGCACTTATCTGCGGTGTGCAAAACGGTCTGGGACTCTCTGTTCTGCCTTACCTGCTTGTTAAAGAAGAGCTGGCAAAAGGAAGCATCTGCAATATTACAATCTCTGATGCTGACCTTTCAAGGAAATACTATATTATTTATCATAAGAACAAATACCTTACCAGATCGGCATTAGACTTCATCCGCCTCTGCCATCATCCTGGAAATCCTTCTGTGACATGAAAAAACTGCTGCAAAATGAGTTTCCTCAATTTGCAGCAGTTTGTTGGTTCTGTTGATTAATTATTGATCAGTTTGTCTTCATCGCTCCAGCTGTACAGCTTACGTACTTCTTCACCGACTACTTCTGAAGGATGCTCTGCAGCCAGTTTTCTCATTGCTCTGAAGTGAGCCTGACCGCCTGCTTCTGACATATCAAGCAGGAAATCTTTTGCAAAAGTACCATCCTGGATATCGCTCAGAATCTTCTTCATCGCTTTCTTTGTATCCTCTGTGATGATCTTCGATCCTGTAATGTAATCGCCGTACTCTGCAGTGTTGGAAATTGAATATCTCATACCTGCAAATCCTGACTGGTAAATCAGGTCTACAATCAATTTCATCTCATGAATACATTCAAAGTATGCATTTCTTGCATCATAACCTGCTTCCACCAGCGTCTCAAAACCAGCCTGCATCAGTGCACATACACCGCCGCACAGTACCGCCTGCTCGCCAAACAGGTCTGTCTCAGTCTCTGTTCTGAACGTTGTTTCCAGTACACCTGCTCTTGCTCCGCCGATTCCCAGAGAATATGCGAGTGCTTTGTCGAGTGCTTTTCCTGTCGCATCCTGATATACAGCAACCAGACAGGGAACACCTTTTCCAACTTCGTACTCGCTTCTTACAGTATGTCCAGGTCCTTTTGGTGCAACCATTGTTACATCAACGCCCTTCGGAGGAACGATCTGTCCGAAATGAATGGCAAAGCCATGTGCAAACATCAGCATATTGCCTTCTTCCAGATTTGGCTCGATGGATTCTTTGTACATCGCCGCCTGTTTTTCATCATTGATCAGAACCATGATGATATCAGCCTGTTTTGCAGCCTCGGCTGCAGTATAAACCTGAAATCCCTGTGCTTCAGCTTTCGCCCAGGATTTGCTTCCCTCATAAAGTCCGATGATAACATCGCATCCGGAATCTTTTAAGTTCAGAGCATGTGCATGTCCCTGGCTTCCGTATCCAATCACCGCGATTTTCTTTCCTTCCAGTAATGAAAGATTACAATCTTCCTGATAATAAATTCTTGCTGCCATTTTTCTTCCTCCCGGCTATTAATAATATATTTGTTAGGGGTTAATCCTCTAGCGAGCTAAAAAAAACGTACGTCTTCTGATCCTCTGGCCAGTCCGGCCAGTCCTGTCCTTGCGACCTCCAGAATCTCATACTCACCCAGAATGTCAAGAAATGCTTCCAGTTTATCCTGTGAGCCTGTCAGTTCAATAATCATGGATTCTCTTGCTACGTCTACAATCTTTGCACGGAAAATCTGTGCCGTTGTCGTAACACTCTGACGCTGCTGCGGAAGAACTTTAATCTTTATCAGCATCAGCTCCCTGTTCACACTCTCGTCCGATTTCAATATTTTGACATGTCGGACATCAACAAGTTTTTCTACCTGTTTCATGATCTGATCCAGCACCAGGTCGTCCCCGCTGCACACAACTGTCATACGGGAAATCCTCGGGTTGGCCGTTACACCGACCGTAAGGCTGTCAATATTATAGCCTCTGCGGCTGAACAGGCCAGAAACACGGCTCAGCACACCGGATGTGTTGTCAACTAATATGGATAATACTCTTCGCTTCATACTCATCCTACTTTCTCCCACTAATGCGGTAAATAACCTTGTCAATTATTCTACCAATTTATACTTTTTTTGTCAATGGCTATTTGGCGCGAATGGCTTGTCACTGCGCATCAGTTTCCGGAAAGAAATAATAAATAAAATCACCGTCACACTCACCGCACATGCATCCGCAAGCGGCTCGGCGGTAAATACTGCCATCGTCTGACTTCCGTTAAATACTCTGGGCAGGACGAAGATCAGCGGTATCAGAAGAAAGACTTTTCTCAGAAGTGCCAGGAAAACCGAAGTTTTTGCATTTCCAAGCGCAATAAATGTCTGCTGACAAGCAATCTGCGCTCCAAATACCAACGAAACTGCCATGTATACCCGAATCGCTTTCACGGTAAACGTTACAAGTTCTGTCTTTGCTGTAAACATATGAATCACAACCTGAGGAGCAAACATGCAGACCGCCCATATCAGGGTAGAATATGACAGACAGCTGATCAGCAGCAGTCTGAACGTATGTTTTACCCTTTTTAAATTCCCCGCCCCATAATTATAACTGATGATCGGCTGTCCTCCCTGTGTCAGTCCCATCAGCGGAAGCATGGAAAACTGCATGGCACTGTTCAGGATCGTCATCGCACCGACTGCCAGATCGCCGCCGTATTTCAGCAGCTGAGTATTAAAGCATACCGACAGTACCCCCTCTGTAAACTGCATGATAAATGGCGACACCCCAAGTGCAATACACGGAAGAATCACCTTTGCCCGCAGGCGGAAATACCGCGGACGAATATGTATCACTGTCTTTTTAGAACGCAGAAAACATACGACCCAGATTACCGATACAAGCTGCGAAAGGATCGTTGCAAGCGCTGCGCCTTTTACCCCCATTCCAAAAACAAAGATGAAAATCGGATCTAAAATGATATTCAGCACTGCACCGATCAGCACTGTCAGCATACTCGTCTTCGCAAATCCCTGAGCTGTGATGAATGCATTCAGGCCAAGTGCAAGCTGGACAAACAGCGTACCGCACGCATAAATCCGCATATAATCGATTGCATAACCGATGGTATTTTCACTTGCGCCAAATATCATCAGGATCGGTTCTCCAAATATCAGGAAAACAACCGTCAGCAGCACGCCGAGAATCAACAGCATGATAAAACTGTTGTTCATGATTTCTTCCGCTGCATCTTCATCTCCTTTTCCCATCATGATCGATGCCCGCGGTGCACTGCCCATGCTCGCAAGCGCAGCAAATGCGGAAATCGCCATGATCAGCGGCATACACACACCGACTCCGGTCAGCGCCTTGTCGCCGATATCCGGAATATGCCCGATATACATCCGGTCCACAATATTGTACAATACGTTAATAATCTGCGCGGCAATAGCCGGCAGGGCCATCTGAAATAACAGCTTCCCTACCGGCATTGTCCCCAGCCTCTTCTCCTGTTCCTGATTCATGTCCATCCTCTCCCTGTCTTAAAATTCTTTCTTCAGAAATATCTGAACTGAGATCAGATAGGAGATGCTTACGATGACCACAAGTACCAGCGCAGCGGCAGCATAGAAGATTCCGCCCGATAATGTATTCACAATGGGGGAAAAAAAACCGCTCCACTTTTGTTGACTCATCAGCTTACTGCCAAGTATGATGAGCATTACAGGTATTAAAATCATACCCAGCATCAGAATCCTTGCTTTTTCCACTTTCCATTTCAGTGCCACCGGAACGACAACAGATATCACCAGAAGATAAAAACATCCGGCACCCAGCACCTGCGGCATCCACTCTCCCACAGGAATGTTCGCTGCCGCTGCAATGATACCGCCGATGACCGATGTCGCAGCAAAAATCACAATCAGTTCTATCAAAAACAGCAGATATTTCTCTTGTACTATTTTCCTACGACTGACCGGAAGTGTCAAGCAATAAGTGAATCCTCCGCTCTCATCAATGCTGATTACGGTAAACATCTGAGTCAGTCCGAGAACCAATCCCATGAAAGTCAAATAAGACGGACTTTTCAGAATCACCGCAAAAACACTGAAGAACAACAAGGTTACTACATATTGTTTTAAATACTGCTTCTGCATATAAATATCTTTTAACAGTAATCCTCTCATGACGGTTCCCCCTTTACCATAAACAGAATAATCTCTTCAATACTCGTTGTGTCCACCACCAGATCAGGCAGCTGCTTTTTAACCTGCAGACGGTTGTTGACCAGCGCCTCATATTCAAAACGGTTTTTACGTACTCCTTTTAGGAATTCTTTCGGTATCTTTTCATAGTCTTCCGGTGTACATCTGACAACCCCGTAGCTGTCCAGCATTTCATCTTTGTTCAGACAGAACTTTAATTTTCCCATGTCCAGATAAGCAATATAATCCGCAATTTTTTCCAGATCACTCGTTATGTGGGAAGAGATCAGTACGGTATGTTCTTCATCCTGAATAAACTCCAGCAGCAGATCCAGGATATCATCCCGCACTACCGGATCCAGACCGCTGGTGGCTTCGTCCAGGATCAGAAGTTTCGCCTGATGGGATATGGCGACAACAATATTAAGTTTCATTTTCATTCCGTGGGAGTATTCTTTTATTCTTTTATCCGGATCAATTTGAAAACGTTTCAGGTACTGTTCATATGTTTCCTGCTGCCATCCGGAAAAAACACTCCGCATACACGTACCAACCTCTGACGCATTCATGGTCGCTGCAAAATCCAGCCAGGAGATCACCGCTCCCACATTATTTTTCCAGTCCTCCGGCAGCTCTTCCATGGAAATACCGTCAATTTTAATCTCCCCTTCATCACGATGGATCATCTCCAGAATAAGTTTCAAAAGTGTCGTTTTTCCCGCACCGTTTTCCCCCACCAGTCCCATAATGCAGCCTTTCGGAATCTCCAGAGTCACGTGATCCAATGTGAACTTTTCATAATGCTTCGTTACATTTTTCAAACTCACTGCCATTCCCATAGTCAGACCTCCTCATACAGCATCGTAAGCATTTCCACCAGCTCCTCTTTCGTCACAGCCGCCTGCTGTGCCTGACTGATCGCTGCCGCCAGATGCTCTTCTATTATTTTCAGCTGTTCTTCTTTCATTAATTCGTGATTGGTATCCGAAACAAAACTCCCTTTTCCTACAACCGAATAGATAAACCCATCTTTTTCAAGATCCTCATACGCCCGTTTCGTCGTGATGACACTGATTCTGAGCTCTTTTGCAAGAAGGCGCATTGAAGGCAGTGCATCATGCGGTTTTAATTCTCCGGATAATATCAGATTTTTCATCTGGGAAGTAATCTGTTCATAAATCGGTTTCCCACTTGAATTACTGATAATGATATTCATCCATTCTCCCCTTTCTTTTTGCATTTATTGTATATATTCAATATATACACTTATATACATTTTGTCAAGACAAAAAAATACAGCTGTAAGAAATTTACAGCTGTTACAGGAGCCTGATTCATGTTTCCTAATACGACACGGCAAAACCCGTGACGGCTGCCGCACCCCGATCAGCTTCTTCCCCCGAAAAGACAATTCGCCGCTCTCCAAACATACTCTGATATTTCTTTCTTGGTACTCTGCCATGCAGATCCACTCTCAGATAAGAAACCAGCATCTCGGTATCGGACAGCAGATTTTCTCTCTGAATGATTTCGGCACCCTCAAACATGGAAAATCCGTCTCCCGCATCTAAAAGCATGTAACAGCTGCCGACAACTGTGTACATGTTCTCGGGGTCTATCGGCCGGCCTTTTATTCGGACATTTTTTACTTTCCGGGGCTTTCTGCTGTTCACAAACAGAAACAGATCCCTTTCATCCGTAACAACGGGGGACTCCTGTATTTTCAGATCAATCTCATATGTCAATCCGGAACTCTGCAAAAATCCTCCGCACTCCTCAGGGTACATCCGCGCCCCGTGTTCCAGCGCGTCCAGTACCTGCTGTCCGCAAATCTTAATCACACACATCTCATTGTTCCATGGATTGACATCAGTCATATGTCTGCGCGTTACAATGCCCTCTCTAAGAGATGCACGTATCCTTCCGCCATTCACCAGCGCAAAGTCTGCCCCGGAACACGCACAGTAGGCATCAGCAACGAAGTCCCCGAGATTTGTCTCACAGTTTCTCACTGCCCGATCACCGGTACAGGGATCATACGCTGTCAGAGTGACCTCAGACACTCCGACCACATCATCCAGACATGACGTTTCTTTTCTGAAATCATCCGCAATCTGCTGTACCGAACGATACACTGTCTGGACTTGTTCTGATGACGTAATATCAACCGTCTCCGTACTGATCAGCTCTGTTCTTGCCGTACCATCACTTAAGATGGTAATTTTCCCAAAATCCGCAAACTTTTCCCCGGCAGAAGTCAGAAGAACACTGCTTCCTTCTTTATTCTGACAACGCAGACATGGGATTTTTTCATGTGAATGCCCGTCGATAAATACATCGATACCTTTGGTATTGGCGATAACATCAACAGACCTCCAGCCTTTTGTAATGCCTTCAATCCCCAGATGTCCGAGTACTACGACCGTCTGTGCCCCTTCTTCCTTTGCCTTGCCGACAGCTTGCTGTACGGTACTGTACAGTGTTTCCTCACAGAATGTATAACGGAATTCTCCGTCACTGCCTTTAAAATAGCCAGGCGTGGACTTCGTATAGGTTTCCGGAGTGCAGATTCCGATCAGTGCAATCTTTTTTCCTCCTGTATCCACTATCCGGTATGGTGCAAATACACGGTTGCCATATCTCCTGTGCAGGAAGTTGACACTCAGATATGGAAATTCTGCTTCCTGTTCAGCGATGTTCAAAAATACGTCCATTCCATAGTCAAACTCATGATTGCCCGGAACTGCAGCGTCATATCCGACAGCATTCATCATCCGAACAACTGCCCTTCCTTGTGTCATGGTTCCGATAGCCTCCCCCTGAATCGCATCTCCTGCATCCACGACAATCACCTTATATCCGGCTTCTTCCATCTGACAGCGGTATGCTGCCAATTTCGGATATCCCTCCGCTGCACAATGAATATCATTAGAATACAAAATCACTGCATCACATGCTACTTTACGTTTCATTCACTGCTCCTTTAAATAAGCTGCTTTCTATTATTATGTTGTTATTGAGGATGTTTATGTAAAGTATAACGAATTACAGCGGGAGCTGCTCTCATGCAGCGTACAATCTTTGTAAAATCTCCGTAAAAAATACAAAAGGCCCACACAATCCCGGTGTGAACCTTCTGCACGGTTATTTCTTTTTTATAAGGCTCTCAAAGAGAGCATCTGCCATCTGCTTCCTTTTTCGCGTCTCCTCGGTCAGGATCCTTGCTGCTCCCTCTTCATACAAGATCACATCTCCGTCCTTCGGGTCTGCCGAAAATACTGATATTGGTATCTGCATCGTTTCTTTTTTTTCAGTTTCGCAGATCACGAGTTCTTTTTCTCTGCGGTCTACAATTAATTTCATGCTTTTGTTTCCTCCTTACCGGGGCGGACTGCATTTACTGCACGGTGTCAGCTTTTTTGCCTTCGCGTTCTCAAGCGTCACTTCGATATCCCTCGATTTCAGATATCGGCATCCGGCAGTGTGATACTTCTCTCCTGTTTTCGTGATATGAACAATCACTTTGCCGCCGGCATCCCCTGCATCCTGCTGCGTCCGGTCTTCTGTCCGGCTCCCTGGCTTAGCATCTTCATCAGTCTGATCTGTTCGTGCAATTCCCGCTTTCATCGATGTACTCGGCTTCGTATTCCAGGTAATATGGCTGCCGTCGCTTTTTGCAACTACGGTTCCCTGTTCGTCCGTTCGAAAAACCTGAATCCCCCGTGCGGCAAAAGATTTCAGCACGCTTGCATCCGGATGTCCGTACTGGTTTTCTTTTCCACAGCTGATGACCGCATATTTGGGATTTACAGCCTGCACAAATTCATCGCTGTTTGAAGTTTCGCTTCCGTGATGTCCCGCTTTTAATACATCACCCTGAACGTCAAATCCACTGTCCAGAATATCTTTTTCAGTCTTCTGCTCACCGTCTCCCGTAAAAACAAATCGATTATCACCATGTTCCAGCTTGATCGCAACCGACCAGCTGTTCAGATCATCTTTGTAATCAGCATCTTTGTCAGGTGCCAGTATGGTAAATTTACCGTCTCCAATCGGATAGACATCTCCTGCATGAGCCAGCGTAATCTTAAGATTTTTCTTTTGCACAGCTTTCAGCACATCCATAAATGTCTGAGAGGTATGTGTCTGCTCCGGCATTATGACCGTATCGACGGCAAATGTAGTAATAACATCATCCATCCCGCCAATGTGATCTTCATGAGGATGTGTGCAGATCACATAATCCAGTTTTTTAAGTTTCAGACGCTGAAGATACGCTGCCACTGCTTTGCCATCTTCATTGTTTCCGGCATCAATCAAAAGACTTTCCTGATCAGATGTGACCAGAATACTGTCCGCCTGGCCCACCTCTATAAAATGGACCTCCATGACAGCAGTTTGGCTCTTTTTACCGGCTTCATTTTGATGCTGGCATGTCCTAGAAATTTCTCCGTCAACATTCAAATACGAGAATGCGGACACCACAAGAATAAACAGGATCCCAAGAATCCAGCGTAAAATTCCAACTGTTTTTTTCATAAACATCTTCCCCCGGATGTTTTTTGCTTTCAATTACATATTTTATCCGTTCATGCGCATACTGATTCAGAAAGGTGGTGTTAAAATGGAAAGCAAAATCACAACAAATGCCATGGATCTGCCTTCCTCCTGTCATTCTAAAATGGACGACGTCATGGAGCGGGCAATCGCAGATGAGTCATACAGCATTGCAGACATCTCGGATTCCTGCTGTTCAGAAATTCAGGCCTGTGAGCAGCGTATCAGCGCAGAGCTCGGAAAACATATCTCTCTGATTGCTTACGAAGCTGCTCTTTGAGCATGACGCTGTCGAAACCACCCCCTGCTTTTGTTTAACAGTCTGCAGGGGGTGGTTGTTTTGCCGCAGCTTACCGTATAAAATTTGTCATGGTTCTCTGTTTTGACTCCGGCGGGTCAATTCTGCCTTTTGCATCATGAATCAGAGTTACCAGCCAGGCAATATTTCGTCCAAGTCTGGCTATCACTTCCACACCTTCTGCATCCAGCAGCACTTCTCCGGCATCCAGACCATGTGCCGCCTGCCAGTAGTCGGAAGTTGCGATCACCATTTCCATCGTATTCAGATACGCGTTCAGCTGCTGATACGTCTCCAGTCCTCCTGATCTGCGCAGAGTAACCAGCGCCGCACCAACTTTGTGATGCAGGCTGCCCCCCGCCGCCAAAAATGCACGGTCCAGAAAGCACTTCATTCCGCCTGCTATCCCTCCGTAATACACCGGTGACGCCAGGATGATTCCGTCGGCTTCCACCATTTTATCAATCCATCCATTGACTTCATCTTTCTGAACACAATGGCCGCTTCCCGTCTCAAGACATTGATTACAGGCAGTGCAGGGTTTTGCTTTTGCCCCTACCTGTATGATCTCCAGTTCGATTCCCCCGGCAAGCAGTTCTTTTTCCACAATCTTCAGACATTGTTCTGTGTTACCGCCCTTTCTGGGACTTCCGTTAAATGCAACTACTTTCATACCACTACCTCCGTACTTTGCTGTGCACCGACGCCAGCTTCCTTTTATTTAATTATTATACCACATTTTTGCATTTGGGACTGCTTCCCCATACAATCTCTTTGTATAATTTTCCTAAATAACCGCATACTATCATACATCAAGAATCACAAGAAAGGAGGCAACCTCAATGTTTGATCATGAAGAACTGCCGATCGGTTTTACCATGGAACTCTCAATGCATCCGGAAATCATGAGTCATTTTTCAGGACTTCCCCAGGAAAAACAAAACGCCGTCATCGACGGAGCCCGTGAGATATCCTCCCGACAGGAGATGCACAGCTATGTCATGTCCATTGATAACATTTACTGATATTTTTTTATTGCACAGAGGGTACTTTTTCTGATACAATAATCTCAGATGGAAGCATAGCTCAGCTGGGATGAGCGTTCGCCTGACACGCGAGAGGTCATGGGTTCGAGCCCCGTTGCTTCCATATGGGGTATTGGCGCAGCTGGGAGCGCGCAACACTGGCAGTGTTGAGGTCACGGGTTCGAGCCCCGTATGCTCCAGCATGAAAAAAGCGATAAATCCGATCTGCAGTCAGGATTTGTCGCTTTTTTCATTATAAATTTTTTCCATGATACAGACAGGAGGCGATACGATGAATTTCTATCATGATGCAAACAAAATTTCTTTACTGGATGAGCATGATAAAACACTGGCAGAAATAACATTCCCCGATGTGAATGATCACACAGTCAATATCGATCACACTTTTGTCGATGATTCACTCAGAGGACAGGGTGTGGCAGGAAAGCTTGTGAAAGCTGCTGCCGAACAGATCAAATCCCAAAACAAAAAGGCAGTCTTGACCTGCTCCTACGCAGTGAAATGGTTTGCAGGCCATCCGGAGTATGACGATCTGCTGCAGTAAGAATACGGCAGAACGCATGAGGCCTTACTTCTGCGCCTCAATGCGTTCTGCCAGATCATTTAAGTATACCCAGCGCTCCATCTTCTCCTCCAGCTCCATCTCAGTCTTTTCTTTTTGAGCACTCAGTTCTGACAGTTTCAATGAATCGGTGGCATTTGCCATCATATCACCATCCAGTTTCTCAACCTTTTTCTCCAGATCAGCAATCTCATCGTCAATCGTTTCAAATTCTTTCTGTTCTTTATAAGTAAACTTTAATTTTACGGGAGCGTTCTTTTTCCATTCTTTTCCCTGTGTTTTTTTCTTTTCTAAAGTCCCGTCCGTTTCTCCTCTTCCATATCCATTCGCTGAAACTTCTCGGCTTTTTTTGGTCTGCAGATAATCCGTATAACCGCCTTCATACTGCTGAAGATGTCCGTTTCCGTCAAACTCAAAGATCCGGTCGACAACATTATCCAGAAAATACCGGTCATGCGATACGGTAATCACAATTCCGGGAAACGTTGTCAGGAAATCTTCCAGTATCGTCAGCGTCGGAATATCGATATCATTGCTCAGTTCATCAAACAGATATACATTTGCTCCGGTAAATATCACCTTCAGCAGGTACAGTCTCTTTTTTTCACCCCCCGATAATCTTGACACAGGCGCATACTGCATATCCGGCGTAAATAAAAACCGCTCCAGCATCTGAGATGCTGTAATCCTGCCGTCTTTTGTCGGAATATACTCTGCCACATCCCTGATATAATCTATGACTTTTTGGTCCGTATCCATATCCGGCACTTCCTGGGCAAAATAACCAATTTTAATTGTTTCCCCCAGTTCAACCTCACCTGAATCCGGCTGTTCCAGCCCTGCGATAATTTTTAAAAGCGTAGACTTTCCGCAGCCATTCGGTCCGATAATGCCAAGCCGCTGATTTCTCAGCACAATATAATCAAAATTGTCTATCAGTTTCCTGTCTCCATAACTTTTGCTGATATGATGCAGTTCCACTGTTTTCTTGCCCATTCTGGTCTCCACGGCATCAACTGCAAGCATCGGATCGTCCGCAGCAGCAGCCCCGTTTTTCAGTCCTTCAAGCCGCTCCAGTCTTGCTTTTTGTTTCGTAGATCTGGCGCGGCATCCACGTTTGGCCCACTCCAGCTCCATACGGAGAACACTTTTACGTTTTCTCTCGGATGCAGCCTCCATCTCTTCCCGCTGTGCCTTCATTTCCAGAAATTTCGTGTAGTTGGCATCATAGCTGTACAGTTTTCCATGATCAATCTCCAAAATCTTATTCGTAACTTTATCCAGAAAATACCGGTCATGTGTGACCATAACGATAACCCCTCTGAATTTATTCAGATACTCTTCCAACCAGATCATCATCTCTTGATCGAGGTGGTTGGTCGGCTCATCCAGGAGAAGTACATCAAATGCAAAGATCAGTGTTTTTGCAAGTGCAGCTTTCTTTTTCTGACCTCCGGAAAGATGCGCCAACGGTTCCTCATAGTTGGTGATTCCCAGCTTATTTAATGCACTCTTTGCATCACTCTCCGCCGTCCAGTCTGTTTTAGACATACCGTTCAGCACATAGGATAACACCGTTCCGTCTTTTGGAAATTCCGGATTCTGAGGCAGATATGCGATACGCAGCCCGTTCTGCGTGACTACCTGTCCTTCATCCGGCGACTCTTCACCTGCGATCATTCTAAGCAGTGTTGTTTTTCCTGTTCCATTGATGCCGATAATCCCGATTTTGTCTCCCTCATGAATGCCGTATGAGATATCATCAAAAATCTTTTTTTCTCCATATAGTTTGCTGATATGTTCGATATTTAAAATATTCATAAATTTTCCCGTCCCTTTCCAACTTCATTATCATAAGGGATTTTCTGTAAAACGTCAACGACAGCGCATAGATTTTTACGACCGGACGGATACTAAATTTGATTCACATGTGAATGATCGGAGGTTATTTGTGATGAAACAAATTCGGATTCTCCTAATGAAGTACACATCTTTATTTGTGTTCTGCGGCCTCATATATGTAGGGATCGAAATACTTTTTCGTCAGCGGTCGGATCACACCATGTTCTTTCTCGCCGGTTTCTGCGGCACGGTGTTTTTAACCGGTCTGAACAACCTGTTTTCTTATGAACTTGACTATATCCTCCAGGTATTGATGAGCGGCGCCTGCTGCACCATATCAGAATGGGTCTGTGGGAGACTCGTCAATATGGATTATCACATCTGGGATTACCGGGGACTTCCTCTCTCCAGTGCCGATGGTCAGGTAAACTTCTACTTTTTTCTTGTCTGGTGTGTCATCTCGGCGCTCGCTATCCCATGTCTTGACTATATTGAATGGAGAGTATTCGGTTATCACGCAGAAACTCCGCCATATTATAAAATTATGGGCAGGACAAGATTTCAGTTCCACCAAAACGTAAAATCTCACGTGAAAGAATAGTTCCGTTCTTTTTTTCATGCAGGAACCGCACCGGCCAAACGGCCGGTGCGGTTCCTGATCTTCTCTCTGTCACTTAATTCTCCTGAATACTGCTGTGGAATTCCTGCAGCGATTTTACGCCGAACGCAGCACCGCTCCTGGCAGTACGGATACCCTCTACGGTTGCTTTTGCAGCCGCCATCGTCGTCATATACGGGATTCTGTTTTTAATAGCCGATTTCCGAATATAACTGTCGTCAACCGCACCCTTTTTGCCGACTGGTGTATTGATCACCATTGTTATTTTTCCATTTACCATATCGTCCAGGATATTCGGCCGTCCTTCATTGATCTTTGCAATCTTTCGGACCGGCATTCCCGCCTGTGCAATCATCTCATATGTTCTGCCTGTGGCTACAATCTCAAATCCACAGTCATAGAACCCTCTTGCAACTTCCAGAAGCTCCGGCTTATCTCTGTCGCTGACACTGATCAGAACGGTCCCCCCGAGCGGAAGCTGCGTCTTGGTCGCTTCCTCCGCCTTATAGAACGCTTCTCCGAAATTCCCTGCAATCCCGAGAACTTCTCCCGTTGACCGCATTTCAGGCCCGAGCACCGGATCCACTTCCTGGAACATGTTAAACGGAAATACTGCCTCTTTTACTCCATAATGAGAAAACGTTCTCTCTTTTAATTCCGGAACCGGAGATTTTCTTCCGGTCAGTCCTGCTGTCATGATATCCGTCGCCAGTTTTACCATTTTAATATTACATACTTTTGATACCAGCGGAACTGTCCGGGAAGCTCTTGGATTTGCTTCGAGCACATAGACAACTCCGTCCTCGATGGCATACTGCATATTCATCAGACCGACTACATTCATTTCCTTCGCAATCTTTTTCGTATAATCTTTAATCGTTGCGATCTGTTCATCGGTCAGATGCTTCGAAGGCAGAATGCAGGCAGAATCCCCGGAATGTACCCCCGCCAGCTCGATATGCTCCATAACAGCCGGCACAAATACGTTCGTTCCGTCGCTGATTGCATCAGCCTCACACTCGGTTGCATGGTGAAGGAAACGGTCAATCAGGATCGGACGGTCCGGCGTCACACCGACTGCCGCCTGCATATAGTATCTCAGATCTTCCTCGTCATGAACAACTTCCATTCCGCGTCCGCCGAGCACGAAAGACGGGCGTACCATAACCGGATAGCCGATCTTGTCAGCAATCGCGACTGCTTCTTCCGTGTTGACAGCCATTCCGGCTTCCGGCATCGGAATACCAAGTTTATCCATCATTGCACGGAACAAGTCACGGTCCTCAGCCATATTGATCGTCTCCGGCGTCGTTCCCAGA
Source organism: uncultured Ruminococcus sp. (assembly GCA_964621905.1). Taxonomy (GTDB): domain Bacteria; phylum Bacillota; class Clostridia; order Lachnospirales; family Lachnospiraceae; genus Ruminococcus_G. The sequence goes on along the minus strand of CAZUNG010000001.1, from coordinate 268,682 downwards.
ATATTGACACCGGCCTTCTTGAGATCTTCTGCCAAATTCAAAGGTGTCTGTCCTCCAAACTGTGCGATGACACCCACCGGTTGTTCCTTCTCGTGAATGCTCAGAACATCCTCCAGTGTCAGCGGCTCAAAATACAGTTTGTCTGAGGTATCATAATCTGTAGAAACTGTCTCCGGATTACAATTGACAATGATCGTCTCAAATCCCAGCTCTTTCAACGCAATCGCTGCATGGACGCAACAGTAATCAAACTCAATGCCCTGTCCGATTCTGTTCGGTCCTCCGCCGAGAATCATGATTTTTGGTCTGTCCGTATTCACCGGAATATCGTCTTTCAGATGGTAGCTGGAATAGTAGTAGGCAGCGTCCTTGGTACCGCTTACATGGACGCCTTCCCATGCTTCAACAATGCCTGCCTGCTTTCTGGCGTTTCTCACTTTCTCCTCCGGAAGTTCCAGAATTTTGCCCAGATAACGATCTGAAAAACCATCCAGTTTTGCCTGACGCAGTGTTTCTGTCTCCGGAAGTTTCCCTTTTTCTTTTATAAGGGCCTCTTCTTCTTCCACCAGTTCCTTCATCTGGGTGATAAAATAGTGTTTTACCTTCGTCAGGTTATAAATTTCATCTACGGTAGCACCTTTTCTCAGTGCCTCATACATAATAAAATGCCGCTCACTGCTCGCATTGGCAAGCATTTTCAGCAACTCCTCTTTAGACTTGGATGCAAAGTCTTTTGCACCGCCCAGCCCATATCGGCCGGTCTCCAGGCTGCGGATTGCTTTCTGGAATGCTTCTTTATACGTTTTTCCGATACTCATAACTTCGCCGACAGCACGCATCTGAGTACCAAGTTTGTCTTCTGCACCTTTGAATTTTTCAAATGCCCAGCGTGCAAATTTGATCACAACGTAGTCACCGCCAGGAACATACTGATCCAGTGTTCCATATTTTCCACATGGGATTTCATCCAGCGTCAGACCGCAGGCCAGCATCGCAGATACCAGTGCAATCGGAAATCCTGTTGCTTTGGATGCCAGTGCGGAAGAACGGGATGTTCTGGGATTGATCTCGATGACAATGATGCGGTCCGAAACAGGATCATGGGCAAACTGAACATTTGTACCCCCGATCACTTCGATTGCTTCAACGATCTTGTATGCCTGTTCCTGAAGGCGCTTTTGAACCTCCTGGGAGATTGTCAGCATTGGCGCCGAGCAGAAAGAATCCCCGGTATGCACACCGAGCGGATCGATATTCTCAATGAAGCACACGGTGATCATATTGTTTTTCGCATCCCGGACAACCTCCAGTTCCAGTTCTTCCCAACCCAGAACGGATTCCTCTACCAATACCTGTCCGACAAGGCTTGCCTGAAGCCCTCTTTCACAGACAGTCTTCAATTCATCTACATTATAAACCAGTCCGCCTCCGGCACCGCCCATCGTATAAGCCGGTCTTAAAACAACCGGATATCCAAGACGATCCGCAATGGAAAGTGCCTCTTCTACAGAATAAGCCACTTCGCTGCGCGCCATTTCAATCCCAAGGCTGTCCATGGTTTTTTTAAATTCAATTCTGTCTTCCCCGCGTTCTATAGCGTCAACCTGAACGCCGATAACCTTTACCTTATATTTATCAAGCACTCCCGCCTGCGCAAGTTCCGAACAAAGATTCAGACCGGACTGTCCTCCCAGATTCGGGAGCAGTGCATCCGGTCGTTCTTTATCGATGATCTGGGTCAGACGTTCTACATTGAGCGGCTCGATATACGTGACATCTGCCGTCTCCGGATCTGTCATGATCGTTGCAGGATTGGAATTAACCAGTACAATTTCATATCCCAGTTGTCTTAATGCTTTACATGCCTGTGTTCCTGAGTAATCAAACTCACATGCCTGTCCGATAATGATCGGGCCAGAACCAATGATCAACACCTTATGAATATCGCTTCTTTTCATTATTCCACCTATTTCCTTTGTAGTTGTTGTTTCCCTATCCTCTATTTTAAAAAAATATAAGGTATTTGTCTACGGGAAATCTCATGTTTTTTTATTTTTATTAGGAAATTCACAGCAATCCAGCGGGAATCCAACACGACAGCTCCCGATTCCATAAAACAGCCGAACTGTATCCTTGATCAGTATACTAGTGTCTGAACAGAGAATCAATCATAAAATGAACACTATGATAAATCATCACTGGTATGAACAACTCAAACCACTCTTTTCTCCGCAGGGCATAACAAAAAACCGCACTGACCCGGAAAAGTCAGTGCAGCCTTATAACCATTGATTCTATGCTGTTTTCAGCTTGTCAAACTTATTTCGAACATTCCTCAATCGCAACAGCGACAGCAACCGTCATACCGACCATCGGATTGTTTCCTGCCCCGATCAGTCCCATCATCTCCACATGAGCCGGAACAGAAGAAGATCCTGCAAACTGTGCATCAGAGTGCATGCGTCCCATCGTATCCGTCATACCGTAGGAAGCAGGACCTGCTGCCATGTTGTCCGGATGAAGCGTACGTCCTGTACCGCCGCCGGAAGCCACGGAAAAGTACTTCTTGCCCTGCTCAACACATTCTTTTTTGTAAGTTCCTGCAACCGGGTGCTGGAAACGCGTCGGGTTTGTGGAATTACCTGTGATCGATACATCCACGCCTTCTTTGTGCATGATCGCCACACCTTCCGTCACGTCGTTTGCACCATAGCAGTTAACCTTTGCGCGAAGTCCATCAGAGTATGATTTTCTGAAAATTTCTTTTACTTCACCTGTATAGTAATCCATCTCTGTCTCTACATATGTAAAACCATTGATACGTGCAATAATCTGCGCAGCATCTTTTCCAAGACCGTTTAAAATGACACGAAGAGGTTCTTTACGAACTTTGTTTGCTTTCTCAGCAATTCCGATTGCACCTTCTGCCGCCGCAAATGATTCGTGTCCTGCAAGGAATGCAAAACATTTTGTATCTTCCTCCAGAAGCATTTTTCCAAGGTTACCATGTCCAAGACCTACTTTACGCTGATCAGCAACGGAACCCGGGATACAGAATGCCTGAAGGCCTTCGCCGATGGCAGCAGCGGCTTCTGAAGCTTTTTTACACCCTTTTTTGAGCGCAATCGCAGCGCCTGTGATGTAAGCCCAGCATGCGTTTTCAAAACAAATGGGCTGAATGCTTTTGATTTGATCGTATACATTCAATCCGGCGTCTTTGGTAATTTTTTCAGCTTCTTCCAGCGAAGCAATTCCATAACTATTGAGTACTTCGTTAATTTTATCTATTCTTCTTTCATATGATTCAAATAAAGCCATTATTTTTTTCCTCCTCGTCTTACTCTGCTCTGGGATCGATAATTTTCACTGCATCATCTACACGGCCATACTGACCTTTTGCTTTTTCCCATGCAGTTGTAGGATCATCACCTTTTTTGATAAAGTCTGTCATTTTTCCAAGGCTTACAAACTGATAGCCAATGATTTCATCATCTTCATTCAGTGCGATTCCTGTCACGTATCCCTCAGCCATCTCAAGATAACGAGGACCTTTTTTCAGAGTTCCATACATTGTACCCACCTGGGAACGAAGACCTTTTCCGAGGTCTTCCAGTCCTGCGCCTACCGGCAGTCCGTCTTCAGAAAATGCACTCTGAGTACGTCCGTAAACGATCTGTAAGAACAGTTCACGCATGGCAGTGTTGATCGCATCACATACGAGGTCTGTATTGAGTGCTTCAAGAAGTGTTCTTCCCGGAAGGATCTCAGATGCCATAGCTGCGGAGTGTGTCATACCGGAACATCCGATGGTCTCTACCAGAGCTTCCTGAATAATACCTTCTTTTACATTTAACGTTAATTTACAGGCACCCTGCTGAGGCGCACACCAGCCAACACCGTGTGTTAAGCCGGAAATATCTTTAATCTCTTTGGATTTTACCCATTTTGCTTCTTCCGGAATTGGAGCGGCACCGTGGTTCACACCCTGTGCAACCGGACACATCATTTCTACTTCATGTGAATAAATCATTGTAAGACTCCTTTCAACTATATAAAATCTTTTTAAGCTATTCTCTCATAAACTGACAAATTAGTCCAGTAAAAATCTTTATAATGTTTTCTATTCGGGAAAAGTTATGGTAAAATATTCAGCGGGAGGATTTTAATATGACATTGATACAGGCTTCTGATACAACTGGATACCGAAAGCTAACAGGGAGTTCTTTGAAAATTCTGGCGATGGTTTTGATGGTCATCGACCATATCGGGAAAGCCATTTTATACCTGGCGTATCTGCTGCCGAATGCGCCGATCATTATCGGCACTCCGCTTCATAAGGTCTATTTCATCTATAAGGCAATGCGGTTTGTTGGCAGAAGTGCCTTTCCCATCTTCTGCTTTTTGTTGGTTCAGGGATTTCTGCATACTTCTAATCGAAAAAAATATCTTCTGCGGCTGGGCATATTTGCACTGCTTTCCGAGCTTCCGTTTGATCTGGCACTGTATAACACGGTGTTTGACACAAACCATCAGAACGTATTCTTTACGCTGCTGATCGGGCTGCTTGTACTGTGTCTGATGGAACATTTTGAAAGGAACCCTTATGCACAGATCGCTGTGATTGCCTCCGGTATGGGGCTTGCATGGCTGATTAAATCTGATTACAGCTATCACGGTATCCTGCTGATTGCTATTTTGTATTTTTTCCGGTATTATCCCGTGCTTATGACGCTTGCTGGATGCCTCAGCCTATTATGGGAAGCACCTGCCTGTCTGGCATTTATACCGATCAACCTCTATAATAAACAGCGGGGAAGTAATATTAAGTATCTATTCTATTTTTTCTATCCCGTACATCTGATGCTGCTGGCCGTGATACGAGGCCTGCTCATCTTTTTTGGCGCAGTCTGACTTCACGGCAGACTGCGTTTACATTCTGATATCTCCTGACGACTGCTCCAGCAGATGCAAAAGAAGCAGATAGCTTTTGGTCATGGAACCATCCAGGTCGATAGCCACAATTTTATCCGCTGAATCCTGTACCTAAACGAATTGCGGTGTATATGCAGCACCTGTGCCCAACAGAATGCTGCGCTGCATGGCATTGCTTTCTTCGAGAGTCCGAAGTATAATAAAACTATCGAAAAATGCGTTGAGGTGTGTATGTGGACTATCTGACGATGAAAGAAATTGCAAAATTGTAGACAGACGATGTGCCAAAGTGGATAAGGCCGTAATGAAATAATTGCCGCCACCTTGAGGGGAGGAAACTAAATGGGCGATCTGAAGCATAAGGCAGTCGTTTTTTTTCATAGACCGGGTGCGGTCTTGCACCTGCGCTCCATTCGCAAGGACGCGCTCCCTTACTTTTTTGGATGGATCATCATTTTCACATGGCTGTACTGTTATTTTCTCCCCAACGGCAGCCTGCTGTTTTTGGATAGCGCCTTCCTCACCGGCTACGAGCGCACCACAACTTACATCTGGCTGATTGTGTGTCCGCTGATTACCACATTCACAAAAGGCGTTCACTATGTTCCAAAAACCTTGTATAGCGTTCTGCTCGCACTAGGTTGCTACATGGGGTTGCTGCTTTTTGATACCGGGAGTCTCGCACTTACTTTGCGGGTTATAAGCGCAGCCTGTGTTGGGCATATCTTTGCCTCCTGCGGATACGGCTTTTTTATGCTGCTCAACAACGCCGAAAAGTTTTATTCCATGGTGCTTGGTATTCTGCTGCCCAAGGTAATACTGCTCCTGAACCCCATTCTGGCAAAGAGTCTTCGGCTCATTGCGTACTCGGACTTTATCCTCCTGTGCTGTTTGCTTTCTATGCTGGTATGCACTGTGTTTTTCCATAAAGAAAAGACCTTTATCCCCAATATAGGAAAAAAGCCGTTCCCGAAAAATGCGTGGTCGCTGATGGCTATGGTGTTTTTAGTGCTGGCTTTCAACGATGTGATTGCTCCCCTTGTACTTTCCAGCATGAAAGCAGGTTCCGGCCAGCCTTTGCAACTTTGGTACTTTGGCGGCATCGGGCTTGGAATCTTGCTGGTGCTGTTTCTGCAAAAAGGGTTCAAGTCCAACATCTGCCTGATGCTCAATCTCTCCATGGCGTTTCTTGCCATCGGGTTTGTGATCAGTACGACTGCAAAAGAGTATCCCGGCGCAGCTTTGTCTGTGGCGGTTTGCTTTGGAACCGCCTACAGCATCGGAATGGTCAACATTTACTATTTGGCGGGATTTATGTCCAAAAAGTTGCAGAACATCACCTTTTACCGGGTCGGCATTATTCTCTCAGCAGCCTACTATTTTTATGGCTTCGGCACGATACAGATTTTTGGAGAAGCACTGCCGGCCATCAGTATCCTATCGGTCTGTGTGGTTATTTTGTTTTTTGTACTTTCACCGGTATTCGTGCGACTGCTCTATGACGGCGAATGGATTGACGACAGCTATCGGCAGGACGTAACCTTTGAAAGCCGTTTGCGCATGAGACTCAAGGACTTACACCTCTCGCCAAAGGAAACCGAAGTGTGTGAGCTGCTGCTGCAGGGCTACACCCTACGACAGACCGCTGCCATGCTGGAGATTGCCTACCCAACGGCAAATACCTACTGTACCGCTCTCTATCGGAAGCTGAACATCAACAGCCGCACCGAGCTGACACTTCTCTTTAAGGAGTTCATCAACTAATTATGAAAGAACGAGTATAAACTACAAAAATATTCGTAAAGAGGCCGCCCCTTACCGTAATCTCTCGGTAAACAGCTTCATAGAGCTAACCAGAAAGCCAAAACAATATATCGTAGATTAACTGTTTGGATATACAGTATAGGGTATCTCATTAGAACTAATGAGATACCCTATTTCTATTTTCAGATGAACTAATGAATTGTGCATTATCCGTTTTTCCCCAAAAATGAAATTGTCAAAGGCAACATTCGTAGTGGGAGGTGAACCGATGATATGTCATTTTGGGAACAGCTAAAAAAGCAATTTGTAAAGACGGAGAGCCGTGACTCTCCGGTCGCCGGGGGAAAACAGACGCTGGGGCTTACGCCAAGAGAGCTTGATGTATTTCGGCTTTTGCTGAAGGGCTATACCCTACAAGAAACCGCCAACCAGCTTAGTGTGAAATACTCCACCGCCAATACCCACATGACGGCAATTTACAAAAAGCTGGGTGTCAATTCCCGTGCGGAGTTGATTATCCGCTATCATGATTTTGAGAAGCAATTTGGTAAATAGTCAAAAGGTGTTTTGAAAAGCCTTGACAGAACCGATTACAGCAAGAATTCCGGCAGAGTATACTTTTCCAATTATAATTCTTCAATCCTAACATATTTAAACGGATGGTTCTCTTTCAGAACATCAACAATCATGTCTTCAAGAAGAACTGCCCCTTCCTAAGTATTTGGAACAGGTTTCATCTTAAGAAAGAACGTCTGATTAACATCAAGTGCAGAAATAACATGAATACGGGATGCAGCATTTGTGTGATAGGTGTTCGCGCAGGATTAGAGCTGCATGCTTTCTATGCTATCATAAAATGTTTTGCAGGAGAATGAAAGCAGTGACCACAGCTACAGTTCCTATGAACTTCATTGTAACACCTGGAACCAGGACTATAAAGAAACTGATTAACTATGTAGGTAGGTTAGGGCGACCAACCATTCATCCCAATACCTGCATCATAGAAAATAAGTCTATAACCTCTGTGTGAGGGGGCTATAAACTTATTATACGAGGAGAATAGTCGAATGAAAAACGAAATTTACAGTCCGCACAAATCCTCAATCGGAGGTCTGAATGCCAATGTGATGGCGCTCATCTGCTACCTCGTCTCCATTCCGCTGGGCTGGATCCCCCTTGTGCGCTATGTGGCGTGGCTGACTCCCCTGGCCCTTTTCCTGCTGGAAAAGCAGAGCAAGTTTGTGAAATTCCATGCCATGCAATCCTTCCTCCTGCACATGGTCAGCGCCGTGCTCAGCTTTTTGGTGTCCGCGGTGCTGGGCGGCATCTTGGGAATCGGCTCCATCAGCACCGACACCTACTACGCCACCGCAGGTCTGGCCGGAATCATCGGCCTGCTCACCACGGTTATTTCACTGGTCATTTTGGTATGCGCCATCATCGCCATGGTGGGCGCTTACAAATACAAGGAAACCCAACTCCCCATCATTGGCGGGATTGCCCAGCGCAATGCGCTGAAATAGGAGGTGCGTCATGGCAGTTTACAAAGAACCCTGTCGGCATTGCGGTACATTCATCGGACAGGACAGCCGCTTTTGCCCCAAATGTGGAAACCGGGCCCCCTTTGTCGATCTCTGCCCCGCATGTCTGCGGGAGGTCAGCCGAGCGAATGCCGCCTGCTCCGGCTGCGGCAGGGCGCTCCAAATCACCTGTCCCCACTGCGGCAAGCAGACTTTTGCAAGCGACAAGTGCGATGCTTGCGATGGTAGCCTGATGAAAAAATGTCAGAATCCACGCTGCGGCGAGATGCAGTTTTTCGAGAACACCAAATGCACTGCTTGCGGCAAAAAACTTTAGAAACGGAGGAATCCCTTATGATGACGGCATTTACACGAAACTACGAGGACAACAGCACCGATGCCGGTTTCCAATTTACCTTTTACTGCGACCTCTGCAACGACGGCTACAAAACCAGCTTTATAGAATCGGAAACCCACAAGAAAAACCTAGGGCTACGAGGGTTGGGTCAGGGCATCGGTGTGCTGGGCAGTCTGCTAGGCGGCAGACTGAGCAGCGTGGGCTACGCGGTGGAAAGCGGCTCCAATGTCCTCTCCCAGCGGTTCGACGGCATGAGTCCCGAATGGCAAAAGGAGCATGAGGCAGCCTTTATCCGCGCTCAGAACGAGGCGAAACAGCATTTCACACGCTGCCACGGCTGCAACCGCTGGTCATGTAGCTCCTGCTTCAATGAGGACGAGGGGCTTTGTACCGACTGTGCGCCCCGGCAGAACACCGCTGTCGCCAAGGCAAAGGCGCAGGCCATGCAGCGCAATTTGGACGAAGCGGTGCAGGAGCAAACCGTTTGGAGCGGCAAGCTCCAGAGCCAGACTATCGTCTGTCTCGCCTGTGGCAAGCCCAGCAATCCGGGCAAATTCTGCAACAACTGTGGTGCTAGACTTGAAATGAAAAAATGTCCCAAATGCGGAGCGGCTATCGCCGGTGGGGTTCGCTTCTGCGGCGAATGTGGCGCAAAGGTATAGGGGCGAGGGTATGCTTTCCGTCGCAACATCCTGCAAGGATTCCGGCTCTATGACCTACACCATAGAATGGGCTGGGCGGCAATTTACTATGTACGATGTCGAATTTCATGGTGTACAAATAATTTTTTAAGCGAAAGGATGAAGTTCTATGACTAATTTCCTAAACAAGCTGGGCGATATGGCAAAGAATGCTGCCGATAAGGGCGGGGATGTAATAGAAATCAGCAGACTAAATGCAAAAATTTCTACAGAACAGACCAATATCGTCACAGTCAAGCAAAAAATAGGAGACTTTTATTATGAGCGTTTTGGTACGGATATTGAATATCCGGCAGAAGTGACCGAGCTGTGTCAGCAGATAAAACTTTGCGAGGATACGATTGCGGCACTACAAGAGGAAATCGGTGTTCTCAAAGGGGAGTCCCCCAGTGAATCCGAGGGCAAGTGCCCTGCCTGTGGAGCGGCGAATAGCCTCGGCACCAAATTCTGCGGCGAGTGCGGCGCAAAACTGTAATGCCCACCGCACCAAAACAATCTACTTCCGTACCCACATCCGGAGGAAAGGGCAACGGCTCCTGTGCCGCATCTGGCTACGGTGCCGCCGCCAAGTACGGGGGCCTTTGCGTTGACGAAGATATGCGGCTCAGATTAGAGGATAAGCTGCTGTATAGTATCGTAACGGGTTTTAAGGTGCTGCCGGGTTAAACCTACCGTTCCAGAGCGTGTTTCACTCTCTTTCCCTGTCCTGGTGAGTTGGTATTGATCGGCCTTTGATTGAATCTTGGCAAAGAAAGCGATGCAAGATAACGGCGGCGCAGTATAGAGCAAACAGACACATACTTTCTGTGCCGCACCATGACACTTACCGGCTCAGGTGGTCTATGAAATCGGCTTGTATGTGATGGATGGGCAGTATTTGAGAATAACATATGCCCCCTGCAGTTGACCTCCCTGTGAATACTTAGTCTTCCTTCGTCACAACACATCCGGGAGCCTTAAAAATACTGTTCTCCGGCACAACCCCTCTTACAGAAGAAAGAGGGTAGATATTGGTATGAGCTCCGACAACAGTGCCAGGATTGAGTACAGAATTACATCCCACTTCCACCTCATCGCCAAGCATGGCACCAAATTTCTTAAGTCCCGTCTCGATACGAACCTCTTCACCCTTTACCACGACCAGCTTTTTGTCTGACTTCACATTCGAGGTAATAGATCCTGCGCCCATATGTGCTTTATATCCCAGAATGGAGTCACCCACATAATTGTAATGCGGCACCTGAACCCGGTTAAACAGCACAACGTTTTTCAGTTCCGTGGAGTTTCCAACGACTGCATGTTCTCCAACGATCGCTTTTCCCCTGATAAATGCCCCTGGACGAACCTCTGTGTTTTTTCCGATGATTGCCGGACCTGTAATAGAAGCCGTCTTAGCCACCTTTGCAGACTTTGCAATCCAGATATTCCCGTCTATACAGTCATATTCTTCCTGAGAAAGCGTTTTTCCAAGTTTTTCAGCAAATTCTCCAATTTCTGCAAGTACTTCCCAGGGATAAGTCTTTCCCTCAAATAATTCTTTTGCAATCGTCTCTTCCAGTGTATATAAATCCCGAATTTTAATCTTATCCATTCTTTTTTGCTCCCTTCTGATAATATTCTGAAACCGCCTGATAACAGTTTCTCATCTGATACTGATTATTTAATCTGAGCACTCCGTTCGTACGGTCTGTGATGAATTTCTCAAGTTTCTGCATATATTCCTCTTCCGTAATGCTTCCCTCCGCCACATAATTCAGTCCTTTTTCCCAGCTGGCCGTCAATTCCGGATTCAGCAGGGAGCGAATCGAACTGTTTACCACATCGAAGATCATCTCGCCCAGCATCGTGGGGGTAAGTATCTGTGTTTTCTTATTGAGCGCCATATATTGATTGCCAATCAGTTTTTTCAGAATTTCAGCACGAGTGGCACTCGTTCCGATTCCGCTTCCTTTGATCTGTGCCCTCAGTTCTTCATCTTCGATCAGCTGCCCGGCATTTTCCATCGCAAGTATCATAGAACCGGAATTGTAACGCTTCGGTGGGGCCGTCTCGCCTTCTTTGACATCAAAACCGCTGACATTCAGCATCTGATTCTTTTTTATTCTCTCCAAAACATCAGCCAGACCGGGCGTTTCCGCCCCTTCACCGGAATCCCCTTCTTCCTTTTTCTTTAAAAAAGAAGCCTGGGCCACCTTTAAATATCCCGGATTCAGCAGCACTTTGGTATTCGTAAAGAATGTTTCCTGTCCGATTACTGAAGTGAGCGCCAGTTTCCGGTATTCAGCCGGAGGATAGAAAATGCAGAGAAATCTGCGGACGATCAATTCATACACTTTCTGAGATACTGCCGGCAGTTGATACAGATTGGGAATCCCCTGTCCCGTCGGTATGATCGCGTAATGGTCAGTAATCTGCTTGTCATTGACATACCGCGTCCTGGCAAGACTCTGATAGTTCTCTGACTGCAGTACTTCTTCCGTAAAACCTGCCGTCAGTTCAAACCGGCGCAGTCCTCGCAGATTTTGCACAATCACCTTCGCCACCGCACTCGAAAGTACGCGGGCGTCTGTTCTCGGATAAGTGACCAGTTTTCTCTCATACAGTTCCTGAACGATCCGCAGCGTCTCGTCCGGACTCGTTTTTAGCAGCCTGGAACATTCATTCTGCAGCTCTGCAAGATTATAAAGAAGCGGAGGATTCTTTTTTTCCTTTTTCTTCTCGATATTCTGCACAACAGCCTGAAGCGGTTCTATAGCAGAGAGTTCATCCGCCAGTGCTTTTGCATCCCTTTCCTCCCGGAAACCATTCTCTTTATAAAGTACCGGCGACTGAAAGAAACGGCTTTTCGGATTGACTCTCCATTCACCTTCCAGTGCACAGCCATCCAGTTCCATTCCTGCGATCAGCCGGTAGAATGGTGTTTTTACAAAGTTTCTGATCTCACGCTCCCTGCGCACGACCATTCCCAGCACACATGTCATAACCCTTCCGACTGAAATCACCTGGTATTTATTTCCCAGGAAATTCGCAACGCTGTTTCCATATTTCAGCGAAAGAAGCCGTGAGAAATTGATTCCCATCAGATAATCTTCCTTTGCACGCAGATAAGCGGAAGCGGCCAGATTATCATATTCTTTCAGGTCTTTTGCTTCCCTGATGCCGCGGAGAATTTCTTCTTCGGTCTGAGAATCGATCCAGACTCTCCGGCGCTGCTTATTCTTGACGTCTGCCATCATCTCGACAAGGCGATAGATATACTCTCCCTCACGTCCTGAGTCCGTACACACATAGATTGTCATAATGTCCGGCCGGCGCAGCAGTCCGCTTACAATCTCATACTGTTTTTTTACCCCCGGAATGACTTCGTATTTGAATTCGGACGGTAAAAAGGGGAGGGTCTCAAGCCTCCACCTTTTATACTTTTCATCATATTCTTCCGGATAGCTCATGGTGACAAGATGCCCAACACACCAGGTCACCACTGCATCCTCCGACTCCAGATACCCGTCATTTCTGCGGGCATTGATTTTCAAAGCCTTTGCAAATTCCTGTGCTACGCTCGGTTTTTCTGCAATATATAAAGATTTTGCCATTTGGATCACTTTCCGGCTATTTTGCCTGGATATATCCTTTTACCTTCAATGTCTCGGCGCAAAGCACTGCTCCGCCTGCCGCGCCGCGGACAGTATTGTGAGAGAGGCCGATGAACTTATAGTCATATACCTTATCCTCACGCAGTCTTCCGACCGAGATCCCCATGCCGTTTTCATAGTCCACATCCATGGCCACCTGCGGACGGTTGTCATCCTCCAGATACTGGATAAACTGTTTGGGAGCACTCGGCAGATTCAGTTCCTGCGGAATTCCTTTAAAGTTTACCAGGCGGTCGATCAGTTCTTCCCTGGACGGACTTTTTCTGAATTTCACAAACACTGCAGCTGTATGGCCGTTCAGCACCGGCACACGGATACACTGACAGGTGATAACCGGTGACTTTGCAGGTTTGATCACTCCGTCTTCAACCTTGCCCCACAGACGAAGCGGTTCCATTTCACTCTTTTCCTCTTCTCCTCCGATATAGGGGATGACATTCTCTATCATTTCCGGCCAGTCTTTAAATGTCTTTCCTGCACCTGAAATTGCCTGATATGTCGTCGCAACTACTTCATACGGTTCAAATTCTTTCCAGGCAGTCAGAACCGGTGCATAACTCTGAATCGAACAATTCGGTTTAACAGCGACGAAACCGCGTGTCGTTCCCAGCCTCTTTTTCTGATATTCAATCACATCAAAATGATCCGGATTAATTTCCGGTACGACCATCGGCACGTCCGGTGTCCATCTGTGCGCGCTGTTGTTGGAGACAACCGGAGTCTCTGTCTTTGCATATTCTTCTTCTATCGCACGAATCTCATCTTTCGACATATCGACAGCCGAAAACACAAAATCAACACCTGCCGCCACTTTTTCTACTTCATTTACGTTCATGACAACCAGCTTTTTCACTGCCTCCGGCATCGGTGTCGTCATTTTCCAGCGTCCTCCGACCGCCTCCTCATATGTCTTGCCTGCACTTCTGGGGCTTGCCGCCACAGTCACGACTTCAAACCATGGATGTTCTTCCAGCAGAGCGATAAATCTCTGGCCTACCATCCCCGTTGCACCTAAGATTCCTACACGTAATTTTTCACTCATTTTTTATCTCCTCTTTCTAACATAAAATTATGCGATCCCATCTAAAAATGTTCTGTTCGCCTCGACCACCCGCTTCATCACATCCGGTCCCGGTGCCCCAAGCGTTGTTCTCTTTTCCACGCACGTTTTCAGGCTGATGGCATCATAGATATCTTTGTCAAATACCGGGCTGATGTTTTTATAATCAGAAAGTTTCATCTCATCAAGTGATATCTGATGTTCAATACAGAACAGAACAAGCTGGCCGACAATACCGTGCGCGTCTCTGAACGGCACTCCTTTGCCTACGAGATAGTCAGCCGCATCCGTGGCATTGGTGAATCCTCTCTGCGCACTCTTTTCCATGACATCTTTTTTAAATTCCATTGTTGCCAGCATGCCTTCAAAGAGTGCCAGACATCCCTTGGCCGTGTCGATGGCGTCAAAGGTGAGCTCCTTATCTTCCTGCATATCTTTATTATATGCGAGCGGAAGCCCTTTCATCGTAGTCAGAATCGAGGTCAGGGCAGCGTAAACTCTTCCCGTCTTTCCTCTCACCAGCTCGGCAATATCCGGATTCTTTTTCTGAGGCATGATACTGCTCCCCGTACTGTAAGCGTCATCAATTTCAACAAACTGATATTCATTGGAGTTCCAGATAATGATCTCTTCTGAAAACCTGCTCAGGTGCATCATAACTGTGGACAGCGCTGACAGCAGTTCAATCACATAGTCGCGGTCAGACACAGCGTCCATACTGTTTCTGGTTGATCCTGCAAAGCCGAGCAGCTGTGCCGTATAATCACGATCCAGCGGATATGTCGTTCCGGCCAGTGCCCCGGATCCCAGCGGACAATAATTCATTCGTTTAAAGATATCGCATAATCTTTCGTAATCACGTCTGAACATCTCAAAATACGCACCCATATGATGCGCCAGTGTAATTGGCTGCGCCTTTTGGAGATGCGTAAATCCCGGCATATATGTCTCAAGATTTTCACTCATAATATGGTTCAGCGTTGTGAGCAGCTTCACAACCAGCGTCTTCAGCTCACAGACCTCATCCCGCACATACAGCTTCATATCCAGCGCCACCTGATCATTCCGGCTGCGGCCCGTATGCAGTTTCTTTCCTGCATCTCCGATCCTGTCAATCAAGTTTGCTTCCACAAAGCTATGGATATCCTCATATTCTGAAGTAATCACAAGGCGGCCTTCCTGTACATCTTTTCGTATGCCGTCCAGTCCGCCGATGATCTCATCGCGCTCTGCCTCTGTCAGAATTCCCTGCTTCTCAAGCATCTTTACATGGGCCACACTGCCTTTGATATCCTGCTCGTAAAACTTCTGGTCAAATCCGATCGAAGCGTTAAAATTATACACCAGCTGATCCGTCTCTTTCGTGAAACGTCCGCCCCATAATTGTGCCATATACATTCCTCATTTCTTTTTTCGGGCACAGACTCCCTGTTTACCTTATCTTGATTGATTTTACCATCCTCTACTTTCCATGGCAAGTATTATTCTTCTTTTTCTCTGTTTCCCGCTGTTTTTTCGAGAAAATGCATCCGCAGTAATCCTGCCGGTACAGACCATATTCCCGGGAAAGTTCAATGGAACGCTTATATCCTTCCCTTTTTTTAAAGTCAGAAGGCAGCCATTCCACTCCATGAACAACACTTTGTTCCTCCCCGATCTCATTCAGCCATTCGGCATTTTTCAGAGGGCTCACAGATAAGGTCGTGCAAAAATAGTCAAACCCCTGCCTCCCCGCTGTCTCAGCAGTCTTACTAAGCCTCAGCCTGTAACAGTGATAGCAGCGCTCTCCCCTCTCCCCGCACTCCTCCATGCCTGCAGCCATTTTATAAAACTCCTGTGGATCAAATTCACCTTCCATAAATGTGACCGGATGCTTCACTTCCAGCCTGCTGATAAATTCCTGCTGCTCCCTCACTCGTTTCCTGTATTCTTCTTCCGGATAAATATTCGGATTATAATAAAAAACGGTAATGGAAAAATACTGTGACAGATATTCCAGCACATAGCTGCTGCACGGTGCACAACAGCTGTGCAGCAGCAGCGCGGGTACTTTTTTACCTTGATTATCAATAATTTCATCCAGCCGTCTTTGATAATTTTGTTTCATTTACTGAGAAAGCTCCTGTCTTTTTTATTTTCTTTTATTGTAATTCATCCTGTCAATTCGCGCAATCCATTCATATGATATTGTAAACATAACATGGAGGAATACCATGGACCAACCATTGTTAGAGCTGAAAGATGTCAGTCTTTCTTACCATTCTCTGGAAGGGGAGACCCCTGCCATTTCTCATATATCATTTCAGGTCCCAAAGGGTGGTTTCCTTGCAATCGTCGGACCGAGCGGCTGCGGAAAATCTACCATTTTAAATCTGATCTGCGGACTGCTCAAACCAGAGGAGGGAGAGATTCTTCTCGGCGGAACAAGCCTGTCAGAAAAACCCATGAACATTGGATATATGCTGCAGAAAGATCATCTTTTTGAATGGCGGACCGTCTACAGTAATATTCTGCTGGGGCTGGAAACTCAAAAGCGGGTCACCCCGCAGAAAGAGGTCTATATTGAAAGTCTGATGCAGACATATGGTCTTAACTCCTTTAAAAACGCAAAACCTTCCCAGCTGTCCGGCGGCATGCGCCAGCGGGCCGCCCTGATCCGCACCCTTGCACTTGAACCAGACCTGCTGCTGCTGGATGAACCGTTTTCCGCACTTGATTACCAGACACGTCTGAATGTCGGGGATGATATTGGGAAAATCATAAAACAGGAAGAAAAAACAGCAATTCTCGTCACTCATGACATATCAGAAGCGATCAGCATGGCCGACACCGTTATTGTCATGACGAAACGTCCTGCAACCGTAAAATGTACCATACCGATTGACCTGGAACTCCCCGACCGTACTCCTCTTACCTCACGCAGCGCCCCTCGTTTCAAAACGTATTTTAATCAGATCTGGAAGGAACTCAACGACCATGAATGAACTTCGTGAAATGTCAGCCGGACAGAAGAATTATCTGAAATCCCAAAAAAGGGACAGACAGGTCATCCAGCTTGTCCGAATTCTGATCTTTTTAGTGTTCCTGTCTTTATGGGAGATCAGTACCAGGCTTGGCTGGATTGATTCTTTTATTTTCAGCAGCCCCTCGCGTGTGCTTAAGACTATGGCCGATATGACGCTTCATCAGGGGCTGTTGCTTCATATCGGTACCACGCTTTTTGAGACACTGGTCAGCTTCTTTTTTGTCACATTGCTTTCCGTCGGAGTCGCTGTGCTGCTCTGGATATCAGCCAGGCTGTCTCATATCCTGGAACCCTACCTCGTTATTCTAAACAGTCTCCCGAAATCTGCACTCGCGCCACTTCTGATCGTATGGCTCGGAGCCAAACCCACAACCATCATTGTGGCCGGTATGTCCGTCGCCATTTTCGGCGCCATCATTAACCTCTATACCGGATTTCAGGAAGTGGATAAGGAGAAGCTGAAACTGATCTACACATTTGGCGGGACAAAAAAGGACGCCCTTGTCAAGGTCGTCCTTCCTTCTTCTATTCCGCTCATATTGAGTGTGATGAAAGTCAATATCGGTCTGTGTCTGGTTGGTATCATCATCGGTGAATTCATCAGCAGCAAACAGGGTCTGGGGCATCTGATCATCTATGGAAGCCAGGTATTTATACGCGCAGGCTTTCTGAAACGTTCTGTCATACCTGATTTTGATCCATCCATGTCTGATCGTCTCTCAGCTTTCTTGTAAAAATGTGCCCCATCTTCTTTTTATCTTTCGCCTGATGATATTTAAACAGCATCTGGCCATCCGGAAGGTTTCCAAGGATTTCGATTTTTCCTGTCACATGTGACATTATGTAGCGCAGACATTTCCCCTGTCCGTTCTGCTGATTCTTTGCTGTTTCTACAATCTTATATCCTAGTTTTAGCGGAACCTGAAACTGTTTTTGCACTCCCGTTACCGGCCGGCACTGAAAAATGTAATAAGGAATGATCCCGCATGAGGTCAGCTCCCTGAGCAGTCTTCCCAGCGTATCACCACTGTCGTTAACTCCCTTTAAAAGAACCGTCTGATTTTTAATCATAATGCCGGCTTCCAGCAACAGATTCACAGCCCTCTTCACCTCATCTGTCAGTTCCTTCGGGTGATTTACCTGCGTCACTATATAGATTTTCTTTTTTCGGCTGTATTGCTTCAGCATTTCTATCAGTTCCATATCCTCATATATTCTCATCGGCAGGGTAACCGGGGTCCGTGTACCGAAACGAATCATATCCAGATGACTGATCCGGCTGAAGTTCTCCAGGTACTCCCTGATCACTTCGTTGCTGTTCAGAAAGGCATCTCCTCCGGATATCAGCACATTATTGATTTCTTTATGGTTTTCTACATAGGCTGCCATCTCTTTTACATTTTCTGCTGTCTCATCATCCGAGATACCGACCAGACGTTTGCGGAAGCAATGTCTGCAGTACATGGCACAGCGGTTCGTTGACAGAATCAGCGCTGTCTCGGCATACTTATGCTGCATACCCGGCATTACGGTATTTTCCGCCTCACCGCTGGTGTCAAAATCTCCTGACAGATCGGTCTCTCCAATAGACGGAATGCACATCTTACGAATCGGATCGTTATCCGGATTCCCACGATCTATCAATGAAAAATAGTATCTGGGAATCGTCATTGGAAAACGTTCCAATATTCTGCACATCTGTTCCTCATCAGCAAGATCAAGTTTTAATAAATCTTTCACTTCACCTGCCTGCGTGATATTATGCCTCAGTTCTTCTTTCCATTTCATGCACAGTCCTCCTTGTCTGCTTCATGGATCCTATGTATGTTCACTCTGATCCACTGACTATACCCTAACATAGAGAAACAGGAGTTGTAAACCTCACCGCGCCGAAATCTTCAGACAAAAGCTGTTATTGAACAACTTGATCAAATATGTTTTTTGTTAAACAAAACCGCCGAAATCCCCAGGCATAATAAACTGACTGCGGTCGTGACGGCTGCAGTCCCAGAAAGAACAGGGATCCATGTTCCTCTCTGCAGTTCTCCCCGTTGACTTCTGTTTTGTCAACCGTTCGTCTACTATGAGACTTTGCCGAAACAAAAAAGATATGCAAAACAGATTTGCACATCTTTTTCCTTTTTAAACAGCGGGAACCCGAAATCCAAATTCCCGATTTCCATTCTCCCAGGATGCCGTAATCAGATAAACATATCCTGTATCTGCCTTTGGTATCATCCATGTTCCATCTTTATTTTTTACGGTCACCGCTTCACTCTCCGGTATATCTGACGCTGTGTCATCCTGCAGCCATAGCGAGATATCCCACCGTTCAACACTGACCTCCACGGGCTCTTCAGAAAAATAAAGCGTCAGGTCTGTCGGACTGTCAAGATTAATGTCCACCAGATCTTTCCAGTCAAGTATATGCATGGAATCTGCGACAATCGACTGTGTCTCACCGTTTTCATCTACATAAGACCATGTATAACCGCCCTCCGACAGGCAGACATTGGCGATGGCAAGTTCATTGGTATACTCTGCACTCGCTGTCGGCGGGAGCGAAGGATCCGGTTCCTGATAGATACCGTCAATAATATCCTGATACTGGTCAGCGTCGGAGGGCTGTCCC
The DNA here is from genome assembly GCA_964621905.1 of uncultured Ruminococcus sp. GTDB lineage: Bacteria > Bacillota > Clostridia > Lachnospirales > Lachnospiraceae > Ruminococcus_G. Next base: position 249,037 of record CAZUNG010000001.1, on the reverse strand, counting down.
TCCTGAACAACGTCCATACGGCTGACACCATGGTACTGCCCCGGATAGGACTCCGCCATGACACCGTTTCCAGTAATTTTAATAATATTTCCTTTTTTCAGCTGGTCACTCGTAATCTGTTTTCCATCAATGTCATACAATGCTTCCGGTATTGCCGCCGTAAACACCGTCCCGTTTTCTTCCTCGATAAAAACAGAAGAATCTTCTCCGTACGGGATATACATAGCCTGCATGACATGTTCATCCTGTCCCGAGCCATCACCGCAGGCGGACAGCAAAAGCGTCAGCACAATCAGATTCAGCACCGAGAGGATCATTGTGTGTTTCTTCATAAACCCATTCTCCTTTCACCAAAACAGCTTTTCCTTTATATAGTGTCCGTATTCATAAAAATTGTTGCCCGAGGATGAACTTTATTTAATTTCTCAATTTAAAGGTCTTATCTGCCAGCTTATATACGAGAATACACGCGGCGATACAATACACTAGGCAGAAACAGGTAACCAGAATTCCAAACAGAAGCGTATCCATTCGAACCTGCATGAATGCAAAGCATACAAAATAGGTGATCCAGATGACGATCTTATAAGTTCCGCTTTTCAGTTCAGTGCCGGAATTATACGGCTGCAGCAGATAATAGCACGTCAAGTAATGAACCGAAAAGAAGATACTCATCGCCAAGATCGATATCACAAGCACTGCATAATTAACGGGGTGATCTGTCCCTCCCGAAAAATGCAAAAGGACTGCCAGACCTGCCCCGATGACTGCCGCCGGCAGCAGATTGATCTTCACAATTTCGCGCAGACGGATCCGAAACAGTTTTAAAATGGATGCCGGCTCTTTATAGCAGGCGTACGTCAGCATACTGTGATCACAGTTCATAAACAGCACCTGTGTAAAACTTGTTCCCCGGTTGACCATATACATGATAAACACAAAATAAGGCAGAAATACCATCAGCAGCTCATTCATTGATTTCATAATCTCAGGTCTGATCTGAAAAAGAATCAGTATCACTGCGATCACACCGGCCGCGATCACAGCTACCCGTTCTGCCGGACGCCACAGCACTTTCCGGTGACGCTTGATAAACAGCTCATTGAGATATTCAAACCCTTTTCTTTTGCTGGTGATCGAGATATCCTGACTGATTGCCTTTTGGCTCTGCTCCTGAGCTGCCTGTTTTACTGTCTCCTTATAATTCATCCCGCTCTGCTTCTCTGTCAGCAGAATCTGATACATCTGGCGGTATTCATCAAAACTGATAATCTTCACAGCCGCATAACCACCGGTTCCAATGATCAGAATCATCAGCCCCAGAACCATCCACGCCGGAAGTGCAAAGCCGAAATAGACCGGAATGTAAGCAGCTGAGAGCAGAATTCCCGCCAGCAGCCATCCTGTTCTGTCCGGCAGATTCTCATTCGTACACCGTCCTGTATCCTGATACCGTTTCAATGCGATCCACGCAACTGTCATCTTGGCTCCGGCGATAAAGAAGGGAATCAAAATGCACAGCATGATAGGAACCTGCCTTGTACGACCGGCCCAAACGGTAAAAGGCAGAAATCCAACAATGACTTTCAATATACTGTATCCGTAATTGGAAAGTGTATATTCCCTGGCATCCATACGCATCAGAATCATCGCATAATACTTATCGTTTGTCGGATTGAACATATACGTATTCATGTACGCTCCTATGGCAGTCAGGAACAATAAAATATGCAGAAAAGCACTTTCCTGTGGTGCCCGCTCATACAATACTTCAATTCCCGTCACCATACAGAGAAGATATAAAAATTTGCCCAGGAAGGCAGCGACAAGTTCCCACAGCACGGACAATATATTGGCAAATATTTTGAAAAACCGGATTTTATAAAGTCCGTTGGAAAGTATTCTGCCGAGAATCGGAACCTGCTTTATGGAATAAATAATCGTATTCACCCGATAGGTATTCTTCAATGCAAAGGATATGCGAAATGCTCTAATCATGAACTTCCTCCTTCAGCGCCGCGATAATCTTCTCCTTAAATTCAGAATGGTCCAGATCTGCCTTGTCAATGCGCTCCAGTTCACCGTGGTTTAAAATCACAATATCATCACATAAATCCAGGGCAAGCTCCATAATGTGTGTTGAAAAGATAATGATCTTACCTTCTTTCAGCGAGCGGAGCAGCTGTTTCATCTCCTCTGCCACCACCACATCGAGAGACGTCAGCGGCTCATCCAACAGCAGAATATTTGGCTGTGCTATGATGTTGATCAGCATCTGCATCTTATTCTTCATACCGTGGGAATAATCTTTCAGAAGTTTATCCCGGTCTTCCGCCTCGATGTTCATCATATCAAAATATGCATCCAGCGGCTTTGGATTGTGAATGCTGCCCTCATTAATCTCCATAAAAAACTTTAAAAACTCACGTCCCGTCAGAAATTCCGGCACTGTCGGAGTAGAAAGTACATATCCCACATCGTTCGCTTCGAGATTCCGCTCTGTTCCTGCCTCTTCAAGATAAAACCGGCCGCCGTCCGTTTTCATATCGCGGTTGATGCAGTTAAACAGCGTTGTTTTCCCGGCTCCATTCCTCCCCAGCAGACCATAGATCCGTCCGCATTCAAACGAAAACGAGATATCTTTTAACACTTCTTTTTTGTCAAAATGTTTTGACAGGTGATCGATTACAAATTTCATACATTTCTCCTTATGTATATTATTTTTCAGGCATCCGCTGATAATGTCAACAGAATATCATACCTTTTACACTTTTTCTACATTCTCAACCTTAAGTTTCCCTTAATTTACTTTCCATCTCCCTGTTGTTCCTTCTCTGTGATACCTCACCCGCCCTTCCTCTTTTAATATCTTTATCCTGTAGCCCGCCCCAGACAAACTGATGCCCAGTTTTTCAGCGATCTGCTTCACTGTGATATCCGGGTTTTCTTTCATGAGCCGGACAACTGCTTCTCTGCCCAGGCGTTTCTGACTGCGGTAATCAAACAGTGTACCATAATCGATTCTCCGACTCACATCACCGGTAATCAGCTTCATACCGTCCGGATAGACCGTGATCTGATCAATGCTTTCCAGTATCGCTTCTGCCGCTGCATACTCATAATAGGTGAAATCCTCCGACAATATATTTCCAATCCGGATGATTCTGTTTTTTGCCGCATCATCCGGTGACTTCTCCTCCCCTATCCCATGGATTCTCTTCTGTATCTCTCTTTCCTGTTGTTCCAGTTCATTCATTTTCATCTGACAGACTGCATCAGACAGAACTCCTTCAAGCAATTTATCTGTCAACTGCATCATCTGACGCCTCACTCTCAGCATTTTTTGATATTCCCGCTCTTCCTGCTCATCCGCATCTGTATCTTTCAGAACATCCTTCAGCAGTTTTTTCAGCTCTTGCGTGACAGATTCCTGATCCGGCTGATACTGTTTTTTGCATATCTCCCCCAGCAGTCTGAACAACTTTTCCTCATCTATGTGGACATTGTCACACCCCTGAGGGGTTTTCGATTCCCGCTTTTCCTTTCTCCCATTCTCGATATAACACCTGCATTTCCATTCATATATTTTTCTGTGTCCACGGGAGTCTTTTCGCACACACCGGTAAAAAGGAACTTTGCAGAAGCCGCAGTACAGCTTTCCGCTCAGCGATGATTTCCCCTGGTTTTTCCCGGTCCAGCTTACACTGCCGTCCTTATTTGCTGCCCGCCTTCTTTTCCTGATTTGCAGATTTGCCCGTTCCCAAAGTTCATCTGAGACAATCGCCGGAACCTTGTGCTCATAGACATATTGCTCCTCCTGCGGAACTGAAACTGTTTTTTTCAAATCAAAATCATAATGCTTCCGGTGCATCACGACAGTCCCTTTGTTCAGGGGATTTTTAATCATTCTCAAAATGTCTGCATCAGAAAACGGGTTTCCTTTCCGGTTCCGGATCCCTTCTGCACTGAGGATCGATGCGATTGCCCTGCCTCCGTACCCGGCCGCACATAACTCATACATCCTGCGTTTGACCCTTGCTTCTTCTTCTGCAATGATAATACTTTTGTCCGGCATTCTCTGGTAGCCATATGTATTTGAAGTCAGAATGACCGCACCCCCGTTTTTCTGGCGGTGATGATGTGCATTATTGATCTTTTTACTCAGATCCCGACTGTACTCTTCAGCAAGAATAGCCTTAATGCCCGTTATCAGGGCATCGTCCGCTGAATAAAACTTCTGCTCCATATACATATACAATTGTTTTCCCACTCTCGTCAGACGGTCGACAAAGAGATACCAGTCCCTCGTATTGCGTACCAGCCGGTCCTGTGATTTGATCACGATAATATCAAATTTGTCACGGAATATTTCCTGATACAGACGGTTATATTCAGCCCTTCCTTTTGTACTGGTTCCGGAACGGCTTTCTACGTATGTATCCACAAGTGTCCATCCCTTTTTGCAGACACACTCCTCGGCCTCAGCTACCTGCTTGGCAAGTGCATTCTTCTGGCTTTCCTCCTCCGTACTGCATCGTGCATAAATCACCGCCCGCAGCATCACTGTCCCCCTTCCTTTCGAATCTGTGAAACCAGTCTCAGACTCTCTTCCGGCGTGATCAGCTGTTGTCTCTCCAGACGTTTGACCATATGAAGCATCATCTTTTGTTCCATCTGTTTTCTGACAGACAACTTTTTCCCGGTTTCCCGCTCTTTCATAACACTCACCCTTGATTAATCTGCTCTTAACAGCATATGCCAAACGGCCTGACCGCCTTTACTGGATTTATACGAACTCTTTTTGAATGCCCGCATATCTCTTTAAGCTCGACTGGGTGATTATGTCGATCATCATTCTGTGCGTCATCGCAATGGGACTGTATTCTCTTTTAAATCTGGCCGAAAAACATTATTTAAAAAAGCAATAAAATATCAGGGAGCAGTGCTGCGGCATATTTCACCGTACGGCATTGCTCCCTGTCACTGAATCATCTGAAGTCTTTATCATTTTTATAACGGTACAATTTGACCGCATCCTCAATTTCCAGATCCTTTTCCCCTGCGAGCGATTCCAGATGATGCCGAAATTCATGCAGCACCGTATGGCGGACTTTTTTTTTCATCGCCTGCCTGTCAAGGTTTCCATAGACCTCGATAAAAGAACCATAATATATGTTAATATAACGACCCATGGCAGATCCATGTGCGTATTCTCCCAGAATCCACAGCGGAGACTCTTTACTCTCGGGATGGTACTTTGCTTCCGGCTGCATGATAATCCCTCCGTTTAATTCCTGAAAAAAATCCATTGGAAGTTCTGCAGAAATTTCCTCCAGCATCTTAAGAAATTCTTCCTCTGTCATGATTCGCTCTCCTTTATTGTATAGAGTACCATTCATCAGAACAAGATTCAACATAAATTCTCTGATCAACCTGAAAACGGAGCGCCGGAAAATATATCGATACTTTCCATTGCTCCGTCTATGACTATTTTTTCAGGAACTGCTTGTCAAATTCAGGATTAAAATAATAGTAATTTGTGCTGTCCAAATGATCTTTTGTCTTTTCCAGTGCCTCTCCAAACCTCTGAAAGTGAACAATCTCTCTCGTTCTCAAAAACTTCAGCGGTTCTCTCACTTCCGGGTCCGGAATCATCCTGAGCAGGTTATCGTACACCGTCCTGGCTTTCTGTTCTGCTGCCAGATCCTCCGTCAAATCAGCGATCGCATCCCCTTTTGACTGAAATTCCACGGCTGAAAATGGAAGTCCCGATGCCGCCTGTGGCCACAACGCTTTCGTATGGTCTATATAGTACGCATCAAATCCCGCTGTTTTCGCATCTTCAATGGTAACATCCCGTGTCAGCTGGTAAACCATGGCACATATAATTTCCATATGAGCCAATTCCTCTGTTCCAATATCAGTCAGCAGACCGCCGACCGCTTTTACCGGCATGGTGTACCGCTGTGCCAGATACCGCATGGAGGCAGATAACTCACCGTCCGGGCCTCCATACTGACTGATGATCAGCTGTGCCGTCTTCGGACATGTTTTCGTGATTTTCACCGGAAACTGAAGTCTTTTTTCATAATTCCACATCAGATACACGCTCCTTCCCACGGTGCCGGCCCGCACTCCCACGAAAAGGCCATTCCGTTTGCTGATTCACATTCTTTTTCACAGCTGCAGTCCGCAAGACATGCCTGGGTCAGCGGGTAGAACCGTTCGCCGAATATTTTCAGGAGATTTGCGCGCAGAGCGGCACATTCTGAAAACAAGTGAATCGCCTGACTGTCTTCGCTGTGCGTGTCCAGGTACAGGGTCAGATCGTTCAGCGCAAAACTGACTTCATTGATTTTGGTAAGCAGAGTTTCCCGGTCAGCCTGCCTGGGATCAATTTCACCAGTATTTTCCTGCTGTTTTGCCGGATTTTCGATCGATTCCGCCAGATAAAACGGAAGATTTAAGGCAGGAAAAATCGTCCCTTCTCTCAATGCTTCACAAAACCGATAGACTTCACCCCATTTCTGCATGGGAATACTGGCTATCGCAAGACATTCGTTACCTTCCATATACAGAACTCCTTTCTTTACGGTCATCATAAATCAGGTGACATTTTTATTATGTGGAGTTCTGTCGTTTTTACTTTGCCATTTTCAAACACAATTTAATAATATTGTCAGTCCATAATATCTACATCTTCGCCCCGCAAAATTTTATTGATATTACGCACTGCACACATTTTTCCGCACATCGTACAGGTATCTTCCCGTTCCGGCGTCGATTCCGCGCGGTACCTTCTGGCTTTTTCTCCATCCATCGCCAGTCCAAACTGACGCTCCCAGTCAAGCTCTCTTCTCGCCTCACTCATATCGTGATCCCAGTCACTGGCACCTTTGATTCCCTTGGCGATATCTGCCGCATGAGCCGCGATTTTCGAAGCGATAATACCTTCTTTCACATCTTCCACCGTAGGAAGCCGCAGATGTTCTGCAGGCGTTACATAACAGAGGAATGAAGCTCCGTAAGTCGCTGCGATTGCTCCTCCGATTGCCGCGGTGATATGATCATATCCCGGTGCAACATCTGTCACCAGCGGACCGAGCACATAAAACGGCGCACCTTTACAGATGGTCTGCTGTATCTCCATGTTTGCCTGGATCTGATTAAGCGGCATATGTCCCGGACCTTCAATGATTACCTGTACATCTTTTTCCCACGCCCTCGTCGTCAGCTCTCCAAGTGTCACAAGTTCTTCGATCTGTGACACATCGCCCGCATCCTCGATGCTGCCAGGCCGGCAGGCATCACCGAGACTTAATGTCACATCATATTTCTGGCAGATCTCAAGCAGCTCATCAAACCGTTCAAAAAACGGATTTTCATTTCCCGTCAGCTCCATCCATGCAAAAATGATGGAACCTCCTCTGGATACAATGTTCGTATGACGCTTTGATTTTTTGAAACGTTCTGCCGTCGCCCGGTTAATACCACAGTGAATCGTCATAAAATCTACGCCGTCCTCAGCGTGCATACGCACAATGTCGATCCACTCATCAGAAGTAATCGCTTTCAACGCTTTATTATAGTAGACAACCGCATCATAAATGGGCACTGTTCCGATGATTGCCGGGCATTCTGCCGTCAGTTTTCTCCTGAATTTCCTGGTATCCCCGAATGAACTTAAGTCCATGATAGATTCTGCCCCCATCTTTACGGCCTCCATCACTTTCTCCAGTTCCACATCCATGTCAAGACAGTCTTTCGACGTTCCGAGATTGACATTGATCTTCGTCTTTAGCATATTGCCGATACCATATGGTTTCAGGCATTTATGATTTTTATTTGCCGGAATTGCAAGATGTCCTTTTGCAGTCAGCTCCCTGACTTTTTCCGCGTCCATCTGTTCATAGGCAGCAACCGCTTCCATTTCTTTGGTAATCACTCCGTTTTTAGCAGCATTCATTTGTGTTGTATAGTTCATAGTTTCTCCTTTGCCGTCTTTTTTATCAAATAAAAAGACATGAAATAAGGGATATATTACGCAGGTAATATATCCCTTATAGTCGATTTGAACGATACTATGAAATATTTCCCTACGTTGGCATTATCCACATCAGGTTACAAGGTCGAGACGCACAGTCTCCTCTCAGCCCATCTTTGAGCTCCCTTAATATCTTTCTATATAATTATCAGATCCTCATTAATCATTCAGTACCTGCAGATACAGGCTCTTAACAGCTTCTTTGTCCATCTCTACATAGGTATTGGTCATTAGTCTCTGCTGTTCTGCAATAACCAGTTCAGCCATCTGATCACAGATTTCTTCCGTTACACCATACTCGGACAGCGGTTTCCTGCGGATCAATGCTGCAAGCGCCTCTTCCAGTTTATCATAAACTTCTGCACCCTCTGTCTCACAGCCAAGAATCTCAGCCAGCACATGGTTGATTTCTTTGATGTCGCCATCCGGATTCATTTTGTAGTAGTATTTCATGACCGTTGTAAACAGCTCATAATTCGATTCACCGTGAGCTACATGGAACATGCCGCCCAGTGGAAAACTCATTGCATGAACTGCGTTGCACCCTGCAGTACCGAATGCGATACCTGCATAATTGCTTCCGAGCACAAAATCGTCCATAATTTCCAGTCTGTATTCCGGTCCTTTTTCAATCATCTGTGTAAATCCATTCATGATCAGCTCGATCGCTCTTCTGCCAAACATTCTGGAAAGGTCCGTATGACGGCGGCCTACATAGCTCTCAACGGCATGAATCAGTGCATCGATAGCACTGTACATAAATGGCTGATATGGCAGGCTTTTTACAAGATCAGGAATCAATACTGCATAGTCTGCAAACAGTTCATCGTTCGCACAGCCCTTTTTCGTTTTTGTTTTTGTGAGATAGATCATGGAGATATTGGTAACCTCGCTGCCTGTTCCACATGTGGTCGGGCAGATGACCAGCTCTGTCTTATGTTTTGGCTTAAATGTTGGGTTCTCTTTATATGCATCTACGATATCATCCGGTTTTTCAGATGCCACCCATTTTGCCATATCGACAACTGTACCGCCGCCGACCGCGATGATCCTCTTGTATTCTTTGCCTTTCAGATCTCTAAAGATAGCATTATACATTTCATCGGTAGGCTCCGTGGTTCCGTATTTTTCCTGAAAGTATACATCGCATTTCAGATTCAGTGGTTTCATCTTCGGTGTATACAGAAATTCATTTGTAAATAACAAATCGCCTTCTCCGATTTCGAAATCCTTTGCGAAGTCTTCAAAAGTATCAAATTTGTGGATTTCAGTTCTTAATAATAACTGTCTCATGTTTTCTCTCCCTTTTATTCTTTGTTATTTTTTTAACAATGTCAAGAATAAATTCTAATCTCCATTTACCTATTTACATAAAAACTCAATATCCGCCTACTATTTGTTATTGAAATGATCAAGTTTTTCTTTATTAACAAATGCGGAAAGAGCATCATGTGCATCCTGTGTCGTAAACAGAGACCCAAAGGAAAGAATCATATGTTCTGTACTTGTCGGATAATCTGTCTCGCTGGCAACATTAATGGCCTTCTTCATCGTAGCAACTGCAATCGGTCCGTTCTTGGCAACTTTTTCTGCCATAACCATCGCTTCTTCCATCAGGTTTTCGGTTGGAACGACTTTATTAACAAGTCCGATTCTGTATGCTTCGGAAGCATCAATTCTGTCGCAGGTAAGCAAGAGTTCTCTGGCTCTTCCCTCTCCCACGATTGCCTGCAGTCTCTGAGAGCCGCCGGTACCTGTCATAATGCCAAGTCCAACTTCAGGGAATGCAAATTTTGCATTTTCAGCGGCAACACGCATATCACATGCAAGTGCCACTTCCACACCGCCGCCCAGGCAGTATCCATTGATTGCTGCAATAACCGGCACTCTGAACTGATGAATTTTTTCAAGCACAGCACCACCAAATTTTGCGTAGTCCCTCGCCTCGTAAAATCCGAATTCACTCATCTCTTTGATGTCAGCTCCGCCGACAAATGCCTTTTCACCTGCGCCTTTTAAAATAACGCAGTAAACATCTTTCATTTTTTCAACCTGGTCAAATGCTTCGCCTAAATCTGTCAGCACTGCAGTACTGACTGCATTCAATTTTTTCGGAAAATTGATTGTAATCGTGCAAACATGGCCTTGTTGTTCAATTAATGCATATTCCATATCATTGCTCCTTACTCTTCACGCATATTCGCCTGAAACCATGCGCGAAGCTCACTTTTAATTATTAAAAAATCCTCGTTGCATGCTGCGTTAAACATCCGCCCGCAATTAGAGAATTCTTTATCTGACACACAATCCCGATTACATCCCCTTACCAGCAGGCAGGCATCGTAATCCTCATCTGCGCGGTAAGTCGTAAATGAAATCTCCAGGTCTTTTAAAGATTTCTTCAGTTCATTTACAGCGGCCACCCGGTCATACGCCGGGTTGCAGCCGCCGCAGTATTTAATACCTAAAATCAATCCTTTTTAATATTGGCAATGTTCTTTGCCAGTTCTTTTTTCTGTTCCAGATTACTCTGACGTGAAATCATGATACGCTGAGCCTGAGGAGATCCTGCTCCGTGCATAGACTCTGTGCGGTATCCCACTGCAGCTGTTCCGAGAGAAATATTTTCAATCAGGCGCATAATTCTCATTCTGTCCTCAACGGAAACACCCTCTACACCTACCAGGTATTTTTCAATATATGGCTTCAGGTCAGCTGTATTGTAATCTTTTTCAGACGGCAGTGTAACCATCAGTCCGCCTGCGATATCTTCTGCAAGACGTACGATCTCATACGGGAATCTGGTGATATTCTGTTTGCAGACATTTGCCAGCAGCAGATCAATCATATAGTTTCCTGATTTTGTCTTACATCCTTCGCAGGAGCAGGCAACACCACAGCTGAATAATGTCTCATTGAGATGAGTCATCTCGATCAGTTTATCTTTTACGTGGGAAGCCTTTGCCGCACCATTGTACTCTGCTGCCAGAGCTGTGGCGCCGATCAGGACATCGCCCACGCCTACTTTACATCCGCCGTAACTCTGGCGATGGTATCCGGAGAAACGCTCTACCAGCATACCGGCAAACTCTGTCTCCCCATTCATGAAGATGCGTTCGTTCGGAACAAATACGTTGTCGAAAATAACGAGCGCTTCATGTCCTCCAAAATTCTTATTGCCAAGATCAATGTCCGCACCTTCTTCGGTCTTTCGGGTATCGCATGACTGACGTCCGTAAATCATGAAAATACCTTCGGAATCCGTAGGAATTGCAAATGAAATTGCATAATCCTTATCATCAGGTTTCATTGCAATCGTCGGCATGACAAGAACTTCATGAGAATTCACGATACCCGTCTGATGAGCCTTCGCGCCGCGCACAACCACGCCGTCCGGACGACGCTCCACAACGTGCAGATAAGAATCCGGATCCGCCTGTTTGCTTGGTGCTAAAGAACGGTCACCTTTCGGATCTGTCATGGCACCGTCTACCACCAGGTCTTTCAGCTGAACATCATTCAGGAATTTTTTGAAATTCTCATGATAATTTGTCCCGTAAGCCTGATCAATTTCATATGTAGTAGAGAATACTGCATTGTTGGCATCCATACCGACACATCTCTGGAAACAGGAGCCGGTTTTCTGTCCTAACAAACGTAACATTTTAACTTTTTTTACAAGATCTTCCGTACTCTGGTGAAGATGTGTAAAACGGTTAATCTTCTGACCGTTCAGAGAAGAAGTAGCAGTCATCAGATCTTCGTATTCCGGCTGATTTGCCAGCTCGTATGTCATCCCGATTGAATTCAGGGACGGACGAATAATGGGGTTGTCAACTGGGTTTTCTACTAATTCACCAAACATGTATACTTTCAGGTTTAATTTTCTTAAACTCTCAAAGTATTCTTCCCGAGTCATCATTAGGCATTACCTCCAAATTGTATTATTTAGCAGCCTTCACAGCTTTGATCGCTTCAGCCAGCATCGGCGCTACTTTGAACAGGTCTCCTGTGATTCCGTAGTCTGCAATCTCAAAAATCGGCGCTGCCGCATTTTTGTTGACTGCGATGATGCACTCTGATTCCTGCATTCCGGCTTTGTGCTGGATCGCTCCCGAAATCCCAAGCGCTACATAAATCCTTGGATGAACCGTCTTTCCTGTCTGGCCTACCTGATGATCTGCTGTCAGCCAGCCGCTGTCGATCGCTGCACGGGATCCTCCTACGACGCCGCCAAGTGCATCTGCCAGATCATGCGCAATCTTGATTCCTTCTTCTACGTTTGAAGAAATACCACGGCCTACCGATACAACATACTCTGCACCTACCAGGTCTACCAGTTTCTTCGCTGCTTTTACGACTTCTACAACTTCTGTCTGCATATCTGCTTCTGACAGTTCTACCGCTGCTTTTACGACTTCTACTGCATTTGCCTTCGCTTCGTCAAATGCTCCTTTTTTCAGTACGCCCGGTCTTACAGTTGCCATGGACGGACGGAATCTCGGGCAGATGATCGTTGCCATCAGGTTTCCTCCGAATGCCGGACGGGTCATCTTCAGATCTTTCGCTACATCATGAGGCTGTCCCAGCACTCTTGCTGTATTTGTCTTTGTGATTCTGTCCTCTGCAAGTACGGAATTATTTCTTAAGAATTCCTGATAATTTTCCACATCCACATCCAGATGTGTACAGTCTGCACACAGTCCTGTATGGAGTCTTGCCGCACAGCGCGGACCCAGGTCACGGCCGATATTGGATGCCCCGATCAGGAAAATTTCCGGTTTCTCTTCTGCGATAATGTCACAGATTACTTTTGTATATCCATCTGTCGTGTATACGCTCAGAAGCTCATGATCTGCCACGATCACTTTGTCTGCTCCGTATCCTCCCAGCTCTTTTGCAAGACCTTCTACGTTGTTTCCAAGAAGAAGCCCTACCAGTTTTACTCCAAGCTCATCTGCCAGACGGCGGCCTTCAGACAAAAGCTCGAAGTCAGTCGGCATCAGTTTTCCTTCTCTCTGCTCACAGAATACCCATACGTCCTTAAAAGCAGATACATTACTACTATCGAAATTTTGCATGTCCTCTTTCTCCTCTCTTAGATCATATGTTTCTCAGCGAGCATTCCTGCCAGTTTATCACATGTTTCCTGGTCTGCGCCCTCAAGCATCTGACCTGCGCCCTTCTGCGGCGGTGTGAAAGATGTCAGGATGTTTGTCGGAGAACCTGCAAGCCCGATGTTATTTACATCGATGAGCGGGCTGTCTTTCAGTGTGTTGTAATCAAACACTTCCATCGGCTTCTCATATGCTTCATAGATTCCGCCAATGCTCATGTAACGCGGTTCGTTCAGCTCTTTGATGCATGTGATCATACATGGAGTCTGTACTTTGATTGTCATATATCCGTCTTCCAGTGCACGCTGTACTGTCAGTGTGTCCCCTTCTTTGCGGATATCCTGTGCGTATGTTACCTGCGGCAGATTCAGTTTCTCTGCAATCTGCGGGCCTACCTGTGCGGTATCTCCGTCGATTGCCTGACGTCCGCAGAATACAATATCATCTTTCTCAAGACCGATATGTTCGATCGCCGCTGCGATGATCTGGGATGTTGCATATGTATCGGATCCACCGAATTCACGTGCGGAAATCAGCACTGCTTTGTCTGCTCCGCGGGCGATAATCTCACGCAGCATTCCTTCTGCCGGCGGCGGGCCCATTGTCACTGCGATTACTTCACAGCCTGTCTCATCTTTTAATTTCAGTGCTGCCTCAACAGCATTCAGGTCATCCGGGTTTGTGATTGTCTCCATGGAAGCCCGGTTCAGTGTCCCGTCTGGATTCACTGCGAGTTTGCCGGAGGTATCTGGTACCTGTTTTACACAAACAATTATTTTCATGATTATCTTTCCTCCTGTTTATTTGATTACGTTTTTAGCGATTACCATTCTCTGAACTTCTGATGTTCCCTCATAGATCTCTGTGATCTTAGCGTCTCTCATCATACGCTCAACCGGGTATTCTTTGATATATCCGTAACCACCATGGAGCTGAACAACTTTCGTTGTAACGGCCATTGCTGTCTCTGCAGCAAACAATTTGGCCATCGCAGATTCTTTTCCATAAGAAATTTTCTGGCCCTGAGAACTTAAGTGCTTTCTGTTGGCCGCGTCATATACCAGCCAGCGTGCTGCACAGATACGTGCTTCCATATCTGCAATCTGGAACTGTGTATTCTGGAATTTAGAAAGGGGTTTGCCAAACTGAACTCTCTGCTGTACGTAAGATACCAGCTCATCCTGTGCACCCTGTGCAATACCGAGAGCCTGAGCTGCAATACCGATACGTCCGCCGTCCAGTGTTGCCATGGCAACATTGTAGCCTTTTCCTTCAACACCGAGCAGATTTTCTTTCGGAACGATACAATCTTCAAACACAATCTCTGTTGTAGAAGAAGCACGGATACCCATCTTATCTTCTACCTGCCCGCGTGAAAATCCAGGATAAGAAGACTCAACAATAAATGCAGAGATACCTCTTGTTCCCTTGGACGGATCCGTCATGGCAAACACAACAAAGATATCAGCAACTCCGCCGTTTGTGATAAAAATCTTATTACCGTTCAGCACATAGTGATCTCCGTCAAGAACAGCTGTTGTCTGCTGTGCTGCCGCGTCCGTACCTGCTTCCGGCTCTGTCAGACAGAAAGCGCCGATTGTACCGCTTGTCATCTGCGTCAGATATTTTTTCTTCTGTTCCTCTGTACCGAATTTCAGAATCGGCCAGCATGCAAGTGAATTATGAGCCGCAACGATTACTGCTGTTGCCGCACATTTCTTTGCGAGTTCTTCCACTGCCATCGCATAGGCAATATCATCGGCTCCTGCTCCGCCATACTCTTTAGGCATGTTCATTCCCATAACGCCATAACGGAAAAGCTTCTGTACATTTTCCATTGGGAATTTTTCTGTGACATCAATTTCTGCAGCGATTGGTTTCACTTCGTTCTCAGCGAATTCTGCAACCATTTTTCTGACAAGTTCTTGTTCCTTTGTTAGTTGAAAGTTCACAGTCATTATCTCCTTTTACTTTATGTTTTTTTGGGGGTTACACCTCAGCCTTATAACTTCCCGTCAAGCTTCACCGGTTCACAGCACAGCTTTCCCCGGGCAAAACTTCTCATAAAAATATTATAGCTGTTCGTTAATTAAAAATCAATATTTTTGTAAGTATTTCACCTGAAGTTTTTCTTTTACAAGAAAATTTTCCTGAAAATACTAAAATGCACCATCGTTTGGCACTTCCTTCGTAATGAAAAAGGCCCAGACTGCCCTTCCGTGTCTGTCAGGACTCTGAGCCTTCTTTCATTAATCTTATTTAGCAGCCTTCACAGCTTTGATCGCTTCAGCCAGCATCGGCGCTACTTTGAACAGGTCTCCTGTGATTCCGTAGTCTGCAATCTCAAAAATCGGCGCTGCCGCATTTTTGTTGACTGCGATGATGCACTCTGATTCCTGCATTCCGGCTTTGTGCTGGATCGCTCCCGAAATCCCAAGCGCTACATAAATCCTTGGATGAACCGTCTTTCCTGTCTGGCCTACCTGATGATCTGCTGTCAGCCAGCCGCTGTCGATCGCTGCACGGGATCCTCCTACGACGCCGCCAAGTGCATCTGCCAGATCATGCGCAATCTTGATTCCTTCTTCTACGTTTGAAGAAATACCACGGCCTACCGATACAACATACTCTGCACCTACCAGGTCTACCAGTTTCTTCGCTGCTTTTACGACTTCTACAACTTCTGTCTGCATATCTGCTTCTGACAGTTCTACCGCTGCTTTTACGACTTCTACTGCATTTGCCTTCGCTTCGTCAAATGCTCCTTTTTTCAGTACGCCCGGTCTTACAGTTGCCATGGACGGACGGAATCTCGGGCAGATGATCGTTGCCATCAGGTTTCCTCCGAATGCCGGACGGGTCATCTTCAGATCTTTCGCTACATCATGAGGCTGTCCCAGCACTCTTGCTGTATTTGTCTTTGTGATTCTGTCCTCTGCAAGTACGGAATTATTTCTTAAGAATTCCTGATAATTTTCCACATCCACATCCAGATGTGTACAGTCTGCACACAGTCCTGTATGGAGTCTTGCCGCACAGCGCGGACCCAGGTCACGGCCGATATTGGATGCCCCGATCAGGAAAATTTCCGGTTTCTCTTCTGCGATAATGTCACAGATTACTTTTGTATATCCATCTGTCGTGTATACGCTCAGAAGCTCATGATCTGCCACGATCACTTTGTCTGCTCCGTATCCTCCCAGCTCTTTTGCAAGACCTTCTACGTTGTTTCCAAGAAGAAGCCCTACCAGTTTTACTCCAAGCTCATCTGCCAGACGGCGGCCTTCAGACAAAAGCTCGAAGTCAGTCGGCATCAGTTTTCCTTCTCTCTGCTCACAGAATACCCATACGTCCTTAAAAGCAGATACATTACTACTATCGAAATTTTGCATGTCCTCTTTCTCCTCTCTTAGATCATATGTTTCTCAGCGAGCATTCCTGCCAGTTTATCACATGTTTCCTGGTCTGCGCCCTCAAGCATCTGACCTGCGCCCTTCTGCGGCGGTGTGAAAGATGTCAGGATGTTTGTCGGAGAACCTGCAAGCCCGATGTTATTTACATCGATGAGCGGGCTGTCTTTCAGTGTGTTGTAATCAAACACTTCCATCGGCTTCTCATATGCTTCATAGATTCCGCCAATGCTCATGTAACGCGGTTCGTTCAGCTCTTTGATGCATGTGATCATACATGGAGTCTGTACTTTGATTGTCATATATCCGTCTTCCAGTGCACGCTGTACTGTCAGTGTGTCCCCTTCTTTGCGGATATCCTGTGCGTATGTTACCTGCGGCAGATTCAGTTTCTCTGCAATCTGCGGGCCTACCTGTGCGGTATCTCCGTCGATTGCCTGACGTCCGCAGAATACAATATCATCTTTCTCAAGACCGATATGTTCGATCGCCGCTGCGATGATCTGGGATGTTGCATATGTATCGGATCCACCGAATTCACGTGCGGAAATCAGCACTGCTTTGTCTGCTCCGCGGGCGATAATCTCACGCAGCATTCCTTCTGCCGGCGGCGGGCCCATTGTCACTGCGATTACTTCACAGCCTGTCTCATCTTTTAATTTCAGTGCTGCCTCAACAGCATTCAGGTCATCCGGGTTTGTGATTGTCTCCATGGAAGCCCGGTTCAGTGTCCCGTCTGGATTCACTGCGAGTTTGCCGGAGGTATCTGGTACCTGTTTTACACAAACAATTATTTTCATGACTCGTATCTCCTCCTTAATTCAGAATATTTCCGGAAATTACGACACGCTGGATCTCAGATGTTCCTTCATAGATCTCTGTGATCTTGGCATCACGCATCATACGTTCAAGCGGATAATCGTTGGTGTATCCATATCCACCACACATCTGAAGTGCTTTGGTTGCTGTTTTGTTTGCCAGTTCAGAACAGAACAGTTTCGCTGTGGCTGCTTCCAGAGTGAAACGTTTCTGAGTCATTTTAGCGGTGGCTGCCTTATAAGTGAGCAGCCGACCTGCCTCAATACCAACATGCATATCAGCAAATACAAACTGAGAATTCTGGAATTTGGAAATCGGTCTGCCAAACTGAACACGAACTTTCGCAAAATCCATAGCCTCTTTGTATGCACCTTCTGCGATACCGAGGGCCTGAGCTGCAATACCGATACGTCCGCCATCCAGTGTTGCCATAGCGATACCGAATCCTTTGCCTTCAACTCCCAGCATATTTTCCTTCGGAACAATACAATCCTGGAAAATAATCTCTGCTGTCGGTGATCCGTGAAGACCCATCTTAACTTCGTGTTTTCCTACTAAAAATCCCGGGAAATCTTTTTCAACGATAAATGCAGAGATGCCTTTTGTCCCTTTAGAACGATCCGTCATGGCAAATACAATAAAGACGTCTGCTACGTAACCGTTTGTAATAAAGATCTTAGAACCATTCAATATGTAATGATCTCCGTCAAGAACAGCAGTCGTTGTTCCCTTGGAAGCGTCAGAACCGGCATCTGCCTCTGTCAGACAGAAAGCACCGACCTTACGTTCTTTTGTCAGCATTGGAAGATATTTTTTCTTCTGCTCTTCTGAACCATAACTGATGATCGGACCACAGCACAGTCCGTTATGTGTTGCTACAATATCGCCTGTAGATGCACATGCTTTGGAAAGTTCTTCAATTGCGATGGCTCCTGACAGATCATCAGCGCCTGCCCCGCCGTACTCTTTCGGTACGATCATACCCATAATTCCATAGCGGAAAAGGTCGTCGATAGTCTTTGCGGGATACTGACTCGTTCTGTCAGTTTCAGCAGCGATGGGAGCAACCTCAGTCTCTGTGAATTCGCGGACCATCTTACGAACAAGTTCCTGTTCACGGGATAACTTGAATTCCATATTTCTACCTCCTTGAAATGTGATGGATAATTCCTAATGAATAGGAAGGATCACTCTGAATAGTTGATATTGTCTATATTTTCTGTATCAATAAAGTGATTGTATTCCATCGGTTAGCATTCATGTTGATTTTACTATAAATGTTTACTATTTGCAATAACAAAAAACACAGCATTCGCAAAAAACACAGCATTCGCAAAAAAGGTAAGTTTTACACCAGTATCTGCTTTAATTCGTCCGGTGTTCTCGGATATTGTCTCTCATCCGGCAGATACCCGGAGGCTACCAGATTCTCATACACTTCCAGCATCATTGGGCGTTTCAGATTAGCCCTTTCCACCACACTGTCATCCAGAAAAACATCCAGCGGAGTGCCGTCTGCTATGATCTCCCCCTCACAAAAGACCACCGCACGTTCAGCCCAGCGGTACGCAAAGTCCACATCATGGGTAGAGATGAGCATCGTCTTCCCTTCCTGCTGCAGTTTATCCAGAACTTCTTCGAGCATCTGTGCGTTCATGGGATCAAGTGCCGCCGTAGGCTCATCAAATATAATGATTTCTGATTTCATCGCGATGATATCTGCGATACTCACTCTCTTTTTTTCTCCTCCGCTTAAATAGTGCGGAGGCCGGTCCTTAAAAGCTGTAATATTCATATATTCGAGGGCCTCATCCACTCTCTGTTTGACTTCGTCCCTCGGCAGCTTCAGATTCATTGGGCCAAAAGAAACCTCTGCCATAACGGTAGAGGCGATAATCTGATTATCTGCATCCTGAAATACAATCCCAATATTTTTACGCAGTTCGTTCAGATTTTTCTTTGTGATTTTAGTATTGCGAAAATAAATTTCCCCTGCCTCCGCCTGCAAAACTCCGTTCACATTCAAAAAAAAGGTGGATTTCCCGGCTCCGTTTGAACCGATGACAGCGATACGTTCTCCCTGATAAATGTTGATATCAATTCCGCGAAGTGCTTCCTTTTCATCCGCATATGCAAAATGCAGATCTTTTACTTTTACAATTGGTTCTTTCATGTCCGTCTCCTTTATCTCGTCAGCAGCCAGATACATATCATCAGTACAATAAATGCTCCCGCCAACAAAATCTGCGTCCTCCCAACAGGCTTTTCCTCCTCCCAGAAGAGCAGTTCACCGGTATAGCCCCGTGATTCCAGCGCATCATAGTAGGCATTTGCTTTTTTCAATGATACAATAAACAGATTACTTGCAATATTCCCAAATGACTTGAGAGATGTTTTAAAATCACCATAGCCCATTCTGGACTGTGCAGAATTTTTCATCTTCCGCTGAACCTCCGCCAGGATAAATATGAACCGATAAATCATATTCATCAGCTCAATGACCAGTTTTGGTACGTGTGCCTTCCGCAGTACTAAAATAATCTCATTTGACGGCGTTGACAATGTCATCATAAACATCGCGGATATTGCGCCGAATGCTTTCAGCATGATCTGGGCAGTCTTCAGCAGACTTTCATCCGAAGTATAGATGCAGAACAAGTTGAAATCCAGACAGTACTGTCCTGTCGGATGCAGCGAAAACCCGAGTGCTATCGCAATGCTTCCAAAAATCATAAATACAATAGGTATTGTCAAAAATGAAAGATAATCATGAAAACTAACACCGCCTTTTACAATGGTAAGCCATCCCATAACCAGAATTACCATCACTGACACAAACGGATTATCAAGTGCAACACATAAAATCAGCGTCAAAAATGCAAACGCCACCTTAAATGCGGCATTCCAATGCCTGATTCCCGACATATACGCATAATAATCAATGGAGAAGCCTTCCCCGTGTTTATGCCCGATTTTATGGCGGTGTTTATGTACATGTGCCATTTTTTCCTCCCAAATAAATCCTGTAAATTAAAATTTCTCTGATCAGTATATCAGTTTTTCTTTTTATAGTAAACGAAAGGAGGTATTCCAAATTGGAATACCTCCTTAAGCTTTCATTTGACGTATAATGTCGCAACCGCTTTTTCATTATACTGCGATGAGATGATTCCACCGTCCGACAAGCGTGAATAAATTCCGGCAAACGCCCCGTCGTATACAAACAGTCCTGACATATTGGTATAAGGCTTAAACTTTGCGTCAGAATCCACCAGATAAATATTGTCCGTGCGGTAAGGAGGGCAGTATTCCTGATAAATATAATCTTTGCCGATATGCCGCATAACAATAGTTTCCCATTCCTGCTGTGAATAATCAGTCCCAGCAAATACACCTCTGGAGGCATAAGAATCAAGAGGTTTGATAATCCATCTGTCTTTACTCCCCAGTACGATTTCCAACGTCTGCTTTCGTTCATCCAAAAGCTCTGTGGCAGGTATGTGTTCCATGACAAATGTCTGTTCATCCTTCGTCAAAAAGGACAATGTTTCTTTTTCTCTCAAAACCTTAAACAGCCATTTGTTGTGAATGATCTGCGTACAAAACGATCCGATCAGACAGACATCCTGATGTTTTACCGCATCGATAAAATCCTGCACCTCATCGTAATGTTCCATGACATCTGTGGTGACTGCACGTCTGTAAATGACGTCAATCGGATGTCCTGACGGTGAATACAATGTTTGGTCCTGATAAGTCAGTTTTGTGATTTCACAGATTTCGACTTCATATCCGGCCTTTTGAAATCTGCGTTCAAATTCTTCAAATTCAGTAATGGAACAATGTTCCAGGAAATCTACAATCGCTACATACGGGTGCTCTTTCTTTTTTTCATAACTGTTATAAATGCTCATAAAAGAATCCACCCAGCTGTCAAACAGTTCAAATTTTTCAAAAGTATATCGCTTCTTCATTCTCTGGTGTGCAGGATTCAGGTCAATTGCCATGTTCAGCACATAATCTTCATTCATTGCACTCGTTCCATCTGTGTTGATCTCACAGAACTGAAAGGAACCGTCATCTTCATGATAAAAAATATCAAAACGTGCAATCGGAAGCACAGACTGATACAGATTCGGAATAAGAATCAATTCCTCTAACTTTTCCGAAAATGGAAACAGTTTCCGATATTCAGCGTTTGTCAGATATTCACGAATCACTTTTTCAAATATTCCGTATGTCGTTGTCACAATTGAACGATACACATCGATGACGTCCTTCGTGAACACCTTTGGTATGTGCAGTGTATGCACACATCTTCCATGATACGCGACGGAGGAATGCTCAAGATAATCTTTAACTTTAAGCGCCGCCTCCTGATTTTCCTCAACATGATTTTCTATTTCCTGCTTGTATTCATCTAATATTGTTTTCATAATATTCTCTCGCTAACGTTCTTTTATGATATAGTATTTCTTCCAGCGGAAGCAGCGAAAGCTGTTCGGCTTCCACGAGCTGATTCTTCGCCGCCCCAATCACATAACTCAGCAGCTTCGCTGCTTCATAGCCGTATGCCTTTCCGTCAAATCCATGTTTCATCAGGCTTTCCTGTGCTTTTCTGATTTCCGCTTCTGATGCAGAAAACTTTTCATTGATTTCCCTCATCAGTTCTTCATTATAAAATATCCCTTTTAACAGGGCAGCATATGCAAGCACACATTTGATCGGCATACTGTCCGCATAGCGGATCTCCAGATAATGTTTTAACCGGACATCCTGAAAGTTCATGGAAAGGATATGCTCAATATCAGGTCTGGTCAGACGCTCATCCCCCCAAACCTCCGCGGTGCTTTTATGGCCCGTATACATCGGCGTATCCTAGTTTTCCACAAAAACAGGCGGCATATCCAGTAGAAAGTCGGCATACTTCGCAAAGCCGAAATCATCATCAAAAAGTCCTTTGGGAATTCCCGTACGCGCCGGATCGACATTGTCCCAGATATAGCTTCGGGCCATATACCCTTCACAGCTTTCCCCTTCCATGATCGGGGTATTGTCTGTCAAAAGCTTCAGCAGCGGCATCAGCATATAGGCAGCTCTGATCTTCTGTACAAAATCCTGCTCACTGCAGTAATCAATAGACACCTGTGTCGCTGCAGTGCCGCGCATCATGTTGATCCCGCACGTACCGGTCTCCATAAAGTAGCGGTCCATAAATTCATATCTCTTTTTAGGTATCAGCGGCATATCCCGCACCTTTGATTTTGGCAGATAGCCAAGTGTCAGCATTTCATATCCACATTCTCTCAGGATGGGGTGAATCTGTTCTAAAAACATCCGGTAGATCCGGTAGATAAGGGATATGTTTTCCCGCGGATTGATACTGATCTCCAGCTGTCCTGCAGGCTCCAGGCTGATCGAATAATCCTCATTATAAATACCGATCAGATGTCCTTCCGGCTCATACCGCCACGGAAAATGCACAGACATCTGCTCCAGAATATATTCAATTCCTTTTTCTTCCTGATACGTAACACTCTCTTTCGTCTCTGCTTTCACGATCAGGTGTTCCAGCTCTACTCCCAGTTTTTCAATACAATTGCGTTTACTTCCATTTTCGAAATACTTGATCAGCAGATCTCTATTTTCTTTTCGTACGTTCAAATTCTTTTACCTCGTAAAATTTTTTTTAAAAAATAACAAATTATAGTTGCATTTTTTTCAAAATACGATATAATATTCTTTGTGTCAACCACACAGGCTGGAATAGCTCAGTCGGTAGAGCACTTCACTCGTAATGAAGGGGTCGAGGGTTCAAGTCCCTTTTCCAGCTTATCTTTTAAAATGGCGATTAACTCAGTGTTTTCAAGGGTTATCGCTATTTTTCATTTTGCACTACATACGTTTGTTCAGCAAAATTCTAACACTTTTTTCATAAAACCCATGAAAAATCACACCTAATTCTACTCCATAATTGCATTTTACACAAGGTAGTAATCTGCTTTTTATTAGATTTTCTTCTATATAATGATACGCTTCATATCTTCTGCCATAACATTTTTTTGTTTAGGCTACATGTGTATACATTCTTGTTGTGATCGTAGTATCACTATGACCAAGCCATTATCTGTCAGAGGATCATACTCAGCAACAGTCACAACTGCATGATTCATGGTTAGCACATAAAGCGAACAATCTCATAACTGGCAGTTGAAATTATTCCTGTCTGCATTTTTATGGCAGAGGAAATACTCGCATTTTTCATGTGAATAACTAAGAATACCTTTTTGTCATCCTTCTTTCCCCCCTTCCGGCATTAGAAAAAGCGCATCCCCCGAAGAGAACACGCGTCCGAAAAGGATATCGCAAGGCAGCCATCCCATAGAAGCGTGCTTCCGGTTCCGGCAGAAGCACTATTTTCTTCTCGCGTGTCTGACTTATCCTGATATAAGGCTTCACAGTGACCGACTCGCCGGGATTTTCACCCAATTCCGCGTTCCATTTAGATGGATAGAAGAAAATATTTTTTTCAATTGTCTTTAGGTTTTTTATTATAGCACAGAGCTGGTTCAGGTGTAGATATAAAAAATAATTCTATATATTTTTTTAAGTTTTAAATGTTTGACTATTTACCCTTTCTCTCCCATATAACCAAAATAGCATTACCAGTACAAATATCATTGACACAAATCCAATGATAAACGAATCTTGATATGTACCTCTGATATCATAGATCGCACTGATCCCAATAGTTCCCAAAGAACTGGACAAGTTTGTTAATATCATCATAATTGAAAGCTTTTGGCCGTATCCATTCTCACTGTATTCAATAGAAAACAGCAACGGCATTTGAACAGAACTAAAGGATAAGCTTAAACCGTTCAACAGTCCCGCCACATAGAGGATCGACGTTCCTTTTGACAATAATAGTAAGAACGAGATTGCAATCGCAGACACACCTAATACAGATACTTTAAAGGCACCTACACAGTCAGATAAAGCTCCCATAGACAGTTTGCCTATGGTATTGCCAATCATGGCAAACGATGTCATGTTTGCTCCAACAGACACCGTTTTACCAACAGTACCGGCATAATTAGGAAAATGTTGTAAATAGGTACTGCATGCAGATACCATGACCGCTACCGTAAACAGCAACAGGAGCTGGCCTCTGACAGGAGTCCTCTGTTCTCTTCTTTTGATCTGCCTATTTTGTTTTGACTGTTTTTGATACGGCCCTAACTCCTTATCTTCCGGATCAAGTTTTATAACAAAAGCCGTAGACGGAAACGCCATTAAAAAGGAAATGCCTCCCACTATCAGATATGTCAGCCGCCAATTCTCGGCTGCCAGATCTGCACAGACGATATTTATAACAATTCCTGCAACTCCCGCAGTCATAGCTGACAGTCCATAAGCAAGCCCCTTTCTGCTGCAAAACCAGCGCTCAATCAAAAGAGCTGATGGCATAAGTATCAAAAAGGCTCCTGATGCTCCCTGTATCACTGCCGCAAGATACCATTGGCCAAGTCTTGTAAAAGTCCCCATCAAGATTGTAGCCCCCGCAAAAAACGTCAACGCAGTACACAACACCCACCGAATATTCTTACGCTGCAGAACCTTGTTTGCGAATGGCAGCATGGCGATGTTTGCCGCTGAAAAAAATACCTGTTGTAAAGTAAACTGAGTTACGGAACAACCCAGGCTTTTGCTGACCGGAGCATAGAACAACCCCCTGGAATTTTGTACCAAACCCAGGGTGGCACCCTGCAGAAGACAGCAGGCGATTAAGATAAACCACGCATAATGAATATTTTTCCTCACCATATATAACTCACGGATCCATCCTGCAGCCTTTGAAACCTGCTGAAATACTCATCCCAGATCATCAGCGACATCTCCGGTGTCTGAGCATGCGGCATATCGGTAACCTCAGTGAATTTCACCATCGGCATTTTTTCGTCATTATAATAGATGCGGTTCCTGTACTTGCCGTTATGATAGATAACCGGATTCAAAGAGGCTTTATTCACTTCACATAAAATGTCTATCATTTTCTGGTTTGCCAGATCAGGGGACATATCACAGGCTATTCCAATATCATGCTCACCCTTGATATACCAGACTGGGCATATCTCATTCGGCATATCATCCAGAACATTAGTACCGAGTTCTCCACAGACAAATCCAATGGGGGCGGCTGCAGCAAATAGGCCAGGACAATCATACAGTAATTCCTGTGTCATTTTCGAACCATTTGAATGACCTGTGATATACAAGCGTGAAGTATCCAGGGGATATCGGTTACACATATCCCCTATAATGTTCTTTAAAAATTCCTCATTGTCTTTCCGGTCATGCTGATACATTTTACCCGATTTCCACATCGGCAGAGGGGCACAGCCACCGGGAGTACAGCCGGGAAATGCACACGGATAAATCACAAAAAAATCTCTTTTCTCACCCACAACATGCCAGTCCGAAATCTGTGCCAGATAATGCGCATTGCAAGAGTATCCCGGGATTGCCATCACTACCGGGTACTGTTTGCCTCTCCCTTTTCTGTACGATGTCGGTTCATATACGTACCAATGGCGCAGTTTTCCGTTTACAGTTTTTTCATAACGGATGAGCCCCATATCCCGGGGGGTTCTGGTCAGCAATAATCGGCCCATACTGTCTGAAAAAAAACGTTTAAAAGCAGTCAGAAACTCGCACACTGACTTGGCATCCGCACTTTCAGCAATACAAAATGTCTCACATGGCTGATAGCCGATCCAGCTATGCTCTGTTCTCGCCTTAGGAAAATATACCTTATATCCTCTGTCGTTTCTAAAAGTTTCGGGATCATAAAAACTCTTCAGGAACGCAATCAGCTCCTTATCCTCGGGGCCTGCATCAGACAGCAGGACAGAGAGCGGCTGATTGCTTGGATTTTCCAAGAGTTTATTTGCATATAATCGTTTCAACTGCTCAAAAAGCTGAGGGTGAAGTCCAATTTTTCCGACCGCGGCACAAGAGGCAATCCTTTCCGACCGAAACATACTGTATGCCATTGCAGGATAAGCCCCTGCGCCGATTCCCAGACAAGAAAACCCCGATTCCTGGAATCCGTAATATTCCCTTAAATTGGCTTTAAAGTAAGCGGCATCCGCATACTGTATACTGTACTGGATATCACCTGGCTGCCAGCCTTTTTTTGGAGCTTCCAGTACTGCCAGAATAAAACCATTTTGATCAGCACATTTTACATAAGAAGAGGTCCTCAAAAACTCTGTTCCGGACACTCCATTTTCCGGAAAAACCATGATCAGTTCCCCTACCGGAACATAATTTTCAGGTATGTAGACTGTCATTCTTTCAATCCGGTCACCAACGGCTACTTCCTGTTCTATGATTCCCGTATATACAGACTTATTGGGGTCAAGCGGGTCCGGCTCAGGATGCTGCAGATTACATTGTATATTTACAAAGGCCGCAGTATCAATCAGTTCGTAAGCCTGTGGTATCATATAATTATTACACTTGTTCATTTGAGCACTATCTCCTATTCCGAAACTAAAGTTCTTTTTGTGATATCGATATTGTCAAGAGCCACAGCTACCAGCAAAATCAGCCCCTTAAACACATCCTGCAGAGAATCATTGAGTCCCATCAGAACAAATGCATTGTTCATGACTCCGATAAATACAACTCCGATGAACGCCCCCATAATATTCCCTTTACCA
This sequence comes from uncultured Ruminococcus sp., assembly GCA_964621905.1. Taxonomy (GTDB): domain Bacteria; phylum Bacillota; class Clostridia; order Lachnospirales; family Lachnospiraceae; genus Ruminococcus_G. Next base: position 221,919 of record CAZUNG010000001.1, on the reverse strand, counting down.
CCCTGTACGCTGACCCCGCCTAAAACGGACGCTGTGATACAGTCAAACGCATATCCGGCACCTGCTGCAGGCTGAGCTGAATTTGTCCGTGAAAGCAGCACGACTGAGCCAATTGCTGTGAAAAGTCCTCCAATTGTGTAAACAATTACTGTAAGCCTGTTAACATTCACACCTGCAAGGCGGGCTGCTTCCTTATTTCCTCCGAGTGCTATGATATAACGCCCGAAATATGTCTTGTTAAGTATAAATGCCGCAATGACTACAACCACCAGCATAATGACGACTGGAAATGGAATAATCCCTAAAATGTATCCCTGTCCAATAAATGCAAACCCTTCAGGAAAGCCGAACACCGGCAGTCCATTTGTCATAACATATGCAAAGCCTTCCCAGACCATCATGGTTCCAAGCGTCACTATAATAGGCGTCAATTTGAACTTCACTGAGATAAATCCATTTAGTGCCCCCAGAATGCACCCGATCATAATTGATGCAAGTATCGCAATGACAGGGGGAATCTTAAAATTAACCATCAGTACAGCGGTAAGCAACCCGTTCACCGCCATCTGACCGCCAATCGATAAGTCCATACCGCCAGTCATAAGGACAAACGTAGCACCAGATGCCACAATTCCCAGCATGGAAATCTGCCTTAAAATATTGAGCAGATTTTTTACTGACAGGAAGTTATCTGCGATGATCGAAAAAGCTATAATCTCAACAACCAACAGAATATAAATACCATACTTTTTATAAAATCTCATAAGATTCATAGTAAATCTCCTATTCACCGTTCATTATTATCTTGACCCTGAAGCCAAATCCAAAATATGCTGTTTGTCAAACTCATCTTTATTTAACGTACCTGCCTGGTGCCCCTCACACAGTACAATAATCCGGTCCGCCATCCCCAGCAATTCATCCATTTCGGAAGAAATCATAATAATGGATTTGCCACCCTCAACTAGTTCCGACATGAGTTTATAAATCTCCTGTTTCGCACCCACATCAATGCCCCTGGTAGGCTCATCAAATATAATGATATTTGCATTGGCCGACAAGGTCTTAGCGATTACAACTTTCTGTTGATTTCCTCCGGATAGATTTTTAACACTTTGCTCAAGCGAGGGTGTTTTTATTCGGAGCTTTTTCCGATAATCCCCTGCTATCTGTTTTTCTTTTTGTACATCCACGATGCCGAATCTCCCCGATATTGCTTTCAGGCAGGTTAAAGTAATATTCCATTTTACAGACCCTTCAAGAAACACTCCCTGTGTTTTTCTGTCTTCCGGTATCAGTCCCAGTCCAAACTTCATAGCCATCTTAGGTGAATCAATATCTACCTCTTCTCCATTTAACAGAACACTGCCGGCCTCCTTCTTTTCAGCTCCGTATAAGACCCGTATTATTTCGGTGCGCCCGCACCCAACCAGACCAGCGAATCCAAGAATTTCTCCGCGATGCAAATCAAAAGAAACATTCTTCACTCCGTTTCCTGTCAGGTTTTTAACCTCCAGTACTTTCTCAACAGTGTGATATCGACGCTCCGGGAACGTTTCATTAATTTTATGCCCCGCCATATATTCTATAAGTTCTGTCCGGTTTGTCTCACCGGTCTTCAATGTTTTGATATATCTCCCATCACGCATAATGGAAATGCGGTCAGTAATCCGGAATATTTCTTCGATTCGATGTGATATGTAAATGATCGTTACACCTCCCGCTTTCAGCCGGTCGATAACATCAAACAACAAATCCACCTCTGTAACTGTGAGCGGGGCTGTCGGCTCATCCATAATCAAGATTTTAACATTCTTAGAAATGGATTTTGCGATTTCAACAATCTGTTGATAAGCCGGCGAAAGTGTGCTTACGATGATTTCAGGATTTATCTTTATATTAAATTTCGCGAACAGCGCTTTTGTTCCCTCATGCATTGCTTTATAATCAACAAGCTTTTTATCAGAAGCCCGTCCTCCCAGATATATATTTTCCTGTACCGACATCGTGGGTATCAGGTTAAATTCCTGATAAATCACCTCAATACCATGGTTCCTGGCGTCATGAGGCGTCATGAGATTATAGGACTTTCCATCGATAACTATTTTCCCTTTGGTCGGTTCGACTGCCCCCGATATGCATTTGATCAGCGTAGATTTTCCTGCTCCATTTTCTCCAAGAAGTGCGTGAACTTCCCCCTTTTTGAAGTTTATGGATACATCATCCAGTGCCTTGACGCCTGGATAATATTTGGAAATATTTTGTACCGATAGAATTGTATGTTCTTCCAAAAGATTTCCCTCCTTAAATACGGAGAGAGGTATTCCCCCTCTCCGGGTTTTTATTCTTCAACTTCATAATTATGTTCAACCAGAGCATCCTTCGCGTTTTCGGCTGTCACAAGTGCCGTTGGATATACGATATCTGTTCCCTTTTCCAGTTCACCATTAAGGGTCTGCTCCATAATTTCGCCACAATTGATCTTACTTCCGTCAATGTATGCCGAGCCCCGGTATATGCTATCTGCTTTCAACAATTCATTTCCGACCTGTTCATTAAAATCCATTCCAAAAACAGCATATTCATCGCCGACTTTTCCAGCTCCTTTGAACGCTTCGATGGCGCCAATTGCAAAATCATCCTTTACGCATATTACCACCTTTATGCCTGGATGCTTGGTGATAAGATTTTCTGTAGCAGATATACTGTCCTCTGCATTTGATGCATCTGCTTCAGCAACAATTTCAGCATTCGGACAGCGTTCTGCCAACATATCCCGAATACCAAAGGAACGTTCATGCACGTTTTGTGTTTTTGACATTGTCAAAAGCGCCACTTCAACATTCTCATTACCATAGGTTTCATCAATCCAATCACAGGCAAGCGTTGCCAGGTCAGCGCCATACTGCACCTGATCCAAAGTAAGGAACACATCATAAACAGATGGTTTTAAACCCACAATTACATTTTTGATCCCTACTTCTTCAAGAAGCTTTGATGTACTCTCAGCATCAGCCTCTGTATACGGATTCACAAGTGCGACGTCGACGCCTGCAACGTCAAAATTCTCCACGACCGAAGCGATTTTAGAAGCGTCATTTTGATAGCTCCCCACCATCACCTCATACCCGAGCTCTTCAATCTCACCCCCTACTGTATTAATTGTATACTGAATAGCTTCTGATTCTGTTTCTGGAAGAATAAGACCAAACAAGTAGTCACTGTCATTATCAGCGCTTTTAGCATCTTTTTTCGCCAATGAGTCATCCGAATCCACCGCTGACTGCAAGGAACAGGCCGTAACACTGAGTAACATCGCTGATGCGAGCATAATTACCAATACTTTTTTCATTCTTTCTACCCCTTCTCTTTTATTGTGACACAATAACGCCCGACGTCTTTTATAGTGTGTAAACAAATTATAGAATATACCTTAACCAGACGCAATGTGACAACTGTTTGATTTACTGCGACATTTGTTCGATTTTTCGGTTTTACCATTGCTTACCATCAAAAAAATATTGCAATTTCACCTTTCATCACTTAAGCTATAATTACAGCTACCATTGAGATCGGGGGGAGGTTCATGTATAAAGTACTGATAGTAGATGATGAAGAAAAAATGTGTTATTTGATAAGAGATCTCATACACTGGGATGACCTGGATCTACAAATGGCCGGATTTGCCAACACCGGTCTGGAGGCCCTTGATAAAATTGAAGAAATTTTACCGGATATCGTGATAACGGACATTCGGATGCCTGAATTGGACGGGCTGGAACTGATATCACGAATATACGACAGGAAACCTGACATCAGTTTCATCGTAATCAGCGGATACCGCCAGTTTGAATATGCCACAAGTGCGATTAAATTCGGGGTGGAAGATTATTTGTTAAAACCGATCAGAGAATCCGAATTAAACGACACGATCAAAAAAATATGTGACCGCAAAAAACTTCAACAGGATGCAGAAATACAAAACCAGATTTTATGGCAGGAGGTAATGGATGCCCGTCAGGAAAAATGGACACAGCTGATGGATGAACTTTTAGCTAAACATAATATCTGTCTGGAGCATAATGTCTTATCTCAAAAATATAGCTGCCATTTGCCATATCAAAACTTTGCCTGTGTTGTCATTAAAACAGATGTTTCTTTTCATCATATAGAAGAGCCTGAAACAAGCTTTATAAATATACATATCCTTGAACTACTGAAGAAGCAACTGAGCCCCTGGTCCGATACTTTTATCTTCAGCATTCAGGGGATGTATATTTTCAGCATCATTAACTATAAGGATGATGAAATTTTGCTCAAAAACAGACTGAATATATTATTTGAGGATATCGACAAGTATGTTATGTCCTTTGATTGTTATACGACCACTATGAGTACTGCCTACACAAATACGTTATCTAATCTGCCTTTATGTTATTCCAATGCAAAAGAAATGATCAATGCACGGATCGTCTATGGTGTGCGGCAGATGATCAGCATGGATAACTGCACAATAAGCGGCCCTGCTTTAAGTAATGATCGTTTGAAACAGCTGAACAGTCTAAAGAGCACGTTCAATACACTGGACATTTCAGAGTGTTCGAAATTACTGGAAGAGATTTTTACAGGTTTACGAAGAGATCGTCCTGTACTGTATACAAACTATTATTATATATTGGACCGGATCGTATCCATCTTATCCTCTTTGCTGACCGAAAATTTTCCTAAAGTTTCGGCAGTAGAGATCACGCAGGACTGTATGCTGATCCGACAATACGCTGATAATGCAAGAACAATTACGGAGTTTGCTCAGTATGTAACCGAGTCCGTAAGAAAAACTGTCGAAAAATTTGCGGGTATAAAGAAGCAGCAGGGGATTTATCCAATTCGAACTGCCAAAGAATATGTCAGGGAACACCTTTCGGAAATAATAACCATAGCGGATGTGGCCAGACAGTCCGGTCTTAGTTCCTCCTATTTCAGCGTCGTTTTTAAACAGGAAACCGGAATTAATTTTAAGGATTACCTGACAGAGCAGCGCATTGAGAAGGCGAAAAACCTGCTGAGGACCACGAACGATATCATTCCCATCATCTCAAAGAAAGTAGGCTATACCGATGCCCGGTATTTTAGTAACCAATTTGAAAAAATAGTGGGGTTAAAGCCGGCAAAATACCGGAAGTTACATACTTGAGGAAAACATGAAAGATTATAAAAAAATATTTGCTGCTTTATTTATGAGTTTTCTGCTATCGGTCCTTACAGTCGTGATCAGCTGCTGCTCAGCTATCTTCAGCCTGATATTGTTGTCCGGAGTACTGATCATCCATTTATTGCTCTTTGTACGTTGGAAAAAAGCATCTTTGAAAGCTGAAGAGATTTATCATGCGAATGCTGGGGAAAACGATTGGGAGTTATTTTCATCTCTAACTCTGGAAAATCAGTTCGAAAAAGCCGCAGAAGCTGTGCAGGATGCAGCCAGACATGACTTTGCGGTACAATCTTCATTGAAGGAAACAGAATTAAATACACTGCAGAGCCAGATTAATCCTCATTTTCTATACAATACACTGGATTCCATCCGCTGGCATGCGCTTAACAGCCATGCTCCGGAAGTCGCCAATATGCTGGAGATTCTTGCATCTTTTTTCCGCTATAGTATCGGCATGAAAGAATCTGTTGTAACAATTTACGATGAACTGAATAATATCAAGGACTATTTTGCCATACAGCAGTATCGTTTTACAGATCGTTTACACCTGCAGATCAGCTATGACGACGAGGATATCTTACGATGCCATATCCCCAAAATGACATTACAGCCGCTGGTTGAAAATGCTGTTTTTCATGGCCTGGAACAGAGAAAAGATAATGGACTGGTAGATATCCAAATATTACACACACAGAATACTCTTTATATTCATGTAGCAGACAACGGGCAGGGGATGGCGGCAAAAGAGGTTCAGCTGCTAAACAGAAATATAGAAAATAATTCGGAACCAAAGAGGAATGATAAACGGGGCGGAATGGCACTATGGAACATCAATCAGCGAATAAAACTATTTTTTGGACAGGATTACGGAATACATATATACAGTACTGAAATGCTGGGGACCGAAATCGTAATTTCTCTGCCCTGGATAAATACAGAAAAACCGGAGATTTCTTTATGAGACACGAGATTTTGCGGACCGAAGCCGTATCTGCATACATTGAGAATAAGCATGCTTTAAAAGATATGTGGTTATATGTACACGCAGGTGAATTTGTCGGAGTTACGGGACTTCATAATTCTGGCAAGACAATTCTCACACAGATCCTGGCTGGTATTCATAAAAAGGATAGAGGCGCCATCTTTTTAGATGGTACAAAAATGAATTCCAGCGATGAGGCTCTTAAGCTAAAAGAGCAGGTACTATACCTTGGAAACAGTTTTTTATCATCTGAAAGCTTTACAGTTTCCGAGAATCTAAGCCTTTTTTTTAGTACTCGCCACAAATGGGGGTTTATGAATGCCAGAAAACTGGCATCTATGTGTGAACAGCTTTTATCCGAAGCCGAATTTGATATCTCACCTCACACAAAGGTTGGAAATCTAAGCGAACAGGAGCGTGTTATGCTGGAGCTTTACAGCGCAATTTTCAGCGGACGCAGAATCGTTATCTGTGATGCTGTTTTCAGGAACATGCCCATGCTCATAAAAAAGTATCGGGATACAACAGCCAAAATGCTGCGAAAAAGACATGCCGCACTTTTAATGCTCAGTGACGATATTGATCTGTTGACTTCTGTATGTGACACAATAACAGTAACAAGGGACGGGCATACGGTCAAGTCACTGCCGAGAAAAGACTTTTCACCGGACGTTATTATACGATATATGATGTCTGATGCCCGCACGGAACACCCATCTCTACCTCCGGTTCGCAAAAATATAAAAGCGGAAGAAACAGTTTTATGTTGTGAAAACCTTATGTTGTCCACAAAGAGCATACAACACCCCATATCTTTCTCTGTTCACAGAGGCGAGATCATCGGGCTGTGTTCGCTGAATACGGAATGGAGCAGACTTATCGCTGAAGTAATGTCGGGAAGGGAGATTCGGTATCACGGATCAATCTATCGAAACGGATCTCATGTAAATCAAAAGTTTTTAAGCCGGCAATGCTGCGAACAGAATAAAATGTGCGTACTTTTTGGTAACCATGGACGATATTCTGTAATGCACAATCTATCCCCTGAAGAAAACGGTGTTTTTTCGTCTTTAAAAAAGATCTCTTCCGTTTTTGGTTACCTTGATAAATCAATTTATACATACTCAAAATTGAAATTAGAACGTTTAGGAATCCAAGTAAATAAAGGGCTCCCCGAACCAATAAGCAAACTTCCGTTCACTCAGAAATTTATGATTTCCATGGAACGAATATCTACCTTTGCACCTGAACTATTAGTTTTTTTAAATCCGACAGATGATCTTAATATTACGTTAAAAAAGGTCGTCATGAATTCGTGCACAGAGCTGGCAAGCCATGGTACCGGAATCTTATTTATTACTCATGATCTTAATGAAATGCGTGAGGTCTGTGACCGCCTGTTGATCATCAGCGGTGACGGCACATTAAAGGAATTTCTCCCCAGCGAGATGACTTATGAATCATCTTATGCTATGTGGCAGCATCTCACGTAATTTTCATATAACAGGATACCGCCAAGGAGCGAAAAACTGCCGCACCTCCGACTTTTCATCATTGGTGTGGCAGTACTATGCAAAAATCCAGTGAAAAATTGCATGATTTTTACAGATATTTCAATATATGACCATCACCGGGAACCTGCTCCGTTCAGATTATTCTTGAAAAGCTGCACAAAAAAGCCCTTCCGGCAACACGACCGGAAGGGCTCTTTATTATTGCCTGTATCCTTTAAATCTTATATCCGACAGATTTCAGGTAATCCACACTGGCTTTTACGTCCTGCAGCGTAGCTCCCGAATCACGCGGATCTCTTTCCTGTTCAATCGTTATATAACCGCTGTATCCGATTTCTTCCAGTGTATCTTTGATTGCCGGGTAGTCAAGTGTCCCCGTTCCGATCGGGCACATGGAGCCTTTGGCCACCCCCTCAAAGAAACGCAGGTTTTCCATCTCCATCACTTCGCGGTATATTTTTTCATTGACATCCTTGAAATGAACGTAATCCAGCCGGTCAGCATATTTTTGCAGCCAGGTTACCGGATCCATTCCTGCATAATACAGATGTCCGGTGTCCAGGCACAATCCCGCCGTCTCATAGGGGATATCTTCCGTCAGTTTCTCAATTTCGTCTGCAAATTCAATATAGCCGCCCGCGTGTGGATGAACCACAACACGCACACCGAATCTCGCTGCGTGATCGCAAATCTCACGGATATGATCCATCAGCTGATCCCACTGCACCTGCTCAAGTCGTTTTGCACGTTCCGGATGCCCGGATGTAAAATCACGCTCGTCATGTCCCCAGTCGATCACTACCAGATACGGCGTTGGAAACTTCTGTCCCTGATACTCAGGCAGTTTTGGCAGCTGTGTGATCAGCCAGCAGATATCATCCGCCGCCTTCAGTACGTTTGCATGATTTTCTTTGCTCACCAGATCCTGAAAAATCGTACCTGCGACAATTGAAATCTTATTTTTCTCGAGTTCTTTCGACACCGTCTCCACATCAATCGGCAGATAACCGTACGGCCCGAGTTCCACTGCGCTGTAACCGGCCATTCTTGCCTCTTTCATAACGGTCTGCCAAGTCGGTATATAAGGATTCTTCGGGTCCTCAACCCCCCAGCAGCACGGTGCTCCACATATTTGCATTGCCATTGTTTTTGTCCCCCTTTATTTTTTAATTGCCCATTGTTCTGAATTTTGCCGCATTGTATCCGGGAACCACAGTTTTCCAGTCAGTCACCCCAATCAGCAGTTTTGCAAACTTTGTCTTATTGACAGAAGATGAGGTGTCGGAACAGCGGTAAATTTCCCAGGCATATTTTTTCCTGCTTGCAAACTCTTCTTTTGCCGATGTATTTGCCCAGAGTCCCAGATACAGTCCCTGCCGCATCTCTTCTCTGTTGTCCACATGGCGGTGCAGGATAAAGGCATCCACCATACTGTCAAATTCCGCCACGTAATAGGCATAAACGATAGCTGCCGCCTGCATTTTCTCATCAGACTTATTTTTACTGTACGATGTAAATCCCTGTTCCGAAAGCATTACTTTATGGCTCGATCCATACTTCTGTTTCACAAAATTCGTCAGCACATGGAGATTTCCCATATTAATGACCGAACTGGTAAGTTTCGGGCTGATCTGTCCGTTTAGATTTGCCCAGAAGCACGGTGTGGTAAGCGGCGAAGGATATGCGTGGTATGCGATGTGCCAGGGTATATTTCCCCCTTGCTTCAGCAGCGACGCAAACGTTTCCAGGAAACTTTTTCCTTTAAACGTCCCGCTGACGGATGCATTCCATATATGATCCATGGATACGTAGATTCTGGCCTTACTGTATACACTGTGTACAGCGGTAGAGAGCATGCGGAAGGAGTCTGCATAATATTTCGCGTACCATGACAGCGATGAGGTCCCCGCATAATTGCTGTCGCGGTTGTTCACTTCATTTCCAAGAATCCAGTTGCAGATCCGCATGGACGTACTCGAAGAATAACGCTGCGCCAGGAACGTAAAAGTGGCCTCAAGCTGATTTCTGGCTGCTGCCTGGTTCGTATTAAACATATAAAACGCATGTCCCGCCTGACGCCCTGACGGTTCAATCAGATGGGTAAGCTGACTGTCCCAGCGCAGCAGCAGGACAGCAGTTACCGTTATCCCTTTAGAACAAAGGGTCCGCACCTGACTGTCAAAATCATATAATGTCTGCTTGAAATAATAGGTTTTCCCGTTATATTCAAATGGAATTGCACTTCCTGCGGCAATCTCAGACTTTGATGCAATCAGAAAATCCATCGGCATATTGATCAGCGCGTGCTTAATCCCCAGATTTCCCACATCCTGCATCATCTGACTGTTAATCTGCAGCCCTTTTTTCGATACTCTGGACGGGTATGCCGTGTGATAAGCTGCCGTAAACTCAGGATTTGTAATATACCTGGGCGCGGTAACAATTTTATACGTTCCGCTCTTTTCCTTCACTGCTATCACAAATTTTTTCTGCAGAATGCTGCTGCTTGTATCTTTGTTCAATGCAGCGTAAAACCGGGGATACGTCGACTTCCATGCCTTTTGTACCGGCTTCATCTCGGATGTGATCCGGTACCGGTACGAAGGTATCGCAAACAGATAATAATAGGAATCACTGCTTTTTAAAATATCACGGAAATTTGCCTTAACCAGCACACTTCTTGATGACACAATCGCACTGCTGTAGATTGTGCCCGAATTTGACGCCGCGTCCACCAGACGAAATCCATTGGATACCGCCACGGTCTTTGTCTTACTGTACGCGGAATATATTTTCTGGCCGGAGGCAGATGTCTGATACGTCCTGACCTTTACATAGTAGTTCGCTTTCAGCATGCTGGTCAGATCGATGGAAGTATCCGTCGTATAACGCCAGCGCTGATTATTTTTAAATTTACTGTCCGTCGCGTATACAATCTGATATCCGCTTACTCCGGATATCTTTTTATAGTTTACCCGGACTCTTCCTTTACTGATATACCTCAGTCCGGTAATCCAGGTACTCTTTACAGCCGCTGTTTTTGCCTTCGCCTGCATAGGTTTTTGTTCTGTTACAGCCTCTGGCAGTACAGGCTGCTCATGTTTCAAAACCAGTGTAAAAATCAGATACCGTTCATTTTCAGGAACCGTATCCTCCGGATCTGATGTTTCCGGTGTTGCTTCCACCGTCGGCTGAACTTCTTCCGGCGTGATTTCTGGCGTCTCCTGTATTTCTTCCGTTGTGGTTTCAGGAGTTGGGTCCTGCACTGGTTCCTTTGTTTCTCCCGGTTCGGGCTGCTGCGTTTCCTCCGGCGTCTGGGCCGGATCTGCTTCCTGTTCCTGGTATGTATACCGGTAATGTACTGTAAATGCGCCTTCCGCATCCGGATGTTCCGGAGTCAGAATCCCCTCCCCGGTCACAGAAGCATTCTCATAATCGGAAGCACGTTTCACATCAAATCCCGGAAGACTCTTCAGATCAAAAGTCCCTTCCGCAGAAAGCGTCCCTTCCCAGATATTATCTGTGCCTGTGACATTTTGGATTTTTTCAAGTCCATCCAGATTCAGGCTGGTCAGATAATTCCCGGAACAATTCAGCGTTTCTATTTCACGAAAGCAGGAAATTCCTGTCAAATCCCGGATTTTTCTTCCCGAGAGATCCAACGTGGTGACTGCCAGCCTTTCTTCCTCTGAAAGAAAACCATCGCCATCTAAATCGCACAATTCCTGTACTTCCGCGCGAAAAGATTCATCCGGAAAAGTTTCTTCCGATATTTCCAGTACCTCCTCTTTCTGTTCCGTGTCCACAATGCCGTCCGCTTCCTGTTCTTCGGCCAGAACAGGATAAACACACGAAACTGCCAGCAGCACGGCAAGCAGTACCGCAAGTATTCGTTTTCCCGTCATAATTACCTTCTGCCTCACGCCCGGTAGCTCTCCGCCAGTTTTTCAAATGCGGGCAGGGATCGTTTTACCTTTTCTGTTTCCACACAGAAAGAGATTCTGAAGAATCCCGGGCAGCCGAAAGTGTCTCCCGGCACAAGAAGAAGATCAAACTTACGTGCCCTCATGCAGAATGCATTGGCATCTTCCTCGAGCGCTCTCGGAAACATATAGAAAGTCCCCTGAGGCTCCACACAGGAAAACCCGAGTTCGATCAGTTTACCGTACAGCAAATTCCTATTAGTTTCATAAACGGAAAGGTCCGCCGTATCATACAGTACCTCCTTCACTGCCAGCTGAATCAGAGAGGATGGGCAGTTATGTCCGATCCCTCTTGAGATCTGTCCGCACATATCAATCAGAAGTTCTGCATCCGGGCATTGCGGTGCAATCGCCACATATCCGATACGCTCTCCGGGAATAGAAAGTGATTTGCTGAATGAGTAACAGGTGATCGTCTTATCATAGATCGACGCCGGGTACGGTGAATCAGAGCCGGCAAATGTGATTTCACGGTACGGTTCATCGGAGATTACATAAATATCATGTCCGTATTCCTGTTCCTTTTTATGCAGAATCCTGGCCATCTCCTCCAGCGTTTTTGTCGTATACGCCGTCCCGGAAGGATTGTTCGGTGTATTAATAAGAACGGCCATCACCTCTTCCGTCAGCATTTCTTCCAGCTTTTCAAAGTCCATCTGAAACAGTTTCAGATCCGGCGGTACAATTTTCAGGTTCAGACCCGCAAGTGTCACGTATGGCTGATACTCCGGAAAATACGGGGCAAAAGTCAGTACAGTATCTCCCGGCACCGTCACTGCACGCAGTGCATGCGCAATCGAAGATGCTGCTCCATTCGTCATAAAGATATGCTGTGCTTTATACTCCATATGAAACCGGTCTGAAAGAGATTTCGCTACCGCCTCTCTCGCTTCCTGATTGCCAAGTGTCGGACTGTATCCATGCAGCTCTGCAGGACTTTTTGTTTCCAGCAGACGGATCAGACTTTTCGTAAGCTTTTCCGGTGCCGGCACAGAAGGATTCCCCAGGCTGTAGTCAAACACATTCTCATAACCTATCTCTTCAGCCCGCCGCGCGCCGTAAGCGAACGTCTCCCGGATTACGGATTTTGCATCCAGCATATTACGATATATTTCTGCAATCATTTTTCTGTATCCTTTCCATTATCTGACGGTCGGATATGCACATCCATCTGTGGATAAGGTATCACAATTCCCGCTTCATCAAATAATAATTTGATTTCTTCATTAAGTCTCCATCGCGTCGGCCAATAGCACTCTGTTTTCACCCAGGACCGGCAGCCCACCCGCACACTGCTCTCACACAGCGAATCTACAAACACCTGAATCTCACGGTCCTTCATGATATCCGCATCTTCCTGCAGAAGATGACTGATAATCTCTTTCGCTTTTCTCAGATCAGAATCGTATGAGATATCGATTTTAAGATCCAGCTTCCGCTCATCCATAGCCGTAACGTTTGTGATAATGTTATTCGTCAGCGTCGCATTCGGGATCACAATCCTGCGGTTGTCCACTGTCATAAGCGTCGTGTAAAACAACTCGATTTTCTGCACAGTCCCTTCATTCCCGGCAGAGCTCTCGATGATATAATCTCCAACCCCAAATGGTTTCAGCAACAGCAAAATAACGCCACCCGCCAGATTGGACAAACCTCCCTGCATGGCCAGACCGATGCCGACGCCAGCCGATGCCAGCAGTGCAGCTACCGATGATTCTTTTACCCCAAACTGGGTTGCCAACTGAAAAATAAGAACCGCATACAGTCCGGCTTTCATCGCCGAATTCAGAAAACTGACCGCCTCAGGTGCCATGCCGGCTTTATTCATAGATTTTCTGAAGATTTTGCATATCCATTTGATAAGTTTTGATGCAATCAGATAGACGATGATTGTCAGTATCACTTTCAGACCGAAAGCTCCCACTTCCGGCAAATGCTTATCCATCCACTGCAATAAAATATCCATAACCAATTACCCTTTTCTGTACTCAAACACGGCGACACTCAGTGGTGCAACTTTAATTTTGACGGAATCCGCCCGCTCATCGCACTCCAATGGCCTTGAAGCTTTTACTCTTGGATTCACGATGCCGCTGCCGCCATACTTTTTCGCATCGCTGTTGAAAATCTCTTTATATTTCCCCGCCTTTGGAACTCCCACCTGATAGTCCGGATAGGCGACTGCCGAAAAATTACAGACAATCAGCAGCATATCATCCTTCTTTTTTCCGCAGCGCATAAATGTCAGGATGTTTTTTTCCCATTCCATTTCATTGATCCAGATAAATCCCTCAGGATCATAATCCCTCTCATAGAGCGCCGGAGAAGATTTATACAGCTTAAGAAGCGATTTGAAAAATTCATAAAACTCCTGATGCCCCGGCTTTTCCAGAAGCTCCCAGTCAAGCTGCCTGCTCTCAGACCACTCCCGAATCTGCGCAAAATCCTGACCCATAAACAGCAGTTTTTTTCCAGGGTGACATACCATAAAAGAGAGAGCTGCACGCATATTCGAGAATTTCTGTTCCTCTTCCCCCGGCATTTTTTCTATCAGGGATTTTTTTTCATGCACGAACTCATCATGAGACAGCCCCAGCAGAAAACGCTCGCTGTACGCATATACCATGCTGAATGTCAGCTCATTGTGATGAGCACCGCGGAAAATCGGATCATACTCCATGTATCCCAGGAAATCATTCATCCATCCCATATTCCACTTGTAGTCAAATCCGAGTCCATCTTTTTTTACACTTTCAGTCACTTTTGGCCATGCCGTGGACTCCTCTGCGATCATCATCACATCCGGATACTGTTTTTTAAAGATCGAATTCAAATGTCTGAGAAACTCGATTGCTTCCAGATTTTCATTGCTTCCGTAAATATTGGCAACCCATTCCCCGTCATTTTTACCATAATCAAGATACAGCATAGATGCAACCGCATCCATCCGGATGCCATCGATATGATATTTATCGGCCCAAAACAGTGCATTGGCAATCAGAAAATTACTGACCTGCGGACGTCCGTAATTAAAAATCAGGGTTCCCCAGTGCGGGTGCATTCCCTGTCTTGGGTCCTGGTGCTCATACAGGCAGGTTCCGTCAAAAGCGGACAGTCCTGCGATGTCTTTTGGAAAATGTGCCGGTACCCAGTCCAGTATCACCCCGATGCCAGCCTCATGCAAAACATCCACAAATGCCATAAAATCCTGTGGACTCCCGTATCTTCTGGTTGGTGCGTAATATCCGGATACCTGATATCCCCAGGATTCGTCCAGCGGATGCTCCATCACCGGCATGAGTTCCACATGTGTATAGCCAGTTTCTTTTACGTAATCGACGAGCATCGGCGCAATTTCCCGATAGTTATAAAAAATCCTGCCGTCCTCAGGCTTGCGAAAAGAACCGAGATGCAGCTCATAGATATACATCGGCTTATCAGATCCCTGTATTTTTTTCCTGTTCGCCATCCACTCCCGATCGTTCCAGCGATATTTTTTCAGATTGGTGACAACCGATGCCGTATCAGGCCTCAACTGCACCGCATTGGCATAGGGATCTGCTTTTAAATATGTCAGACCATCCCGCAGTTTTAATTCAAACTTGTACAGTTCATCCGGCTCGATTCCCGGTATAAAAAGTTCAAAGATTCCGGATTCTTCCGACTTCTCCATCTGGTACATTCTTCCGTCCCAGCTGTTAAAATCTCCGACAACACTGACGCGCAGTGCATTCGGTGCCCACACTGCAAAATATACGCCGCGTCTGCCGTTTATCCGCATGGGATGTGCGCCAAGTTTCTCATAGATCTTATAACAGATGCCATGAGAAAACTGTACCTCCTCCTCATGGGTGAGCTGAGAAGGAAACGCGTAAGGGTCTTCATACTCTCTGTATTTTCCTTCCTCCTGAACGACAAAAACATATTCGGGAATTTCTTTTCCCGGAAGTAAAATGGCAAAAAAACCATTTTCGTCCTGCATCTTCATCCGGTGATTCACGCGGTCCGCTGTCGTCTTCAGCATTACCTTCGCTTTTTCCGGAAAAAAGCACTGGATCAGAACGCCATCTTTCGTGACCCGGGGTCCGAGTGTTTGGCGGGGCTTGTTCTCCTCCGAGTATACAATCGCTTCTATCGCTGCCCAATCCATTAAATCGTATAGTTTATCTGCCATATCGCAAGTTCCTCCTGATTTTACTCTGATAATTGATGGATGAAAAGTCCGCTTCGCAGTTTTGGTTCAAACCAGGTTGATTTCGGCGGCATCAGACGGTGTGCATCTGCCACGGCAAACAATTCCGAAATCGATGTCGGATACATGGAAAATGCAACTCTGCAGTCGCTGTCTGCTCTGTGCTCCAACTCTCCAAGTCCCCTGATTCCCCCTACAAAATCAATGCGCTCATCCGTCTTCGGATCCTTAATGCCAAGGACAGGACCAAGCAGATGATTCTGAAGAACCGATACATCCAGCCCCTCCACAGGATCCTCCGATATATATGCATCCCTGATACGCAGTTTGTACCAGCTGCCGTCCAGATACATCCCAAACATTCCCTTCTGATCCGGACGTACTGCGGCCTTCCCGGCCTGTTCTACTATAAATTTCTCTGATATTTTTTCCATGAACTCATCCGGTGTCAAACCATTCAAATCTTTCACTACACGGTTATAGTCCATGATACTCAGCTCATCTTCCTGGAAAAGGACAGACAGAAAATAATTGAATTCTTCCTCTCCGGTATACTCCGGATTGCTCTCTCTCCTCTTCTTGCCGACTTTCACTGCAGATGCGCACCGGTGATGACCGTCAGCAATATAGAGACAGTCCACCTTTTCAAATGCCGCATTTATAGCTTTAACCTTAACGGCGTCATCGATCACCCACACACGATGTCTGATATTGTCATCACTCACAAAATCATAAACGGCAGGCCTGCGTTTTGCCTCATCAATCAGGTATTTGAGTTCTTCATCTTTATGGTATGTAAGAAAAATCGGTCCGGTCTGCGCATCACAGACGTCCACATGATGAATACGGTCAATTTCTTTTTCAAGACGCGTATTCTCATGCTTACGGATCACTTCATTTTCATAATCATCGATCGAGGCACATCCGACAATCCCTGTCTGCGCCCTGCCATTCATCGTCAGTTCATAGAGATAATAGCAATTCCACCTGTCTTTAACAAAGTACCCTCCGCGGTACATTTTATTCAGCGTTGCTTTTGCTTTTTCGTATACTCTGGGGTCATACGTATCAACGCTGTCCGGAAACTGAGTTTCTGCCCGGTCAATCTTCAGGAAAGACAACGGTTCTCTCTTCACTTCCTCCAAGGCTTCTTTACGGTTATATACATCATATGGCAGCGCGGCTATCCGCGATGCCAGTTCCGACGTCGGTCGAATCGCTCTGAATGGTTTTACTGTCGCCATTTTTAATTTCCTCTCCAAATGTTTTTTATAGACTGGTACGCTCGTCCCAGCTTTTCCCTGTGGTACATCACGGTCCGTAACCAGACCCAG
The DNA here is from genome assembly GCA_964621905.1 of uncultured Ruminococcus sp. Lineage (GTDB taxonomy): Bacteria > Bacillota > Clostridia > Lachnospirales > Lachnospiraceae > Ruminococcus_G. Next base: position 204,702 of record CAZUNG010000001.1, on the reverse strand, counting down.
TTCCTCCTGGCGCGCCTCAGGCGCTTTCCATATTTTCTCATGCCCTGCTCCTGTCACTGAGCAAATGATTTCTCAAAGCTCAAAAAGGGCGGGGCTGCCGCAAAACATGCATGCGCTGATTTTGCGGCAGATTCCCTCCCTTTATTTTACAATACGAACCCTTAATACACCATCTAATTTTCTCAATTTATCCACAACTTCCTGTGTCGGCTTTGTCTGAAGGTCCAGCAGTGTGTACGCATAATCACCTTTGCTCTTATTCGTCATATCACAGATATTGACACCGGCTTCCCCAAAAACTGCTGTAAACTGGCTGATCATATTGATAATGTTCTTGTGATGGATTGCAATTCTGCCCGCTACCACGCAGCTGCCCATGTCACAATTCGGATAATTAACCGAATTCTTAATATTCCCGTTTTCCAGATAATCTATGATTTCTTTAACTGCCATTCGTGCGCAATTATCTTCGGATTCTTCCGTGGATGCACCGAGATGCGGAGTTACAAGCGTATTTTTAACGCCCGCCACAACCGGATTGGCAAAGTCAGTTACATACTTCTTTACCTTATTGTTTTCCAGTGCTTCCACCAGCGCTTTTTCATCCACCAGAATATCCCTGGCAAAATTAAGAATGACAACACCGTCTTTCATCATTCCGATCGCTTCCGCGTTGATCATGCCGCGCGTCTCTTCCAGCAGCGGTACATGAATCGTAATGTAATCACACTCTTTATACAGTGTTTCCAGATTATCAATGTGTTTGATCGTTCTGGACAGATTCCATGCCGCCTCCACGGAGATATACGGATCATATCCATAAACTTCCATGCCAAGATGTGTTGCTGCATTTGCCACCATGACACCGATCGCACCGAGTCCGATGATTCCAAGTTTTTTGCCGCTGATCTCACATCCTGCAAACTGCTTTTTCTTCTTTTCAGCCAGCTTGCCGATATCTTCCACATTCTGCTCGCTTTCCACCCATTCAATACCGCCTACGATATCACGGGACGCCAGCAGCATACCTGCAATCACAAGCTCTTTTACGCCGTTTGCATTTGCGCCCGGTGTATTGAAGACGACAATTCCTTCATCTGCACACTTGCCAAGAGGAATGTTGTTGACACCGGCTCCTGCCCTTGCAATCACTTTGAGATTCTCAGGGAAATTCATATCTTTCATATCGGCGCTGCGAACCAGGACGGCATCCGCCTCTTCTATATTTTCCGTCTCTACATACCGGTCCGTAAAACGTTCAATTCCAACACTGGAAATCGGGTTCAGGCAATGATACTTATACATGTTACAGATTCTCCTCTTCAAATTTTTTCATAAATTCCACTAATTTTTCAACACCTTCCATCGGCATTGCGTTATAAATACTTGCACGCATACCGCCGACCGTTCGATGTCCTTTCAGATTTTCAAAACCTGCAGCTTTTGATTCCGCAACAAATTTTGCATCCAGATCTTTATTTCCTGTCACGAACGGCACGTTCATCAGAGAACGGTCCTCTTTTACGACGGTACCGCTGAACATCTTGCTCTGGTCCAGAAAATCGTATAGAACAGCCGCCTTTTTCTCATTATGTACTTTCATGGCTTCCAGTCCGCCCATACGTTTCAGCCATTGGAACACTTTTCCGCACATATAAATGCAGTAGCAGTTCGGGGTATTATACATCGAAGCATTGTCTGCATATGTTTTGTACTGCATCATTGTCGGCGTTCCCGGCATCACATCATCTGTGATCAGATCTTCCCGGATAATTCCGATTACCATACCTGCCGGACCGATATTCTTTTGAACGCCGCCGTAAATCATCGCATATTTTGACACGTCCACCGGTTCCGACAAGAAACAGGAAGATACATCTGCAATCAGATCTTTTCCCTTCGTGTTTGGAAGTTCTTTATATTTTGTTCCGTAAATCGTATTGTTCTCACAGATGTAAACATAATCTGCATCATCACTGACCGGAAGATCCGAACAGTCCGGAATATAAGAAAATGTTTTATCTTCGGAAGTCGCAATCTTATTTGCCGTTCCATATTTCTGTGCTTCCTGATACGCCTTTTTTGCCCACTGTCCGGTCACGATGTAATCCGCTTTTTTATGTTTCATGAAATTCATCGGAATCATCGCAAACTGGAGAGAAGCACCTCCCTGCATAAACAGTACTTTATAATGATCCGGAATCTGCATCAGATCGCGCAGGTCTGCTTCCGTCTGATTGATAATCTCATCAAAAGCTTTCGAGCGATGACTCATCTCCATCACAGACATTCCCGTCCCACGGTAATCCAGCATCTCCGCCTGCGCTTCTTTTAACACTTCCTCTGGCAGAACCGCCGGTCCTGCCGAAAAATTATACACTCTACTCACTTTTTTTCTCCTCCTAAAATGTCATTGAATGAAAATATCATACCGCTTTGTTATTTTCCTGTCAATATTTTTACTCTCTAATTGTCAAATCCTGTTCATCAAACACTTCCTCAATAGAAGCTCCTGCCGCAACCATCGGGAATACTTTGTCATCACAGTCAATCTGACAGTCGATGACAACCGTTGTATTTAACGCAATCGCTTTCTCGATTGCGGGTACTATTTCAGATTTATGTGTTACACGGATGCCGACAGCTCCCATGGCCTCCGCAACCTTTACAAAATCTGTCTTGTCATTCAATACCGTATGCGAATACCGTTTTTCATAGAACAGTGTCTGCCACTGTCTTACCATTCCCAGCACATGATTATTGATGACCAGCTGAATCAGAGGCAGTTCATTGCGCACAGCCGTTGCAATTTCATTCATATTCATGCGGAAGCATCCGTCCCCCGCCACATTGACGACAACCTTATCCGGCCGCCCGAACTTGGCTCCGATAGCAGCTCCGAGTCCGTATCCCATCGTTCCAAGGCCGCCCGATGTAATAAAGGTTCGCGGCTGTGTATATTGATAGTACTGCGCCGCCCACATCTGGTGCTGCCCTACGTCGGTCGTGATAATCGCTTCGCCCTTCGTAGCTTCGTACAGTGCCTCAATCACACAGGGTCCGGTAAGTCCTTCCGTGTTATATCTCATCGGATAACGCTGTTTCATATCCCGGATATGTTCCAGCCATTCCTCGTGCCCCTGTTTGGGAATCTGTTCATTCAAAAGTTTCAGTACTTCTTTTACGTCTCCGATCACACTGGCATCAACAACAACATTTTTATTGATCTCCGCCGCATCCACATCAATCTGGAGAATCTTTGCCTTACGCGCAAACGTTTCCGTACTGCCTGTCACACGGTCGCTGAACCTTGCCCCGATCGTGATAAGAAGATCACTTTCCATCACACCAAGATTTGATGTTTTCGTCCCGTGCATTCCAATCATTCCCGTGTAAAGCTCATCTGTCTCAGGAAAGGCGCCTTTTCCCATCAAAGAAGAGGTCACCGGCGCATTGACTTTATGTACGAATGTACGCACTTCTTCAGAAGCATCTGCAAGGATCGCTCCTCCTCCGATCATGATAAACGGTTTTTTGGCCTTCGCAATCATCTGAACCGCCTGTTCGATATCCTGCATCCTGAGTTTTTCCGTACTCGGAAGAATCACTTCCGGCTCACGGTACGAATACTCTGCTTTTAAAGCTGTGACATCCTTCGTCACATCAACGAGCACAGGTCCCGGACGTCCCGTCTGGGCAATGTGAAACGCTCTTCGGATCGTATCTGCAAGCTTTGTCACGTCTTTTACGATCATACTGTGTTTTGTGATCGGCATAACCACACCGGCGATATCAATCTCCTGAAAGCTGTCTTTCCCAAGCAGCGGAACTCCCACATTCGCAGTGATCGCAACGATCGGAATGGAATCCATATATGCCGTCGCAATTCCTGTTACCAGATTGGTTGCACCAGGGCCGGACGTTGCAAAACAGACGCCGACTTTTCCGGTCGCTCTCGCATATCCGTCAGCCGCATGTGACGCTCCCTGCTCATGTGATGTCAGAATATGACGGATTTCATCCTGATGACGATACAATTCGTCATATACATTCAGGATGGTTCCGCCCGGATATCCAAAAACAGTATCTACTCCCTGTTCTTTCAAACATTCTATAATAATCTCTGAACCTGTTAACAGCATAGGCCACCTCCTTAATTTTTCGGTATTTCCAGTACGGCACCGCGGTCACCGGAAGTCACCATCGAAGCATAACGTGCCAGATAACCGGTTGTAACCTTCGGCTGCTTCGGCTGCCATTTTTCTTTTCTTGCTGTCATCTCCTCATCGCTTACTTTCACGTTCAGGCTGTTGTTGGGAATATCAATCTGAATCATGTCGCCCTCTTCGATCAGTGCGATCGGCCCGCCGACTGCTGCTTCCGGTGAAACGTGACCGATGGAAGCTCCTCTGGATGCTCCGCTGAATCTGCCGTCTGTGATCAGCGCTACCGATGAGCCAAGTCCCATCCCTGCAATCTGAGATGTTGGATTAAGCATCTCGCGCATTCCCGGTCCCCCTTTCGGTCCTTCATACCGGATCACTACAACGTCGCCTTCTTTTATCTTTCCGGAGAGAATGGCTTCGCTTGCATCCTCCTCACATTCAAAAACACGAGCCGGTCCTTCATGTACCAGCATCTCTTCGACGACGGCAGAACGCTTGACAACGCTTCCGTCGGGAGCCAGATTTCCCTGCAGGACCGCAAGACCTCCGGTGCTGCTGTATGGATTGTCAATTGGGCGGATGACTTCAGGATTCAGGTTGCTGCAGCCTTTGATATTCTCTCCGACCGTCTTTCCCGTGACCGTCATACATTCTGTGTTCAAAAGACCTTTTTTATTCAGCTCATTCATTACTGCATAGACGCCGCCCGCTTCATTGAGATCCTCCATATATGTCGGTCCCGCCGGTGCCAGATGACAGAGATTCGGTGTTTTTGCACTGATCTCATTTGCATAGGGGATTTTAAAATCCATTCCTATCTCATGTGCGATCGCCGGCAGATGAAGCATACTGTTTGTGGAACATCCCAATGCCATATCGACAGTCAGTGCATTGATGACTGCTTTTTCAGTCATGATATCGCGGGGACGGATGTCTTTTTTCAGCAGTTCCATCACCTGCATGCCAGCATGCTTTGCAAGGCGGATACGTTCGGAATATACAGCCGGAATCGTACCGTTCCCCTGAAGACCCATGCCGAGCACTTCTGTCAGACAGTTCATGCTGTTTGCCGTATACATTCCGGAACAGGAGCCGCAGGTCGGGCAGGCTTTGCATTCATATTCCTCCACATCCGCGTCAGAATATTTTCCTGCCGCATGTGCACCCACTGCCTCAAACATACTGGAAAGACTTGTTTTATGTCCTTTGACATGACCGGCCAGCATGGGGCCTCCGCTCACAAATACCGTCGGAATATTGATTCTGGCTGCCGCCATCAGCAGTCCCGGTACGTTCTTATCACAGTTCGGAACCATGACAAGCGCATCAAACTGATGTGCCAGAGCCATGGCCTCTGTGGAATCTGCAATCAGATCTCTTGTGACCAGTGAATACTTCATTCCGATATGTCCCATTGCAATCCCATCACAGACCGCAATTGCCGGAAATACGCGCGGTACCCCGCCTGCAAGTGCAACGCCCATCTTGACCGCTTCTACGATCTTATCCAGATTCATGTGACCCGGTACGATTTCGTTATAAGAACTCACGATACCGATCAGCGGTTTATCCATCTCTTCTTTTGTCATGCCAAGCGCATTGAACAGTGATCTGTGCGGTGCCTGCTGCACACCCTTTTTTACTGCATCACTTCTCATATTGGTTCCCTCTTTCCTTTTTCTATATATTCTGAACGATCATATCTCCCATTTCATCAGTGCCAAGCTTTGTACAGCCCTCTGACATAATATCAACAGTACGGTACCCTTCTGCAAGAACTTTTTTCACCGCAGCTTCCACGGCATCGGCCTCCGCATCCAAATCCAGTGAGTAGCGCAGCATCATCGCGGCTGAAAGGATCGTTGCAATCGGATTTGCCATATTTTTCCCCGCGATATCCGGAGCCGAACCATGACTCGGTTCATAAAGTCCAAGTTTTGTCTCATTCAGGCTGGCTGAGGACAGCATACCGATGGATCCGGTCACCATACTTGCCTCATCGGACAGAATATCCCCAAACATATTCTCTGTAAGAATCACATCAAACTGTCCCGGATTTCTGACCAGCTGCATGGCACAGTTATCCACCAGCATATGCTCCAGTGTCACTTCCGGATAATCTTTTGCCACTTCTTCAACGACGCTTCTCCAGAGTCTGGAAGAATCCAGTACGTTCGCCTTATCGACGCTCGTCACTTTCCTGCGCCGTTTCATAGCAATGTCAAATCCCCTTTTTGCAATTCTGCGAATTTCATTCTCATCATAAGTGAGGGTGTCGACCGCCTTTCTGACCCCGTTCTCTTCCACTGTTCTGCGCTCCCCGAAATACAGTCCGCCCGTCAGCTCACGCACAATCATCATATCAAATCCGTCTCCGATAATCTCGTCACACAGCGGGCATGCTGCCTTTAGTTCATCGTACAGATATGCCGGGCGCAGGTTTGCAAACAGATTCAGCGCTTTGCGGATTCCCAAAAGCCCCGCCTCCGGGCGTTTGGAAGCTTCCAGCTGATACCAGGGTGACGTCGCTGCATCCCCTCCGATCGAACCCATCAGAATGGCATCTGATGCTTTTGCCTGTATCATGGTCTCATCTGTCAGCGGTACACCGTGCACATCGATCGATGCTCCGCCCAGCAGCAGAGTCGTATACTCAAAGTTATGGTGGAATTTCTCACACACCTTATCCAGTACTTTCTTTGCCTCTCCAACAATTTCCGGTCCAATTCCATCCCCCGGAATCAACGCTATCTTATACTTCATTTTATCCTCCTGTTCCAAAAAGCCTATTAACCTATATAATAATCTATTTTTAACGATTTTTCAACAAAAACTGGTGCTGCCCGCCGCAGCTACGGATCACAGCGTAAACAAGGGGCTGGATGCTGTGACATCCAACCCCTGGCATACAATCAGTTATTCTGTACCTCTTCCGCTTTTTCCACTTCCGCAATGGCAGCTTTCCTCATCGGAATACGGCAGTTTTTGTTGTTGCCGAACTCTACTATGACATCTTCATCCGTGATGTCAATCACAATCCCATAAAACCCGCTGGTTGTCACAATCGCATCGCCGACTGCAAGGTCGGAAAGCATTGCCCCCACACGTTTCTGTTCTTTTTTCTGAGGACGAATCATCAGAAAATACATCAGTCCAAATAAAACTACCAGCCATAAGATCATGGAACCGGTGCCAAGCAATCCAGAGCTGGCCGATGAAGCCGTTGCAGATGCTATCATAAAATATTCCTCCTAAATCTCTTCTATATTTTTACCTAATATATCAATAATACACAACTTATACCTTTTCAGCAAGTATTTTTTCATTTTTTATCATTTTCCTGAAAACCCAGCAGTTTTGCAGCTTTATAAGACTGAAACCGGTCTTCTTCAATCGCCTGGCGAATCTCTTCCATCATAGTATTATAAAAATACAGGTTGTGCAGCACACAGAGACGCATTCCAAGCATTTCTTTTGCCTTTAACAAATGCCTGATATAAGCACGGCTGTAATGCCTGCATGCCGGGCATCCGCACCCTTCTTCGATCGGAGCGTCATCCAGCTCATACTTCGCATTCAGCATGTTCAGCTTGCCATGGTTTGTGTATACATGGCCATGCCGTCCATTCCTGCTCGGATAGACGCAGTCAAAGAAGTCGACTCCCCGCGAGACGCCTTCCAGAATATTGGCCGGTGTCCCTACTCCCATCAGATATGTCGGTTTATCTGACGGCAGGTGCGGAATTACCTCATCCAGAATATCGTACATTTCCTCGTGACTTTCTCCAACAGCAAGTCCGCCCACCGCATACCCGTCCAGCTCCATCTCAGCAATCGTCCTGGCATGATCAATCCGGATATCCGGATAAATTGCACCCTGGTTGATTCCAAAAAGCAGCTGTTCAGGATTGATGGTTCCTTCCAGTGAATTCAGCCGTTTCATTTCAGTCTGGCAGCGCTTCAGCCATCTTGTCGTTCTGTCCACAGAATTCTGAACGTATTCTCTGGATGCCACACTTGAAGGGCACTCGTCAAACGCCATTGCAATCGTGGACCCCAGATTGGACTGTATCTGCATACTTTCTTCCGGGCCCATAAAAATCTTCCTGCCGTCCACGTGTGATCGAAAATATACGCCTTCTTCTTTGATTTTTCGCAGCTCTCCCAGAGAAAACACCTGAAATCCCCCGGAATCCGTCAGGATCGGGCGGTCCCAGTTCATAAACTGATGGAGTCCGCCCAGTTTTTTTACCACCTCGTCTCCCGGTCTCACATGCAGATGATACGTGTTCGACAGCTGCACCTGTGTCCCGATGTCTTTTAGATCTGTCGTTGCCACAGCTCCCTTAATCGCCGCGGCCGTGCCGACATTCATAAACACCGGCGTTTCAATGGTTCCGTGAACAGTTATAAGCCGTGCTCTTTTTGCAGGACCGTTTCTGTGAATAATCTGATACATGTATCTTGTTCCTTTCCATAATCGTCTGCTGTCTTTCCTTTTTTGAAAACAAAACAGCTCTGTTTTTAGAGTATACCATAATTTTGCCAAAAGATTTACATATTTTTTCTGATTGCAATTTCACCCGGTTCAGCGTATAATATCAGAGAATTTTACTTATTAAATGGAAATATGCCGGACAGCCCTGTTTCGGGCATTGTCCTACCAATGATGAGAAAGTAGGTTGGAAGAAAATATGAAATACACATTAGGTATTGATATCGGTTCAACAACCGTTAAAATTGCAGTTTTAGATAAAGATCATCATCTCCTTTTCTCAGATTATGAACGTCATTTTGCGAATATACAGGAGACGCTTGCAGCGCTTCTTGACAAAGCCTGCAGCCAGATCGGTGACCTCACTGTCCATCCTGTCATTACAGGTTCCGGAGGGCTGGCCCTTGCAAACCATCTGAACGTTCCCTTCGTACAGGAAGTCATCGCTGTGTCATCTTCTTTGCAGGAGCTGGCGCCAAAGACAGATGTTGCCATTGAACTTGGCGGTGAAGACGCCAAAATAATTTATTTTGAGGGAGGCTCCATTGAGCAGCGTATGAATGGTATCTGTGCCGGAGGAACCGGTTCTTTTATCGACCAGATGGCTTCCCTGCTGCAGACCGATGCCGTCGGTTTGAATGAATACGCAAAGCATTACAAGGCACTCTATCCGATCGCAGCCAGATGCGGCGTTTTTGCAAAGTCTGATATCCAGCCGCTGATCAACGAAGGGGCCACAAAAGAAGACCTGTCTGCCTCCATTTTCCAGGCGGTCGTCAACCAGACAATCAGCGGGCTGGCGTGCGGTAAACCGATCCGCGGACATATCGCCTTTCTGGGCGGTCCTCTTCACTTTTTATCAGAGCTGAAACAGGCGTTTATCCGCACTTTGAATCTCGACGAAGAACATACCATCATCCCGGAGAATTCCCATTTATTTGCAGCAATTGGCTCTGCGATGAATGCAAAAGAAGAAGTCAGCCATTCCATGCGCTTGCTGCAGACACAGCTGGCGTCCAGCGTCAAACTGGACTTTGAAGTTGACCGTATGGATCCTCTGTTTGCTTCGGAAGCGGAATATGAAGCGTTTAACAGCCGTCAGAGCCGCTATAATGTAAGAACCTCGGATCTCAGTACCTATGAGGGGAACTGTTATCTCGGCATCGATGCCGGTTCTACCACAACGAAAGCCGCTCTTGTCGCAGAAGACGGTTCTCTTTTGTATTCCTTTTACGACAACAACAACGGAAGCCCGCTTGCCACCACAATAAAGGCCGTTCAGGAAATTTACAGCCATCTCCCGGAAAAAGCACATATCTCCTGGTCCTGCTCAACCGGTTACGGGGAGGCGCTCATCAAAGCTGCGCTGATGCTTGACGAGGGAGAAGTCGAAACAGTATCTCATTACTATGCCGCCGCTTTTTTTAATCCAAAAGTTGACTGTATCCTTGACATTGGCGGTCAGGATATGAAGTGTATTAAGATCAAGGACGGTGTTGTAGACAGTGTACAGCTGAACGAAGCGTGCTCCTCAGGCTGCGGCTCTTTTATTGAAACGTTTGCAAAATCACTCAATTACAGCGTTGAAGACTTTGCCAAAGCGGCACTGTTTGCCAAAAATCCGATTGACCTTGGCACACGCTGTACGGTGTTCATGAATTCAAAAGTAAAGCAGGCTCAAAAAGAGGGCGCTGAGGTCTCCGACATTTCCGCAGGTCTGGCGTACTCTGTCATCAAAAATGCACTTTACAAAGTCATCAAAGTATCCGATGCTTCAGAACTCGGTCAGCATATCGTCGTCCAGGGAGGTACCTTCTACAACGATGCGGTTCTCCGGAGTTTTGAAAAAATTGCAGAATGCGAAGCTGTCCGTCCTGACATCGCCGGCATCATGGGAGCATTCGGAGCAGCCCTGATCGCCCGTGAGCGCTATGAGGAGGATGCGGTTTCCTCGATGCTGCCCATTGATAAAATCAACACGCTGAAATTTAGCACATCCATGGCAAACTGCAAGGGATGTACCAATAACTGCCGTCTGACCATCAACCGTTTCAGCGGAGGCCGTCAGTTTATCAGCGGAAACCGCTGTGAACGAGGAATCGGAAAAGAAAAGAACAAAGACCATATTCCGAACCTGTTCGAATACAAATACGAGAGGATCTTCGGCTACGAGCCGCTTTCAGCTGACCAGGCTGTCCGGGGACAAGTCGGTATCCCGCGCGTTCTCAACATGTTTGAGAATTATCCATTCTGGTTTACATTTTTTACGGCTCTGAAATACCAGGTGGTGCTTTCCCCCACATCAACACGTAAGATTTATGAACTGGGAATCGAATCAATTCCAAGTGAATCCGAGTGTTATCCGGCCAAACTGGCGCACGGTCATGTGACCTGGCTGATTCGTCAGGGTGTAAAATTCATCTTCTATCCCTGTATTCCGTATGAACGGACGGAATTTGAAGATTCGGTCAATCATTACAATTGTCCGATCGTCACATCCTATGCCGAAAACATCAAAAACAATGTGGACGAACTGAACGATGATTCTATCATTTTCAGAAATCCTTTCATGGCATTTACCAATGAGAAAATCTTGACAGAACGGCTCGTCAAAGAGTTTCCGGATATTCCGGATGATGAAATCCGAAGAGCCGCACATGAGGCATGGCTGGAACAGGATGCTCAGAGAAAAGATATGATGCGCAAAGGGGAAGAAACCATCGCCTGGATGGAACAGCATGGACGCCACGGTATCGTTCTTGCCGGACGCCCCTATCATATCGATCCGGAAATCCATCACGGAATTCCCGATCTGATCAATTCCTACGGGGTAGCCGTCCTGACTGAAGATGCTGTTTCGCATCTCGCCCCGCTTCAGCGGCCGATCCGGGTCAATGATCAGTGGATGTACCACACGCGGCTCTACGCCGCCGCGAACTTTGTCAAAGAGCGGGAAGATCTGGACTTGATTCAGCTGAATTCTTTCGGCTGCGGACTGGATGCCGTCACAACGGATGAGGTCAACGAAATCCTTCTGCACAGCGGAAAGATCTATACCTGTCTGAAAATTGATGAGGTCAACAATCTGGGAGCTGCACGTATCCGAGTCCGTTCTCTGCTCGCAGCGATCCGAACCCGTGAAAACCTATGTATCAACCGGAAGATCGCACCTTCTTCCATAGAAAAAGTTTCCTTTACAAAGGAAATGCGGAAAACGTATACCATCCTGTGTCCGCAGATGTCTCCGATCCACTTTAATATCCTGGGACCGGCATTCAATGCGGCAGGCTACCGTTTGGAAGTGCTTCCAAATGACAATAAAGAAGCGGTCGATGTCGGCCTGAAATATGTCAACAATGACGCCTGCTACCCGTCTTTAATGGTAGTCGGACAAATCATGCAGGCGCTGCTGTCCGGAAAATATGACCTGGACCACGTTGCCATCATCATGTCGCAGACCGGGGGCGGCTGTCGTGCTTCCAACTATATCGCATTCATCCGCCGCGCCCTTGAAAAGGCCGGCATGGCGCACATCCCGGTAATCTCCATTAACTTAAGTGGTCTGGAGAGCAACCCCGGTTTTAAAATTACGCCGGATCTTGCGGTCCGCCTGGCATATGCCTGTGTATTTGGAGATATTCTGATGAAATGTATCTACCGCATGCGGCCATACGAGAAGAAAAAGGGGTCTGCCAACCGTCTCCACCGAAAATGGGAAAAAGTATGCATTGATTTTATAACAGGAAAACGGATGAGTCATACGCGTTTCAAACAAATCTGCCGCACGATCATCCGTGATTTTGACCATCTGCCGATCACCGACGAAAAGAAACCGCGCGTCGGCATCGTCGGGGAAATTCTGGTGAAGTTCCTTCCGGCAGCCAATAATCACCTGGCAGAGCTTCTGGAACGCGAAGGAGCGGAACCGGTCGTGCCTGACCTCATTGACTTTATGTGTTACTGTTTCTATAACCAGAATTTCAAATCCAAATATCTGGGGACAAAACAATCGACTGCAAAAATGGCCAATATCGCAATCAGAGGAATAGAATGGCTGAGAAGTGCAGCGACTAAGGAATTTGAGAAAAGTAAACATTTTGATCCGCCGGCGAAGATCGAAGACCTCGCCAGAATGGCCGCGCCGATTGTATCAATCGGAAACCAGACCGGAGAAGGCTGGTTTCTGACCGGTGAGATGATGGAACTGATACATAACAATGCGAAGAACATCGTATGTACCCAGCCGTTTGGATGTCTGCCAAACCATATCGTGGGAAAAGGCGTCATAAAAGAAATCAGGCGCGAGTATCCGGACGCTAATATCGTCGCTATCGACTATGATCCGGGAGCCAGTGAAGTGAACCAGCTGAACCGGATTAAACTGATGCTCTCCACCGCCGTCAAAAACATGGATCACTGACCCGACCCCAAAATAAAAGCTCAGAGATATCGAATTTGATGTTCCGAATCTCTGAGCTTTTTCTATGCAAATGAATTATTTCAACAAATGGACCTTTTTCATCGCTCTGACCATTGCCCCGCCCATCGGAAACTTCCGAAGCTGGGACTCCGTGATTCCTGTGATCATCACATAGAGGATCAGATAAACAACAACTGCGAATATAACTGCCGCTAACAGACAGATAAATGAGACCGGAATCAGCAGGTGCAGGCCGTAATACACGATCCATGCCACAGCTCCCATACCGGCGGCGGCTCCAATCGGTTTTATATAAGTGTTGACAAACTCGCCGCGGTAATCAAGATATTTGCGCACAGCGAGATCATTCAGGATACACATGCAAAGTGAGTACGCAATTGTCGAAGCCAGCACGCTGTAGATCCCAAGGTTTGTAAACTTTGTCAGCACCGCCAGCACAACAACGTTCACAACCAGTGACACCGCCGCATTCCTGAGCGGTATATACTGTCTGCCGATTCCCTGCAGCACGCCGTTTGTGATCGTGGACAATGAATAAAACAATACGGATACCGCTCCGGCGATCAGCATAGTCCCCGCTGCATCCGGTGATCCCGGAAACAGCAGATCCATGATCGGATAAGCCAGCACAGCAAGACCAAACGCGGCCGGTATCGCTATAAACATCGTCATGCGGATGGCTTCATTAATTTTGCTCCTGGCGCTTTTTACATTGCCTGTCGCATAATTTGCAGTGATCTCCGGCATCATCGCTGTAGAAGTTGCATTTGCCAGCGCAACCGGAATATTGATCAACACCATGTATTGTCCGCTGAATACGCCATATATCTCCGTAATACTGTCAGCATCAGCACCTTTGGCCAGCATCAGCGGAGAAAATATGGACTGGTCGATATACGCACTGACATTGTACAGAAACGTACTCAGAAGAACCGGCGTCATCATCAGAAACAACACCTTGACAATTTCTCCATAGCTCTCCTGATATGCCGAAGTATCACGCATCAGTTTCCGCTTAATGACCTTACGGTTCAGCCCAAACACCAGCAGCATAAAAATAATACCGGATACCACACCGATTCCGGTACCCAGCGTTCCGCCGGCAGCCCCGTAGATCGCCCGCGTATCTTCGGTCGTTCCAAAACTTTTTACCAGGAAATACGCAGCCGCCACACTGACAACCGCATTCAGAATCTGCTCCAGGATCTGTGAGATCGATGTGGGCAGCATATTATGGTTTGCCTGAAAATACCCCCGCATGACTCCCAGCAGGCCGGCCAGCATGATTGTCGGTGATAATACGCGCAGGGCAAGCACCGCATCCTCCGCACCGGCAGGGAGCAGCTGTTCGGCAAACACAAAAGCAACGATCGACGCCAGCGATCCGATGATCAGTATATAGACGACTGCTCCCCAGAAAATCCTCTGAGCGTTGCGGTATTGCTTCTTCGCCAGACGTTCTGACATCAGTTTTGATACTGCCACCGGAATACTGTAACCGGAGATCAGAAGCAGGATATTGTATACATTATATGCATAGCCGTAATAGCCATAGCCAAGTCCCCCGATTGCCGCTTTCATCGGCGTCCGGTACAGAAGACCGATCATGCGCACAATCAAACCTGCAACCATCAAAAAGGATGCCTGCTTCATAAATGATGAACTTTTCTTTCCCATACGTTCTCTTCCTCTATCTATCGATTCTCAATCTGCCAGTCAATCGGTGTCAGACCGTGACTCTCCAGATAAGTATTCGTCTTGCTGAACACATGACTCCCAAAAAAACCGCGGTATGCAGACAGCGGACTCGGGTGAGGTGATTTCAATACCAGATGAAGCGGATTCGTAATCATGCTTTCCTTGGACTGTGCAGGTTTTCCCCAGAGTATAAATACCATGGGACGTTCCTGCTGTGCCAGTACCCGGATTGCCGCATCTGTAAATTCCTCCCATCCAATCCCGCGGTGAGAATTTGCCTGATGGGCCCGTACGGTCAGTACGGTATTAAGCAGCAGAACCCCCTGCCGGGCCCACTTTTCCAGATAACCGTTATTTGGTATGTAACATCCGATGTCCTCTTCCAGCTCCTGATAAATATTCACCAGTGACGGCGGAATCTCGACTTCCGGTTTCACAGAAAAACACAGGCCGTGTGCCTGACCTTCACCGTGATAAGGATCCTGTCCCAGAATGACAACTTTGACCTGATCAAGCGGTGTAAAATGAAATGCATTAAAGATATCCTCCCCGCTCGGAAAAATCTGTCGTGTCTGGTATTCCTGCGCTACGGTCTGAAATAATTTTTTATAATACGGCTTTTTAAATTCGGGCTTCAGCGCCTCTGCCCATGCTCCACTGATCGGCGGCATAACAATCCCCTTTTCTCACAGGCGTACCGGTACCCCCCGGTCTGCCAGGTATTTCTTTACTTCTTTTATCTCCAGTTCCTTATAATGAAACAGAGACGCTGCCAGTGCAGCATCTGCTCCTCCATCCGTCAATGCTTCGTAAAAATGCTCCATGGTCCCTGCTCCGCCGGATGCGATGACAGGAATCGATACGGCGTCTGCAATCGCACGTGTCAGCGCAATGTCATAACCAGCCTTTGTGCCGTCACAGTCCATGCTGGTCAGCAAAATCTCCCCTGCACCAAGGCTTTCCGCCTTTTGCGCCCACTCTACAGCATCCATTCCTACATCGATACGGCCGCCATTTTTATAGATATTCCAGCCGCTTTTATCTGCCCTTCGTTTGGCATCGATCGCCACCACAACACACTGACTTCCAAATTTCAAAGATGCCTCCCGGATTAGTCCGGGATTGTTGATCGCAGAGGAATTAATGGATATTTTATCCGCCCCTTCCCTCAGCAGCATCTTAAAATCTTCCACCGTACGGATACCTCCGCCGACGGTAAACGGAATAAACACGTTGGCTGCAACTTTTCTTACCATATCGACAACCGTCGCACGATGATCTGACGAAGCTGTGATATCAAGAAAAACAACCTCATCTGCCCCTGCTTTATCATAAGCTTTCGCAATCTCCACCGGGTCACCGGCATCCTGCAGATTCACAAAATTTACGCCTTTGACAACACGTCCGTCATTGACATCCAGGCAGGGAATGATTCTTTTCGTAAACATGATCAGTGATCCTCCCTTCCGATATTTACAAAGTTTCTTAATATCTGCAGTCCGACCTCTGAACTTTTCTCAGGATGGAACTGGCAGGCAAACACGTGATCCTGCTCTACAGACGCGTGAATGCAGGTACTGTACTGTGTGGTAGCCTTTACGATCGTCTCATCAGCTGCTTTCAAATAATAGGAGTGTACAAAATAGACATACGCTTCATCTGAAATCCCCTGAAACAAGCGTCCCTGATGCTCAAGGTGCAGTGAATTCCAGCCCATGTGCGGAATCTTCAAACCTTCCTGACTGGGAATCCGAAGAATTTCGCCTTTCAGCACACCCAGTCCGTCAACACCCGGACTCTCGTCACTTCTCTCAAACAGAAGCTGAAGACCAAGGCAGATGCCAAGAAAAGGAGTCTTCCTGCGTACCACCTCATGAATCACGGGAACCAGTGAAAAGCGATGCAGATTTTCCATCGCATGCCCAAATGATCCGACGCCGGGAAGAATCACTTTCTCAGCATTTATGATCACTTCTGCATCTCTGGTCACTGCCACATCCTCACCGAGCAGCTGAAGTGCTTTCTCTACACTTTTGATATTGCCTGCATCATAGTCTATCATTGCAATCATTGATTTATTCCTCATTTCTCTTATGCTTTTGCTTCCAGGTCAAACCAGAATTCAACACCATTTTCATAATTGCGCACACCGCACTGCTGATGCATGGATTCCATGATCGCCTTCACGATGGAAAGGCCAATCCCGCTTCCGCCATACTCTCTGGTCCGCGCTTTATCCACTTTGTAAAACTTGATCCAGATTTTATCGATATCTTCTTCCGGAATCGGATCTCCCGTATTAAATACGGATGTACGCACCAGATTTCCCTGCTGCTCACAGCGGATTTCAATTTTATTTTGATATTGTACATGATTCAGCGCGTTGGAAAAGAAGTTCGTCACAACCTCTTCAATCTTAAACTCATCGCCCCAGACATAGAGCGGATTTTTTTGTGTAAATATCACTTCCACCTGCTTTTGTTCAATCAGAATTTGTGATGCCTGGATGACTCCCTGAATTAACGCGGTCAGGTTAAAACGTTCCATCAAGATCTGATCATTTCCAAATTCCAACTGATTCAAAGTCAGCAGTTTTTTCACCATCTTATTCATTTTTGCAGCTTCATCAATGATAACTTCGCAGTAAAATTCCCTGCTTTCTTCATCATCATTGATATTGTCCTGCAGACCTTCCGCATAACCTTGTATCAGCGCAATTGGCGTTTTCAATTCATGAGACACATTAGAAAGAAACTCTTTGCGCATCTCATCTATCTGAATCTTTTTCTGAATATCCTGCTGCAGTTCAATATTTGCACATTTCAGCTCAGAGATCGTCTGTTCCAGTTTTTCAGACATCGTATTAAAATTGTGTCCAAGAACCCCGATTTCATTATCCCCGCCGCTCTCATATTTGGTATCAAAATCAAGGGCTGCCATTTTACGTGAGATTGCCGTCAGCTCTGTGAGCGGTTTTGTGATACGCTGTGTAAAAAGCCAGATGATAACAGCCGCCAGAATAATGACGCCGATACCGATATACGCATAAAAACGATTGGATATCGTGACGCTGTCTTTGATGCTCTCCATCGGCGTCCGGATGATAAAGCTTCTTCCATCATCAAAGATTCCCCAGATTTCAACGTAATCCATCTTTCTTTCGAGATCCTGATTTTTCTGTACGACGTACTGCTTTGTCTGCTCCAGGATGGTCGGCTTTGCTTTATCGATCCCGGTAATATAACCAAACAGACGGCTTGCGATCCGCTCCGCTTCATCTTCTCTCAGATTGGTAAACACTTTATTGCCTTCTGTCTCACTGGTAACTACAATGCTCAGATTATTTGCGGAACAAAACTGTGCAAAACCATTATCCGACGTTGTTGGATCAGTAATCGTGTTCAGCTGATCCATACCTGTTTTTAAAATTTTAATTTTCTGTGATACATAAAATTCTTCCAAAAAGAAATAATTGCATATCCAGATCGATGCCAATGCAAGTCCGACCAGTATGATGAACATACCGCCAATCTGTCGTTTAATCGAGTGTTTCATGAATCTACCTCAAATTTATACCCCATTCCCCAGATTGTGCGGATCAGCTCCCCCTTGTCACCCATTTTGCTGCGCAGTTTTTTTACATGAGTGTCAATCGTTCTGGCATCGCCAAAGTAGTCATAATTCCAGACATTATTCAGGATTTTTTCTCTGGAAAGTGCAATTCCCTCATTTTCCATAAAATAAGTCAGCAGTTCAAACTCTTTAAAACTGAGTTCAATTGCTTTTCCATCAATCGTCACCATATGAGCCGCTTTGTCAATTACTATCCCTCCGGCTGAAAGCTGCTCGCCTGCATCCGTCTTTCCGGTACGCCGAAGAATGGCCTCCACACGGGCCACCAGAATCTTGGGGCTAAATGGTTTGGAAATATATTCATCCACCCCCAGATCAAAACCGAGCAGTTCATCCTGCTCATCGCCTTTGGCCGTGAGCATGATAATCGGTACTTTTGACTGTTTCCGAATCTCTTTACAGACCTGCCAGCCGTCCATCTTTGGCATCATGACATCCAGAATAATCAGTGCAATATCTTTATTTTCATAAAACAGATCCACTGCCTGCTCACCATTTTCTGCTTCCAGCACAGAAAAGTTCTGCTTTACCAGAAAGTCTCTCACAAGCTTGCGCATCCTGCTTTCATCGTCCACCACCATGATTTTTAAATGATCCATTCCCTGTACCTCCTGATTTTTCGCCTTTTTTTCAATATAACAGAGAACTATGTTTCTTCTGTGAACATAGCGCTTACTTCACATTTTTTTCTCTTTTTCGTGTCGTCAAAAACTGCACAAGAACGCCTGCCGCAGCGAGTAAAACCCCTGCTCCCAGAACGTGTACCGGATCTTTATCTTTCATCAGCGTGAAGAAATCAGATGCCGCACCCAATCCCCCGCTGATGCCGGTGATGATAATAACCGCCGGCCGTACAAACTTCACAGCTGCGATTCCGACAATCAGCGCCACCGCCAAGCCGGCACCCAGAATAATCGACATCAATGATTCATTGTCCGCCGGTATCCGTAAAATCATGGAAAAAGACAGGACAAAAGAAATCAAAAATACCCCCATCAAGTATACCCGAAAAGCGAGGAACCCAATCAGCATACCGCCAAGCAGTCCGGTCAAGATGGCAATACCAATATTATTCACATATTCTACTGTCGCAAAATATCCGATAACCGCCCCAATCGAAAAACCGACAATGGCAACCCAAAGCTTTAATAGCCTAAATCCCAAAAAGCAGTTGAGTACAGCGATCACTGCACTGACTGCAAGAAGCCAGTCTGGAGCTGTGATGTCCAAAGCTGTAATGTCCAGATTCGACAGTTGCGAAATATCCATCTCTTTGCCACTCCTTTATCTTTTCCAGCGGTGCCGAACGCTCCTTCGGTACCGCTTCGGACCGTTCGCGGGCCGTGCCCTATATCATCCGTAAGAAGCAACGCTTTCGTGCAGGCACAGGCTTTGTTTCTTACGGATGATGCACGGCTCATTGCCTACTCGTACATTATAATATAAACTTATAGAGATTGTAAAGTTTATGAGGGAATTGGTGCTTTTTTTGCGGTATTTATTGGTTAAAAAACAGAGGTAGCACGAATGCTTCCTCTGTTTTTAATTAAAGTTCTTCTTTTGATGCTGCTTTTTCAAATTCACGCACCATTTCTTCAGACGGTGCCTTCGTCAGTAAGCTGAAAACTACGATGCAGATAACGCTGATGGCAAATCCAATCGCCAGGGAGTAGAGTCCTGTCGCTGCTCCTGGTGTCTGGCCTCCAACGATCGGAATGTAATCCCATATGATGACAGTAAGCGCACCGGATGCAATTCCTGCGATCGCTCCTGTCAGATTGATTCGTTTCCAGAACAGTGACAGTACCACCGTCGGACCAAAGGCCGCGCCCAGACCGGCCCACGCATTTGACACAAGGTTCATAATGCTGTTGTTCGGATCCCAGGCAATCAGAAACGCCGCCACAGAGACTGCGATAACTGTAATACGGCTCACTTTCAGCACTTTCTGTTCATCAGCCTTCGGATGAAGAATATCTTTATAAATATCCTTGGAAACTGCCGATGCCGTAACCAACAGCTGGGAGTCGGCGGTTGACATGATCGCCGCTAGAATTCCACACAGGAAGATGCCCCCGATGAATGGAAGGGCAAAATCTTTCGTAAATACTTTTGTGATCATTTCAATGAAAACACTCTCTGTTGATGCTGCGCCTTCCGTTCCCAGAATTGTCGGAAACAGATAAGCACGTCCGATGACACCGATAACGCATGCAGCCACCAACGAGATTGCTACCCAGATAATCGCAATTCCCTTCGACTTTTTCAATTCTTTTTCATTTTTAACTGCCATAAATCTGGTCAGAATATGTGGCATTCCACAATAGCCAAGTCCCCATGCAAGCTGGGAAATAACATCTATTGCCTGATATGGCTCTCCATTATTATAAAGCAGACTCAGATAAGCTCCCGAACCGCCGGCTACCTGGCTCTGTTCCAAAATAGAGGTGATTTCCCCGCTCACCATTGCGTATGCAACAATCGGAACGACCAGCAGACCAATCAGCATTAATGTCCCCTGAACGAAATCCGTCACACACACGGCCATAAACCCTCCCATAAAGGTGTAGGCCAGAATAACAAATGCACCAATGGCCAGCGCGATATGATAATCAATGCCAAAAACAGAAGTAAACAGTTTTCCCCCCGCCGCCAGCGCAGACGCTGTATAAACCAGGAAAAAGATGGTGATAACGACCGATGAAATCGTAAGAAGAATCCTCTTCTTGTCATGGAAACGGTTTTCAAAATACGCCGGAAGTGTTACGGAATTGTTCGCCACAATGGTATAGCGGCGCAATCTACCTGAGATAATCAGCCAGTTCAGTACTGTCCCAATAAATAATCCGATGGCAATCCATGCCTGTCCGGTTCCAAGAGCATAGATAGAACCCGGAAGCCCCATCAGCAGCCAGCCGCTCATATCAGACGCCTGCGCAGAAAGCGCGGCAACCCATCCGTTCAGGCCTCTGCCTCCCAGGAAATAATCATCTACATTGTTTGTCTTCTTCATGTAGATCGCGCCGATAATGATCATGAAAATCAAATATGCGACAAATGCAATTAAAATTGCAACTATGTTGCTCGTTGTCATGTACTTTCCCTCCTCGAAATAATCTTTTGCCATTATGCCATATTAACTTGAAAAAGTCAATTTTTCACGCTATTTTTCCACAAACGATGCCTGTAGAACAAAAAAAGCCGGAAAATCGATCAGAAAACTTTATTATCATATTCCATCATGAAATTTATAAAAAATCGTTCATTCATTTCTAAGTCATCAGCGGTGCATTTGACTGGGCGTGCCGCCCCGCAGGTCCTGCACTGATCGCAATCGGTATGCTGGCAGTTCATAATCCGGTCACATGCACATTGACATATGAAGAGTTCATGCATTACAGTGGAAAGAGAACCACATCCTATACAAATGCGCATCCGGTCTGTGATGAAACTGGTAAGCTGACTGCGCTTGAATTCGATATCGGCTGTGACCTCGGTGTTGCCTACCGCGGGCTGGATTCTCCACAGTGCTATACCAGCTTTGAGACACTGATCGATATGCTGGCAAAAGAAATCAAAGTTGTGACCACCGCAGATGTCGGTGTAATCGGCAATCAGAGAATACGGACCGCACGGTTCTTCCGGAATTGCTGCGGTGAAAATGGAATTAGAAGACAAGTAAAAGGAGATTATCATGATCAGACATCCCGGAGGATCCGGTCAGACCAAAAAACTGCTCACACTGTCCGGCCTAAAGCCGCCAGCCTGTATCCTTGACCTTGGCGCAGGCGATGGAGAGACCGTAGAACTTCTGCGGTCCCTGCGTTTTGATGCCCGCGGTCTGGATATCAAACCGGACAGCAGTATGGAAACAGGGGATTTTCTCACCCCCCCTTATCCTGCTCAAAGCTTTGACGCCATAATTTCAGAATGCGCCCTTTTTTTATCCGGCAGCCGCGAAAAAGCCATCACCGAAGCGTTCCGGCTTCTTAAAAACGGCGGCACATTCCTATACGCAGATGTATGGTTTGAAACCGAAACAGAAATTAGCGCTCTGCTAAAGCACTGTGGATTTACAGTCACAGCCATGGAAGATGTAACCTCTGAATGGCAGAAATATTACCTGAAGTGTATCTGGGAAGGAACCTTCCAAAAACCATCCTGCCCAATACCAAAAGGAAAATGCCGCTATTTTCTGATCGTATGTAGAAAGATATAACAGTTTCTTTGTATCGTTATCTCCATACATCCTGTCCTTTTTGTGGAGAGAAGACTCAAAATTTTTTGTAGTCATAGGATGCTTTATGAGCATATCTTGGATTCCAAAAAGATCATTTAATCAAAAAAATCCATATATAAGCATTCCAGTATCTGATCTGCTTATATATGGATAAATTATTATAAAAACGTCTGCAAGTTTGAAAGATAGTTTGATTACTTTTTAAAGAAACAATCGAAGAAATTCCCTTTCTTTCAGCGTTTTTATGGAGTAGACGAGAGTCGAACTCGTGTCCGAAAGCCTATCCCATGTACTTCTACTATCATAGTCTATTCTTTGACATTCCCTCTGCCACCCGGAAACAGACATCCTGATGGTTTCAGTAGCTTCATCATACGCCTACAGGCTCAAAGCTTTGCCCGCATCGTTTCTCACAAGATCGGCGCCAGGTTCCTCATGTGTGAGTGCACAAGGGCTGACGAGCAGCAACTAGGCTGCTAACGCTACGTTTTCGTCTGCGTTTAAATTTAAGGTTTGCGATTTGACGCATCGCGTACGGATAGCTTCTCCATCTTCAAGACCCCCGTCGAAACCGGTACTACCCCGAATGTTTTACCGGCTGCAAACGTGTTTTATCACATATAATATACCACTGAGTTTACATAAAGTCAATGCTTAATAAAGATTTTTCACCTTAAAGTCACGTTCCGCTTCCCGCCTTTGATCCTTTTTCGCGATATCCTGGCGTTTGTCATAGATCTTCTTACCCTTTGCAAGTCCAATCTGCACTTTGATTAGACTGCCTTTAAAGTACACCTGCAGCGGTACCAGCGTAAACCCTTTTTCTGCAATCTGTCCCTGCAGTTTATTGATTTCCGAACGGTGCATCAGCAGCTTCTTCACACGCAGAGGATCTTTATTGAAGATATTTCCTTTTTCATACGGGCTGACATGCATTCCATAAATAAACACTTCTCCGTTTTCAATCTTCAAAAAAGATTCCTTGATACTGCATTTCCCCATACGGAGGGATTTTACCTCTGTACCGTGCAGAGAAATGCCCGCCTCATATTTTTCTTCAATGAAATAATCGTGATACGCTTTTTTATTATTTGCAATCAGACGATTGCCTGTTTCCTTCCCCATCTTGTTCTTCCATTCCTTCTGCCAATCTAAAATCTACTGTCTTTGTCACAATGTCCGCGTCCTCCACAACAATGTGCACTGCCTGTCCCAGGCGGTAAACTTTTTTGGAAGCTTCACCGATCAGCTGATGTGCAGCTTCATCATAGACATAATAATCATCTCTCATGGAATTCATGGAGACGAGGCCTTCAATCGTATTGTCAAGCTCAACGTAGATTCCCCATCCGGTCACACCGGATATTACGCCGTCAAATGTCTCGCCGATATGGCTGCTCATAAATTCCGCTTTCTTCAGCTTGATTGTCTCCCGCTCCACCTCTTCGGCACGGCGTTCCAGAGAGCTCGCCTTGGAAGCGATATCATCCAGCATTTGCTCATAATGCCGGGAACGCGCCTGTCCCATTCTGCCGCGGATCACATCTTTGATAATCCGATGAATCTGAAGATCCGGGTAACGTCTGATCGGTGATGTGAAGTGACAGTAATGCTCCGCTGCCAGACCAAAATGCCCGGCATCTTCCATCGAGTAACATGCCTGCTTCATGGAACGCAGCAGCAGGCGGCTGACCATCGGCTCCAGAGGCATTCCCTTGATACCGTCAAGAATCTTCTGCACTTCTTTCGGTCTGACCGTATGCTTCGCTTTCTGGACCGGAATCTGGTTTGCCCGTAGAAAGGCAAGCACGACTTCCATCCGGTCTGCATCCGGTTCTTCATGAATCCGGTATACAAAAGGAAGCTCTCTGTCGTGATACTCCTTCGCCACCGTTTCATTCGCGAGCAGCATAAAATCTTCAATAATCCTGGTTGCCGTATTTTGCTCATATGCCCTGATCGCAGTCGGATGCCCCATTTCGTCGAGTATTACCTTACTCTCCGGGAAGTCAAAATCGATCGCTCCCCGCTTTTCTCTTCTGCCGCGAAGCAGCTTTGAAAGTTCCTCCATGCAGAAAAACATCGGGACCAATTCCTGATATTCTTTCCGCAGTTCCTGATCACCTTCCAGAATCTTCTGTACTGCCGTATATGTCATTCTGCGGTCCACACGGATCACCGTTTCCGCAAGTTCATGACTTATGGGTTTTCCCTTTTCATTCAGGGATATCAGGCAGCTGAGCGCAAGTCTGTCCTCTCCTTGGTTCAAAGAACAGATCCCGTTTGACAGTTCTTTGGGAAGCATCGGTATCACACGGTCCACAAGATAAACGCTGGTCCCTCTTTTTTGAGCTTCCCGATCCAGAGCACTGTTTTCCTGCACATAATTCGTCACATCAGCAATGTGAACACCCAGTTCGTATCCTTCTTCTGTCTTCGTCAGTGTAATGGCATCATCCAGATCTTTCGCATCTTCGCCGTCAATCGTCACACACACAAGGTCACGCAGATCTCTTCTTCCGGAAAAGTCACCGTCCTGCAGTACCGGCGGAATCTTTCCTGCCTGCTGCAGCACTCTGGCCGGAAACTCCATGGGCAGCCCATAGCTTCTGGCAACCGAGAGCACATCGATTCCAGGATCGGTGCTTTTCCCCAATACTTCTTTTATGCGGCCTTCCGGACTTTTATTCCTACTTCCGTAGCTGGTGATCTCTGCAACCACCTTATCCTTATCCTGAGCGTCCATTGCGTACTCCTGAGGAATAAAAATATCCTGCTGAACTTTCACATTATCCGGTACAACAAATCCATAATGTCTGCTTTTTTCAAATGTGCCGACAACCTCTGTGATCTCATGTTCCAACACACGAAGAACCTTTCCCTCGCGTCTCTTGCCGTCAACTTTTTCAGAAATTTTGATTTCCACTTTATCCAGATGAAACGCACCGTTTACATTATTTTCCGGTATATAGACATCATCCTGTTCTCCATCCTCCAGTTCAACAAACCCATAGCCCCTGGGATGCCCGATAAAAATACCCGTTGTCAGTCCGCTTTTTTTCTCCTGTTTTGGTCCATACTTACGCTCTTTTGCCTTTCGGTATTTTCCCTGCTTACTGACAGCAATTTTGCCGTCTTCAATCAGCGCATCCAATACTTCAAATAATTCTTTTCTCAAAGGCTTTGGAATCTGCAGCAAAGACGCAATTTCTTTTGCGCGCATCGGCTGATATTCCTTGGAACTGATCAACTCGTAAATCAGTTTTTTTCTCTTCTTTAATTCTTTTTTATTCACGTTTCCTCCGACGAAAAAACACTCTTGCACAAAACAAGAGTGTCCTTTTTCTAAAATTTCATGTTTAATACAATTGACAGTACAATGAACAGAACCGCCATGATCTTTGTCGCTTTTACAAGCGCCCCTTCCATGGAACGTCCCTTGTTCTGACCCCAGTAAGTATCTGCCATGCCGGAAATTGCACCAAGACCCTGGCTTTTTCCTTCCTGCATCAGAACGACTACTGACAAGCCGATACAATCAATTACAAATAGTATTGTAAGAATAATTCTTAAAATATCCATTTCCACACCTCCTGCAGCCAACTGGAATTATTTTACCACAGGAAAGCAAAGAATTCAACACCTATTTACATTCTTTATTCTTTATAAAAAGGGATTCTGGTATTCCGCTATTTTTCCAAGGTACTCTTCGATCCTCAGCAGCTGGTTATATTTTGCGTTGCGGTCCGTCCTGCATGGTGCACCTGTTTTGATCTGTCCTGCTCTCGTCGCCACTGCGAGATCTGCGATAAAACTGTCTTCTGTCTCCCCGGAGCGGTGGGAGATCACTGCACGGTATCCCGCCTGCTGTGCGGTGACGACTGCATCCATCGCCTCCGAAAGCGTACCGATCTGATTGACTTTCACCAGAATCGCATTCGCCACTTCAAGCTTAATCCCACAGCCAAGGCGTTTGCTGCTGGTCACAAAGAGATCATCCCCGACAAGCTGAATCCGGCCGCCCAGCCTGTCAGTCATTTTCTTCCATCCATCCCAGTCATCCTCATGCAGTCCGTCTTCGATCGAAAAAATCGGATACAGATCCATCAGCTCCTCATAATACTGAATCATCTCATCGGAATCCCGGGTAATTTCTTCGTTGTGAGCACAGCTTTCACCCGGAAAGCTGTAAACACCGCGCTCCTCATCGTACAGTTCGCTGGCAGCCGCATCAATTGCAATCCCTACTTCCTCACCCGGCTCATATCCTGCTTCTTTTATGGCATCCACGATCAGTTCCAGCGCGTCCGCCGAACTCTTTAGATCCGGCGCAAATCCGCCCTCGTCACCTACCGCAGTGGAAAGACCGCGGTCCTTCAGCAGCCGTTTTAAAGCGTGATAGATTTCACTTCCCATGGAAAGTGCTTCATGGAAGCAGCATGCTTTTACCGGTATAATCATAAATTCCTGAAGGTCTACCGTATTGTCCGCATGCTTTCCCCCGTTTAAGATGTTCATCATCGGAACCGGCATCCTTCTTGTATATACCCCGCCCAGATACTGGTACAGGGGAAGCCTCAGTGCGGCAGCTGCTGCTCTTGCCACAGCCATGGAGACACCAAGTACAGCATTTGCACCCAGACTGCTCTTGTTTTCTGTCCCGTCAGTCTCAATCAGAAGATGGTCGATATATGCCTGATTCAGGGCATTTTCTCCCAGGATCGCTTCCGCAATCCGTCCATTGACGTTATCCACCGCTTTTTGTACACCCAATCCGCAGTAACGCTCTTCTCCGTCACGCAATTCCAGTGCCTCAAATTTCCCGGTAGATGCGCCGGACGGAACCAGCGCTCTTCCTGTATATCCATCGATTCCCACGATGCCTTCTCCTACCGTAACATCCACCTCAACGGTTGGATTGCCTCTGGAATCCAGAACTTCTCTTGCGTAAATCCGTCGAATCGGTAAATAGCGATACATAAATAACCTCCTACATATTGATGCAGCTAGTATTGCCCGCACGGGTTGATTTTATACGATGCGTGTCATCGGAAGGTCATTGTTGATGCCTTTCGATATCAGTATCTGATGCAGATCAATGATCCCGTTATGAAAGGTAGCTGCGCAGGAAGCCAGATACAACTCCCACCTTCTCGCAAACTCCTCCCCTTTCATTTCAACAACTTCCTTTCTGTGTTTCAGAAAATTTTCCCGCCAGCACAAAAGAGTTTTGTTATAATGACGCCGCAGACTCTCCACATCAAGCGTATAAAAATTAAAATCAGGCAAAATATTGATGATTTCTCTAAAACTCGGAACCGTTCCGCCCGGGAAAATGTATCTGCGGATCCATGCATCTCCCGGATGTTCTCTTTGTGCACTGATATAATGAAGCAGAAACAGTCCGCCCGGATTCAAAACCGCATTTACATTTTCCATAAAAGTCTCATAATTACCGCGGCCCACATGTTCCAGCATCCCGACACTTACAACGCGGTCAAAGTGTTTTCCTGATTTCTTCAGATCACGGTAATCCATCAGTTCAACCTGCAGGTCCTCAAAAAGTCCTTCCTGCTTGATATCTTCTTTGAATTTATCATGCTGTTCCCGGCTAAGCGTGATACCAAGACCTTTGACCTTATACTTTTTAACCGCCTCTTTCAAAAGAAATCCCCAGCCGCAGCCGATATCCAGAAGCGTCATCCCTTCCTCAAGATGAAGCTTTTCCAGTATATGGTGTACTTTGTTGATCTGTGCTTCATATAAAGTATCGGAATCCTGTCTGAAGTAAGCACAGGAATAGCTCATAGACTCATCCAGCCAAAGCCGGTAGAAATCATTTCCAATATCGTAATGTGATGATACTTCTTCCTTCTGATTCTTTTTGCCAAGCGATGTAAACAACAACTTTTTCAGAGACTGTTGGTTGGTCGTGAATTTTCCCATCTGGCCCATGAAACTGTCCAGCACACGATAGAGATCCCCGTCTACTTCCAGCTTTCCCTTCGTATACGCGTCCCCAAGAGCCAGTGATGTGCTTGTCAGCAGCTCCTTTTTGCTGATCTCTTCCTTCAATGTCACTGTAAACTCAGGTTCTCCGCCTCCAAACACCTGACTTTCTTCCGATGTCTGCAGTCTAAAAGTTACCGGTACGATGTTCTCAAGGTACTGCCCTAAAAATTGATTCATCTTTCCTTCTCCTTATGTCCAACGTCATATTCTGTCATCTTCAGCTGTAAAGAAAAGGAGACTACCCCTTTTGGCAATCTCCTTCGATTCTTATCTGTGCGTATCTTTGTTTTTTATCAACAGGCTTTTTCCTGTCATTTCTTTCGGCTGTTCCATCCCCATCAGTTCGATCAGGGTCGGAGCGATATCCGCCAGGCATCCTCCCTCACGCAGCCCAAAGGACGAATCTGCATTAACCAGGATAAACGGAACCGGATTTACCGTATGTGCGGTAAATGGTTCACCGGTCTCATAGTCGATGAGCTGCTCGGCATTTCCGTGGTCAGCGCAGATAAACATCTGTCCGTTTACCTCTTTGAGTGCTTCCACTGCACGGCCCACACATGTATCCACTGCTTCCACTGCTTTGATTGCCGCCTCCTCAACTCCGGTATGGCCCACCATATCGGGATTCGCGAAGTTGATGATAATCACATCATACTTGCCGGATTTGATGGCTTCCACCAGACGGTCACATACCTCATATGCGCTCATCTCCGGCTGCATATCGTATGTCGGAACCTTCGGTGACTTCACAAGAATACGTACTTCCCCTTCATTCGGCTCTTCGATACCTCCGTTGAAGAAAAAAGTTACATGGGCATATTTTTCCGTCTCCGCAATTCTTGCCTGCGTCATATGATTTGCCGCCAGATATTGTCCAAATGTATTTTCTATGCTTACCTTATGGAAGGCAACCAGTTTATTCTGAATCGTGTCATCATAATCCGTAAAGCAGACATACGTAAGATCCAGTCTTTTCTCCCTTTCAAAACCGGAGAATTCATCATCACAGAATGCTCTCGTGATTTCTCTTGCACGGTCCGGACGGAAATTAAAGAACACGACAGAATCACCGTCCTGAACCGCAGCAACCGGATGTCCTTCTTTCTCTATCACAGTCGGAAGTACGAATTCATCTGTTTTTCCATCGTCATAGGAAGCCTGCACCGCAGCTGCGGCATCGGTTCCTTTCACGCCTTCCCCGCCTGTCAGCGCGCGATATGCCAGTTCTACACGGTCCCAGCGATTGTCACGGTCCATCGCATAATAACGTCCGGAGACAACTCCAATCTCACCGATACCGATTTCATCCATTTTTTGCTGCAGTTCTTCGATATATCCTTTCCCGGATGACGGCGGAGTATCCCTCCCGTCGAGAAAACAATGGACATATACTTTTTTCAGGCCTTCTTTTTTCGCCAGTTTCAGCAAACCATACAGATGTGTGTTATGACTGTGTACACCGCCGTCTGACAAAAGTCCCATAAAGTGAAGTGCTGAATCATGTTTCTTTGCATTTTTGACCGCCTCTAAAAGCGCTTCGTTTTTAAAGAAATCGCCGTCCTCTATCTCCTTGGTGATTCTCGTCAGTTCCTGATAGACGATACGTCCGGCACCCATATTCAAGTGTCCGACTTCTGAGTTTCCCATCTGTCCGTCCGGAAGCCCCACTGCCAGTCCGCTTGCATTCCCTTTGACAAACGGGCACTGGCTCATCAGCTGATCCATCACCGGTGTCTTCGCTTCGCAGACCGCATTTGCCTCACATTTGTCATTCAGTCCATACCCATCCAGAATCATTAACACTGTCGGTTGTTTTTTCATAAATCATTCGCTCCTTTTTGCTGCTTCCTATAATACTTTTGAAAGAAAGTCTCTCAGACGCGGATTTTTCGGGTTGTCAAAAAATTCTTTTGGAGAATTTTCTTCTTTGATTTTACCCTCATCGATAAACATCACGCGGTTTGCAACTTCACGCGCAAACCCCATCTCATGTGTCACCACGACCATCGTCATCCCTTCTTTGGCCAGCTCCTGCATGATAGCCAGCACTTCACCGACCATCTCCGGATCAAGTGCCGATGTCGGTTCATCAAACAGCATAACATCCGGATTCATTGCCAGAGCACGCGCGATAGCGATCCGCTGTTTCTGCCCCCCGGACAGCATCGCCGGATACGCATCGGCTTTTTCCGGAAGCCCGACGCGCTTAAGAAGCGCATCCGCTTTCTCTGATGCTTCCTTTACACTTAAGACTCCCAGTTTGACCGGCGCCAGCATGATATTTTCTTTGATGGTTTTGTGCGGAAACAGATTAAACTGCTGAAATACCATGCCTATTTTCTGTCTGATTTTATTAATATCCACAGATGCATCCGTAATATCCGTACCTTCAAAATTAATGCTCCCTCCGGTCGGAATCTCCAGCAGATTCAAAGACCGCAGAAATGTGGACTTTCCGCATCCTGAAGGACCAATAATCGCAACAACCTCACCCTGATCAATTTCTGTCGAAATTTTATCGAGCACCAGGTGATCGCCAAATGCTTTGCTCAACTCTTTTACTTCGATGAGTACTTTTTTATCGCTCATTTGTTCTCAGCCTCGCTTCCAGTTTATTCACTCCCGCCGTCAGCACCATGACAAGTACGAGATAAATCAGTGCCACCGCCAACAGCGGCATAAGGGCTGTATACGTCACACTTCTGATGATATCACCGGCTCTTGTCAAGTCCATCAGACCGATATAGCCGCTGACTGAAGTCTCTTTTAGCAGAACAATAAATTCATTTGCCAGAGCAGGCAGCACATTTTTGAATGCCTGCGGCATGATAATATGCATCATGGTACTCCGGTAATCAAGTCCCAGGCTCCTTCCCGCCTCAAACTGTCCCGGATCCACCGACATAATACCGGAACGCACAATCTCAGCCACATACGCCGCGGAATTCAGTCCGAAGCCAATGGCTCCGACCAGAATCTTGTTGATATCGACTGCCGCAAAAATCACGTAATAGAGTATCATCAGCTGCACAATGACCGGAGTTCCGCGGATAACGGTCAGATAAATCCTGCAGATCGCATTCAAAAATTTCATAGATCCCGTCTTATCATGCGTCGAGCGCACGACTGCAATCAGAAAACCGAGGACGATACCGATCA
Source organism: uncultured Ruminococcus sp. (assembly GCA_964621905.1). GTDB lineage: Bacteria > Bacillota > Clostridia > Lachnospirales > Lachnospiraceae > Ruminococcus_G. Next base: position 172,855 of record CAZUNG010000001.1, on the reverse strand, counting down.
TGACCGCAAACACCGTGATCAGCAGGGTATTTCCGAGGCCCTTCAGAAGAAATGCCCAGCGGGCATCTTCGATAAAATTCTGATTAAATTGTTCTACAAAAGTATTCCACATAACACTTCTCCTATCTCATCTGTCAGTAACAACGTACAAGAACAGGACTGTTGCTAAAAAGTAACAGCCCTGTCAATACAGTTACGCTATTTTCTTACGATCATAACCTGTGTTGCCGTTGTATAAGGATCCGTGAAATCAACATTTTTCAGTCGGTCTTCTGTCACTGTCATTCCGGCAACACCGATATCTGCTTTTCCAGACTGAACAGCAGTGATGATAGAATCAAACTCCATATCCTCCACTTTCAGCTCCATGCCAAGTTTGTCTGCAATCGCCTGCGCCATATCGACATCCAGTCCGACAATGGTGTTATTCTCGTAAAATTCATACGGTTCGAAGGCTGCATTGGTTGCCATTACCAGCTTTCCGCCTGAACGGTCTGTATCTGCCGGAGATTCATATGGAAATTTTCCTTTTGTATCATCGCCGATGTAATTGCTGGCGATTGCGTCCAGCGTCCCGTCCTCTTTCAGTTCAGCCAATGCAGTGTTAATTTTATCTTTTAATTCTGTGTTGTCCTTTTTAAGAGCAATCGCATACTCTTCCAGTTCAAACGGTTCATCCAGAATTTTCAGATCGTCATTTTTCTCAACAAATGCTTTTGCAGGCTGTGCATCGATGATCACACAGTCGAGTTTTCCCTGTTTCAAAGACTGAACCGCGTCCATGCCTTTGCTGAACCGCTCAACCTCTGTCCCTTCATTTTCCTCTGCATAATCACTGGAATAAATGTCTCCCGTTGTGCCGAGCTGAACACCGATTTTCTTTCCTGCAAGATCATCTTTTGAATTCACCGTGTTCTCTTTTTTAGAACCGCCGCATGCAGCCAGTGAAACGGCCATGACAGCAGCTAATGCCAATACTAACATCTTCTTCATAACTAATCCTCCTGATTTCGCTGTAATCTGTTAACTATTATATCAGTTCTTTCACAAATATCAACAAAAACAGAAGTTTTGTTACGTTTTTGGTTATTTTTACCAAGCCTTTATCCTAAGCTTCTTTACCGCTCCTGTGTTTTCCCAGAATGGAAAACTCAACCCACTCCGCAATATTCGTTGCATGGTCACCGATTCGTTCATAATACTTTGCGATCATTAAAAAGTCCAGGATCCGATCATTGCCGTTTCCGACACCTTCCAGGTGGTCGACAAGGCTTGTCCTGACCTTCACAAACAATTCATCCACAACATCATCTGACTGAATAACTTCCTGTGCCTTTGCCAGATCCTGTTCCACGTATGCTTCAATGCTCCTTGAGACCATGCCCATCGTAGCCTCTGCCATCTCGCCCAGAAGTTTGCTCCCTTTTGCTTCAAGCACCGTACCTGTCTCCACGATCTCCGCTATGTCAAGTGCCTGATCACCGATGCGTTCCATATCCGTGATCATCTTAAGAGCTGCTGATACTTTTCTTAGATCCGCTGCGACCGGCTGCTGTTTGAGCAGCAGTTTCATGCAGAGGCTTTCAATATCGCGCTCTTTTTGATTCATTTGTTCTTCCTGGACTACGATCGACTTGATCACCTCACGGTCGCCCTTATTTAAAAGCTGGTATGTCTCCGAAATAACGAGCTGGCATAGTCCTCCCATCTCCTTCAGTTCCTGATGCAGCTGCTTCAGCTGCAGATCAAAATATTTACGCATATCAACCAAACCTCCCTGTGATATAATCCTCTGTCCTTTTATCCTGCGGCATTGAAAAAAGGACATCCGTGTCATTGTATTCCACGACTTCACCAAGGAGAAAGAACGCTGTTTTGTCTGAGATACGTGCCGCCTGCTGCATATTATGTGTGACCATGATAATCGTATAATTTTGTTTCAGGTCAACCGCCAGATCTTCAATTTTTGAAGTTGATATGGGATCCAGCGCAGAGGTCGGCTCATCCATCAGAAGCACTTCCGGCTGCACCGCAAGTGCACGTGCGATACACAGACGCTGCTGCTGTCCTCCTGAAAGCCCGAGGGCACTCTTTTTCAGACGGTCTTTTACCTCCTCCCAGATGGCAGCTCCACGCAGGGAATGTTCCACGATCTCATCCAGTTTTGCCTTTGCATGAATACCGTGTGTTCTCGGTCCATAGGCGATATTATCGTAAATGCTCATCGGAAACGGGTTTGGTTTCTGAAACACCATACCGACGCGTTTTCTGAGCAGATTGACGTTCATATTTCCGTAGATATCCTCTCCGTCCAGCCTGATATCCCCGGTGATCTTACATGAGGGAATCAGATCATTCATTCTGTTGAGGGATTTTAAAAGTGTGGACTTTCCGCAGCCGGAGGGCCCGATAAATGCTGTAATCTGTTTTTCCGGAAGGTGAAGATCTACATCTTTCAGCGCATGAAAGTCGCCGTAATACAAATTCATATGTTCTATCGATATTTTATCCATTTCGTTCTTATCCTTTCGCAATACGTTTTGCAATTCTTCCGGACAGCCAGTTGATCACGAGCACAATCACAAGAAGTACGACTGCTGTCGCATACGCCTGATCCATATACAGCCCTTCACTGGACAGCGCATACATATGGACTGCCAGAGTTCGCCCCGACCCCATCAGGTTGGAAGGAATCTGTGCAACCGTACCCGCCGTATAGATTAGCGCCGCTGTCTCCCCGACAATTCGTCCCGTGGCCAGGATAATTCCCGCCAGAATGCCCGGTACCGCAGACGGCAGTACAATCTTAAAAATTGTCCCAAGCTTACCTGCTCCCAGCCCGAAGCTGGCTTCCCGTAGTGAATCCGGAACAGCTTTTAACGCTTCTTCCGTTGTTCTCATAATGAGTGGCAGAATCATGATAACCAAAGTAAATGATCCTGACAGCAGAGAGAATCCCCATTTTAATGTCGTTGCGAAAAACAGAAGTCCAAACAGTCCATAGACAATCGAAGGAATACCGGAAAGAGTCTCCGCTGTTATCCGGATAATTCCTACCAGTTTGCTCCCTTTCCCGGAGTATTCTACCAGAAAAATAGCTGATGCAACTCCGATCGGCACTGCAATCACAAGTGAAAGTGCCGTCATCGTCAAAGTATTGACCAGCGCCGGCATAAGAGATGCATTCTCCGATGTATAGGTGAAAGAAAATAAGTCCAAATTCAGATACCGCACACCTTTGATCAGTATAAACGCAACCAGAAACAGCAGCACGAAAAAAGTGACCGCCGTACAAATCATCACAAGCAGTGCCAGAATCGCAGACATGGGGCTTTTGGTATAGGCTTTTAATTTTTGAGATAATGACTGGTAATTTCTAGCTTTCACTTCCACTGTAAGTCCTCCTGTTCAGCAGCGAAACCGCAAAATTGATCAGCATGATAAAAACAAACAGAACAACCCCTGTCGCAATCAATGCCTCCCTGTGAAGATCTGCCGCATATCCCATTTCCAAAACAATATTGGCTGTCAGTGTACGCAGTCCCCGAAAAAGTCCGGCAGGCATGCGTGCCTGATTTCCGGCCACCATAATGACCGCCATCGTCTCACCGACTGCGCGTCCGATTCCAAGCACGATCCCGGCTACAATCCCTGACTTTGCCGCAGGCACGATGGTAAAGAATACGCTGCGCTCATGCGTCGCCCCAAGCGCCAGAGAACCTTCGTAATAACTGTCGGGGACACTTCTGAGTGCAGATTCCGTCACCCCGATGATGGTCGGCAGTATCATGATCGCCAGCAGCACGGAGGCCGCCAGCATTGTGCTGCCGTCTCTTCCCGAAATATCATGAATGATGGGAACGATCAGCACCAGGCCAAAGAACCCATAGACAACGGACGGAACGCCTGCCAGAAGGTTGATGGCGGATTTCAGAAACGGATAAAGCTTTCTGGGGCAGTATCTCGCCATAAAAACTGATGTAAATAATGCAATTGGAACCCCAAGGATAATCGCTCCTCCTGTCACATAAATACTGCCCAAGATCATGGGCAGTATTCCGAACAGATTATTAGAAGGTTTCCAGAGCTTTCCAAGAAGAAAATTGCCAATTCCAATCTCTCCGATCGCCGGTATCCCGTTTGCGAACAGGAACACACAGATGAGTGCTACTGCCAGTACAGAGGTACAGGCTGCGATCAGAAAAACTATTTTCATTGCTTTTTCTTTGAATTGATTCATATACTTTCCTCACCTTCACCAGGAAATTATCAGCCCAGGTCTTCCCAATCCAAGATTTCTCCTGTATAGATTCCTTTTACCTGATCACTTGTCAGCTCATCAATTCCACTTTCATTGTTAACGATAACTGCGATACCATCCTGAGCGATTACGGTTGCGGTAAGACCGGCTTCGGTCTCACTGTCCTTTAATTCACGGGAAGCCATACCAATATCACACAACCCGTCAATCGCTGACTGCATACCTGTTGTAGAATCACTCTGCTGTACCTCAACCTCAGCATCCGGATTTACTTTTGCATATGCTTCTTTCAATTTTTCCATGACCGGTGTTACGGAGGAGGAACCTGCAACTACCACTTTTCCAGCCGGTTTGTCTCCTGCATACGCTGTTGCATCGCTTACCGGAATATAACCATTCTCCTCAACAACTGCCTGACCTTCTGTGCTCATGATAAAAGCCACAAAGTCAGATGCAACGTCACTTAAACCTTCTTTCGTTGCAATATTAAAGGGACGTACTACCTTATAGGATCCGTTTTCAATATTTTCAGCACTTGCCTCAGCCCCGTCAATTTTGGCTGCCTTTACCGTGTCATTCAGAGAACCAAGGGATATGTAACCAATTGCATTTACGTCGCCCTGTACCGTTGTCATCATAACCGATGTGCTGTTCGTGATTTTGGCTTCCTCAGTTGTCATATCAACTTTTTCACCGTTTACTTCTTCTTCTATACCGAACAGTTCCACGAATGCTCCGCGCGTTCCGGATCCATCTTCTCTTGAGACAATAGTAATTGGTCCCGATGCTCCCCCTGCGGATGCTTCCTGCGTTGTTTCTGCTGTATTAGAACCAGAATCTGCCGATGTGTCATTGCTTCCACATCCTGCCAGTAATGTACTGCCGATTATAACAGTTGTCATGAATGCTACCATTGATTTTTTCATAATCATTTTCTCTCCTTTTACTCTTCGATTTACAAGATCTATCTTACAATTAGATTGTAAAATGCATCATCACCGTCCCGTAAAACATATGTAAAATTTTAGTGAAATACCGGTTATCCGTTGCACTGTCACTTTCAACACGGTACAATGAGGGCAGCAGCAAACAATTAAAGAGGAGAAAGATTTATGGAAAGATTAAGAGAAAAAAAGGGCTTTATCTGCGATATGGACGGCGTGATCTACCACGGCAATATCCTGCTGCCCGGAGTTCAGGAATTCGTAAACTGGTTGTATGAGAAAGAAAAACGTTTTTTGTTCCTGACAAATTCCAGTGAACGCTCGCCAAAAGAGCTGCAGCAGAAGCTTGCGCGCATGGGTCTTGATGTGGACGAAAGTCACTTTTACACCAGTGCACTTGCAACTGCAAAATTTTTGAGTACGCAGTCACCAGGCTGCAGTGCCTATGTGATCGGCGCTCCGGGCCTTCTGAATGCACTGTACGAATCCGGCATCACGATCAATGATGTGGATCCCGATTACGTAGTGATCGGTGAGACAAGAACTTATAATTACGACAGCATCCTGCATGCTGTTAAACTGATTGAGAAGGGCGCCCGTCTGATCGGCACGAATTATGACCTGACCGGTCCGTCTGAATCCGGTATCATCCCTGCCTGCCGCGCATTTGTAGCCCCTATCGAGCTGACAACCGGAAAATCCGCCTATTATGTCGGCAAACCAAATCCTCTGATGATGCGCACAGGCCTTCGAATGCTTGGCGTTCATTCCGAGGACGCAGCGATCATCGGTGACCGCATGGATACCGACATCATCGCCGGAGTCGAGTCCGGTCTGGATACAGTCCTCGTTCTCTCCGGTGTCATGACACGTGAGGACGTCAAACAGTATCCTTACCGGCCGCGCCTGATTCTGGACGGCGTAAAGGAAATCCCTGAGTAAGCAATGCAAACAAAAAGCAGATCGTTCCTCTTCCTCAAAATGAAGATTTGGAAATATCTGCTCTTTTTATGAATCATCTTTTTATTTTCGTTTTATTTTTTGGGACGGTGTTTTTTCAAACTCTGTTTCCCGTACCTTTAGCCGGCTGATACGTCTGAAAATCGGTGTGCCCTGATTGAATTCATCGATGATCGCCTGCAGTGCCGCCGTGATATCTTTGACACGCTTTTTCTTTGCATATTCTCTATCCGGAAAAATCTCCGCCTGAATCCCACCCTGATACTCACTGACAATGATTTCCCTGATGAGGGAATTTCTCAACAGCTGGTTTTCCAGTTCCTCCGGTGATACATTCTCCCCGTTTGAAAGGATGATCAGATTCTTTTTTCTGCCAGTGATAAAGACAAATCCGTCTTCATCCACATATCCCAGGTCCCCCGTTTTCAGCCACCCGTCTTCCAGCGCCTGCGCAGTTTCCTCCGGCATTTTGTAATATCCCATCATAACACTCGATCCGCGCACCCAGATTTCATCCTCAACGATCTTAGCCTCACAGTTCGGAAGCAGCCTGCCCACGGAATTTATCTTTGATTCCCATTCCAGATTGGTACTGATAACCGGAGAGCACTCCGTCATTCCATACCCCTGCAGGACGGTAATGCCATAATCCTTAAATTTTCTGATATATTCCGGATCAAGATATGCGCCTCCGCTGCAGATCGTGTGGAGCCGGCCGCCAAAAGCAGCCTTTGCAGCCATTTTCTTTGGAAGCAACGGCCCCGCATCCACAAGCTTTGCGTAGATTGATTCAATGACCATTGGAACAAGGAGCACAATCTCGGGCTTAAACAGCTTCATATTTCTGGATACATGCATAATGGAATCATTGATGCAGATTACCATTCCTATGTATAACGCCTTTAAGATATCCATGGTAAAACAGTATGCGTGATGGATCGGAAGCAACGTCATGGAAACTGTTCCGGATGGAATCTTCATATCCAGGGCCGCTGCATTGTCTGTCAGGTTTCTGTGGCTGAGCATCACGCCTTTGCTCTTTCCTGTCGTTCCCGACGTAAACAAGACAGTGCAGAGTTTATCCGCATCAATCGGTATCGAAAAACTCCCTCCCTCTTTTTGCAGAAGACCTGGAAGATCCGACTGCATGGATATCACATGAGAAAGTTTCGGGCATCTGTCCTGTACCATTTGCGCGACATCCGTCCGCAGTTCGTCATAAACCAGTACACTGATCTCAGCCCGTTCAAGAAGCTCACAGACCTCATCTGCCGGCAGCTGTACGTCTATTGGTACCACAACACTCTGGCTGTTGACCACACCAAAATAACTGATCATCCATTCATAACTGGTCGGACCGATCAGAGCCACATGTCTGCCAAGCATATTCAGGCTTTTTAAAACACAGCTCACAGACTCGCTGTCCTGCTTAACATCCAGATAACTTTTGCTTGCCACTTCTTTTCTGACTTTATATCGGATTGCATCCCGATCCCCATATGTGTTGGCTGCGTAATCAAGGATGTCTTTCATTGTCTTTACCTGCATTTTATATTTCCTCCCCGTTTTTAATCCTGCAGTTTCCTGATATATTTCAGTGTTTCACGAACCGTCTTAACATTCACAACTTCCCGTTCTGCAACCTCAATGTCAAATCTTTCTTCGATCTCACCTACCATCGCCATGAAATCATAGGAATTAAACCCCAGATCCTCCATGAATCTGGATTGCTCTGTAATGTCCTCTTTTTCTGCTTCTACATATTCACAGATAATATCTTTTAATTGTTCCAGCATCCTGCTTCCTCCTCGCATATTATACAGATTTTATGATATCACCCACTGCAGCCTGGGGATCGGAAATCCCGGTAAACAAGATTTTACACAGATAATAATAAATGTACTCCAGATGTTTAGGCGTAACGACTCCCGTCTGATACTCAAAACCAAAATCCAGCCCGTTGTCCGCCGCCCGGTGCATGACGGTAAGATAAAGCGTATGTGCTGCCGCTCCGTTTGTATACCGCTCTGTGTGATATCTGATATCGCCCAGTTTCTCAAGTCCTCCCGTTTTCAGGCTCATCGGCTGATATGTCAGACTCATCGGTTCATACGTCTGACCATCCGGCAAATGATAATACTTCTGACGAAATCCGTAATAATCTACCGGGTTGTAATTAGCATGGCGGAAATACTGATTCTGTCCATCCCTGATTTTTAGCAGGCCTTCCATGAATGTATCCTCACGGGGGATGATGGTTCTGAACGGAAAACAATGTATTCTGGATCCCCCGCATTTTTTCTCTGTCAGAGTTGCCCTTCTTGCGATCGTCGTCGTAATTGAAATATCGTCCAGATCATTTTCTTTCTGCAGCAATGTGCGCAGCCCCATCATCAGCAGACATACCATGGAAATCCGATTCTGCTCACAGAATTTAAGCAGCCGCATCGACGGCTCTGCTTCCAGATGAAACGTTGTGATATTGGCCTCCACATTTGCTGAAGTATTGGTAACCGCACGCATATCGGGCAGGTTCTTCTCTTTTCTCTCATTTTCCAGCTTTCCAGGACCGTAAATATCTGCAAAAATCGGTTCCGAGGAAGAGATCAGCTTCTCAAAAAATTCCTTATCCCTTCTTTCGCTTTCGCTTCCCTGTTCGTATGCGAGATCTTTTTCAAGCTGTTTTATGTAGGATGCCATAGGTTTCGGATAATCGATGCCCTCATATTTCATATTGCAGTAAATCTCGATGACATCTCTCAGAAATACAATCAATGACTGTGCATCCATCGTCAGATGATCCACAAGAAGATAAATTCCCTGAAAGCCATCCGGCATTTTGATCATGACCACCCGGTTTCTTGGACAGTCAAACTGATCAAACGGCGTCTCTGTCCATTCAACCAGTTTGTCTTTCGCATGACATTCCTGCCAGCCCGTAAAATCAAAATGCTCTATATCCCGCTCTTCTTTGTCAACAACGTACTGATACAGATTCCCCTCTTTATCCTCCGCAAAACGCAGACGCATGGATTCACACCGGTCATAGGCCTGATAGACGGCTTTTTTCAGCACATCCCAGTCCAGGTCCTGCTCGATGGTCAGACTGCTCCCGATATTCAGCACCTGTTTTTTCGGACAGAATTTCAGGCAGTAATAGTGCAGCTTCTGCGCCGCTGTCAACGGATATACCCTGTAACCTTTTCTTGTTTTCATCATCGATTATTCCTCCTCACCGTCCAGCTTATAAAGAAACGAATTCACCGCACGTTCATATGCAGCAGTGTCTTTATAGTATGCCTCCGCGTGAGAGGCTCCTTTGATGATCAGTTTCTGTTTTTTGGAAGCACAGCTTTGATAAATTTTATCACACATCCAGCTTGGCACGAACGTATCTGCATCTCCGTGAATGAAAAGAACCGGTACCCCGGCCTTTTTTACCTCCTGAGCGGAATTGCATTCCGCCAGGCTGTATCCCGCCCTTCTTTTTGTCAGTTGATCGGCAATCTGAAGAACCGGAAATGCAGGCATGTGATACCTATGATTTAATACTGACGCAAAAACCTCAAAGGCCGATGTAAATCCACAGTCCGATACTATCCCTGCAACCTGCGGCGGTAGCTTCAGTCCGCTAATCATAAGCACTGTCGCCCCTCCCATGGACATTCCATGCAAGTATATCCGCTGCTGCTGCCCAAACCGTCCCAGCAGGTATTTGATCCACTCCATCGCATCCCACCGGTCCAGACACCCAAAGCCCATATATGTACCTTCACTTTTCCCATGCGCGCGTTCGTCTGCAAGCAGTACATTATATCCTTGTTCCAGATAAAATCTAGCAATACACGGAAAATCATTGAACCCTTCGCTCGTATAGCCATGGAAACATAAAAATGTCCGGTTCGACCCCTTTGCCGGAAAATACGTCCCATACAGTTTTAATCCGTCAAAGGAGCGTATGAAGATTTCTTCTTTCTCTCTCGCCATCAGCCATTTGCGGCACGCTCTGATCTTTGGTATATAGGAATCCCACTGTGTTCCCGCTATCTTTCGTGTACGTTCTCTTTTCGCCTTTGCCCGAAGCATCGTCCGCCGGAAGAAATATTCCGCAATCCCATACTCAAAAGCCGCAGCGGCTGTTCCAAGACCTACTGTCCATTTCCATACTTCCATCATACATTCCTCCATTTTGGGGATCAGGCTACATCAGTTTCTGTATGCTAAGCGCCTTTTCGATACTTCCGTCCACTTTTAATTTTCCCAATGTAAAAGCCATTATGGGATCTGCTTTTCCCTCCACAATCTTGAACAGCGTTTCAGCTGTACAGGTAAATACAGCATCCCGGTCATAATACTCATAAGGCTCAACACTGAGGACACCATCGTTGACTTCCGCGTAAAAAGCGCCTTCTCCATCCCCTGTGATATTGAACTGAAATGCCAGATGTTCTCTGATCTGGCTTACATCTGCCTTCATAAAAACTGCTTTTGCTTTTTCATATACCTCTTCAAATGTCATCATATTTCTTCCTCCCATATCTTCGACTTCCGTAATTCCATTTGTAAAACGACTTTTTTCGACCATTGGTCGAATTTAGTTCTGCGCTTACTCTATCACTTTTTCGACCGCCAGTCAAGTATGGCTTTTTTACAGAATTTCTGATATACTTATCAAATGACGGGTTTCTGAAAGGAGATTTTTATGCAGAATAACAAGAAACGAGACCTGATCCTGGATGCAATGCAGGAATTGATGAATGAATCATCAAACCGTGCAATTTCCGTCAGCGATATTGCCGAAAAAGCAGGGATTGGAAAAGGAAGTATCTACTACTATTTTGAATCTAAGAATGATATCATTGAGGCCGTGATCGAACGTTCCTATTCTATGGCTATTAAAAAGAGCAAAGATCTGGTCAGTTCCACGGACATTGATGCATTTGCAAAGATGGAGATCATCTTCCGCGCATGCCTGGAAGCGTCCTCGGAGTTGAAGCGCCAGGAAGAATGCGGAAGCTTTATCGAAATTCAGCAAAGCGCGCTGATTCACCAGAAATTCATGTCCTTTCTGATCAAAAGCCTGAAACCGATTCTGGCCGATATTATCAGACAGGGAAGCCTGGAAGGTCTGATCAAGTGTCACTATCCGGATGAGATTTCAGAGATTGTTTTGATTGTGATGACCGTAAAACTGGACAATCATGTCATCCCCTCGTCACCAGACGAAATAAAGAAACTTTTACATGCATTTTCTCTCATGCAGTCCAAAAGCATGGATATCGATATGGATCATCTGCAGTTTCTTCAGCAGTGAAGATACAAAAACGGCGGTTTCCAGCGGGACAAAACCCGCGGAAACCGCCGTCTTCATATCTTCTTAATAAACTTCACTTCCAAATGGCATCAGTGCCAGCTTCGCCAGCTTGAACTGCTGCATCCCAAACGGAATCCCAATGATCGTGATGCACAGCACAACTCCAAACGCCAGATGCTCTAACGCCAGCGGAATTCCAGAGACAATCAGCCAGATAATATTCAAAATCATACTTCCCGCTCCTCCGCCGTACCGCACTTCTTTCCCGAACGGAAAGAAACTAAGCGATGCGAACTTAAAGCACTGAACACCAACCGGTATTCCCACAACCGTAATACACCACAGCAATCCCGCTGCACACCAGCTGAGCCCGCTCAAAAAACCTCCAAATATAAACCATAACAGATTTCCAAGACATCCCATCAGTCATTCCTCCTGTCTTCCAAACATAGAATGTCAAACATCCCCCAGCTGCCTGCGCTTTTCAGACTGTCCTGTGCATTTTTTAAGCTTGCAAACGCACGGTGTCCTGCTTTCAATGCTTCTCTGATCTCTTTTACCTGTTCTTTTCCCGGCATACTTTTTCTCCCTTTCTGTCAATCTGCCTGCTGCGTGCGTGACAGATTTTGGCTTGTCATGTCGTTTGAAACAGGCATCTTTTATGAATCAAAAAAGACCTTTATCATGACGATCTGTCACGATAAAAGTCTTGCACATCTCATTTTATACGGCTGTCTCTCGGCAGCGGGTGACGATTTAAAATCCACCTTTCGGTGTTCGGCTACTCCCTTTTATCGGATAAAATTATAACATACTGTATTAATATTGTCAATGTGATTATGACAAAACCCGCTCTTCTCAAAAAGCAATGAGAAAAGCGGGTTTTGATATGTGTGATTTATTTGTAATTTACAATCTTTCCAAAATCCGGCTTCAGTGCGGCGCCGCCTACCAGACCACCGTCAATGTCTGCCTGTGCAAACAGCTCCGGTGCCGTAGCAGCATTCACAGATCCGCCGTACTGAATACGGATTGCCTCTGCAGTTGCCTCATCGTAGATTTCAGCGATGCATGCGCGGATAGCTGCGCATACTTCCTGTGCCTGTTCCGTAGTTGCGGTTTTTCCTGTTCCGATCGCCCAGATCGGTTCATAAGCGATAACAGCTGTCTTGGCCTGATCTGCAGTCACATTCAGGAATCCAACTTTCACCTGCTGACGAATAAAATCCATCGTTACGCCCTGCTCTCTCTGTTCCAGGGATTCACCACAGCACATAATCGGTGTGATGCCGTGCTCAAATGCCTTCAGCATCTTTTTATTAACAGTCTCGCTTGTCTCAGCAAAGTACTCTCTTCTCTCAGAATGACCCAGAACAACGTATTTTACGCCAACATCTGTCAGCATTGCCGGAGAGATTTCACCGGTGTAAGCACCTTTTTCCTCAAAGTACATATTCTCTGCACCCACCTGGATATTGCTACCTTTACATGCTTCCATAACCGGAATGATATCGATCGCCGGTACGCAGAATACAACATCAACGTCATCACTTGCAACAAGTGGTTTCAGTGTGTTAACCAGTTCAACAGCCTCACTTGGAGTCATGTTCATTTTCCAGTTACCTGCGATAATTTTTCTTCTTGCCATTTTCTTATCCTCTTTTCTTTTTATTGTCCCTGCCAGCGACTTATATGTTAGCACGGGAAGTTCGATGCCCTCGAACATCGAACAAGCTTCACATTAAGTTCATGCTTCGCCTACGACTCACATTCTCTAAGTGTTCAGCTTTCATTAAATGCTCAGATTATCTGCTGCGGCTACGCCCGGAAGCTCTTTTCCTTCCAGAAACTCCAGTGATGCTCCGCCGCCTGTAGAGATGTGTGACATCTTGTCACCGAATCCCAACTGATTTACGGCTGCTGCAGAATCTCCTCCCCCGATGATCGTTGTCGCATCTGTCTCGGCAAGCGCTTTTGCCACAGCAATCGTACCTTTTGCCAGAATCGGGTTTTCAAAGACACCCATCGGACCGTTCCACACGACTGTCTTCGCCGTCTTTACAGCATCGGCATACAATCTGGCTGTCTCAGTTCCGATATCCAGTCCCATCATATCTGAAGGAATCGAATCAGAAGGAACGACCTGTGTCTCAACAGGTGCATCGATCGGATTAGGGAATTCACCGGTGATAGTCGTATCGACCGGAAGCAGCAATTTCTTGCCAAGTTTTTCTGCTTTCTCAATCATTTCTTTGCAGTACTCAAGTTTCTCATCATCGACAAGAGATGTACCGATCTGGCCGCCCTTTGCTTTTATGAAGGTATACGCCATACCGCCGCCGATAATTAAAGTATCGCATTTTTCCAGTAAATTTGCAATAACATTTAACTTATCCGCTACTTTTGCTCCCCCGAGAATCGCTACAAACGGACGGTTCGGATTATCTACAGCATTTCCAAGGAAATCAATTTCCTTCTGCATCAGGTATCCGACAGCACAGGTGTCCACATATTTTGTTACCCCTACATTTGAGCAGTGTGCTCTGTGTGCGGTTCCGAATGCATCATTGACAAACACTTCGCACAGAGACGCAAGTTCTTTGCTGAATGCTTCTCCGTTTTTCGTCTCCTCCGCACGGTACCGTGTGTTTTCCAGAAGGATAACATCTCCGTCTTTCATCGCCTCGACAGCAGCCTTTGCATTTGCTCCGACCACTTCCGGGTCTGCGGCAAATGTTACTTCCTGTCCAAGCAGCTGGGAAAGTCTTGCAGCTACCGGAGCAAGGGAAAGCTCCGGTTTTGGTTCCCCTTTCGGTTTGCCCAGATGGGAACATAAAATAACGCGCCCTCCGTCAGCGATCAGTTTTTTAATCGTCGGCAGAGCCGCAACCAGTCTGTTCTCGTCAGTGATACTGCCGTCTTTGAGCGGAACGTTGAAATCACATCTTACTAATACTCTCCGACCCTTTACATTGATATCATCTACTGATTTTTTATTCAGCATAAAAATCCTCCTTTGGATCATCTCATTCTATAAAAAGAAAGCCCGGTCCCTATAAGACCGGACCCCTTTGGATCTTGATAATTAATTAAGCCAGTTCTGAGAAGAATTTGATCGTACGAACCATCTGGCTAACGTATGAATTCTCATTGTCATACCATGATACAACCTGAACCTGTGTGTCACCGTTTTCAAGCGGAGATACCATTGTCTGCGTTGCATCAAACAGAGATCCGAATGACATACCGATTACATCGGAAGATACGATCTCTTCTTCATTATATCCGAAAGATTCTGTTGCGGCATTTTTCATAGCTGCATTGATCTGATCTACGGTAACGCTTCCTTTCACCACTGCTACCAGGATTGTTGTAGAACCTGTAGGAGTCGGAACACGCTGTGCAGAACCGATTAATTTGCCGTTCAGTTCCGGGATAACCAGGCCGATTGCTTTTGCAGCACCTGTGCTGTTCGGAACGATATTCAGCGCTCCTGCGCGGGATCTTCTTAAATCACCTTTTTTCTGAGGTCCGTCAAGAATCATCTGATCTCCTGTGTAAGCATGAATTGTGCTCATGATACCACTCTGGATCGGAGCCAGATCATTCAGTGCCTGAGCCATCGGTGCCAGACAGTTTGTTGTACAGGAAGCAGCAGAGATAACAGTATCTTCTGGCTTCAGTGTATTATGATTTACATTATAAACAATTGTAGGAAGATCATTTCCAGCCGGAGCGGAGATAACTACCTTTCTTGCTCCTGCTTTGATATGTGCAGATGCTTTGTCTTTGGAGGTATAGAAACCTGTGCATTCCAGAACAACGTCAACACCGATCTCTCCCCATGGAAGCTCAGCAGCATCAGCTTTTGCATAGATTTTAATTTCTTTTCCGTCTACTGTGATGGAATCCTCACCAGCTTTTACTGTATCACCTAACGCGTATCTTCCCTGAGAAGAATCATATTTCAATAAATGAGCGAGCATTTTCGGGGATGTTAAATCATTGATTGCCACTACTTCATAACCTTCTGCTCCAAACATCTGTCTGAACGCCAAACGACCGATACGACCAAAACCATTGATTGCTACTTTTACTGCCATCTTTAATTTCCTCCTAATTCTTTGCTGTGAGCGTGATATTGAGCTTCCGATTTACGCTGGGAAGCTTCACTAACTGCTATTCTACCCAATTTGTGACAAAAATTCAAGTAAAACTTCATGCATGATTAAAATTCGATTTTTGTTACAATTGTACAAAAAACGGTCTTTTTCCTTCAAATTCCATCACATAACGGCACCCAACCGTTCTTAAGTAGTCAGAAACCGCCGAAAAATCATATCCTATCTCTTCCGGAGCGTGTGCATCTGAACCCAGGGTGAGTATTTCCCCTCCCAGTTCGAAATACCTGCGAATGACATCATAATGCGGATTTGGAAAACCCAGACCTTTTTTCAGGCCCGCCGTATTGATTTCTATCCCGCACCCGGTCTCTATCGTATGCCGCAGAATCTCATCTATGACATCACAGTATTCATCATAACCATACTGCAGTGCTTTATGCGTACCGTAACGGACAACGTAATCAATGTGTCCCAGAACCTGAAACTCTGAGAATTTCTTTACGTTTTCCAGCAGTGATTCCAGGTATCTGCGATATACTTCCCTGTCTTCCCTGCCCTCAAAAACCTCCGGATAATATGGATCTTTTCCATCTACCAGATGAAGCGAGGCAATGACAAAATCAAACGGGTACTGCTTGACATATTCCCGATGTCTGTCAGCCAGATGAGGCTGCATGCCGATCTCAACACCGATCCTGATCTTAAGCTTTCCCCGGTACTCCTCCTGCAGTTCCTGCATGTAGGGGAGGTAAGCATCTGTATCCAGAATAAACTCCGGTTCCTCACTGTCCGTGTCCATATGATCCGTAAAACATATGGATTCCATTCCGAGTGCGATCGCCCGGTCAGCCATCTCGTGCGGATCTGCTTTGCTGTCCCCGGAAAAAAAGGTATGCAGATGATAATCAGGAATCATAAGATCGTACCTCCCCCTGCCACGTATTCTCCCTCATAAAATACCGCGGCCTGTCCAGGAGTGACTGCGCGCTGCGGTTCAAAAAAGGTACACAGAACTTCATCTGGCCCCGTCCGTTTCACGATGCACGGTGCCCCCCTGTGGTTATACCGGATCTTTACAAGAAATTCTCTCTCTTCTCCGGTTTCCAATTCTTCCGCAGCCATAAAATTCAGCCGGTTTGCACGCAGGGTTTTCTGAAACACCTCGTCATTGTCACCAATGACAACTTCATTTGTCCGGGGTCTGATTTCCGTGACAAATACAGGATGTCCCATGGAAAGGCCAAGTCCTTTGCGCTGACCGACTGTGTAGTGTGTGATTCCTCTGTGCTGTCCGATAATCTCACCTTTCGTCGTGACAAAATTTCCGGGTTTTGCTTTACTTCCGGTCGTTTCATCAATAAATTTTGCATAATCATTGTCCGGAACAAAACAGATCTCCTGACTGTCCGGTTTATGTGCCACTGATAACCCGATATCTTCAGCCATTTTGCGGATCTCATCCTTTGTATACCCGCCTGCCGGCATCAGCGTATGAGCCAGCTGTTTCTGCGTCAGATTATATAAGGCATACGTCTGATCCTTGGCAGCAGTCCTGGAGTTTTGTATTGCATATCTTCCATTCGGTAGTTTTGCAACTCTGGCATAATGACCTGTTGCAATATAATCTGCACCAATCTCAAGACTTCGCTTCAGCAAAGATTCCCATTTTACATATCGATTGCAGGCAATACACGGGTTGGGCGTCCTGCCGTTTTGATATTCAGCGATAAAGTAATCCATCACATGCTCTTTAAATTCCTTTTTAAAGTTCATCACATAATGAGGAATCCCAAGTGCAGCAGCTACTCTTCTCGCATCTTCCACAGCACTCAGTCCGCAGCAGCCGCCATTTTCTTCCTGCACCGTCTCTTCCTCATCCTGCCAGATCTGCATAGTGACTCCGATCACATCGTATCCCTGCTCTTTCAAAAGCCAGGCTGCCACGGAGGAATCAACCCCTCCGGACATGCCGACAACGACTTTCTTTTTTACCATTAATATGTTTCCTCTTCTTCCCCTTCATGGATATCTGATTTTGGTTTTTCCAGACCTTCAATCTTTATATGGTGTTTCTCAGCGTAATCCCAGAGAGCCGCATGGATTGCCTCTTCCGCCAGAAGGGAACAGTGCACCTTAACAGGCGGAAGTCCGTCGAGCGCCTCCATCACTGCTTTATTTGTCACCTTTAGAGCCTCCTCGATATTTTTTCCCTTCACAAGCTCTGTTGCCATACTGCTCGTCGCAACCGCAGCACCGCAGCCGAAGGTCTTAAATTTGCAGTCTTTGATCATCCCGTCCTCATCAATATCGAGATAGATCCGCATGATATCTCCGCACTTTGCATTTCCCACAGTTCCAACTCCGCTTGCATTCTCAATCTCTCCTACATTGCGTGGATTCTGAAAATGATCCATTACTTTTTCACTATACATGGTTTTTCTCCTTATTCTTCTCCTGGTTAATCTGCCTGGCCTTTATCTGGCAGATGCCTGTTTTTTTACAAAATCTTCATACAATGGGGACATCTCCCGCAGCCGCGCTACAATTTTTTTAATTGACTCTACTACCGTATCAATCTCCTCTTTGGTCGTTTCATCACTGAGCGTCAGACGCAGTGATCCATGAGCGATCTCATGCGGAAGTCCGATTGCCAGAAGTACGTGTGACGGATCGAGCGAACCTGAAGTACAGGCTGAACCGCTTGACGCGCAGATTCCTTCCATATCCAGCATGATCAGCAGGGATTCCCCCTCGATGAACTGGAAACTGATATTGACATTATTCGGCAGCCGTTTTGACGGATGTCCATTCAGACGCGTATACGGTACCTCTTTTAATATCCGCTGCGCCAGATAATCCCGCATCTCACATTCTTTCTGCGTACGTTCTTCCATGGTATCCGCAGCCCGTTTTGCCGCACATCCATATCCGACGATTCCAGGTACATTTTCTGTTCCCGCACGGCGCTTTCTTTCCTGTGCTCCGCCGTGGATAAAAGAACGGATTTTTACCCCCTTTCGGATATAGAGAAAACCGATGCCCTTCGGCCCGTTGATTTTGTGTGCGCTGGAAGATAACATATCAATATTGCATGCATCCACATCAATGGGAAGCTGTCCGAAAGCCTGTACCGCATCTGTGTGGAAGAGGACATCGTGTTCTTTTGCAATTCTTCCGATCTCCTCGACCGGCTGCACGGTACCAATCTCATTGTTTGCAAACATGATAGAAATCAGTATCGTATCTTCTGTGATTGCACTTTGCAATTCCTGAAGATCAACAATCCCGTGTTCATCCACATCAAGATAAGTAATCTTTGCCCCGCATGTTTCCAGATATTCACAGGTATGCAGTACTGCATGATGTTCAATCTTGGTGGTGATGATATGATTTCCTTTGTTTTTGTAAGCTTCAAACGCCGCCTTCAATGCCCAGTTGTCTGACTCGCTGCCTCCCGCCGTAAAATAAATCTCTTCCGGCTTTGCGTTCAATACACCGGCAATTTCTTCCCGGGCCTTTGTAATCGCTGTTTTGCTGGAAGCTGCCAGCTCATATATACTGGACGGATTTCCATAATACTCCGAAAAGTATGGAAGCATCGCTTCCACTACCTCGGGCGCTGTCTTCGTTGTCGCTGCATTATCCAAATATATCATTTTTTCCATTTTAACACTCCTCAATTATTACATGTTGAAGACAGGGGCAAACCCTTCTCCTGAATCTTACGGCTTTCCTCTGCCAGATGATCGATCATGATGCTGTCTACCGCCTGTGTAATACTGTCATTGATCTTTTGCCATACATACCTTGTCACACATAAGTCTGCTCCTTCGCAGCCATTGTTCTCCTGATTGCCGGGACAGGTAACAGCCTCAAGACTGCCTTCCAGCGCACGAAGCACATCTCCAACTGAAATTTCCGTGGCTGGCCTTGCAAGGCGATAACCGCCCTGTGCACCTCTGACACTGACAACGATATCTGCCTTTCGAAGCATCCGCATCAGCTGTTCCAGATAGCTGTCGGAGATATTCTGCCGCCTGGCAATACTTTGTATGGAAACAGCTTCCTGTTCGCTGTAAACCGCAAGGTCAATCAATGCCCGCAGACCGTATCTGCCTTTCGTTGATAATTTCACCTGCTCACCTTCCATTTCAATCCCGAGTAATTTACTCGGGTTTTCTTAGGCTAGAATATCACCATTCCTTCGTTCTGTCAAGCCGGAAATCTGAATATATTTTTTTAAAGACTAATACGGAGGTCACCATGCCAAAAACACAGCGCCTCCTCTTTGGCACACTTCTCCTGACCGCTGCAGGCCTGATCAGCCGATTGATCGGTTTCTTCTATAGAATATTCCTTTCACATACGATTGGTGCAGAAGGAATGGGTATCTTTCAGCTGATTTCCCCGATCTTTAATCTCTGCTATGCATTTACGGTCCTGGGCGTACAGACGGCTCTTTCCAAAAGCGTCGCAGCACGTCTTGCCACTGGAAACAAAAAAGGGGCACGCGACCTGTTTATTGTCGGAAGTGCAATCTCTCTTCTGGCTTCATTTCTGGCTTTTGCAGCCGTCTATCTGGGCTGTGACTGGTTCTGTACAGCTATACTGGCAGAGCCCCGCTGTATTCCGCTGGTAAGGCTCATGTCATTTACAATTCCGTTTGGAACACTGCACATCTGTATCACTTCCTACTATTTTGCACAAAAGAAGACAGTCATTCCCTCCCTCGGTCAGATGCTGGAACAATGTGTCCGGGTTGTATCCTCGTGGGCATTTTTCTGCCTGATGCTGGCGAATGGTTACTCTGCTTCCCCGTTTCTGGCCGTTGCCGGAACCGTTGTCTCGGAGCTTTTCGCTTTCTTTTTTATCTTTTACTTTCTGCGAAAAGAATTCAGAGAAGAAGGGTATCATATCGGTCAAGTATCTTCCGCGAAGGCATACGCCTCAGAGATTCTAAGACTATCCGTCCCCCTGACTGCCAACCGTGTGATCCTCAATCTGTTAAGAAGCGTCGAGACAGTTCTGATCCCTTTCTGTCTGCGCCTTTATGGTCAGACCTCCACGGAAGCTTTGAGTACATATGGTGTCCTGACAGGAATGGCACTCCCTCTGATTCTGTTTCCCTCCACCATTACCCATTCCGTCTCAGTCATGCTGCTTCCGGCTGTGGCAGAATCCAAAGCCAGGAATCAGAAAGACCGGATTGCATTTACCGTTGAAAAGACCATACGCTACGGACTGTTTCTGGGAATACTTTGTTTTGGATTGTTTTACAGATATGGTGACAGCCTTGGCCGGCTTTTGTTCCACAGTGCGGAGGCAGGGCGATATATTGCAATTCTCTCCTTTATCTGTCCTTTTATGTATCTTTCCACCACACTGGCAAGTATCATCAATGGACTCGGAAAAACCACACTTTATTTTATCCAGAGTCTTGCCGGACTGCTGCTGCGCATATGCTTCGTGTTTTTTGCCATTCCCAGGTTTGGAATCCTTGGATATCTCTGGGGTGTTCTTGGCAACGAGATCATCCTGGTTCTTCTCAGTGTGGTATCTCTGTACCGGGAAGGGGTTCTGGTGTTTCATGCAGCTGATGCGATCGCAAAACCACTGTGTTTTCTAATCATTTCCGGAGGATGCGCACAAAGTCTGCAGCTGATCTCCGGTTATCTGCCCGGCGGTCCGCTTATCCTGCTCGGCATCTCCTGTGCCGTCCTGACTTTTGTCTATGTACTCCTGCTGAACACCTTTCATCTGATACATCTTCCGGATCTTTTTAAGAAGAAATCATGATCAAATTCCCCATCGACAACCCGGAGGAATTGTATTATACTAAGTTCGGAACCGCACGACAATCACTTTGTACCAGGTTTCATTTCGAATGAGAAAGGATTTAGAATAATATCATGAGCATTGAATTAGTGAAAAAACTTCCGACACCATCGCAGATCAAAGAAGAATATCCGGTCACCAAACAGATCGCGGCGCTGAAAAAAGAACGTGATGCAATGATCCGCGATGTATTAACCGGAGCATCCGATAAATTTCTGGTCATTATCGGCCCCTGTTCCGCCGACAATGAAGATCCCGTTTGTGAATATATCAACCGGCTGGCAAAGGTTCAGGAGCGTGTTGCTGACCGGCTGATTCTGATTCCAAGAATCTATACCAATAAACCGCGTACGACCGGCGAGGGCTACAAAGGAATTGTCCACCAGCCCGACCCTGAGAAAAAACCGGATCTTCTGCAGGGACTGATCACGGTGCGCAAGCTCCACATGCGCGCAATCATAGAGTCAGGACTCACTTCAGCCGATGAGATGCTGTATCCGGAGACCTGGCTCTATCTGGACGACCTGCTGTCCTATGTGGCGATCGGCGCGCGTTCAGTCGAAAACCAGCAGCACCGTCTCGTCGCAAGCGGTATGGATGTACCGGCCGGTATGAAAAACCCGACCAGCGGTGATTTCACTGTGATGCTGAACTCCGTATACGCTGCACAGCATGGACACAGCTTTATCTACCGGAACTGGGCAGCCCGTACCCACGGCAATGACCTGGCTCATACGATCCTGCGCGGCGCTGTCAACAAACATGGAAATGCGATCCCGAACTACCACTACGAAGATCTTCAGCTGCTTCTTGAAAAATACAGCGAACATGATTTAAAGCATCCGGCAACGATCGTAGATGCCAATCATTCCAACTCCAACAAGCAGTTTAAAGAGCAGATCCGTATCGTCAAAGAAGTGCTCCACAGCCGCAACGTGTCTGGGGAGATCCATAATTTCGTCAAAGGCGTGATGATAGAAAGCTATCTTGAAGAGGGCTGCCAGAAGATCGGACCGAACCATATCTATGGCAAATCCATTACTGACCCGTGCCTGGGATGGGAAGATTCCGAGAAACTGATTGAGACAATTGCTGAGTTATGCTAAAAAAGACCCCTTGCGGGGTCTTTTTTATTTTCGTGGATGCGCTTTTGTATACACATCTCTGATTTTATTTACATTCATGTGAAGGTACATCTGCGTTGATGAGATATCAGCATGTCCAAGCATCTCCTGCACACTTTTTAAATCTGCACCATTTTGTATCAGATGCGTGGCAAAAGAATGGCGCAGCGTATGCGGTGTGATATCCGTCGTGATATTGGCTGACTTCGCATAGCCTTTCAATACTTTCCAGAACCCCTGTCTGCTCATCGGTTTTCCTGAACAGTTGGTAAACAAAAGACCACAGTCCTGAACTCCAATCAACACATTTCTGGCTCCACCCAGATACGTCTCCAGTGCTTTTTTAGAAACATTTCCAAACGGTATAATCCGTTCTTTATCATTTTCTGTGCAGGTAATATATCCCATCTGTATATTGACGTCGGACAGCTTCAGATGCACAAGCTCACTGACACGTATCCCTGTCGCATAGAGGAGTTCCAGCATTGCCTTGTCTCTGATTCCTTTCGGTGTGATATCAGACGGCTGCTTTAAAAGCAGATCCACTTCTTCTACCGTCAATACCTCCGGAGCTTTTTTCTCAACCTTGGGCGGTTTCAATCCGTCTGACGGATCCGTTTCAATGGTATGTTCCTTTAACAGGTACTGAAAAAAAGCCCTCATAGCCGCCACGCTTCGTGATACGGTAGAGGGAGCAAAATTTTCCCGTTCCAGATACAGCATATAAGAGTTCAGATTCGTTGCCGTAACCTGTGAGACCTCCGTTATATTGAGAGACTCCAGATAGCGTGCCATTTTCTTCAGATCACGTTCATATGACACCTGTGTATTCCTGGAAGTTTTCTTTACATTATTCAGATAATCAATAAATTCTTGAATTGCGCCTACCATTGAGTACTATCCTTATCTTACGTTTTTTTAGCAATTCACCCTTCAAATATAATAGTATTATAAGCATGTTTTACAGGAAAATCAAATGCTATTTTTCTTTATTTTACGCGGATTTTTTATCTTTTTTACAAAAGCACTATATATCGTGAAAAGCAGGATTATGTTTACCATATGTAGTTTTAAAAAAAATCATTTTTTTTTCGTCATAGGAAGAATTTCAGCCATAAAACAGAATTTACATAGGTTTCAATCAGAATTCCCAGCAGCATACAAAATAAGAAAATGACACAAAGAAGTACCGGCCAGCGGAGCTCCCGTGCCGAGACTGACGGGTACCCCTGCACGGACCTGCGATACTTCCCCATCAGAAGCAAAAAACCAAATACGGCTGGTATGTAAAAAATCAACTGTGAGAGGATTCCCATCATACAGAATAAAAATCCTTTCAAACCGGACTGCAGTAAAAAAAGGACTGCCAGACCGCCCGCCAGAAACCCCAGCCAAAGCGATACCAGAACAGCCAGGATTTCCCCCGCCCCTGCAACCCCGGCCAACAGACTGACCCCCACAAACAGGCTCTTTTCCCGCAGCATAAAGAGTCCGTATTTTTTCATGTCAATGTGCGATGTCTTATACTGTTCCAGCACAGCATAGACCGATACATAATCCCGGAATCCATCCACTTTCCACAACTGGTTCACTGCCAGGATTCCCAGTAAAAACGCACCTAAATACAAATATACAAAAAGCCGAACGGGAACATCCGGCTTTAATCTGAATCTTCTCATCGCTCCGCCTCCATAAAGTACCCCTTATGTATCTTATGCCGGATAAAATGCCTGTATCACAATTTTTAACAGGGTGACGCACATTTTTTGCAGAACAACGTGATTGACTTCGCCCTTTTTTTCAAGTAAAATATACCATACACGCAATCACTCAACCAAGACCGAGAGGCGAACTGTATGAATATCTTAATCTGTGACGACTCTGATAGAGACAGAACACATATCCGCCGACTGTTAAATAAATATATGGATTCCCATCAGGAAACTGCCTGTTTTCTTGAGTTTTCTGACGGCAACAGTCTGATCACTTATTTTAAAAACCACACGGCAGACATCATCTTCCTGGACATTTTTATGAATCAGATGGATGGTATGGAAACTGCCCGTAAACTGCGCAGCATGGGCTGTGGCACCTGCCTGATCTTTATATCGTCCAGCCACGAGTTTGCAGTGGACAGCTATTCCGTCCAGGCAAACTATTATCTGGTAAAACCCGTCCGTTATGAAGATATCGCAAACGCCATGGTGAACTGTATGCATCATCCGATTCTGGAGCATTCTTTTCAGAATCATCAGCTGACCGTGACCCATAAGCGGCAGGAGATTTCGATTCCCCAGATCACGATCAATTATATCGAAGTCTATAACAGGATTCTGACTATCCACTGCTCTGACCGGCTGATCGAAATTTACGGCACACTTGATTCTGTTATGGAAAAGCTGAACGCAAACTATTTTGTACGCCCCAATCGCAGCTACATCTTGAATATGCACTACATAGACCATTTGGATGGAAATCAGTTCATTTTGAAAAATCATCAGACCATACTGATCTCCAGACTGCAGCGCAAAGAAATCTGCAGACTGTATTTTAATTTTCTGACAGAGCAGCTATGGGAGGAAGATTCATGTTATTGATATTTTTCCAGCAGATCCTGGGGCTTCTGATACAGCTTCTGCCGTGTGCGGCTATCTGTTATTTTTTAATGGACCCGTATTTTTCCCTTCCCAGGAAAAAACTTTTTTGTCAGCTTATCCTGCTGCTGTTCCTTACCGTCTCCGCTTTTGGACTCCTCTCCATCACATTTCACAGACATCAGACATTACATACGTATCTTTATCTGAACCTGATCCTTCTCGTTGAAATTTCCCTTTACAGTCTGTACTTCTTATTTACGAGCAGAATCAATGTCTGGGTGAAAAGTTTTATCTTTATTCTTTCCTTTAACTTTGGCCTGTTTATCAGTCTGTTGAAAAATGCATTCGAATCGGTCTTTTACAGTTATTCCGGCAGAGAGCGGGAACTGCTTTACGACAGTCCGATCATCATCTTCATTCTCCTGATTGAAATACTGACCTTCCCCCCGCTGTTACACATTATGAAAAAATTCAAGTGGCTGAGGGATTCCCTGTCAGATACTTCCATCTGGAAAACACTGACGATCGTTGATTTTATTTTCAGTGCCGTTTATTATCTGTTCTCCCTTCGCCTTGGGATGACAGAATTAAACGATGTGATCATGGCCTCTGCCATCCTCTTTATTTCCTTTGCGCAGATGCTGCTGATCTACCTGTCCATGCAGATTTTGGCGCAAATGCTGAGAAAGGAGCAGGTACTGCAGCTGACCGCCAATATCAAAAACCAGCTGGATGTCCAGGCGGTCCAGTATGACTCACTGAATCATCTGCTAAACCAGACCCGCATCCTCAGGCATGATATGAAACATCATCTGCATTCCATTCAGGTTTTTCTGGAAAATGGCGAACCAGAACTGGCACGGGAATATCTGCAGCTGCTGGACGCTCAGGATGTCCTGACAGTTCCGTCCCCGTACTGTGCAAATCCTTTCATCAATGCAACTGTCAGTTATTATCTGGGTCTTGCAAAAAAAGCAGGAATTCAAATCGAACATCATATTGTTCTGGATGAAAATATTCCGTTTGACAATACAGATCTCTGTATTCTGATTGGAAACGGTCTGGAAAACGCGGTAGATGCCGCAAAAGATGCCATTTCCTCCGGCAGTGCTTTTATACGTGTTCGCGGAAAGTGGGTAGAGAACTATTATATCTTCAGTGTCCAAAACAGTTTTCTCCATGTTCTGCGAAAATCCGGGGAAATGTATCTCTCTACAAAGCACAGCGGCAGCGGGATTGGCCTGAAAAGCATCCAGTCCATCGCTGATAAATACCATGGTCAGGTTTCCATCGAATCTCATGACCACACCTTTCAGATCAGCATCGCACTTTCTGCATTTCATGGAAAACCTCAGTGATTTTCTGAGTCTTCAGACTATCACTGAGGTTTTTTCTTTACCTTTATCTCCGCCGCGACTGGATACATCATGTCCGGCCCTTCGCCATTCATTGCCAGGCGCACGGCGCACGCCCCTGTCAGCGGATCTACGATTCCCACATAAACTCCATACGTTCCTGGAGGAAGCTTTGCGGTTCCTTTGAGCACTGCATTCCACCCATGTTCTCCGGGAGCCCAGTCGGAACATACGGTCTTCTTATCCTGTTCCCACACCGTTGTCCCCTGTTTATCTCGAATCAGGATGCGCACATCCCAGTTTTCATATAGCGGAGCAACCCCTTCATTGTCCCACACCAGTTCCAGTTCCAGATCTTTTTCATCCCGCAGGTGCCGGATGCGGTAGTATTTTATCCGAAGACAGTAACCCATCATTCCCGACAGGATATCCGAATTGTTTGCTTCTGTTTCTGACAGCTCACGGCTGTTTGCCGGCGCATGTGGACCCAGAAATGTAATATGGTTTTCGCGAATCCATTCTTCTGTCTTTGTCATACTGTCCGTCAGACATTTTTGCATGCTGTCACCGCTCGCAAACTCTCCGCCAGACGGCGCATTAATCCAGAAATTCCGCATACCGGGATGACGTTCCAGATTCTGATCCGAGCGGTAACCATCCGCAATCCAGCTGGCAAATGACTGCATCGCTGACTCCTTCCCAAAAGAATCATTATACAGCCCTATCCCGTTATCCCGTGCAATTTCATATGGACGCCTCATCAACAGCTTTTTGCCGGGAAATGCCCGGATATAATCCTCGACATAGCCATCTGTCACGCCGGTCCTCGGAAAACTGCTGATGCCTTCATCGTTATTTACATGCCATTCTCCCCAGTGTCCAAGGCTGCCCAGCTGAATATATGCAATCTGCGGATTCTGTCCATACCGTTTTCCCAGAGCATCCAGAAGCCTGCCGTGTGCCTCTTGTAGCACATGGTTATTGTAGTTTGGTGAAAAGCCTTTGCCGTATGACGTATCATACCACTCCCCGTCCTCCCCCATCTCCTGATACAGCCACCGGGGAATATCCATATGGGATTCTTCTTGTGGATTATCACTGATTACCCGCAGGATCAGCCGCACACCGCGTTTCCTCCACTCCGAAAAATGGTATGCCCGCTCCAGCTCGTCAAATGCATACTGTCCTTTCTGTGGTTCTGCCTCACTCCACAGCACCGGTATATAAGCCAATGTCACATCGTCATCCGCTTCCTGTGGGGTTTCCCCCCATGCCGCCCAGCCTTTCAGCGGGTTTGATACCGGTACCGGTCCTTTTGTTACTTTACCGCTTTTATCATTTCCTGCCGTAAAGAATACTCTCATAATTCCCACTCCTATGCCAATCATGACGGCGGCAGACAAACAGAATCTTCGCAGTGTTTTATAATTCATAAGTTCCCCTGTACTGTACCAGCGTCACATCATGTACCCCTTCCATCACAGAAAGGATATCTGTAATATTCATATTTTCCATTTTAAGGCTCAGTTCCATCGTCAACTCTGTGATGCCCCCCTTTACAATCTTGGAACGCATTTTTCCTTTATAATCCTTCAGCGCCCGGCGCACCTCCTCTTCCATTTCCAGTCCCGAATCATAATTGATAACCAGCACATATGTCTTATCCTCTCCCTTGAAACGGCGGAGTATAAAAAAGGTAGCTGCAACAAACAGAAAGCTGATGACCCCTATGTAATAGTACTGTGCACCGATTGCTATACCTGTCGCAATCGCCCAGAACAGAAACATTAAATCCATAGGATTTTTAATCGCCGTACGGTAGCGGACGATACTCAGCGCTCCGACCATACCCAGCGAGAGGGCAACGTTCGAGCTGATGGTCACAATGATGACCGCCGTCAGGATCGTCATCACCACAAGTGACATATTGAAAGAATGGTCATAGACCACTCCGGAAAAACACTTTTTGTATACGGCAAATATACCCACTCCTACCAAAAGCGCCGCCAGCATCACAAGCAGCAGTGTCAGCGGGGCAATCTGCTGAGGCATCAACTTTAAAAATGATTTTTTAAACAGATCCCCGAATGTTGTCGTTTTTGCAGATAGTATCATTTTTACTTTTCCTCCTAACGGTTCTGCAGTGTCCTGTCTATCACATCCATACACATACAGTATTTTGATGCGGATGTCTGCAGCAGGCGGTATCCTCTGAATACCCTTCGGATCTTCTCCGGCAGAATCCCGGTAAATTTAATCTCAAGTATCATCTGTCCTTCCGGCAGGACGGCAAAACTCGGACTTTTCAGATCAAACAGATCTTCACCGACTGCTATCGCCCTTATCTTCCGGTCAAACGTAACACGAACTGTTCCGACATCATTGACAAAGGGTTCCCTGTCATACTCGACAATCACTGCCGGCCGTATCAGAGCCGTACGCGCATCCACAAAAAATTCCTTTGCTGCCTGATGGTCTTTGTGCAGCAGAAATGTGTAATCATGCTCCAGCATACGTTCGTAGTCCTCTCTGGAAAGTCTCACTCCTTCTTTATAAATATAGGGGCCGTTCTTATGCTTACATTCCAGTGTTATCACGGAATCACTGCAGTCGTAGATTCTGATACGGTATTTTTTACGCACCTGCACACCGCTTATTTTTTCTTCATACGCCGTACGGTAGATGTCGTCAAAATAAAGGCTTCTGATATTGTATGTATTTCCCTCCCTGATATTGCCGTCATGCTTCATGATTGCATTTAACACACGACTGATCTCATCATACTGAGAATCCGTAATGATATATTTCATCTCATGCCGGAAGTTTGCCATCACCGCACCTCCATGGTATCCACACCTGGATAAAAGACATCATTGATCTCTATCTTGTTTATAGCCTGCGATGTTCTTTTGTCCGCCGCTTCTGCCGTCACACGGAAATAATACGTGCCCGGTTCAAGATCAGATGTCCTGTATTCCACCTGTGTCATCTGCTGTTCATCAATGACCGGAGAAGCCATATCCGGCGTGCGGCTGACGGTCAGACGATACGTGATATCCTGATTTTCAAAGTCATACGCATCATCCCAGGAGAATACTACCATATTACCGGACTGCTGCGGCTCATACATAAAAAACGGCATCAGCTCATGCAGACTGCTCTGGAATGCCTGATAGGACTCCTCCACCTCATCACCAAGACCGGCCAGAATGGTATCCCGCTCTTCCCTGGTATGTTCCAGATAATAGTAATCCGGCATCGAAAGGATATACGGCTCAATTACTTCGTTGTACTCTCTGACTTTCTCATCAACTGCCGTTTTATTAAACACCCGGTGCAATTCATCAACCTTATCCGCAAGTTCTTTCCGGTTCTCATCGCTTTTTAGAAACCGCTGATGCAGAATTACCCCCCAGTAATTGGAGATGCCGTGTTCCCAGTTTCCATAGCTCTCGGTGAGTCCCTCCATTGCGTCTTCGCGGGCATGCAGCATATTGTCACTGTCCCATGGAATAAAGAACCACTTCTCACTGTTCGTAGGGCTGTACAGATAAAAGTTCTGAACAGTCGTATCAATATTAGCTGTCAGAATATTGTATGCCAGCCAGGTGAGGTAGTTGTCTCTGTCAATATAAGTCCCTATAATGTCATTGATATCAATGGATGTATCATTGATTTTATCTACCAATTCGATAAGTTTTTGATTGTCTTTTCTGCCCTTACAGCTGAGAATGGCATCAAATGCCTCCTGGTTAAAATCCGGATCCTCAAAGTCCTTCAAGCCCTCACTCGGTTCAAAGTTAAAAGAGATTGCTTTGTAAAGATACCCCTCTTTGTCCAGCCCGCGGTTGGCCAGATACTTTTTATTCGGGACTTCCACCTGTGTATACAGTCCATAATCCTCAAACTGCTCCTTTTGTGATGTCTCATCCTTGATAAACAGACGGACAAACTGCGTCCGGCAGCTCGGTACATCTTCATTGTCTTTGAGCATGTCGTAATAAAGTTTATTCTTCAATTTCGTGACATCAAAAACATGTTTATTCAATGCAAGGTTGCTCTGCCCTCGCCAGAGTCCGGCGTTTTTGTCCAGATCAAGCTTATAGGACTTCTGCGGTTTTACCGTTGAAGAATTTCCCCGAATCCGGATTTTAGCATTTGGTTCTGTCTGACCGTATCCCAGCATGCCTTCCTTGGGACCATTTTCATCACCTGCCTGCACGATCGCTTTGGCATACACATCATTTACCACATGTGTCGAATTCAGGAAACGCACCACATTATTGACTTCCGCAAAGGAATGATCAGTCTGGCTTCCCTCGTCACCTCTTTGAACCGTGACGTAAAAATATACAATACTATAAGGATCATCATCGTCATATACTGATTTGTCCTCAATCATGCCGACATCATTGATGTCCTCCGTCACAGCAATCTCAGCAATCTTAGGAGATTCTCCTCCCGATAGTTCCTCTTCCTGCTGTTCTTCTGCCCGGCATGCACTGCACAGTATCAGCAGCATCACTGCCAGCAGCATAGTACACGCCTTACTTAAATATTTCATGAACGCTGATTCTCCTTCCCTCTCCCCTGATTTGCAACTTCCTCTATTCTCGTAAATATTCCTTTTGCCGGCTGCGCGAACAACGGCTGTTTACAGAAGATCAGGTACTCAAGCCGCTTCAGATCTTTGAGCAGCCTTACCAGTGTATAGACCGCCGTGCAGACAGCCCCTGCAAAAAATCCGGCTCCCCAAAATGAAGCTCCAAATTTCAGGGTAACAGCGGTGAGGACCGTGCTGCTGATCAAAAATATAACGGAACTGATACAGGCTCCTGTTCTGTCATCGAAATATAAAAGCAGGATGATCAGGCTTTTTGCAAGTCCATACATACAGTACCCAAAACACAAGATGCGGAATATTCCCGTCATCTCCGCTGTAAATCCTATATTGTCCAGCGCAGCTCCCAGAAATACAGCGCAGATGATCGTCACAAAAAGCTGGATTTCCATCATTTCCGCAATTTCCCGGATCAGAACACGTGTCATACTTTTCTTTGCCGCCTGTATATCCTTCAGTGTCCCTCCATATAGAACGGCATCAAAATATTCCCGGTATTTTTCATAGAAATTCACCTCCAGCGATACCACAAACTGTACCAGCATCGGAGTGATGGTGAGCGTTGCAAAAAAAACCGGCACATCATACCGCGAGCAAAATACCCCCAAATCAAACACAGCTTCATGATAACTGCTCGTCCAGACTACAAAATTATGTGCAAACAATCCGAGTGCCATGCTTGTGCCCGTCAATATCAGGATCTTATACTCATCCAGTGCGGGAAAGAACTGAAACAGATTAAATGTTCCGGACGGATAACAGCCAAGCATCTCCTGCATGAACATCACGGCCATGACAAAAAAGCCGAACATTCCTGCCACCAGCGCACTCATCAGGGGATTCCAGTTAACATACATGAGGATCATCGCAGTCAAAGTCGTGGTGATAACCCCGGCAAAAAATCCAGTTATAACTTTCGCATACTGTTTAACCGCTGATAAAAACGCCACCTGGACCCAAATGATCAGCATAATACAGAAAGAAGTCAGCACAACCACCCGATATATCATCGTGACAGGAAGCAGCAAAAGATAAATAAATGCTGCCCCTCCTCCAATGAGAACCAGAAAAAACACCACCCCATAAAATGTCGGTATGATCCGGTCAATCTGCTCCTGATAGATACAGTCTGAAATATAGCGGTTGATGAACATCAGTACCGCATTGGAAAAAATCAGTGAAAAAATCAGGATATAAGTAAACGTAAACAGGAAAATCTCTTCTTCTCTATACGTCGCTTTAAATGCCTGCAAAAGTCCCCGGAGCATCAGAAGCATCAGGATCGTCAAAACCATCGGGCCTTCGGTCACAACTGTCGAAACTGCATACGCCTTGATCGATCCCAGATATCCCTGCTTATCCCTGAACAGTTTTTTTAATGCAAACCCGACTCCTGCCATTCTCTTCCCACTTCCTCATATAATATTCTGTAACGAGTTAAAAAATCCGATTCCTGATAGTATTTCCTGACTCTTGCATTGCCATTTTCGGCGTATGCCCGCATGGTTTTAACATCCTTTCCAATCTTCAGGATTCCTCTTGCAATTCCCGACGGATTCATAACCGGAGCAATCTCTCCTGCTTTCCCAAACTCATCCGGAAATCCTTCGATGATTTCCTGACAGGACCCTACATTCGTGGAAAGCACCGGACGCCTGGATGCCATGGCCTCCAGCAGTACAAAGGGCTGTCCCTCGGAGACACTTGTCAGAATTACAAGATCCAGTCTGCCAAACCACTCTGCCACATTGACACGTCCCGTAAATACAATATCCTTTGTCTGCAGATTTTCAATCAGCTCCAGACATTCGTCATAATATTCCGGGTCTTCATCATATGGACCGATCAGGTAAAGCAGCGCGTCAGGACGTTCCTGTTTGACAATACTAAAGCTGTAGATCATCGTCTTGATATCTTTAATCGGTACGACACGGATGACTGCCCCGATACTAAGCGGGTGTGTTTCTTCTGGTATCTCGCGGATATGGGCAAACCGTTCCATATTGATTCCGTTTGGTATGACGCTGCATTTCTCTTCGGGTGCCCCAAGTGCAATCTGAGTTCTCCTGGCGCCGTAGAAAAGAGAAACAATCCGGTCAGCACTTTCATAGGCCGCCATACACAGAGAATGAAAGAAATCAATCCACGTCTGTTTAAAGTACACATTAACCCAATCTGCTTTCAGAATCTCTTCTTCTCTTTCTCTCGTATATATTCCGTGCTCCGTGAGGATAAACGGGCTGCCGGCACGGTAGCGGAATTTTGCCGCGAGGACTCCCGCATACCCTGTCGCTACACTGTGATAGATATCCGCCCTGGGAGCAGGACATTTCAGAAGGTTCAGAACGGGAAGCAGCATCGATCGCAGCGTCCAGAACGTATCTGTAAACGGTGTATTCAGATAATACCCTTCCGCTGCCTCCATTACAATGTCCAGGAATGCTTCCGACTCCAGGAATTGATTGGCCTCATATGGAGACTCTTCCCCAAACATGTCAAACAGCACCTTCCAGTCAAAACTCTCCCCCTGCAAAAATTTGAGAAATGTCTTTTTCTGTACCTCACTTATCGAAATCCTGTTATTCGGTTTTGCCGAAATCTTCTCATACGTGTCCAGAAAATATTCAATAATCTCCGTCACATTTTCAGGAATTTCATATTTGAATTTCCCCCGCTGTGATTCCTGTGCCCCGATCGCGACAATCACGAATTCATGTTCCGGCATTCCCTTAATAAGCATTTGGATCCAGGAAGATACACCGCCCGCCACGTATGGATAACAGCCCTCCGCAAGTATACATATCCGCATGTCAATTCTCCTTCAACTGAATCTTAAATGTCGGTTCTTTTATTTTGACAAGGTAATACAGCTCTCCGCTTACCGGATCCGCCTTTTCGATCTCACAACTGTCATCCGCAGCGACTGGTTGATGATCTGTTTTCAGATAAAAATATGCCTCACCGTAAAAATTACCGCATGTGCCGATAAGCTGATCCCCCTCATTGCGGTAAGCAACCGAGAGTTCTTCTTCCACTTTGAGAGCCTCCGCAGCCTCGCTCGCCTTCAGGGACCGGATTCCCGGGAAATGCAGATCGACCTCGTTCATCATCTCGCAGTACCTTTCATACATTGTTTCCCAGTTTTCCCCGCCGCTTCGTTCCGGATCAAACAAGTCATCCGGGTGGATAAAATGAGAAAATACGCCGTGCAGCCCCAACGCATTCAGATATTCAAACTTCGTAAAGTCATCTGGTATCATTCCGGAAGTCACACGCGGAAATTCCGCAATCCCGTCATCCGACATGGTAAAATCTTTTGCATAGACAGCTCCCTCTTCCCCTTCCGTTGTATAGACACCGGATATAATCTTCAGTTCCGGCAATGCGCGTTTTACCGCCTCTCTTCCGGTATCGCTCAGATAATTGGAGGGAGGCACATATGTCCGCAGTTCACTTTCCGGAAATAACTCATCCGCAATCTCCGCAAGCTTTTCGACAGATGCCTGCATATCGGACATGTCTGCCCATGCCTTGTATCCCAGCTTATCCGGGGTATCCCCGCTTTCAGCCAGTGACTGGTGATTATAACCGTGGGCTCCCAGTTCATATCCATTTTTCAGCAGACTGTTCCCGTAGTACTGCTCCATCGAATTCTGTTCATAGGTAAATTTCGAAGGATTCACAATATCGTTGTACGTGGCCACAAACAGTCCTGTATAGACATCTCCCGTCCGTTTTGCAATTTTCTGCATATCGGGCCACCAGATATCTCTGTAGAACTCGCCAACGGTCCGATTGTATTCCTCTTTCAGTACTTCACTGTCATTCTCGTACTGCGGGGACGGAAAATCATCCAGAAAAATAC
Source organism: uncultured Ruminococcus sp. (assembly GCA_964621905.1). Lineage (GTDB taxonomy): Bacteria > Bacillota > Clostridia > Lachnospirales > Lachnospiraceae > Ruminococcus_G. Next base: position 137,855 of record CAZUNG010000001.1, on the reverse strand, counting down.
ATTTTGCATTTACGATCGGGTACATCACCGTATCGTCCAGCGCATTGATGCAGCCAGCCGCCGTACCGCGCCAGAAATCACCGGTAATGCCTGTGCCGTTGAAGACGACTATAGCACCTGCACCCAGCTCCTGCCTCCAGATCAGCGGTGTCTTCTTTTCCCCCTCTTCTGCAGTGACATAAACCTCCGTCTTGTCATTCAGTGAAACCCCAAGAGAGACATCGCTGAAAGACTCTCCGCTGAACTCCACTCCGCGCATGCCGGGCAGCAGTTCCTTTTCAAATACTAGATGCTGCTGGCTGATGTATTCCCCATACTCCCGGATACCCATTTTCCGGTATACGCTTCGGAACTGTTCTCCCAGCATATCCTGCAGAATCCCCCAGAACAGTTTTCCTCCGTTCTGAACATAATTCATCAGACGTCCCGCGCTGTCCGGAAGTTCTTCCTCAAGCTGATCTGTCGCAATCACAACAAGATCATAATCCGGATAACTGACCGTATCCGCTCTGCCAATGTCCAGGCTCTCAGCACCATATCTGAGATGGCCCAGCACAAGTCTTATGTTTTTTTCATATTTTGAAGACATTTCGTTGTTCGGACTGTACAGTATCAGCGCTGACTGCTGTACTTGCCGCGCACTCTGCACGGGGTTTTTTGCGCTTTCTGCCATCACAACTTTAGATGGCGCCCGGTCAGCATATTTCAGATTTCTGTCCGCATTGACGAACAAAACTGCACAGGCCCCAAGCGCGCACACAGCGATTATGATCATCAGCTTTTTTATGTACTTCATGAATCTTCCCTTCTTACTCAGTATTTCTTTCCGTTTTAAAAAACCTTATGTACTGCATGGTTTTCTGTGTCAGTCTGGCAGGTATCTGCGGCAGTGCATCCATCAGTTTACCAAGAAGTGCACCATCCTTGGTCAGAATACACAGCTCAATCATAGACAGCACCGCATCTTCACTGGACGGATACAATTTCAGATAATGAATACTCAATTCTTTCATCTGTGTAAAATTCCCCTGGCGGAAGTTTACATGGAGCCTGTGAAAAAAGCATATTTCCTTCGGATGTTCCTGCTGAAGCAGCTGATTGGAAACCTTTTCATATAACAGATAATACTTACGGATATTTTCTTTTTCATAGACGTCACTGTCAATGACACGGTATAGTTCTTCTTCCAGATCATATGCGTACTCCGGCACATCCGGATGATCTTCGTACAATTTTTCCCTGAGAATGACTGCTTCCTGGATCTTCTGACGCAGCTGCATAATGACAGTGCTGGCATAATGCGATGTCTCCGGATCTTCATTTTCCAGTGCCTCTTTCAGCACCTGAATATAATCCTGCGTATTCTCCTCTTTCAGAGTATTCATGATAACTTTCCGACGGTATTCATATTCGTTCAGTTTCAGCGCGTCTTTCATCGGCACCTGATTGACTTCTGTTTCATAATCCAGCGGCTTGAGCATGGACAGCTCATCCTGCCGGAAGCGCTCTCCCCTGTAAATGCCTGAATAGTCCCGGCTGACGTTCCTCTTTGACACGTAATCTGCAACCTTTAGAAATATAAAACCAAGTACAGGAATAAACAGGCAGAGTAACAACGTAAAACAAATTTCCTGTGCCCCGGCCTCATTCCACCTTTTTTCAAGCGCATAGATCAGGCACATCAATAGGTACAAAATAATCAAACTGATTTTTATTGCTGTGATATCCATCACTTGGTTTCTGTCTCCAATCCTCTTTTTCTGAACCGTTCCTGAATCACCGGAAATGCATCCTCATCTGCATTGATCAGAATCGCAGTATAATCACCATCCCGGTCTATGCCGGCAAAATCATTTCCCCTGATCAGCGATATGATGTTCTCCGACATCTCTTTACGGCTGCACAAAGCATCTGCTGTTATCTTCAATTTCAAGAATGTATGGTAAAAATTTTCTTTTTGATCCTGCATTAGCGCAACTTTATTTTCAAAAAACTCCGTACGGAGAAGCTCTGTCCCGGGATAGTACAGTTCTTCTTTCCGCCGCTCCTCGTATTCCAGGGCTTTGATAAGATTTTTTTCCACCAGGCTGACCAGAATCCGGAAGAGATTCTGATAATACAGTGTAAATTTTTCAACCCCGATATCAAAAATAGCTATAAATGCAATCATCTCATCTTTATGGCGAACCGGTGCCGCATAGTCCGGGTATCCAGGAAGAAGATCTGCATTGACAAATGTATTTTCTTTTTGAAACTTTTCCAACAGCAGCGGATATTCTTTCATGTTAAAAGAGTTTGGAATCTCTTCGTACAGTTTTGGAGAACATGCTTTCAGCCTTGCATAATTCAGATTCGCCCTGCCGAACAGAAAGACGGCTGCCTTATCGCATTCCATGACACTCTCTAGAATGTTAATGACTTTATACAGGATTAATTCCGGCTCCAGTGTATCCAGCTCAACTGTCACTTCATATGCTTTTCCGAAACTGTCTTTCGTCGTCATGATCTGGCGCTGTAGTTGTCCTTTAATCTCCAGTGCTTCTTTGTGCAGGGTTTTTAAAAATTCATATTTTTTATCCAAAACCCGATAATTTTCTTCTGCAGACTCTTTCTCATCCTGTTTCTTATCGGATACATATCCGATCACTGATCCTGCAACTCCATACATGATAAACGGTATCCAGGTATTCATCTCATACAGCAGATAACTCACATCAACCCCTGATCTGGATAAACTTCTTCCATAAGATATCCATACCAGAATCGTCGCAAACAAACCAAGTTTCATGCCGTAAAGTCCAGCCGTCAGCGCAACAAACAACAGGCGGATATCGACATATCGAAAATCCGCCGCATTTTTCGTATATTTAAGAATAACCAAAGAGATCACATACATTCCCAAAACTTCTGCCGCATTTTTTAACAGTGGCGCAGACAGCCATTTCCGAAATCTGCTTCTGGAATCGGTTCGGCTTCCCTGCAGTTCTTTCTTTTGCTCCCTGTACTGCTGAACACATGTCTCCAGAATCTTTACACCGGATTCCTGAAATAAAACGTTTGGCATCCATCCGGTCTCTTCTTTCAGTTTCCTGCTGCCTTGAAAAACCTCACGTCCTCCGGTCTGTTTTTTCCCCAGATAAGTCACTTTTTGTTCTATGCCGGCTGCCCGAGAAATGATACTGTAATATTCTTCAAATGTAACAGGATATCCCGAACAGACCTCATATTTTCCGCTTTTTTCCATAACAAGAAGACGAAGTACTGCCCGCGCAGCATCTTCACCATAAATCGTATCCATCCAGGTATCTTTACGGTACAGAGACTCTACCTTTCTGCCGTCCAGAAATCGTTCCAGCTCATACCCGGTAAATCCCATTTTCTGAAGATCATGGCTCCCAAAAACTGTCCCCAGACGAAGAATCAGAACCGGTATCTGATATGCCTGCCGGTAAGCCTCCGCCAGCATCTCACCAGCGGCCAGATCTGTCAGGACCGGCGTGTATGCCCCGTCATATGCCAGTTCCATCGACGACAGATAGACAAACCGTATCCCGCTGCCCTGTCGAAGAATACTCAGAACATCTGTCAGGGACACGATATTACTCCGGTAGTCTGTATCACCTTCATAGTGCTCCCTGTGCACTCCTGTCATATAAACGGCAACATCTGCAGAATTTACATTGATGATCCGCTTATAGTCAGCTCTCCGCCACTCACCTCTGTATACATTTCCTTTTATATCACTGTCCCAGAGATCCAGAATTGGTTCGGAAGTCGCCCAGCACACCTCATGTCCTTCTCTGGCCAGTCTCTCTGCTATATATTTCCCTGCTATGTCAAACTCACCGATAAACAGTACTTTCAATTGATTTCACCTTTGTCATTTTTATTATATAGAATAGTCCTTTTTAGCATCAATTGTCAACTATTCCCGGCCGATTCCACTTCCTGATAAATTTCCGGTACAACTGTTCCATCTTTTTTTCTGCAAAATGACTCAGTTTCTTTAAACTCTTTACTTCCTGTTTATCGGCGGCTCTCTTCACATCCGGCATCCGTTCTGCGATATCCTGTCTCAGCACAGCATAATCATGCAGTTCACCGAGCGTCTCCTGGAACCATCTGCTGTCTGCCGCCATTTTTCTATTGTTGTCCCCGGATACGGTTTCAAAGAACTCCAGGATATATCTCAGCTTTTTAAAAGAAAGGCGCAGCCTGTGCAGTATCGGCTCAGGAACATAAACTCCGCTGAGCCATTCACGGTATGATTCAATCTCCCCATAACACGCCCGAAGATATTTCCTTTGTACTGCTTCTATCCGGAAGCTCTGTGCCTGCCCAGCCTTTGCCAGGATCGGGAGACAGACAGGAGCATCCGCCGAATCCTCAAGAGCTTTTAAAAAATCCCGAAATTCTTTGGAGCTGCAATGTGTTTTTACACGTCCAAGCGTATCCTTCCTCGACGTGTCTATCATATCACAGTATACCGGAATCTTTTTCACTATTTTTCCATTTTGTTCCATCAACTGTCTTATCTTCTCCTGCCGCACATCCAGATCACGAAGTGTACCGAGCAGTGAAATCTCTCGTTTTAGAGAACTTTTAAAAGTTTGCTTCCATTCCGTCTTTATCAGATCTTCAAAAACATCCGTGACAGCGTACAGTCTTCTGAATGCAACCCGTATATCATGAATCACCTCGGGATCTCCATAATCTGCTTCTGTTTCTGTAAGTTCTTTCAGCTCTTTCATGACCGTCCGGATGAACCCCTGTATAAAGCCCGGAATATTTTCTGCTGCCTGCTGTTTCTTTTCTTTACCGGCTTCCTGCTGTTTTGCGGTCCGCACCGCCTCCGCCATGCATGCGGCAGCTGCCATGTCTTTTCTGTCACTCAGGAATCTGCATCGATATCTGCCTTTTTTTAACTGCAGTGCACTCAGCGTCTCTGCCAGAAACAGCTGTTCTCTTTCAGTCATTTTATCGATTGGATGTGTCAGAACAATATCCCCTTCCAGCACACAAAACTTTCCGTCAAAGACAACACTTCCAATCCCCTCCAACATATAGGCGGCACCGGCAGCCGCCGCCAGCTTCCCAAAAGACGGGCAGTTTTGCCTGAACATTTCTTCAGCCAAACGGGCGCCTTTCCTTCTGTCTTCCATATCGATTCCAAAAAGGCTGCATAATTTCTTAAGACTGGTGTACTGAATATCAGATTTTCTGTTATGAAGATAATCCCGTCTGTACAGCATCATTTGATCTTTTTTTTGCATAGGCTCTCTCCTTCTTTGTGTTGGAATTGCCGTCCGGCTGACAATGGTTTCTCTGTCTACAGTATAGCATACCCTGATATCTATCTGCTATTGAGAGATGTCCGAATCTGTGTTAAATTAAAAAAGAATCATACCAAACTACCGATACACAGGGAGGATACTATGGAACGAAAAACTGCAGAAGAATTATTGACTTTCATCGCACAAAGCCCCAGCTGCTTTCATGCGGTACAGTCAATTACCGATATATTGGATCAGAATGGTTTTCAGAGGCTTTCAGAATGTCAGCAATGGTCGTTAAAGCCGGGAAAATATTACGTCACACGCAACCTCTCTTCCGTCGCGGCTTTTTTGATTCCCGGACATAATTTTACAAATTTTCAGATCATTGCATGTCACAGTGATTCCCCCACGTTCAAAATCAAAGAACACGGCGAGATCGTTGTCGACCATGCTTATACAAAACTGAACACCGAAGTCTACGGCGGAATGCTCTATGCTCCCTGGTTTGACCGGCCGCTCTCCATTGCCGGACGGATTCTGGTCCTTGATGGCACAAATCTTGCTACGAAACTTGTAAATATTGATCGTGATCTTCTGGTAATACCGAATCTGTCAATCCACATGAACCGTGAGATCAATTCCGGCTATACCTACAATGCTCAGAAGGACCTGCTGCCGTTGTTCGGCAGTGAGAATGCCAAGGGTAGACTGATGGAAATCATCGCCAAGTCTGCAGGCGTTTCACGCGATTCCATCGCCGGCAGTGATCTGTTTTTGTATAACCGTATGGGCGGCACGATCTGGGGTGCTGACAATGAATTTCTCTCTGCGCCGCGTCTGGACGACCTACAGTGTACATTTGCCGCGCTCAAAGGTTTTCTTCGTACTGAAAATCCTGACTGTGTCAGCCTTTTTACCGTCTTTGACAACGAGGAAGTCGGAAGTTCTACCAAGCAGGGAGCTGCGTCTCCTTTTTTAAACGACGTGCTCCGCCGCATCAACCGCTCTTCCGGCGCGGATGAAGAAACGTTGTGTGCCAGGCTCGCCAGCAGTTTTATGGTATCCGCTGACAATGCTCACGGTGTGCATCCGAATCACCCCGACAAATCAGATCCTGAAAACCGCGTCTATCTCAACCACGGCATTGTCATCAAGTACAATGCCAATCAGAAATATACGACCGACGGTGTTTCATCCGCTGTCTTTAACACCATATGTGAGCGTGCAAAAATCCCCTGTCAGGCCTTTACAAACCGCTCGGACATGGCAGGCGGTTCCACTCTTGGCAGCATCTCCAACACGAAGGCAGCGATGAACACCATCGACATCGGGCTGGCACAGCTTGCCATGCATTCGCCGTATGAGACAGGCGGTGTCAGGGATACTCACTTTATGGTCTCCGCCGCCGAAGCCTTCTATAACGCCCGCATATCCTGTGAGGCGGATGGAGTTTATACGGTTCATTAAAGAAGGACTGCTATGTAAAAAGACAGCTCCAGGTTACATCACCCGGAGCTGTCTTTTTATCTCTTTAATTTTTTTACCAATTCTTCTCTTGGATCTGACGCTGTCTCATCCAGCACCTCTCCTGTCAGATAGGAATAGGCGTCCCGCCACTGACGGTCTGTGTATTCCCTTTCCTCTAAAGAACAAATGGCCTCCAGTATTCTCTTTTTATCAGTTTCCACTCTCAGATCTGAAAGAAAACCCAACCCACTGTTTATAAAAATATCATTCAGCAAATCTGCCATCTGTCTCCCCCCTTTTCTCTTCATATGAAGCTTATGCATATTCGTAAAATAATAAATTTTGTGAAATTCCCTCCGAATACCTGTAATTTTCATGATTTTCCGTTAAAAGTCCTGACGGCTTATGACGGCTTAATCACGCCGTCAACTGTTCCAGCCGGTCAATATACTTACGTTTCTGCAGACTGGTGGAATGCCCGTACCAATCAAGCGTAAACCTGGCGGTACTGTGACCCATCAGTTCAGCCAGCGTCTTGATATCAATCTGATTTTCCAGACATCTAGTTGCGAAGGAATGACGCAAAGTATGAAAGTGCAGATGTTCAATCCCGCATTTTTGGGACAATTTTTTGATATGGTGCTGCAGCACACGTGGCTCAAAGACATGAGAATGGCTGCTGAATACAAAATCTTCTGACGCATCCCGGACAGACTGTTTTCGTTCTTTCAGCAATTTTAAAAGCGTGCCTGTCAGGGGTATCCGGCGGACAGCACATTGTGACTTTGGTTCAGAATACCGGACAGTTGTCCTGGTGGTGCCGCTGTATGTACGAATACGCTGCAGGGTATGTGTGATCACAAGTTCAGAACTTTCAAAACAGATGTTTTTCCACTTCACTGCGCAGCATTCTCCGACCCGAACACCGGTATACAGGCTGAAAAACACCGCAAGATCTTTTAGATTATTCTGTAAATCAAGATAATTTTCCAATCTCTCCTGGTCAGAAATACTTAAAAATCCCGGAGCATTTCCTGCTTTTTTGGCCTTTTTAAATGGCAGTTTTGGAACATCCACAAGGAGATGTGCTTCTTGTGCAGCGATAAGCGCTGCCCGAAAGCGCTTACAGATACTCTGTGCGGTTTGTTGACATATCTTTTTATTTCGGATAATTTCATACAGGTATTTGATGGTATCTGTGTTAACTTTAGAAAGTGTTGCCCTTCCCACAGCCGGTATCATATGATTTTCAATCATTCCCCGATATATCGCATAACTGGATTCTTTTAGTTCAGGGCGCAGTATTTCCTCCAGCCAAATTCTGAGCCAGACTTCCACACTCCCGTCTCCGACCCCTGCTGCTTTTGCAGTATATCTGGTTGCTGACTCTGCCTTTAACAGTTCAAGCTTTCGTTTAACATCGGTGTATTTTCTTGCATACACATAACCAAATGCAGTTTTCCCGTTCCCCTTTTTTCCAATTACATATCTTCCTTCGTATCTGCCATCTTTACGAAGGTAAATATTTTCTCCGCGTTTTGCCATAGTATTTCCCCCTCTGCGTAAATCTTTGACGGCTTACCTGACGGCTTATTAGAAAATACCATAAATCCGCTGTTTTTTGCCATATTTTTGGACCGATTACCAATATTTACCAGTTCAACTTGAAATTTTTGCCGAATCATTGTATATTATTATATATATCTTCTGTATTTCACAAAATTTATTATTTTGCGAAATTCTGATTCATTTTAATTTTCATATCTTCCGGAATTTCTGCTTCAGCACAGATTTCTTCACCGGAAAATGGCTGTATCAGTTTTACCTTCCACGCATGCAGTGCGGCACGTTCTGTACCTTTCTTGCCATAGATGTTGTCTCCCAGAAGCGGATGACCGATGAATGCCATGTGTACGCGTATCTGATGAGTCCGTCCCGTTTCCAGCGAAACTTTTATAGAAGAAAAACCTCCGAACGTTTCCAATACTTGATAATGCGTCACTGCGCATTTCCCGGATTCAGAAACTGTCATCTTCATGAGTGATTCGGGATCTTTTTTGATACCGATATTGATGCTCCCTTTTCGCGGTTCAGGCACCCCCTGGACGAATGCAATGTATTCTTTTTTTAACAGACCATTTTCTCTCTGACGAGACAGCCGCCCGGCCGCCGTCTGATTTTTTGCAAAAATTACGATACCGGAAGTCTCTTTGTCAAGCCTCCCGACAGAACGGATTTTTACCGGCTCATCTTTTTTCTGAAAGTAATATGCCAGCATATTTGCCAGAGAATCTGCATAATGTCCGTGTGATGGATGTACTACAAGTCCCGCCGGTTTATTGACCAGCAGCAGATCTTCATCTTCATACAGAACATCCAGCCCGCCATTTAGGGGAACCAGATGATCCGACTGTGTTTTGGCTTCTTCTAATATTACTTCCACGCAGTCGCCGGCGTTTAAAACGGCGGTGACCCTGGTCCGCCGTCCGTTGACACAGATTCCGCCTGCGCGGAATTTCGCCTGACTGATCTGCCTTTTTGTCAGACCCATTTCTTTTACCAGGAAATTGAACAAAGTGCCCTCTTCCCTGGCTGTTTTTCTGAGTTTCTTCTCCATGATGTTCCCTCTCTTCTTCGTTTTGGTTCAGAACGGAAAAAGATGATATTCAGGTTTTTCCTGTCTATCATCTTTTCTCATATCAGCTGCTGCCGGTTGTGCGGCTGACATCTTCGGCTGTATAGCCATTTAAATAGCCCCAGTGTTCCTCCTTTCCTTTTTGATCACTGTACATTACAGCCATGAATTTTTTCTGTTCCGCGTCAAAATACAGGAGCGGCTTTCATTTTATTATTTGATCGTATGCGCGGTTCATCAGGCATCTGATCCAACGTTTCCCCATGCCCATTGCATGTGTCCAGACGGACAACGGCATGGCGTTTACCAAGCGCTTTTCCACTTCCGGAAAAGAAACATTGACTTTATTCCAGCGCACTCTGAAAGAGCAAGGGTTCGGCATAAACGAATCCGTCCTTTTACTCCCCGGCATCATGGAAAAGCGGAACGCAGCCACCGCAAGGATAACGAATGGTTTCATGCATCTCATACCTTTTATTCCTTCGGGGATTTTTCCAGACAGCTTCAGATCTATAACCGCAGAGATTATAATCCGTTTCCCATGAGACCTCTGGGATGGCCCCACAGACTGTCCTGAAGGAATTTATTAAGGATAGTGTAACATATGTTTGACAAACCTACAATGCAAGGGAATTGCCAGAACATTGTTCCTCACTCCTGCATTGCAATTTTTTGTTTTATACGACATATTTTCACTTTACAGATCTACGTCCATCACCCCTGAAACTTAAAGATATTCAGTCCAATATCTGCACTGTACTCCCGATCTACATTTCCGGAAATCGTTGTGACAATGATTTCCGCCGTAGCACTGATGACTGCCCTGGTCAAATGTCCGCCGACACATATTCCCGACATGGGATCGCCGATCGTAATGTGCAGATGCAGGTACGGCTGGCCATCCTTCCTTGTAATATTTCCGCCGATATTTGTGATCTCAAATGCACCGTTATAAGTTCTGCTCTGGTATTCTTTCTCTTTTGTCTGAAAGATACCGACCGTAACTTCATCGGCAGCGCCGATTCCCTGCACACTGGCCAGTACAATGTCCTCAAGCTCTGTCAGTCTGCCTATAGACGCAACCACCTCTTCACCCGGATCCAGGCGAAGTATGTATGATTCATTAAATTTTCTGTACTCCATACTTGCATCCTCCTCACTCATATCCCGGTCATTTTCAGATATTCCCGTGTGCGTCTTGCGATCTGAAACGGCATACTAAAATCCTGTACCGGATACATATCCTGCTCCACGACAACCCATCCGTCAAACCCGTTTTCTTTCATTATATCAAACAATTTTCTGAAATCAATATTCCCCTTCCCCGGCTCACACATAATATCTTTCGTCACAGCTTCCGCGAAAGACCAGTTTTCCAGTTCCATCTGCTTTTTAACACTTAAATCACATTCTTTGACGTGCAGATATGGGATTCTGGAATGATGTTTTTTATAAAATGTGACCGGGTCGCCCCCGCCGTACACGTGATGCCCCGTATCGAGGCACAATTCCACATCTGTGTTCTCCAGCACCCGCTCAATCTCCTCCTCCGTCTGAATGTAACAATCCACATGCGGATGCAATGTCGGCAAATATCCATGCTCCCTGATAACAGCCGCTGTTCTGTTGATATTCCTGAACATATTGCCAGACTCTTCATCCGACAGTTCTTTTTTCATCACGTATTTACCCGTTATCAAATCAGTATACATTTCAACCAAAAGATCAATATACCGCACACTGTCAAACTGTTTCAGCAGCGGAATCTGCTGTTCTTCCAAAAACTTAAGCATCGCATCAACAGAAGCATCATCCGCATAGTTTGCTCCCGCCGTCCCCGCCGCAAGCTTCAGATCTCTTTTTTGCAGTTCCTCTTTAAGCCTTCCGCCTTCATTTGGAAAATAGCCCCACGGCCCCAGTTCCACTCCTTCATATCCTGCCGCCTTCATCTCATCAAGGCAGCGTTCCCAACCAATCTGTCTGTCATTTTCCGAAAACCAGATCCCCCAGGAATCCGGTGCCGTCCCCACATGTATTTTCATGTATATCCTCCTCTGCTCTGGAATTCTTTTTTTGTGATACTAGCCTTTCACTGCTTGAATCAGCCGGAACAGCTGCTCAGCAGTCCGTGTTATGTTTTTTGCAGCCTCCGCAGGACGCATCGCCTCATCCAGCGGCATCGCCTTTGGCAGGATCGGAAAGTACGCATCAATTCCGGCCTGATTACAGCAGCCCGCGTCTTCTGAAACACTGCCGGCGACAGCGATCACAACTGGCCTATATTTCTTTGCAAGCCTCGCCACTCCTGCCGGAACCTTGCCCATCACGGTCTGCCCATCAAGGCATCCCTCACCTGTGATGACGTAGTCGGCATCCTTCAGGCACTCTTCAAGACCAACCGTCTTCATAACCAGACGGACACCCGGTTCCAGGCTGGCATTGAGATAGGCGAGAAACGCGAAACCCAGTCCCCCTGCCGCGCCCGCGCCCGGGCATGCCGCGACATCTTTTCCTACCGCCTTTGCTGTGAGAGCGGCAAAATGCCGATGCATTCGTTCCATCTGGCATACCTGCTCTGCAGTGCCTCCTTTTTGCGGGCCATAAATGTAAGAAGCGCCGTTTTCTCCATACAGCGGATTCGTCACATCACATGCGATCTGAAAGCGACACTCTTTCAGCTCCGGCAGCATATCCTCCAGCCTTATGGTCTCAATTTTGCCGCAGTCTTCACCTTTTTTTCCAATACAATTACCGTCTGCATCCAGAAATTGAACTCCCAGCGCACAGAGCATTCCGATTCCACAGTCATTGGTCGCACTGCCTCCGATTCCAATGAGAAAATCCCGGCATCCTTTTTGTACCGCATCCCGTATAATCTCCCCCACGCCGTACGTTCCTGTCTTTAAAATATTTCTCCTGTGCTCCGGGATCAACGTAATGCCGGCTGCTGCCGCGATCTCAATCACCGCTTTTTTTCCGCCGTTTACGTATCCATACGACGCTTTCACCGGCTCTCCGAGCGGACCTGCCGCCAGGACTTGTGTCCAGCTTCCGCCCATGCCTTCTATAAGCGCTTCCGCTGTCCCCTCCCCGCCGTCCGCCATTGGCCTGACGATCACCTGTGCTTCCACTGCTTTCTCCACCCCTTCGGCAAATGCCCGGCCGGCCTCCATGGATGACAGACTCCCTTTCATCGAGTCAATCGCAATCACAATTTTCATCATAGTTGTTACCTCATCTTTTTGATTTTTGTCTCTGTCAACTATATTCTACAAAATTAATCAGACGTCGTATATGGTCCTGATACCAATATTAATCCTCGATTTTCATTTTCAAAACCAAAAATACTCTCCAGAATCCTTTCTGAAGAGTATCTTTTCGTGTCACTATAAAAGTTTTTGGATCTCCCGGTAAAAGCAAACCGCAAGATAAAACATGGAGGAATCCAAAAGGGAGCGCGGATCATATCCTGTACGTTCCCGGATCTTCAACAGTTTGTACTGAAGTGTATTTTTGTGCATATGCATCCGCTCCGATGTCTGAACAAGCGATCCCTCACACTCGTAGAATGTCTCCAGCATACAGACCGCCCCGGCAATCTCATCTTTTTTATAATTTTTAAAGATCCGTCTTACATATTCTGCTTTAGACAAATCCGAAATCTCATCCAAAAATATTTCCATCCCTATGTCATGGTAGAAGCAGATATCCTTGTTCGGATTTTTTATACAGACCTGAAGTGCTTTGGACGCTTTCTGCTCTGCCAGCCCGGCCTGCGGATACGGATAACAGGCATCGTCAATTCCTGCCGCAACCCGGACCCCGGTATCCTTTTGCACACCCTCTTTCATTTTCAGCGCGAACTGTCTCATCAGTTCGTCATTTCTGTCAGGTACCGCACAGATCAGCCGGGAAGATGACTGCAGGTAGACACTGTCCGGCTCACACTTTTTCAGCGTCTGTTTGAGCTTCCGAAGCATTTTTTCAGCACTTTCCATGCTGTCGACGGTAAGCACTCCATTTACCCCGTCCAGGACGGCAAATACCGCAACACGTCTCCGCAGTGTGATGTCGATTTGCATAGCCTTTCCCCGCTCCACAAACTCCTGATTGATCAGAATATCCTCCCGTCTCATCCACTCCTCAACATAACGGTTTCTGACGCTCTCATCCAGAACTTTCTGTTCCTTTGCCTGCATTTCCCGCAGCAGAATCCCCGTCATACGCTGGATAATCTGCCCGTATTTTGCAGTCTCCTGATGAGGGCCGGTGATTCCGATCACACCGATCATCTGCTCCCGATTCATAAGTGGATAATTGACGCCCTCTTTGCTCCCGTCATATTCACCGTCACTGCGGACAATCAGTTCCTTCAAACCGGATTTTAAAATCCTTCCTGCCCCTTCGTGGTATTCTCCGACACGTTTCGGGTCACTGCTCGCAATAATGATCCCGGCATCATCCATCATGTTAATTTTATAGTCAATGACACCGTTCAATTCCTGTACAATCCTCTGTGCATTTCTTTTTGATAACAGCATAATTCCTCCCCTTTATATTACTGGACGGTATTCACAGGACTTCCTTCAAGGTATGCCTTCAGATTCTCACCAGCTGTATTAATCAGCCGTGTTCTCGCCTCTTTGGTAGCCCAAGCAATATGCGGCGTGATGATACAGTTTTTTGCCCGAAAGAGCGGATTGTCCGCCGCCGGAGGCTCTGCCCCAAGCACATCCAGCGCCGCTCCTGCGATCCTTTTGCTGTTCAAGGCATCTGCCAGTGCATTCTCCTCGATCAGAGGTCCTCTTGCCGTATTGATAAGAAACGCCGACGGTTTCATTAACCGCAGCCTCTCTGCATTGATCATCCGGTTTGTGTCCTCAGTCAGCGGACAGTGCAGACTGATCACATCCGAACGGACCAGCAGTTCATCCAGAGAGTCTATCCACTGGTAATCAATGCCGTCCACCTGTTTTCTTTGCCGCCCAAAAGCCGCCACCTTCATCCCGAGAGCGTTTGCCACACGCGCTGTCTGCTGCCCGATCATGCCAAAACCGACGATACCCAGTGTCTTTCCTGCCAGTTCAATCATCGGAGAATTCCAGTAACAAAAATCTTCACACGCGGACCAGGCGCCGCTTTTTACACTGTCACTGTGTTCCTTCACATGGCAGCAGAGCTGCAGGAGCAGCGCAAATACCATCTGTGCAACAGACTGTGTGCTGTAAGCAGGAATATTTGTCACCGTGATCCCACGCTCTCTGGCTGCCTGAACATCAACAACATTGTACCCGGTAGCCAGCACCCCTATGTAAGAAAGCTTTGGCAGAGATTCCATGACTTCCCTCGTAAAGATCGCCTTGCTGGTCAGAACGGCCTTTGCATCCCGGCAGCGTTCTGCGACAAGTTCTTTTGGTGTCCGCTCATAGACCGTACACTCTCCCTGCTGCAAAATCACCTCCCAGGACAAGTCTCCCGGATTGATCGTATGTCCATCCAGTATCACAATCTTCTCCATACCGTCTTCTCCTTCTATTGTTCATACATTTCCCGCAGGATAAACCCGTGGCGAATCATCTTGCGTATAACCTCGTTGCTCTCCTGCCCGTTTGCCAGCAGCGTCAGCCTTCCGTTCTGATACCCGGCTCTTTCAGAAAACTCTTGTGGCAGCTGCGCTTCTTGCGGCGTTTCAGACACCAGCATATAACTGCTCATTACAGAGGATCCACTTTTTCAATAAACACCTTCGGGGATGGTCTGTCCTGACCGGACAAGGGTTCATCCGACAGCAGGATATCCGGAGCTTTCAAAAGTGCCTGAATCACCCCAACTTTCTGAAGACTTCCTTTTGACAGATGCTTCATCGGTTCCATAAAAATATCTGCAATCCGGCGATTTTCCCTCTGCTTCGCTTCTTCCCTGTCAAGACCGTCAATTCCTCCCATCGCTGCCAGATATTGAAATACCGTTAAATCTGTTTTTGGAAAATGTTCCGGTATATAATGAAAGAATGGTTTCCCCATAACAGCCACACTTCCGGATGATGGCTTCACCGTCCTGCCATCATTTTGATCTCCTTATTTTTTATAATTAAATATAGCACAAACATCAAAAAAATGATATCTCATTTGACTTTCCATATAAAATATGCTACACTACACTGACTTAATTTACAGACGGGCAGCGCTTATTCCTATTCCATGATATCACAAGAGGAATGGAAATAGGCGTTTCCTTTTGCTGAAATGGGAGAAATGTATGAAACGAACGAATGATTTAGGCCGGGATCCAGTTTTTCATCTTGTGCTGCGGCTTGCCATCCCCACCATGCTGGCGCAGCTGGTAAGTGTCCTCTACTCGATTGTAGACCGTATGTACATAGGCGCCGGCATAGGCAGCCTTGCTTTGGCAGGGGTGGGGGTATGCGGTCCGATTGTAACTTTGCTGTCCTCTTTCGCCTCCCTTGTGGGGCTTGGCGGATCTCCCATTATGGCCATGCGCATGGGAGAAGGCAGTACCAGAGACGCAAAGCAAATCCTTAATAACAGCTTTCTGATGCTGTTGGTGCTCTCCGCAGTGCTGACCATCGTGTTCCTGTTTTCCAAAAATCATCTTCTCATGTGGTTCGGTGCCAGCCCGGCTACCTTCGGCTACGCCAACACTTATCTGACCATCTATACGGCGGGTACTTTTTTTGCCCTCATGTCAGTGGGGATGAACAGTTTCCTGATCGCACAGGGGTACTCAGGACTTGGCATGGTGACTGTTATGCTGGGAGCTGTGCTGAATATCGTGCTTGATCCGGTCTTTATCTTCCTGTTTGATATGGGTGTCGCAGGAGCTGCCGCCGCCACCGTGATCTCTCAGATGGCATCCTGCCTATTCGTACTTTTGTCCCTGCGGCGCAAAAAGATGCCCATTCGGCTGGGATGGGGAGATTTTCAATGGAATGCCGTGAGAAAGATCATCAGTTTTGGTCTGTCCCCATTTCTCATCATTGCCAGTGACAGCATACTGCTCATAGTTCTGAATACAGTCCTCCAGCGGTATGGCGGCCCAAACGAAGGGGATATTCTGGTCACCTGTGCTACCATTGTACAGAGCTACCTCCTCCTTATCACGATGCCGCTCGGCGGTATCACACTGGGCAGCCAGCCGGTCGTCAGTTTTAACTACGGAACCGGTGACGCTGTCCGCATTAAAAAAGCAATCCAGTGTATTGTACTGCTTTGTGTCTCCTTCTGCCTGTTTATGACAGTCATGACACATGTCGCCTCCCCGCTCTACGTCTCTTTGTTTACAAAAGATTCGGAAATTATGAGACGCTCAGTCCGGTACATCAAGCTGTTTACCGCTATGATCATCCCCCTGGCAGTCCAGTATCCTCTTGTGGATGAGACCACTGCACTGGGGCATGTAAGGCTGGCGCTCTTTTGTTCTGCGTTCCGCAAAACTGTCTTTCTGGCCGGACTTTTGCTTCTGCCCCGCCTGATTTCAGCTGAAGCCACGTTTCTTTCGGAACCTGCCGCAGACCTGATTGCCGCCCTGGTGACTTCGTTTTTGTTTTTCCGCTTTTTCCCCCGTATTATCTCATCGCGATCGAAAGCACTGGCACAAAAAAATTCCTGAACACAAACAACGGGAGATGGCGCATGGTTCCATCTCCCGTATGCCGTCTTAAGTACTGTGATCCGGCAAACGACTTCCTGACGTTGCTTTTGTCAATAAGTTTCCGTATGAATTCTCTCCTGTGTTACTTCGTCCAAGGTATGTACAGGAAGTTTCTTTTCGGGATACCCTGCCGCAATGATACAGAGAACTGCCATATGTTCTGGAATTTTAAGCAGCTCACGCACATAAGCTTCACTGCTCATCTCCTGATTTGATTCTCTTAACCTGATTTGTACCCAACAGGAGCCAAGCCCCAAACGTTCTGCTTCAAGCTGCATAATCACAGCAGATATAGAGGCATCTTCTATCCAGGTATCGGTTTTCTGTGTATCGGCTAATACCACAATAGCCAGAGGTGACTGTGGCAAAAAAGGCTGGCTGGGCTTTCGGCAGTTGCCGAGTTTCTTCAGGGTATCTTTGTTCTCAACAACGACAAATTCCCACGGGCACGTGCTTTTGCCTGAAGGCGCCAGCTGCCCCGCCTGAAGAATTTTCTCTTTTTTTTCTTCTTCCACAGGCCTTTCTTCAAATTTTCGGCAGCTTCTTCTATTGAGCAGCAAATCCAACATAAAAATCCCTCGCTTTCATCACATGATACTTAGTTCCTCTGATTGTTCACATCATGGCGGATCCTGTCATATGCCTTCATACTGTTCTCAATCAGCTGAACCGCTTTCATTGCGTCAATCCCCCCGCGGACTTCGATCTCATCCGCATCCGGTCCCCGGTAAATGCCAAAGAAATATTTTAATTCTTCATATACCGTCTGTAAAAGATGTTCCGCTTCCACAACTCCCATGGCATTCGCAGAATCCATAATAGGAATTGCAAGAATTCTTTCTGTCCGTAATCCCTGTTTCGATGTCTGCAAAATCCCAACCGGGCAGCATTCTACGAGTGTGTTCTCATCCAGAATTTCCTGACACAGGATCATAACCTCCATCGGTTTTTGATCTGTCCCCAGGGTTCTCGGAATAATACCACAGTTTACCGGGTAGCACGCGGCTGTATACAGTATCTTTACCAGCTGCAGCAATCCGGTCTCGGTATCAAACTCATATTTCTTATTACTCCCCTTAGGTATCGTGACATAGACACAGAATTTCTCAGGCCTGATTCGTTCCGGTTTCATATCATGCCAAATATTCATTCGCAGCGCCTCCTTCAAAATGCACTTTACCATTATTATGTAACACTCCTATCATATCCGATAAAGTACAGTTTAAGTCAAGACATAATCTGTGAAACTTCTGTGAAATTGTGGTAAACCCGCCAAAATTCTGACACTCAAATCTTTCAGCTCATACTGTAAATACCGATACAATTCTTCGTTATCATCATATTTTTCCCGAATCAACTTCCCAAGAAGTACTGAAAAATCCCGGTACAGCCCGTCAGTGGCTGCTCCTCTTTTACATTTTTTATGCATCTTTGTCAGTACATAGCGAAGCACGATACTGCACACGTTGTCAAACTGTTCCCGGTAATCTGCACAGTATGCCTCCAGAATCTTTTTCACAGTCTCGTCCGGTATCCCATCCAGAAACATCTGCTCCATCCTCAGACATTTCAGATAATGATATATGGCATCTACACCGCAGAGTTCTCCGACCGGCCAAATCGTTGGATAATCCAACGTCAGTATCTGATTCTGCGGATCTATTTCCGCATCATAATACCTGAAAAAAGCCGGTATTCCGAGGATAACCGTGTCATGCAGACTTTGATTTCCGTAATCCGTAAAGTTCTGTATCAGTTCATGATAGAGATTTCGTGCGCGGTCTGTTTTTTCCAGAACCATCCGATATCCATTTTCATATGCCTCCTGTGCCGTCATATTCCGGCTGTTTTGCAGGTTCTTCTCATCGCTGCCACTTTTCTCACAGAGATGTTCATTTTCCCGGATACAGTACAAAACTGCTTCCATCAGCTGCTGTGCCCGCTCCATTGTAACAGACGTACTGCTCCCGGAAGAATATTTTGCTGCCAGGCGCGCCACAACCGGAAGTAATTCTTCCATCGGATACCGGTCACTGACTGTCATATGCGTCTCCCCCCGTGTATCTGATTTTTTTACGGATACTTCTGATACACTGCTCCGCCACCGTTTCCTCCAGGTGATCCAAAGATCCCGCGCATACACCGTCAAACTGGTGTTTCATATAACGGATGAGGTCCTCATCACTTACCGTATCCAGGGTTTCATTTTTTAACAGATAAAAAATGTCCTGCAGCCGGCCTATGGTTTCGACATAATTATCCTGATACAGATAAGGAGAATCACAGAATGCAAAAATCAGAGCGGGCAGAATTCCCTCTCCAAATTCAATCCTCTGCTGTCTGATGAGACTGTCTTTTCTGTCAGCAAGCAATATCATTGCATCCTCTTTCGACAGCTCGAGCCCAAATTTTTTTGTATACTGGTTACAGGTGAGAATCTGTTCCAGCTGATGTTCAGAATCTTCGATCGTTTGCAAAAAAAATTCTTGATCCATACAAAACACCCCTTTCTTTCGGTTACCGTTGATTGTACGTCACTAAATATTTGACCGCAAGTCTTGAAAAAAGTGTTGTTTTGTGGTAATATAAACTCACTAAATCATAAAAAGAGACGAAAAAACTGCTGCGGAATTATGTCTGCAGCAGTTTTTTCGTTTATTTCTCTTTCTTCTTTTTTTCTGCCGGCTTCAGCGGATAGCTGTGATGGAGCACCAGATTCTGGGCATCACCTCTGCGCTGTTCATAAAAAAACCGGCAGATCCTCTGTGCAATCATTTCCACATTATCTTCCGATACGTCAGATACCATGACCAGGTACTGACAGCTGGTATACTGTGTATAGAGATCTCCCATACGCAGATTATGCTGAATCCCTTCTCCCAGGATATTCATCTGATAGTCACGGTGCTCAAGCTCCGGGAACAGATTCTCTGAATCTGTCAGTGTAAACAGAATGATATATGCCGTATTTTTTATTCTCTCCAGCCTGCGCTCCATAAAGCGGTAGATACTCTTAAATGTCTCATAATCCTGACAGTATGCTCCGGGAAGCGGCGATTCCTCCTGCATCTCCCGGGCAATCAGGCTCATATCCAGCTCAATTCCGGCACTCCTGCGGCTTTCTGCGATCCGCATCCTGCCTTTCTTCTGATTCCGCTCACGCTTCTCCCCGATCACCATCTGATCCACACGGTCGAACATCTCGCTATAGGTGTCGCCTTCCTGATATCTGGTACCAAAAATAGTCATACTCAGTTTCACCAAAAGATTTCCCTGTATAAGAACTTCCCGAAAACGACCGCGAACCTGTGCACATCTGCTGACAATACTGCTGTCATCTGTGCTCTGCTGCATAAAAATAACATATTCATCTCCGCCGATGCGTCCCACAAGATTCGGGTCCGGAAACATTTTATGTAAGGTGTCCCCTACGCTCTGCAGAAGACAATCGCCTGTAATATGTCCATATCGGTCATTCACCTGTTTAAAGTGATCCAGATCCAGAAAGAACAGCGTTCCGGATTTTTCTGACGCAACCCATTCATTTACTTTCTGCTCCATGGTACCGCGGTTATAAAGCCCTGTAAGCCAGTCCCTCTGAGCCAGTTTCTGAAAATCTTCATTTTCCTTTTCCAGCTGTTTTCTGGTTTTCTGCGTCTTTATCAAAGAATGATTGTCTTTCATATTCACTACCCCTTTTGCCAAACAAATCCAATACTATCATAACAAATCACCAGTCCACGGTCAATAAATGATACACGAGTGGTAAGCAAATACGCATAAAATACAATTAAATGTCAATCTCTCTTCCTTCTTTTCGCCACTGTCTCAGTTCCGCAGATATGGAAAGCAACAGATCCGAGGAAGAATTCAAAGCAGTCTCCACAGAATCCTGTACTACACCGATAATAAATCCAACCCCGACAACCTGCATGGAAATATCATCCGGGATGCCGAACAGAGAACACGCCATAGGAATCAGCAGCAGAGAACCCCCAGCCACCCCGGAAGCGCCGCATGCTGATAATGCTGCAAGTACACTTAAGATGATCGCGGTCGGAATATCTACGGCGACGCCCACCGTATGGGCTGCTGCCATAGTCATAACCGTGATGGTGATTGCAGCTCCGTCCATATTAATGGTAGCGCCAAGCGGAATCGTCACCGAATACGTATCTTTATCCATTCCCATCTCCTGACACACTTCCATGTTAACCGGAATATTTGCGGCTGAGCTTCTCGTGAAAAATGCAGTGATCGCGCTTCTCTTCAGGCATTTGAAAATGAGTGGAAACGGATTTTTCCGGATGCACCAGTAGACGAGTATCGGATTGGTGATAAATGTGACAACCAGCATGCATCCGACAAGCAGCGCCAGCAGCTTGCCGTACTCTGTAAAAATGTCAAGACCACTTGTGGCAACCGTACGGAACACAAGTCCCAGAATGCCAAAAGGAGCCAGGTTGATAATCCAGGTTACCAGTGTTGAAATTCCGGAAGAGATGTCCTGAAGTACCTGCTTCGTGTGCTCTCCCGCAGCGCGAAATGCAATGCCAAGCAGTACTGCCCAGGCAAGTATACCCAGATAATTGGCATTTGCAAGGGATGCAACAGGGTTTGCTACAACATTCATGATCAGAGTCTGCAATACTTCCAATACCCCGCCGGGTGCTGCAGCATCCTTTGCTGCCTCAGCCAGCGTCAGTTCAATCGGGAATGCCATACTTGCAAATACAGCGATGACAGCAGCAAGCAGTGTGCTGAACATATACAAAAGAATAACGGTCCGAATCACTCCCCCATGTGAATTCTGTCCATTGCTCAGCGAACTCATGACCAGGAAGAAGACCAGAATTGGCGCTACCGCCTTTAGCGCTCCCACAAACAGGTCGCCAAGCACCGTGATCCCCGTTGCCTGCGGAACTGCGATCCCAAGCGCCGCTCCGATGATCAGACCGCCCAGAATTCTTTTGATAAGACTGATATCCGTCCATTTTTTCATTAAGTTATTCATTCTTGTGTTTTCCTTTCCTTTTAGTCACCCTCATTTAATATATGGTTTCCCATTATCAGAAATCGTAACCATTTCGCCCGCTGCTTCCTCTGTTTTGTAGGCAGTGATATCATGGCAGGACATCAGGCAGGCATCCTGACTGCCCCAACGGATCAGCGAAGCATCTGCCAGAGCCCAGACTTTTAAAAATGGATTGTAGACTTCCATCGTCTTATTGGTGTTTGTTCGGATTTCTCTAACCGGACAGTTTCTGCAGGGATCGTCCCTGTCAAAAAAAGCCTTGTAACAGTTCATACCTGTCTTTGCCTCCGAGACGAGCCTGGCAATTTTCGCATTGATAAAGAACAGTTCATAAGTGTCCGGATCAACAACGTAAATCCAGGAATTTTGCGCATCCAGCAGCGTATGCAGATTTTCTGCCGACTGGGAGAGGTGTTCCTGGACACGTTTTTTCAGCAGATATGTAGAGAGCAGTTCCGCAACAAACGCCAGCACCTTAATCTGACTCTGCGTCCACATCCGCTTACCCGTACAGTCGTCAAAACCTACAAAACCCACGAATTCTCCCTCATTCTGAATGGCGCACTGCAGCATTGAGTGAATGCCCTGGACCGCCAGGTCATCATACTGTGGTTTCGGCAGTACTGAAATATCCGGGCAGTAAAAGACTCCGTTTTCATCAAAGTTTTCATGGTAATCCCCGATATCCGCATAGACAACGCGCTGCAAAAACTGCTTCTGAGGTTTGATCCCCTCGCTGCACCATTCAAATGTATTGCAGCAGTAAGCGTGGTCACCTGACTCTTCAAAGATATAAGTGCGGCTGACCTTATACTTGCAGCCGATCAGCTCCAGAATTGACTGAACCGCTGCATCCGTATCTTTCGCCCTGTACAAAAGCTGAGATATCTGCTGTATCACTGCAGTATTTTCAAGATCATATGCCTCATCTGATTCAATCCTTGTATTTGCTGTCACCGCCTGCTGTGGATCCAGATCAAACGTCTTCGCCATCGTCTGTTTGTTATACATGGCGAACTGATTTTTCCCCTGCGCTTTTGCATAGTAAAGAGCTCTGTCACAGCATAGAAACAATTCATGGAAACTTCCCGCATCTTCCGGAAAACATGCCACTCCTACACTGCAGGACAGCGGGCAGAGATGCAGTTCATCAGCCAGAACAGACTGCATGGTTGCCACAAGATTTTCCGCCCGTTCTGACAGAACGTTCAGATCCGGCAACCTGTTAATATACACCAGAAATTCATCTCCGCCGATACGTGAGACAACGTCCTCCGTGCGGAAAAGTCTCTGCATCTGTGCAGCGACTTCCTTTAGCACCGCATCTCCGAACATATGTCCGAAATTATCATTAATCATTTTAAAATTGTCCAGATCAATGATCATCATCGCTGCTGTCCCGGTATGTTCCCAATGCCGCATCGCACTCCGGATACGGATACGTGCGGCATTTTTATTAAACAAATGTGTCAGATGATCCCGTTCCGCCTTGTCAAGCAAATCCTGCGCATGGCGTTTCTCACTGTCAATATCCAGTATGACGCCGACTGCCTTCACAGGTCTGCCGTCATCGTTAAACTGTGTCGTTGCCCGGATACGGCACCAGATGTAACGGCTGTCCGCATTTGCAATACGCAGTTCCGCTTCCCCGTATGGCTCACCGGAACTGACTTTTTTCATCAGCTCCAGGAAATTGGGCATATCTTCCGGCAGAATATGGGATGCCTGTGGAATCCGCAGATCAATTTTCTCCGAAATCGGCTGGTATCCAAATTTTTTCACCCAGTTGGAAGAATAAAAAATCTTGTTCTGCTGAATATCCCATTCAAAAATAATATCATTGGACTGGTCCATGATAATCTGATGGCGTTCCATCGTCAGACGCAGCTTTTCCTGTTCCTGCCTGATATGTGTTACGTCGATGAGAACACGGTTGAAATATTCTATGCCGTCCTCACCGGTCAGCAGCTGACTTTTATCAAGCACCCACAAGATACGCCCATCTTTTGTCCGGATACGGTATTCCAATTCAAATGTATTGCTTCTGGACTGCTGTTCCCGGAACCATTGCAGGACATACTCCCGATCATCCGGATAAATCATTTGCACGAACTGATTTTGAAAAACTTCTTTTATCTCTTCCCGGCTGTATCCAAAGAGTGAGATGAATCCTTGATTGATGTAACAGATCGTAAACCATCTGTCATTCCTACACTTCTGAATGCCAACCAGGGAATTCTCTATAGTCTGCCCTTCCTGTGCATTTCTCACTGATATGGCATAATGGTCTGATTCCGCTGCGCGCCAGATCAGCAGCAGCTTATGCTGTCTTGGATTCTCCATATTGACACGCAGAACAGACATCTCATACCTGACATAATCATCGGAACCAATGTGAAATACCCGGTAAGTCTGAGAACACTTCATCGCTCCGCTTGACAGAAACATATCGATACAGCGTTTTTCCAGAACACTGCTCCTGTCATCAGGATGAACCGATTTTTCTACAAATGCCCGATAAGACTCGTCAAACAGGCTCCCCGAACGAAGTTGGTCAAAATCGCTGTTCTGTGTATAAACCAAATGGTAAACTCCACTGTCGATATCCACTTCCATCACCGTAGAATTCTCATATCTTAGCATTGCAAAATATTTCATCTGACCAAGTTCCAGGGTATTTTCTGCTTCTGTCTTATGGATATCCCGGCTTAAGATTGTTTCAAAATCAGCATTGGGAGATTTTCCATCCGCATACTCCCTGGTCAGAACCGCAAAAGACTCCCTGACATTTTTAAAGCATTCCAGCAGCTTTGGCGGAAATAATCCGCATTCACCGTTCAAAATCATATTATAAGCTTTTTCCGGAGAAAATGCCTTTTGATATACACGGTCGCTCGTCAGTGCGTCATACACATCCGCAACGCCCGCCACCTGTGCACAAATGGGGATATTCTCCCCGGTCAATCCATCCGGATAGCCATTTCCATCCCACCGCTCATGGTGATAACGGCAGATATCATACGCATACTGCAGGTATTCCCTGTCATGCATCCGCTCCAGTCCGGCCAGTATCTCACAGCTCTTTTCTGCGTGTGTTTTCATAACCTCAAATTCATCCACCGTCAGGGGACCCGGTTTATTCAGTATCGCATCCGGAATTGCTATTTTACCAATATCATGAAGTGCGGCGGCACTGGAGATAACACCGATTTTCTGATCATCGAGCCCGTACTCCGGATAATTATCCATCACATCTTCCAAAAGCAGTTTCGTGAACATCCGGATACGCAGAACATGCTGCCCGGACTCAATGCCGCGGTGCTCAATCACAGAAGACAGTGCATCCATCAGGGCAGCTTTTGATTCCCTCAGATTTATCGCCTGTTCCTCTACGAGTTCCTCCAGATGACGTTTATGCCGGTTCAGTTCTACTACATTTTCCACCCGGCGCCGCACTACATGCGGTTCAAACGGCTTCATCACAATGTCCGAAGCCCCGAGATCAAATGCACGCACCTCGTTCTCTGTCGAATCCTGTGCTGTGATCACAATTACCGGAACCTCATCCAGCAGTCTGTTTTGAGACATCTCAATCATGACTTCATATCCGTCTTTAACGGGCATGACAATATCCAGAAGCACGGCTGCTATCGTGTTCTTATATTGATTAAGCAGCATTAATCCCTGTTCTCCGTTTTCCGCTTCCAAAAGATTATATTCCTGCTCAAATAAAGAACGGAGAATGGCACGATTGATTTCCATGTCATCCACAATCAAAAGTGTGTTCCGATTCATGCGTTTTCCCTCCAAAAAACGGTTCAGCACGAACAAAATTCCTGACAGGCTGAACCGAAAAAATCCTCTTTATATGAATATTTAAAGTATAGCAATAATTTCGGGCCAGGTCAACGCAACGTACACTTTCATTTTTCAAATTCAATTGAATTCTTTTGGAAAGTAAAATACAATAATCTTAAAATGATGGAAAGCGGGGTTCCTGCATGAATCATGCATTTCGGCGGAACATAATCTTAATTACAATTTTAGTTCTCTCAACCTTTTCCATCCTGACTTTGAATTTCCGGATGGAAGGGGCCTCACATTCAAATGTAATGGCCGTCTTCAGAACATACGGTTCATAAATTGTGAGCAACGCTTTTCCTTCTGTCTCAATGTCCCTGATAAACATGTTCGGCAGTGTGATCTCCGTTATTCTATCATAGATCATTCGGATAATTTGGACTGCCATGAAGCGTGGAATCAGCAGATATTTATATTGAAAACAGGAAGATGCAGACACTTTTTCGAAACATTGATTAAGTGTCTGCATCTTTTTTTATAAGCTCCAATCTTTATACAGTTACCTTCCTTTAAAGCTGTGATAAAAGTCCTGGATAATTCTGAGTCAGATTCGGATTATCTTTTGGTATTCCGATTTTATCGCCTTTCAGAAAATCCTCCGTTGTCTTTACAGCAGCATTATAGGCTGCGCCGTACTGATATCCATACGAAAACCGGTCCAGCTTTATCGAAAGAATTCCTCCGATAAAGCTGATATCTCAAGAGAAAAATCTACTTCTGTCAGAATATCAGCCGTCTTCGGCGAGCTGCTCAAAATTAGAAAGATACTCCTTTTCTCATTTTTCTCCATCATACATATGTTTTATAAAAACCCACACTGTCCTGCAGTACGACAACTACACGGAGAACTTTTGATACAGCACAACATGATCGTCTATGCACGCCCAGACACCGTCAGCATTGGCTGTCACGCAGATATACTCTTTTCCCCCGCTCCCAATGCCGTAACTGGCGGAACAGTTCCCGGACTGCTCCACATAACCGGTCTTGGCACACAATACTTCCCCACCTGTGTCCTTATCTTCAATGCGGCGCAGAAACCAGTTTGAAAGCTGAATTCCTTCCGGGTGCGGCTCACAGGCAGGAATCTCGTAAGTACGGGCAGATAACACTTCTTTGCACAGATCATTTGCAACCGCCGCTTTGAGGATCACAGCCATATCATAGGTTGTACAGTAATGATCCTCATCATACAGCCCTGCACTGTTGGTAAAGTGCGCCGTGTCGGAAAGCCCCAGTTCTTTCAGCTTCTCGTTCATCATTCCGACAAAATCCTCTAAAGATCCCGCCACATATATGGCAAGAGCCGTCGCGGCATCTCCGCCGGACGGCAGAATCGTTCCGTAAAACAAATCGCGCACCGTCACGGTATCATTTGCGACAAATCCCGCACTGCTGCATTCATTGATATAACTGTAATCCACAATTTCCTGGGTAATCGTAAACGTGTCATCCAGATTCTCAACATGTTCTGCCGCTACCAGGATGGTGAGTATCTTTGTCATGGACGCTGGGCTGATTCTGGATCTGGCATCCTTCTCGGCTACAACATGACCTGTACGTTGCTCTATAAAAACTGCATGACTGCTGGTAATCTCATCTGTCAGCTCTGCCGTCTTTGCCGCTGTCTTTTCTTCTTCCGGCTCCGCATCATCCTCTTTGTTCTCTTCCGTGTCCACATCCTGCGCTTTCGTACCATCGAAAACCACTGGGGCTTCTCCTTCATCGTGCGTACGTTTACTGATATCCCCCGCCGCCCTAAATGCTGTCAGAACAAATACAATACATGCGAAAAACAGCACAATTCTGAAGATCGGGTTCCTTTTCTTTTTCTTGTTTTTTCTTTGGTTCTTCATCGTGAAATCTCCTGCTTCATGGTCAACATGCGCCCATTATACCATGTTCTCTTTGTAATATCCATTCTAATTTTCCCGCAAAATCCATAGACAAAGCCCCCACAAACAACGGATCCCGTCATTTATGGGGGCTTATGGCCTCTGAGGGGCAGCCGTCTAGCCGTCCACTTCCACAACACCATTCTCTCTGATCGTAATGGTCATATCATCCCTGATATAGTTCAGAAATGCTTCTCCCAGAGAGTCCACCACCGGCATCACAATCTCATCAAGCCAGACATCTGCCAGTATCGTCCCCGCCGCCGCAAGGGAATCTATCGGCTCCGAAAACAACAGGCAGGCAGGCTGCCGGTTCATGCAACAGGCACAGTAAAGCACAAGTCCTCCCGTCGTGGAGCCGATTGTTCTCGGAAGGCACAGTGCTTTCCCCACCATCTGTTTGCCGTATAAATCTGCATTATTCTGATCCCCACAGGTTGCTTTCCTATCGCCGAACTGCAGCGCTTTCTGAAATGAAGCCAGTGTATTTAAGCCTCCGTGAGATACGAGGGCCGGCGCCGTGATGTTTCCCGGAGTGACGACTCTTCCCTGAAAACGTTTCATGATGCGTTCCCTCCTTTTGTAATCTGCTGCAGAATCTCATCATCCGTATAATACCTTGCACTTGTATAGGTACGAAGCTTATTGCTGGATGTGATGACAGGCATACTGGCGCTCAATGGATTATTCATATACATCAGAGGACAGATATACGAAACAATCACCCCCGTCTTCTCAAGACGCTCCGCATAAACTGTTTCTTCAAACTTCTTAAGAACTGCCGGAGCAGCAGTAAACACTGTGGGAATCACAACTTTGTCATGTCCCGCTTCTTTTAATCCCCGCTCCACCCTTTTCGTCCAGCTGATCAGCTGATTCAGGCTCATATGCGGACACCCCATAAAGCATAGTTTCGGCCGGGCGTTTTCATGTTTCCAGATAACCGGATAACTGTCATAGACACGCTGCAGCTCTGCATCATCGATGATGTATACTTTGGCGTCCTCAGTCAGCAGCTTCTTCCCCTTCTGCACCGCCTCCGGTGTGATTCCCTCCACATGATAGAGACCTACCGCACCGTTGGAGGCCGTAGCCGCACCGAAGTCTTTAAGGTATGTCCGGGCATCTTCATCCAGCTTCCCCAGCCACCGATCCAGCCCCACGATATACGGTACATCTTCCATCACTTTCATGCCGATGGCAGATCCCAAAAGCTGTGCTTCCGGCTTCTTTGTCGTTCTGATCTCAATGATCCAGGATGCCTTTCGTCCCTCATCTGTCAGCAGTCCAAAATGCGGAACAAAACCCAAAATGGCGCCCATCAGATCTATAATTCCTGAATTTCGGTTGCATCTGGCTCCGAGAACGGAATTGGCATACACAACAGCGGACGATTCTGACCACGAAAGAACCTCCCCCTGTCCTGGTGTATTTCCAACTTCGTCCATATAACAGGTACACGTAAACGCATCCTTATCAAGCAGACCCAGCTGATCCAGCTGATTTTCGTAGTAATCCTGCCTGCTGTACATGAAATGCCGAAAGACAATATTCTGTAAAAAAGAAGCCGGCACTTTACGGTCCAGAGGTCTGGGATCCACAGTGAACTGCTGTACAGATGTACAGCCGGCACTGATCAGTTTCTCCATCAGATCATAGACAGGCCCCAGTGCCTTAAGTCCAAAAGAAGTGACCAGATGATTATAGTTATTGGTGATAGGAACCATGCCGTCCGCACCAAACAGTTCACCGTAGCGGATCATCGTCTCCATCACTTTTGCCATAACATCACCTTTACTGCCGTTTAAGAGCGCTTTCTGCTCGTCCGACAGCTTCATCTTGCATTCTGTCATTTTATCCGCCTCCGATCAGATTTTCATTGCCGCCTCGTATGCGCTCCAGACAACCGACCTGAGATTTCCTACTTTCAGACAGTCTCCCACTAGATACGTGCCTTTTCTTTTGTCCGACAGAGGGCTTTTGATATAGCCTGCGGAACTGATCACAGAATCACATGCGATCTCCACTTCTTTTCCTTCTCTGGTACGGCAGATAATCGAATCCTCATTTACTCTCTCAAGTATCGTCTCCAGATAGACAGGGACCTGATGAAGTGCAAACCATTCGCGCAGATAGGAGCTGTTGGCGAGACAGACGCCTTTCTGTGAGATCAGATCATCCTTCATCTCGACAATGACCGGTTTCTTCCCATTCAATGCCAGTTCATACGCAATCTCACTGCCCGTCAGCCCGCCTCCGATCACAGCCACCACATCACCGACTTCGGCGCCGTTTAGATATTCGCACGCTTCAATCATACGTTCATGGCCCGGTACATGTTTCAGAACTCTGGGGACAGCTCCCGTTGCAATGATGACTGCCTCATGATTAAACTGTGCCGTTTCTCTGATCTCTTCGTTCAGGTGAATTTCTATCTTCAGCACTTCCATCTGACGTCTGTACCATGTCAGCAGATCTCTGAGCTTATCTTTATAAGACTCCGCACTTGCCGGGATAAACGTTCCTCCCAGAGTAGCGCTTTTTTCATAGATGACCGGTTGATGGCCTCTGAGTTTCAATACTCTGGCCGCTTCCATTCCGCCGATTCCCCCGCCGATGATATGTACTTTCGCAGGTGATGCGGTCTTTTTAATATAATGCCTGTTCCACTGCATCGTCTCCGCGTTGACGGCACACCGGGCCAGATGCAGGCTGTCTGAAAGATCCTGATCATTTGGAACACCTTTATAGTGGCACATATTAAAGCATCCGTTGTGGCATAAGATGCATGGCCGTATGTCTTCCTCTCTTCCCTCCATCATCTTTGTCACCCACTGCTGGTCAGCCAGAAACTGACGGGCAAAACCTGCACCATCAATCTTCCCGGCCGCAATCGATGCCGCCGCTGCGGCTGGATCCATCCGCCCGGCACAGACAACGGGTATATCCACGAACTTTCGGATATGCTCCACATCCTGCAGGTTGCAGTTCTTTGGCATATAGATCGGAGGATGCGCCCAGTACCACGCATCATACGTACCGTTATCACAGTTCAGCATATCGTAACCGGCATCCTGAAGGTACTTTGCGGCTTTTTCTGATTCCTCCATATCCCTTCCGGCTTCTATAAAGTCTTCCCCCGGCAAAGCGCCTTCCCGGTATCCCTTCGTCATAGAGCGGACACTGTATCTTAAAGATACCGGATAATCATCCCCGCACACCTTCTTGATGGCCTGCACGATCTCCGCCGCAAAACGGTAGCGGTTTTCAAACGAACCTCCATACTGATCTGTACGACGGTTGACATAATTCAAAGTGAACTGATCAAGCAGATAGCCTTCATGGACTGCGTGAATCTCAACCCCGTCCACCCCTGCATCCTGAAGCAGCTTTGCACATTCTGCAAAGGCTTCTATGAACTCATGGATCTCTTTTACCGTCATCTCTCTGGACGGCACCTTATCAGACCAGCGGTTGGGTGAAGGGCTGGCCGAAGCCGTGATTTTGTCCAGATTCATGAACGGTTTGGAGACCACTCTTAGAAACCGGTTGGTATAAAGTGTCTCCATCATCTCACTGACTGTAAAAGACCGCCCAAACCCTGCAGTCAGCTGAACAAATAATTTCGCTCCTGTCTTGTGAAACTCAGGAAGCCACGCTTTTAAGTCTTGATACATCTTTTTATTCTTATAAAGCCACTGCCCGAACATCGGGTTATACACCGGCTGGCAGCCCGGCAATACCAGACCGGCCTGATTCTTTGCCGCTTCCATGATAAACCGTGCCCCATCTTTGTCAAAATGGTTCTTTTCCATCCAGCCTAAAAGATTCGTTCCTCCCATTGAGGTCAAAACAATACGGTTTTTGATGGTGCAGTTCCCGATTTTCCATGGTGTAAACAGTGGTTTTAACTTTTCATCCATCTTCATTCCCCCTCACATAATAATGATGCCGTCAAAATACCTGCTCAGTTAATACGTTTCTATCTGTTTAACGCAATTTGTACGGTACTCCGGGGGCCCTAAACGAAGTGCAGATTTGTGGTATCGACTATAATTGTTCACCGTACCTGTATACCCCGAAGAGGATACGTGATTCATAGCATTCGCAAATCAATTCATTCAGCTCATTGTTCTTTTCCATCCCTGGCCCCAGTATGAAATCATATCTTTGTTACCCATCAGTTTTTGACAAGGGGTATCCTGCTCACGTTGTGTATTATTTGATTATATCACGTTTTGGATAAGCATTCCATATTATCGTAAATCAGTTTATTGTTTTTCCATTTCTTCCCTGTTCATGATAGTTATTACTTCCTCAGAGATTTTTCCTGATTTCAGGAAATGAAAACTCTTCTTTGCCATTCCACATACCGACTATTTTGGGGCCCTCCCGCACAGAAGGCAGCGTGGGTGAGGAGCTCTGCAATCTCTGTTTTGGTGATTCCGTTCTTCTTCGCACTTTCCAGATGGTACTGAAAAGAAGAATCCACCAATCCCTGAGCCATCAATGCCGCCACAGTTACCAGACTGCAGTCTCGCAGAGACAGTTCCCCCCTCTCTGCTCCATACCTCGCCAAACAATACATCATCATTTAATTCTGCAAACTTGGGAGCGAGCTCCCCAAAGGGATCTCTGCCTGCGGTCTGTTTCACTGCCATTACTGACACCAACGTTCGCTCCGCTGCACTTGGCGGTAAATACCCGTGGCTAGACTTTTTCTGGCTGGATTAGTGCCATGCTTGGCACACATATAAAAGCGCATGCCATCAGACACGCGCTTTTAGGGTCGGATTTTTATAGATATCTTTTTAACAAGCGAGTGAATTCTAAAACATTGATTGGCTTTGCTATATGGGCATTCATACTGCACTCGTAGCAGCGTTGTATGTCGTCAGAAAAAACATCTGCACTCATAGCTATAATTGGAATAGATAGGGCATCAGGATGGTTGAGTCCCCGGAGTGCTTTTGTGGCCTCATACCCTGTCATATGCGGCATGCGGATATCCATAAGAATGGCATCGTAATACCCCGCTGGTGATTTTTGAAACTTATCCACACAGATCAGGCCATCTTCTGCCCAGTCCAGTTCTATACCCAAGTCAGACAATAGTTCACTTGCAACCTCCCAGTTAAGTTCATTATCTTCTGCAAGCAAGATACGGCAGCCAGTCAGATCAATATTTTGGTTCAATGTTTGGTCATGTTCTGTTTCAACGTTCATATACTGACGCAAAGCATGATACAGCGTAGATTTAAAAAGAGGCTTGGAAATAAAACCACTGATACCCGCTTCACGGGCCTCCGCTTCAAATTCACTCCAGTCGTATGCAGAAATCAGCAGAATCGGCACTTCGTCCCCCAGACTTTTCCGGATTTCTTTTGCCACCTGAATCCCATTCATGCCAGGCAGTTTCCAATCCAATAGAATCATTTGATAATCCTCTCTCTTTACGTGGTGTTGGATTACCAGTTCTATTGCCTTTTCACCGCTTAATGTCCATTCAGCTTTTATTCCGATGGCTTTTAGTGTGACCATAGCTGTCTGACATAATAATTCGTCATCATCAACCACCAGCATATTCCAGGGTGGAAGAACCATATCCATTTCTACTGCATCCGCTTTTTCAAAATCAAACGTCAGAAGAAATTCGGTACCTTTACCAGGCTCACTTTTTATATCTATGGTTCCTTCCATTGCATCCACAATGTACTTAGTAATCGCCATTCCCAAACCGGCGCCCTCCGTTTTATGTATTCTGGTTTCATCCGCACGGCTATAGGATTCATATATTTTTTTTAGAAAATCCGGCGACATACCAATTCCGTTATCCTTGACCTTGATATGGATTCGGACATAGCGTTCTCCTTTTGGAGATTTTTCTTCGGAAAAGGATGTTTGTATCGAACCGCCCTCCGGTGTATACTTTGTTGCATTCGATAAGAGATTTAGCAAAACCTGATTCAAACGGACACCGTCGCACCACACATTTTCTGTCAGAATATTTTCAACATGTATGTCAAAAGCCTGCTTTTTTGTCTTAATCTGTGGCTGCATAATATTAACAATTCCTTCAACAACTTCCTTTAATGATATTTGTTCTGTTGTTAACGTTAATTTACCACTTTCAATTTTAGACATATCCAAGACATCATTGATCAGCCCTAATAAATGTTTACTCGATAATGTAATTTTTCTAAGACAATTCTGTACCTGTTTCTGATCATCTATATGGGCTGTGGCAATTGCGGTCATGCCTACGATTGCATTCATGGGTGTACGGATATCATGGCTCATATTTGCTAAAAATTCGCTTTTGGCTTTATTCGCTTCAAGCGCCGCCTGCCGGGCCCTCTCCAATTCATGCACCTGAGAACGGGTTATGGAGAAATACCGAAGAAAAATCAATGTTAGAATCATCAAAATAGACGCACAGGACAATAATGTCATGAACATACGCTGGCTGCTCAGTTTGTTTATGGCATCGTCCAATATACTATAAGGCATTACCGATACTAAATACCACTCAGAATAGGGTAATGATATACCGTATATTTGCCGTTCTTCACCATTTACTTCAAATGTTGTGGCATATTCTTCCTGATTTTTTAGCGCAGCACCAAATTTTTTAATAGAATTTTCTACAGATAGCTCATTTTCTGCAGAATCAAGCTGCTTTTGTAGTTGTTCAAAGAAATACCACAACTCCGTGTTATGGTTCTGTATCACAAAACTGCCGTCTGGTCTGATAATATGATAATACAACAGCTGCCCTTCATCTTCTAAGGAAAGGAAATCGGTAATATATTCCAGTGGAACAGCTGCAATCAGGCCAGTGCTCTTATCGCCATTGTGCATCGGATAAGCAGCGTCAATGCCAAACAATGCCACTTCCTTTCCGGCAGAATCGACACCTACAGCGACTCTCCGTTCTCCCTGTAATAATGCTTCTACAAAAGGTTCCGGGTTAAGTGGCTGTATGGGTTGTCCATACAGTGTCTGAAAATCCCCCTTGGCAGAACAAAGCGCTAAATAGTCAAAACCCCTGACCTGCGCCCTGTAAATGAGTTCCTCATATAGATCTTCCCTGTCGTTGTTATCAGTTGATACAACAGAAACAACGCCGCTGACCTGATCAAAACGCAATTTAATCACAGTTTCAAAGTGCCTGGACATTTGTTCATTCATACCGGACATATAAATATTTCCAATTTCATAAACAGTCTTTTTACTTTTTCGGCTCATATAAATTCCGAGCAGACCGAAAATAATAATGCTAAAGATCAAAAGCCCAATGAAACTGCATATTAGAAAACGTGTTGTAGAATTCTTCTTTTTGTTGTCCTCCATTGATGCTATTCCTCCTTGGAACTCTTAAACGCATTCATAACATTGATTATTTCATAGTAATCCTTCGATAATTCCGGCATCATATCCACAGCCTTATTCCAATCGTTTTCTTTTAATGCCTTTGTTACCAAACTACTGCTTTCAGACAATCTGGTAAAAGAAAGATTTTGACAAATTCCTTTGAGCGTATGGACGGCTCTTAGCGCCTCTTCATAGTCCTTATTACCCATAGCTGCTTGAAACAAGTGGAAGCTTTTATCGTCCAGGAATTTGTATACAAATTTCTGAACGGTCTGTTCACGCCGCAGCCTGCCCAATACCTCATCAAAATCGCCGCCAAATATTATATAACAATCTTTTAGATTCATCATCACAATTTCTCCTTTTTAATTGTTGTCTGTACTCCCCTCTTTCTCGTCCAGAAAACATACGGTCACCTGATTTTTTGCTTTTTTTGAAAGATACCTCATATGGTCCGCAGCTTTAAAGAGTTTTTTTGTGGTTCCTATTCCATATGCTCCGCCTATGCTGACAGACATATGTAGTTCGGGATGGTCTTCCATGATCAGGCGATCAACAGAGTGCCTGATCCTCTCCAGCTTTTTCTCAAATATATCTGCAGGTA
Source organism: uncultured Ruminococcus sp. (assembly GCA_964621905.1). Lineage (GTDB taxonomy): Bacteria > Bacillota > Clostridia > Lachnospirales > Lachnospiraceae > Ruminococcus_G. The sequence continues at coordinate 102,037 of CAZUNG010000001.1, read as the reverse complement.
TACTGTCAAAGATAATTAGAAATTCATCGCCCCCATAACGGATAACGGCATCAGTTTTTCGTACACAGGATAAAACAGTTTTTGCAATGTTTTGCAATCCGGTATCGCCTGCATCGTGGCCATAATTATCATTGATGTGCTTGAAATTATCTACATCGATTACGGCCATTGCCTGAATACCATCTGCCCCTTGAAAGTGTTCGTCATAATAACGGCGATTGTAGACACTGGTTAAGGAGTCAATATATAATAGTTGCAGATCTCGCTGTTTGCGAGACAGGAAGGTGTATTTTTCATAGGAAAACAGCCTGTCGTAGTCTATTTTATTTCTTATATCCTGAATATTTTTAGTCTCTTGTTCAGTGGAGGGATCCATAAGCTCACTTTCAAGTGTATCTGCAATTTCTTGCAGGCACAGTAAAAGAGTAGGATTAAAGATACCACATTGTCCTTCCAAAATCATTTTCAAAGCTTCTTCATGTGAATAAGCTTTCTTATAACATCGTTTACTGATCAAGGCATCATATACATCAGCCAGCGCAACCACCTGGGCAGATATGGGTATTTCTTCTCCCTGTAATCCATCCGGATAACCATTGCCATCAAACCTTTCGTGATGCCATCGACAAATCTCAAAAGCCATTTTGACAAGCGGAGCTTCCTGTTGCTCAATGGGCAGTTCTAACAGCATATTGGCACCAACCATTGAGTGAGTTTTTATCACTTCAAATTCCTCTGCCGTAAGACGTCCGGGTTTGTTCAATATTGTATCTGGAATTGAGATTTTCCCAATATCATGCAGCGCTGAAGCAGTGCTGATTAATGAAATATCTGCTTTAGACAGAGGATATTGATCTGTAAGCTGTACCAATTGCTTTAGCAAATATTTTGTAATGGTATTAACATGCAATATATGCAGGCCGCTCTCTCCATTGCGGAATTCCACAATGTGAGACAGGATTGAGATCATCAGCTCATTATTTTTTTCCTGTTCATAAAACTGTTCTGCGATAATTTTCTCAAGACGCTGCTGCCTTGCATATAAAAACATCGTATTAGAAATTCGGCGTTGGACAATGGTCGAATCAAAAGGACGGCTGATATAGTCGAAAGCCCCCAAATCGTATGCCCGCTTTATATTCGCGGGGGAATCATCAGCAGAAATCATAATAACTGCAAGAGTGTCATTCCAGTGGTATTTGTTTATGTAAGTTAAGACTTCAAATCCATCCATTTTAGGCATCATAATATCCAGAAGCAAAAGGGAAAAATCTGTTCTTTGCCTTGAAAGGAGAGAAATTGCTTCTACCCCATTATCAGCCTCTACCACATCGTATTGTTCTTCCAGGATGTCTGCTAAAAGAGCACGATTCATTTCTGAATCGTCAACAATTAATATTTTTTGTTTCTCCATGATACTCAAACTCTTTCCTAATAATTTTACAATTTTATTATAAATGTCATCCTTGCAAACTGGCAACATCCATATTGGTAAGGTGTGCAAATAGGTTTATGCTTTTTGATACTGACAAAAGGAATTCATCATGATATAATTCAGACAGACGGGAGGCGAGTTATGAAACCACAAGAAACAAAATTTACATTTGTATATAATGAAATTAAGCAGTGTATTTTGGAGGGCCAAATACCTCCTGGAAATGCCTTGCCTTCTTCAAGGATGTATTGCGAGCAATTTCATGTAAGCAGATATACGATTAACCGTGTCTTTGACGCATTGCGGGCCGAAGGACTGGTTGATATTCAGCCGCGTCTTGCACCAATTGTTGTTTCAAAAAAAGATACTTGTCCTTCATCAAATACTGTTTTTGAGATTTTAAAACAAAAGGAAGGCATTTTACAGGTATATCAGACTTTTGCTCTAATACTGCCTTCACTTATAGTTTTTGCTTTGCAGGGGTGTGATGTGGAGATCATGCCCCACTATCAACAGGCGATGAAAGCACTGCGCTTGGGACATACTTCAGGTGGATGGTCATCTCCTTCTAAATTGGGATATGATATATTAAGAATCGGTGGTAATTCCCTATTCAGCGAACTGTATTCTACCTTTGGCCTTTATAATAAACTTGCATTCTTTACAGAAGATTGTCCCTATTTCGCCAAGCACTTTTTACAGGGATCTGTATCTGTGACCAGTGTTATTATCGATCTATTAAAAGGCAATGATCCACTCACAAAATACAATCAGTTATCAAATATATACCAAAAACTCACGGATTCTATTGAAAATACGTTAAATTACCTGTCAGATACAACGCCAAAATGTCCTTCACAGACTGGTTTGAAGTTTTCGTGGAATCCCATGCGTGGTCAGGATTATTATTACTCAAAAATTGTTGATGACATAAATCTAAAAATCGGTCTTGGTGAATATCCTGTGGGAATGTATCTTCCATATGAAAAGCAGCTGGCTAATCAGTATGATGTCTCTTTATCGACAGTCAGAAAGGCATTGTCTGAACTAGAACAGCGAGGTTTCGTAAAGACGTTAAATGGTAAAGGCACTATAGTTATAGAACCGGACGATTCTAAACTTCATCAGCTGGCTCTTAATTCCGGATATGTAGAAAAGGCATTACGTTACCTTCATGCCTTACAGCTAATGGTACTAATTATTCGCCCGGCAGCTTTAGCCGCAGCTCCGCAGTTTACGAAAGCGGAACTGGACGGGTTAGCAGACGGATTTACTTCTTCTGGCTCTATTCATTTAACAGCTATTTTGGAAGCCATAATGAAACATACCACGTTAGAACCTTTCTCTGTTATATTATCCAAAACCAATCTTCTTCTTGAATGGGGACACCATTTTGCTTATTATCCGTCCAAGAAACATACGCTTTCACATCTCAACAAGCAAGTCATTCTAGCGTTTCAGCAGTTAGAGAAAGGGGATGCGAGCTCCTTTGCTGATGGCATAGCAGATTGTTACCGTTACAATTTGGTTCGTATGAAGAAGCATATGTTAGAAAAATATAAGTTTCATAGTGTAGCTAATATTCGGATTCCAGAAAAATACTAGTTGCAAAAACGATGGAAATCTGACAGCGATCTCAAACAAGCAAAAACACAAAGCCCTCACAGACAGCGTATTTACGCCATCTGCAAGGGCTTGACATTCATATTATGAAACTCCGATTACTTTCCCATCTGTTTTGCAACTTCAGCTGCAAAATCTTCTTCTTTTTTCTCGATTCCTTCACCTGTCTCAAAGCGTACAAATCCTTTGATGGTGATATTGGCACCATTCGCTTTTGCAACTTCTTCCACATATTTGCTGACAGACTGTTTTCCGTCTTCCGCTTTTACATATACCTGATCAAGCAGGCAGATTTCTTTCAGCTCTTTATTGATACGTCCGTTTATCATTCCCTGAATCACTTTTTCCGGTTTCTGGGATTCTTTCGGATCATTCATGATCTGAGCCAGCAGAATTTCTTTCTCATGAGCGATATATTCTTCGCTGATTTCTGAGCTGTTTGTATACTGTGGTTTCAGAGCTGCAACCTGCATTGCAATATTTTTAGCCATCTCTTTTACGGCATCATTGACAACGTCTGTTACGACATCAACCAGAACTCCAATTTTTCCGCCCATGTGAGTGTAAGCGGAAACCATACCGTTTTCCTCTGTAACCTGAGCAAAACGGCGGATGTTCATGTTTTCACCGATTGTTGCAATCTGATGTGCCAGTGCTTCTGAAACAGTCTGAGAGATCTCGAACTTCCATGGCTCTGCCAGGAATGCTTCGATATCTGCTGCAGTAGTATCCATTGCCTGCTCAGCAACCTGTGCCACGTAAGCCTGGAATTTTTCGTTCTTTGCAACGAAGTCTGTCTCTGCATTTACTTCTACGGCAACTGCTTTCTTGCTGTCTTCAGAAACTTTTAACATTACGATACCTTCTGCTGCAATTCTTCCTGCTTTTTTCTGAGCAGTGGCAAGTCCCTTTTCTCTCAAGAACTCCATTGCCTTATCCATATCGCCTTCTGTCTCTGTAAGAGCTTTCTTACAGTCCATCATACCAGCGCCGCTGATTTCTCTTAATTCTTTAACCATTGCTGCTGTAATAGCCATTATGATTTCCCTCCTGATTGACTTGTTGTAATTATTCCTCTGCTGCTTCTGCTTCTTCTGCGAACTCTTCTTCGTTGGCTTCACCCTGTTTTGCCTCGATAACAGCGTCTGCCATTTTAGCAACAATCAGTTTTACTGCACGGATTGCATCGTCGTTGCCCGGAATTACATAATCCAGTTCTTCCGGATCACAGTTTGTATCACAGATACCGATCAGCGGAATCCCCAGTGTATGTGCTTCCTGAACACAAATTCTCTCTTTTTTCGGGTCTACGATGAAGATCGCATCCGGAACTTTTTTCATTTCTTTAATACCGCCCAGGTTTTTCTGAAGCTTGGACAGTTCTTTTTTCAGTTCAATAACTTCTTTTTTAGGAAGAACATCAAATGTTCCATCTTCCTGCATTTCTTCAATTTCTTTCAGTCTTCTGATTCTGCTCTGGATGGTTTTGAAGTTTGTCAGCATACCGCCCAGCCATCTCTCATTTACATAGAACATTCCACAACGCTCTGATTCTGCTTTGATTGCATCCTGCGCCTGTTTTTTCGTTCCAACAAACAGAATGGTACCACCGTCAGCAACGATATCAGAAACTGCTTTATATGCATCGTCAACCATTCCTACAGATTTCTGAAGGTCGATGATATAGATACCGTTTCTTTCTGTGTAGATGTACTCCGCCATTTTCGGGTTCCATCTTCTTGTCTGATGTCCAAAATGAACACCTGCTTCTAAAAGTTGTTTCATTGAAATTACGCCCATGATATTATCTCCTTTTTTGGTTTTTCTTCCGCATGCTTCGACGTTTCCTTGAGACCCGAGGGCTTCGGGCACCATCAAGATACCCACATGCGTGTTTTTTGCGACCTTTGCATTATAGCACGGATAAACCTTTATTTTCAAGCATTAATTACATAAAAATACCGCAAATTTACAATTTTTCAGTTGTTTTCGGCAGGCTTTAGTACAACTCCTGAGATCCGGCGGCAAATGGCCCCAGCCAGTAGAGCTGTGCACGCAATACAATGCCCGCCTCGGTCCGGTAATATCCAATCTCACTGAACTCATCCGATACCTCGCACTGCGTCCCCTGGAAGTAAAGGTCAGGATGAACTTTCATATCTTCATTGAACGCATCGTTTACCATTGTGACTGCCGAAGCATGGTCCGTGTTCAGCAGTTCTTCCAGTGTATATACATGATCACTGGCAAGATCGACCGTCATGCCGTACTCCTGATACATGCCGTGCGCCCCTCCGGAATAATACCAGTCCGTAAAATGTATGGAGACAAAGGCACCCTCCTGAAATGTGACTTCCACATCACGGGAGACGCTGGCATGATCAATTCCTTCAGCCTGCATATCTTTCAGATATGCTATCAATTCTTCCGCACTGTTTTGAAAATATGTATTCCACGCGTCTGTCGCAGGGGATGACGGGGAGAATACCGGATACCAGACATCTGAACTGCCTTCAAGCGCTGCTATCTGTATGGAATACGCCTGACCGCTGTCGGTCTCCTGCTTTTTATGGTAATCTGTAAACTTCACCGTAGCAGCGCTGAGTTTTTCGCCTGTTTGTGCCGAGTTCAGTGCCCCTGCCTGCTCACTCGTGATGTTGGATGTCTTATCCGTTCTCAAAATCTTTCTCAGACTGATATCCTGATCCATCGCCGGATATTGGTATCCGATACCATCTATGTCAAGACCGAGTTCGTCAACCTGCGCAATAAAATTCAGCACATATTCCCGGTTTTCTTCGGGACCGCTGTAGTTTTCGTCCAGCCTCATACATGCATCAGCTACATCGTCAGATCCGGCCATTTCCATAGTCTCTCCAACCTGCTGAAAAGCCTGGTCACGGTACTGCACTCTGCCCATACTCCAGAATGAGCCATCCGCAAAATATGTTGCTCTCCCGCCGCTCTCATAGAATATCACCGTATCCTTTTCGAATTGTTTCGAGAAAAAGTCAATGCGCATCGGAAAACAAATACTGTCCAGAGTATGAAATCCCCAATCGATCAGATACTCTGCAGCTTTCGTCCAGTTTCCGTCCGCCCCCTGCTCCAGCATATAAAGCCAGTATCCCTGATTGGAAAACTGTGAAGCGTTTGTTCCTATTATAACTGCAAGAATTTCATCCTGTCCGTCACTGTCGTAATCATACAAATCCGCACTCAGGACCCCTGCGTCTGCAATAGAAGAACATTGAATCCCCTGATCCGTCTTTTCATACCACATATCATACGTGCGGTCCGCCAGATAAGCAAGCCCCAGCACCTGCTGTGCCGTCGCTGCTGCGTCTTGGGCAGGATCTCCTCCGTCTGCCTTCTGCTTTGTACCGGCAGTATCCTCCGTCTCCCGGTTGATATACGTCTCTTCAACCACGGTCAGCTGTTCCTGAAGAATCTGTACCTGTTCTTCCCTGACAGCCTTCATCCCCTGCTTCAACACTTCCACGGCCTGGTGGTATTCTTCAGTCTCAATATAGACTTCTGCGAGCCGGATATATGGCCTGGGCTGCCTGGGACTGATCGTGATCGCCTTTTGGTAGCTGGTTTCAGCCTTCTCATAATTTTTCTCTTCCAGATACTGATCCCCCAGTGTGACCTGCTGCTGATACTCTTTCTTCTCTGAGATGTGTATCCAGAAAATCCCGCCCAGAATCATGATCAGTAAAATGATTCCTGTGATAATAAGAATGAGCAGCCTGTTGTTGCCGTCGTCGTTCTTTTGGGGAGCCTGGGGATGCCGAATGGTTTCTCCCCCGAGTCTGTTTCCGCAGTTTTCGCAAAACGCATGGCTTTCATCATTGTATGTGCCGCATCTTCCACAATACATCGTGCACCCTCCCCGCCTCTGACATTACTCGTACCCCATCGAAGCTTCATAATCTGAGATCAGTTTTGCGTTTTTCAACTCTGTCTTGCTCAGATACGTATTGTCATCGAAATTTTCTGCCGCTATGCTCGGTACATACCAGCTTTTTCCCCGGAAATAAGAATCCAGTGCGGAGTCATTGAACATCCTTCCATGTCTTGCATAGATCTCATTTCTGGCAATTCTCAATTCCCATTCACTAAGACCGGACAAGTCTGAACTGCCAAGCAGCCGGCTGCTGCTGTCCGGGATCACATAATCCCCATCTGCTGCACTGTTTGATTCCTGTGCCGGAACCGGCGTCTGTGAAGGTATCGGTGCCGGAGTCACAATCGGTTCCTCTGTCGCTGCAGGCTCCTGTGTCGGCGCCGGTGCAGTTGTCGTCCCCGGCACTTCCACCGGGTCCACGGTATCACTGTCCTGGTTCCCATTTACATCTGCAGTCTGTTCCTGTTTGGTATCGGAAACCGCCGCTGTATACCGCTCTTCTTCTCTGTTGAGGCTGATCAACGTAACGACGCCCCAGATAATGCCGATGATAAGCAGTACTGCGACTACCCCGAGCAGTACGTAAAGCACCTTTTCTCTTCCGTCAGACTCCGGCTTTTTGCGCGGCTGCCGGCTGCCGCCCTGGTATTGCTGCGTATGATCACCCGTCAGTTTGTTTCCACATCCCGGACAATAGAGATCGCCGGGCTCCAGTCTACTTCCACACTTTTCACAATACATAAGATCCCCCTCCTCGTCTGTGATCACCAGTCATATGCCTCTATGATCTGTATCAGCTTTTCTTTGACAGTATCCGGAGCGAATGCATAGTCGGCACTGTTTCGTGTCAGCTGTTTTTCTTCCTCCGAAGAAAGTCCGAAAGATTCCCGCAGAAGCCGCATTTCCTTCTCCAGTGTTGTGTCACTCACGGTACGGTTATCCGTGTTGACGGTAACCGCTACACCGGCATTTAAAAGCTTTCGGAATGGATACTGTTCAATACTCTCCGCTGCTTTTGTCTGAAGATTACTGGTCGGACAAAGTTCCAGGCAGACTTTTTTATTTACACATTCCTGCATTGCTCTTGCGTCTTTCGCAACTGCAATTCCATGTCCTATGCGCATCGCCCCCATGGCCAGTGCATCCAGCACGTTTATCACGCTTCCGCACTCCCCTGCGTGAATCGTAAACGGTACGCCATTCCTTCCTGCCTCATAATAAAAACGGCTGTGAGCTCCGATCGGATACCGCTTCTCATCACCTGCGATATCAAATCCGTACAGCCCTCTCCCATGAAATTCCAGAACATCGCGCAGCATCTGTATATTGTCTTCCACATTGTGATGTCTCATCGCACATGCGATCACTCCCGCCTCCATTTTGGTCACTTTTTTTGCATCATTTATCCCCGCTGTCACCGCATCAACCACCTGTCTGCAGTTCAGCCCCTGACTGGTATGCAAAAGAGGTGCAAACCGCAGTTCCATGTAGATCACATGTTCCTTCGCCGCCTCACAGACTGTATCATAAGCAGCCTCTCTTAAATTTTCCTGTGTCTGCAGACAAGCGACCGGCAAATCAAAATACGTCAGATACTCCGCCAGGTCCTGGCATTTTTCCGGTGCCCGCAGTACCTCTTTTACATCATTTTTTCGTTTTGGTACTTTTATCCCGCTGCGGCTTGCCAGCTTTTGTACCGTCAGAAGCGGAAGAGATCCATCCAGATGGCAATGCAGATCGATCTTCGGTGTCATATTATCCCTCCCTCAAAGTTTATACTATATTGATACGGATTTATTATAGCATTTCCAGATGGCAAAAACAACGCCGCGCAAGCCTTATTCAGGCTTACCGGCGCTGTTTTTGTTATCTCACTGAACAGACAGATTAGTATACCCCATAAGGCTTTCATCCACCGCTCTTGCAGCTTCCCTTCCCTCACGGATCGCCCAGACGACCAGCGACTGTCCTCTGTGCATATCTCCTGCCGTAAACACATTAGCCACATTCGTCGCATATCTGTTTTCCTCTGTTGCCACATTTGTCCGTCCATTTACTGCCACTTTAAACGCATCTGTCACATATTTCTGTGAACCCAGAAATCCTGCCGCAATCAGTACGATATCCACATCGATGATCTGCTCTGTTCCTTCGACCGGCACCATCATCATACGTCCGGTCTTTTCATCCCGCTCACTTTGAAGCTTTACAATCTTTGCCTGACACAGCTCTCCTTTTTTATTTTTGATGAACTCTGTCACCGTCGTCTGATAAACACGCGGATCCCTGCCGAACACTGCGATGGCTTCTTCCTGACCGTAATCCGTCTTGCAGACTCTCGGCCACTGGGGCCACGGATTATTATCCGCCCGTTCAAGCGGAGGCTTCGGCATCATCTCAATCTGCACAACACTGGACGCCCCCAGCCGGATCGAAGTGCCGGTACAGTCATTCCCGGTGTCTCCGCCTCCGATCACCACAACTTTTTTTCCTTTGACATCCACATATTTTTTATCCTGAAAATCAGAATCCAGAAGACTCTTTGTCACAGCAGTCAGAAAATCCACCGCAAAATAGATTCCTTTGGCATCTCTGCCGGGCACGCTGATATCGCGCGGATTTGACGCTCCGCAGCACAGCACAATCCGGTCAAATTCTTTCAGCAGTTTCTCCGCTTTGTAATTTTTCCCGATATCTGTATTTGTCATAAAGATGACACCTTCTTCTTCCATGATCCCGATTTTCCGGTCAATCACATGTTTTTCCAGCTTCATATTCGGTATCCCGTAACGAAGAAGTCCTCCAATCCGGTCATTTCGTTCAAACACCGTCACCAGATGCCCTCTTTTATTCAGCTGGTCAGCCGCCGCGAGACCCGAGGGGCCACTGCCGATTACGGCTACTTTTTTTCCGGTGCGTGTGCGTGGCGGTTCCGCTTTAGCATACCCCATCTCATACGCATGTTCAATGACTGCATATTCATTTTCCTTGGTGGATACCGGATCCCCGTTCAGATTGCAGGTACACGCCGCCTCACACAGTGCCGGGCATACACGTGATGTGAATTCCGGAAAATTACTTGTTTTTTTCAGGCGTCTGTAAGCTTCTTTCCAGTTCCCGAGATAGACCAGGTCATTCCATTCCGGTATCAGATTGTGCAGCGGGCATCCTGAAGCCATTCCCCCGAGCATCATGCCGGACTGACAGAACGGTACGCCGCAGGACATACATCTCGCTCCCTGAAGCTGCTGTTCTTTCAAAGGAAGATGAACTTTAAATTCGCGGAAATGTCTGATCCTGGACTTCGGCTTTTCAGAAACACTGACGTTTCTTTCATATTCTAAAAATCCTGTTGCTTTTCCCATGATTCTCCCTCCTATCCTCTCGTAGTCGCGTAAAATGCTTCAATCTGTGCCTGATTTTTGCTCAGCCCTTTTTCTTCCATCTGTACCACTGCATTTTGCATCTTCTGATAATCGTGCGGTATGATTTTCTTAAACCTGGGCAGATAATCCTTAAAGTTTTCCAAAATCTGTTTTCCTTTGACAGAATTTGTGCACGCCACATGCTCCTGAATCATCGCTTTGAGTTCCTGCACATCATATTTAGAGCTGATCCGTTCGATCGATACCATGGACTTATTGATCTTTGTATAAAGATCATTATGCTCATCCAGAACGTAGGCAACGCCTCCGCTCATGCCGGCGGCAAAGTTCTTTCCAATCTGTCCCAGGATCACTGCACGGCCTCCTGTCATATATTCGCACCCGTGATCACCGACACCCTCGACGACAGCAATCGCCCCTGAATTGCGTACGCAGAAGCGTTCCCCGGCGACACCATTGATAAATGCTTTTCCGCTGGTCGCCCCGTACAGTGCAACATTTCCAATAATGATATTTTCATCCTGCCGATACTTCACCCCTGTCGGCGGATAAACGATCAGTTTGCCTCCGGAGAGTCCTTTTCCAAAGTAGTCATTGCTGTCACCGACAAGCTCCAGGGTCAGTCCTTTGGGAATAAATGCCCCGAAGCTCTGTCCGCCTGCACCGCGGCATTTTACGGTATAGGTGTCATCTTTCAGATTTTCTCCGAATTTTCTGGTTATCTCTGATCCAAGAATGGTTCCGAATGTGCGGTTCGTATTGGTGACTTCCACCTCGATACTCCCCGGCTGACCGCCTGCGATCGCCGGTCCCAGTTTTTTCAGAAGTACCCTCTCGTCAATCGTTTTTTCCAGTTCAAAATCGTAAATCTGCTTTGGATCGAACGTCACTTTCTCTCCTGCCTTTGCAAATGGGTTATTCAGTACCCCTGACAGATTTACTTTGGATGCTTTAGTCCCGTCAAATTCCTGTTTCATGCGCAGAAAATCACTCCTCCCGACAAGCTCATCCACTGTTCTGACACCGAGTTTTGCCATGTACTCTCTGAGTTCCTCAGCAATAAAACGCATAAAATTGATGACATATTCCGGTTTTCCTTTAAAACGTTTCCTGAGTTCAGGATTCTGTGTTGCCACGCCCACCGGACAGGTATCCAGATTACAGACGCGCATCATAACACATCCCATGGTCACAAGCGGCGCTGTTGCGAAACCAAATTCCTCCGCGCCCAGCATCGCTGCAATCGCAACATCACGCCCGCTCATCAGTTTGCCATCCGTCTCAATTCGCACTTTATTGCGCAGACCATTCATGATTAAAGTCTGATGAGTCTCGGAAAGCCCCAGTTCCCACGGAAGCCCTGCATTATGAATGGAGCTTCTCGGTGCGGCACCGGTTCCCCCGTCATATCCTGAGATCAGGATCACCTGCGCACCGGCTTTTGCAACCCCGGCGGCAACTGTTCCCACACCTGCCTCTGATACCAGCTTCACCGAGATCCTTGCATTTTTGTTCGCATTCTTACAGTCGTAGATCAGTTGTGCAAGATCCTCAATCGAATAAATGTCATGGTGCGGAGGCGGCGAGATCAGGCTGACTCCCGGTGTTGAATGTCTCGTCCTCGCAATCCACGGGTATACTTTTCCGCCCGGCAGATGGCCGCCCTCTCCCGGCTTCGCACCCTGTGCCATTTTAATCTGGATTTCCTGTGCACTTACCAGATATCTGGATGTCACGCCGAAGCGTCCGGAGGCCACCTGTTTGATCGCTGAGCATTTGTTTAGCCCGTCTTTGCCCACAGTCAGACGCTCATAATCTTCACCACCCTCACCGCTGTTGGATTTTCCGTGCAGTGTATTCATGGCGACCGCCAGTGTCTCATGTGCCTCCTTGGAAATCGAACCGTAAGACATCGCACCTGTTTTAAATCTCGTCACAATCGAATCCACGCTCTCCACTTCTTCTATCGGCACCCCCTGTTTCGGAAAGTTAAATGCCAGCAGATCTCTCAGTGTTCCCTCACGGTGCTCGGAGTTTACAAGCGACGTATACTCCTTAAACATTTCATAATCGCCACGTTTTGTGGACTCCTGCAGTAAATGGATCGTCTGAGGATTATACAGATGTTTTTCACCGCCGCTTCTCATCTTATGACGTCCAACGCTGTTCAGGGTCAGATCCGTTTCCAGCCCCAGCGGGTCAAATGCAGCTGAATGCAGTTCATCATTTTCTCTCGCAATATCCTCCATCGTAATACCGCCGATACGGCTGACGGTATTGGTGAAGTATTCATCGATGACACTCCTGTCAATTCCGATTGCCTCAAAAATCTGTGCCCCCTGATATGACTGAATGGTAGAAATGCCCATTTTGGATGCAATTTTCACAATACCGTGGAGCACCGCATCATTGTAATCGCTCACAGCTGCATAGTAATCTTTGTCGAGCATCCCACTGTCAATGAGCTGCCCGATCGTGTCCTGCGCCAGATAGGGATTAACCGCACAGGCTCCATATCCAAGCAGTGTAGCAAAATGGTGAACCTCCCGCGGTTCCCCGGATTCCAGTATCACTGCCAGTGATGTCCTTTTCTTGGTTTTTACCAAATGCTGGTGTACCGCTGATACTGCGAGCAGTGATGGGATAGCTGCATGGTTTTCATCCACCCCGCGGTCAGACAGGATCAGGATATTGGCACCGTCGCGGTGCGCACGGTCGACCTCCACGAACAGACGGTCCAGGGCTTTTTTCAGATCAGTATTTTTGTAATACAGAATCGGTACGATCTGGACTTTGAAATTTTCAACGTTCATATTTTTAATCTTCAGCAGATCAGTATTCGTCAATATCGGATTATTCACCTGCAGTACTTTGCAGTTATCCGGTTTTTCTTCCAACAGGTTTCCGTCTTCACCGACATATACCGTCGTGGAAGTTACAATTTCCTCCCGGATCGCGTCGATCGGCGGGTTCGTTACCTGGGCAAACAGTTGTTTGAAATAGTTAAACAACGGCTGGTGACACTGATCCAGAACCGGCAGCGGAGAATCAATCCCCATCGATCCGATGCCCTCACTCGCATTTTTTGCCATATTCAAAATAGACGTGCGGTACTCTTCATAGGTGTAGCCAAACGCTTTTAAAAGCCGCGCCCTCTCCTCCTCTGTATAGCTTTCCACCCGTTTGTTCGGTATCTTCAGTTCTTTTAAGGTGATCAGGTTGCTGTCCAGCCATTCGCCGTACGGCTGTCTGGAAGCGTAATACGCTTTCAATTCCTCATCCGATACGACTTTTCCTTTTACCGTATCGACCATCAGCATTTTGCCCGGATGCAGCCGTTCTTTCTGTACTATCCGGGATGCCGGAATATCCAGAACACCGACCTCCGATGAGAGTATCATATATCCATCATCTGTGATGTAATATCTGGATGGCCGAAGACCATTCCGGTCAAGAACCGCCCCCATGATATCACCGTCAGTAAACAGGATCGAAGCCGGTCCGTCCCACGGTTCCATCATCGTCGAATAATAGTGATAAAAATCCTTTTTATCCTGTGTCATGGTCCTGTTATTCTGCCAGGGTTCCGGTATGAGGATCATGACAGCCAACGGAAGCGGCATACCGCTCATCGTCAGAAATTCAAGGGTATTGTCCAGCATCGCAGAATCAGACCCCTCCGAATTGATTACCGGAAGTACTTTATGCAGTTCGTGCTGCAGCTCCCCATGATCCATCGTCTCTTCCCTGGCAAGCATTTTATCAGCATTTCCGCGGATCGTATTGATCTCTCCATTGTGTACGATCAGACGATACGGATGTGCCCTCTCCCAGCTCGGGTTTGTATTCGTACTGAAGCGTGAGTGTACCATCGCAATCGCTGATTCATAATCCGGACTCTGCAGATCTTCAAAGAAGGTCCTCAGCTGTCCAACCAGAAACATTCCTTTATAAGCGATCGTACGGCTCGAAAGCGAGGAGACGTAAGTATTATCGTTGCTCTGTTCAAAGATCCGTCTTACAATATACAATTTACGGTCAAACGCAAGACCTTTCTCTACATCATCCGGGCGTTCAACAAATCCCTGCATAATGCACGGCATGCATTCCAGTGCTTTATGGCCGAGAACCTTCGGTACAGTCGGAACCATCCTCCAGCCGAGGAATTTCATTCCCTCTTTTTCCACGATGATCTCAAACATCTTTTTTGCCTGGTTGCGCTTGAGTTCATCCTGTGGAAAGAAAAACATACCGATTCCGTAATCTCTTTCTTCACGTAAAAAGATGCCGATGGAATGACAGGTTTTCGAGAAGAATTTGTGCGATATCTGCAGCAGAATTCCTACTCCGTCTCCTGTTTTTCCTTCGGCATCTTTGCCAGCTCTGTGTTCTAGATTTTCAACAATTTTTAATGCATTCTCCACGGTTCCATGCGTCTTCACCCCGTGAATGTTTACCACCGCTCCGATTCCACAGTTGTCATGCTCAAATCCCGCATCGTACAAACCATGGCCGGGCTGACTTTCCATCATCCTTTGCATAGCCATCTCATCCTTTCCCGTTTGTTCTATGGACTTGTTACAAAATGGTGTCTTTGTTTTTTTCTAAAAGTACTATACTATATTTTTTTCCTCTTGTAAACAAAAAAATATGAATAAATTGTCAGATAATTAAACTTCTTGCTATTTCTTCTCTTTTTTTTTGATTTTTTATGCTGTTTTCAGTGTATTTTCTTTTTATTAAAAACAATTCAAGCCCAAACACCGGGGTATCCCATGCAATTTGGGCTTGATTTTTTTCACTGTCAGGATGTTTTTTTTCTGCTGCGGATTTTTTTATTTCCCATCAGATAGACACCGGAGAGCAGTGCAAGTATCACAAATACCCCCAGCAGAATACTGTACGCCATGACATTCGTTGCCGCCAGTGCATTTACGAAGTTTCTCCCAAGCAGGGACCACAAGTTTGCTGCCGCATGTGCAACAATCACGACTTTTAAGGAATTTGTTCTGCACATCAGCACAGCAAACGCAATGCCGAGCAGTCCTGCATAGACAAACTGTATCATATTTTCATGATAAATTCCAAATAGCAGTCCGGATACCACCACAGCGAAACCATTCCCCGTATAATCCTGCAGCCGTTTGAATACCAGTCCCCGGAAAAGAATCTCTTCCACAATAGGCGCCAGAATTCCTACCGTCACACAGAGAACCACAATACTCTGACCATCAAAAATGGCCGACTGAAGCTCGGGGTAAGCCGGAAACAGATCCGCAAGCCCGCTGTAATTGATCAGATCATTTAAAACCTGGCTTGCAGTCACTGCAAACAGAATCGTGACCGCATACGTATCTGCGCGGGTCTGCCTGTGGTTCTTTTCCTTCGTTCCCAGTATTCCTCTGGCTCTTAGCCTTGTATCTTTTTGATACAACAGCGCCATTGGGAAAATAGCCAGCAGTGCCGCTATTCCATTTAACAAAACAGTATGCTGCATGAGCAGAGCCTGCATTTCTTCGACAGATGCAGCCGCATTTTTCATTGTATGCCAACTGTAGAGAATCACTGCTCCGGCCTGTGCGACGACAAAGGTGATCAGATAATACAGTCCCATCGGATAGACAATCTGCCATATCTTCTTCAACAGGCTGTCATTGCGCGGTATCGCTGTATATTTGTGAGGTTCCTCTGGTGCTTCCTTTAAAACCGCCTCTTTTTCCGCCTCCCGATACTTGTCGGACAGAACTTTCAGATCTTCCGCCGTTTTTGCCACATAGACTGCTCCGGCAAGCTCCAGTTCCTGTTCACTTCCATAGCCGTAGCCCGCCCCGATACACTGCAGACCACATTTCAATGCTCCCTCAACATCGTAAAAGCGGTCTCCGACCATCAGCACATCTTCCCGCCTGTCAGTCATGCCAAGCCGCAGCAGTGCTTCTTCGATCACCTCATCTTTTTCTGTCCGCGTGCCGTCCATGTTGGCACCCACCACCACATCAAAGTATGCATCAATATGAAAATGTTCTAATATTTTATTGACATAGATTTCCGGTTTTGAGGATGCTACCCCCAATATTTTTTTCTCATCCTTTAAGAGCCTGAGGACTTCTTCGATCCCGTCATACGGCCGGTTTTCATACATGCCGGTTTTGGCATACCGCTCACGGTACACGGCAACCGCCACATCCGCCTGCCGCTCCGGCATATGATACGCTTTCATAAACTGCTCACGCAGCGGCGGCCCTACAAAATGTTTCAGTTTTTCCAGGTCTGGTTCGTTGATTCCGAAATGCGAAAGTGCGTACTGCACACACTTCGTGATACCCTCTGCCGAATCTGTCAAAGTTCCATCCAGGTCAAACAATATTATCTGTGACATACGCTAACCTTCCTTTACTCCTACGAAAAATAACGGTCAATCCCGTTTGCCATTCCCTCTGCCATCTTATCCTGGAAAGAACTTTTCGCCATATTCAAATCATCCGTCCGATTGCTCATAAATCCCATCTCTACGATCGTGACCGGAATGGTACTCCAGTTGATGCCGCTCATATTGTCTGCATAAAGAACTCCTCTGTTCTTTGAACCTGTAGCTTTGCAAAAGCTGTCGATAATCTTTTGCGAGAGACTCTGAGAGGCCTTGATATTGCTGTTTGTCAGATAACGGTTCGACCCGGAAGGCGCCATTGTCAGCGCTCCGTCAGTACTGCTGCTGCTGTCACCATTTGCATGAATTCTTACCAGGATATCAGCTCCTGCCTTTGCCGCCATTTTTGCACGCTCCGAATTGCTGATGTTTACATCGTGTGTCGTTCGAATCATATAAACATCGTATCCGCGGTTTTTCAGTTCTGTCTGCAGTTTCTTTGCGACAATCAGATTCAGCTCATATTCATTCAGCTTTGACCAGTTCCCGTATGTACCCGATGAGACTTTTGCTTTCATCTCAGAAGCCCCCGGTCCAATCGGCTCTTTTTCAGAATTGCCTTTTCTCTGGTGTCCGGCATCTATTGCCACCTTGATACGCTTTTTGCCCGGAACATATTCTCCGCTTGGATTGAAATAGTATTCTTTTCCGTCGATCTTCTGCCATCCGGTCAGCATAACGCCTTTCACACCGTAAGTACCTGTTCGCTTCAGAAAATATCGCTTGCCCCCGATTGTCTGCCAGCCGATGAACATTCGTCCGATATCCGGATTGTTTCCCGTCTGCTTAAAATAGTACCATTTTCCGCCGATGCTTTTCCATCCTTTGAACATGACGCCTGTAAGGCTCTGCGTCTGTTTAAAATAATAGGTTTTCCCCCCGATGCTCTGCCAGCCGGTCAGCGCTACACCCTTGATTCCCTTTTCGCCGGTCATCTTAAAGTAATAAGTGCCTTTGCCGGAAATTTTAGTCCAGCCTTTTGCGACAAGGCTGCCTTTTACACCGTCTGCTCCATCAGGTGTAAAATAATACCGCTTTTCCCCAATGCTCTGAAGTCCGGTGAACATTACCCCCATTTTATCACCTGACATTTTAAAATAATATGTCTTTTTATCAACGTTCTGCCAGCCTCTGAGCATAGCCCCTTTGATTCCAGCTGCTCCAGTCCGTTTCAAAAAATACGTTTTTCCGTCAATCACCTGCCAGCCGGTCATCAGATAGCCATTTTGGTCAAACCGGAACGTATAGTTGCCGATTTTTTGCCATTCAGAAGCCGGATACGTGCCGTCCTCATTCAGATACCACAGTCTGCCGTCTTTTTCCTTCCAGCCCGGCTCCAGTTTGGCACGGCTGACATACAGCTGCGGGCCTTCTTGTTCCGCCTCAGGAAGGACTTCAGAATCCTGTACGTCCGCCATATCTTCCTTCCCGTCATCCGGTGTCTCCCCCGGTTTTTCGGTTTCCTCAGAATCAGGAGTTTCCTGCTTCTCTTCTGTCTCTTCAGAATCGGCCATGTCCTGCGGCTCCTTTATGTCCGGGACTTCCGGAGCACTTTCCGTATTCTGTTCTGCATTTTCTTCTGTCTGTATTTCTTCTTTTCCAGTCATCTTCTGAGTGGTTTGGTCTTCTGCTGCCCAGACTGTACCTGATATCAGCATACTGAAAACCACTGCCAAAATCACTGCTTTTGTCCAAATTGATTTTTTCATACGTCAACTCCACCTCTTTTTCTCTTCGTTGTTAAGCAGACTTTGCTGTGGCTTATGCCCACAGCCATGTTCAAATTATAACACAATTCCAGCTATAATTAAACCGATAATACTATTTTCAACAAATACAGCAGCAGTTCTGAAATTTTTTTCAGCCAGGATACTTTTTCCTGTTTTATTTTCGGCTCTGTTTCCAGCACTTCCTTTTCCTGGTCATCTGCCTGAATATAAAACTCCCACGGTTCCATAGAGCTGACATTCCCGGCACCATCCTTCGTCTCCAAGGTCACTGTGTTTTTTCCGCTCAAAACTTCACTGTGGTCTATCCTGAGCAGTTCTCCATCCCAGAAATAGTCTACTTCTCTTCCGTTCAGCATGCAGGATATGATGCGGATATGATCCGGATTCTGCATTCTGACTGCCGGAATAAAACCTTCCGGCTTTGTCTCTCCTCCATCGCTTAAGGCAGTAAAGGCGGTCCCGTTTCTGTTTACTGTAAACGTACATTTTTTCTCTGCCCCGGCACCATATCCATTTTCCCCCCTCACGAGCAGCGTATACCTTCCGTCCCGGCTGATCTCATCGATTGTACAAAACAGGCGGTTTCCTTCCTGTCTCAGCTCCGGTACTGCCGCAATCATTCTGCCGTTCTCATCTGTCAGCAGCACCTCGACCTTTCCCTGCTGCAGCGTTACGTCTGTAATGATGATTTCCGGTGACAGTTTCCCTCTGCTCGCCGTGGCAGGTCCCAGATTCATAAAGCGGATCTCCGGCGATTTCGGAAGGATTTCCACCGGACAGACGGGTGGTATCATTTCCTCCTGGCGCTGCATGTTTGCCTCGGGATCCCGTAGTTGCCCTTGCTGTTCGTTTACCGGCGTTACGGCTTTCCCTGTTTCCTGACTGACCGCCTCCTGTTTTGGTTCATTTGGTGTCTGCTCTGCTTCCTGTTTCTCTGGTTCAGCCGGTATCTGTTCCCGCCCGTCTGCCGGTTCTTCCAAAACGGACGTTTCCGGTTCAACCGGCATCTGTCCCGGCTCATCCTCCGGTTCTTCCGGTACGGTTGTCTCCGGAACTTCCGGTACGGTCGTCTCCGGAACTTCCGGTTCCTCTGGTGCCGGCAGTCCTTCTTTATCCGTCAGATCACCCTCTTTGCCATCAGCCGTTTTATCCGACACCTCCTCTTCTCTCTGGTGTCCTGTCTCCTCACTATGATACTTCTCTTGTTGTTTCCACAACTCGTCCGGATCCTCAGACCCGGTCTTTTCAACCGCATATGCTAAACACTGATCTTCTGCCGCTGCCTCAGCACGTACAGCCACAGGCGCCGCAGTTATCTGGAAACAGTACACTGCCGACATTGCGAACCATAATTTTCTTTTTCTCATTCAATACCCTCCAGTCTTTCTTTCAGTATCTGATAATCTCTATGTTTTTCTGCGTCGGGCAGCCTGCCTGCTCTTTGATACAGCTGCACCGCCTTCTTCGTATTTTTTTGCTTCAGCAGTTCCATCAATGCATATTCACAGTAATTGCCCGTGTCATCAGGATCATGTTCAATCAGCCGCTCATAAAAGCCGGCAGCCTCATCGTATGACCGCAGTTCTTCATACACATACGCCGCGCGCTGCCAGTTCTGACACCGCAGTTTTTCCGGAAGTAATTCCTCCTGAAGAGAACGGTAGATATGCTCCCATTTTTTTAACAGTGCTTCGTCGCCGTGGAGCATTCCATCCAGATAATACGCCTGTGCCAGTGCAGTCTGAATCCCCGTATACGCTTCTTTTTGATTAATTTCCACCGAAAGTTCCGTTGCCTCTTCCAGAAGGGAAGCCGCTTTTTTTAACGGATCTGCTCCTGCATTCTGCAGGTAGCTGCGGTTCGTCATCCAGACAGAAGCCAAAAGATCCAGTTGGCGGATTCTCTGTACTCCGGCATCATTATGCATCCCCGACTTCAGCTTCTCAAGAGCCTCTGCAGCCTGTTTCCAGTCCACCGTATCCGCAGCCTTCAGCAGCACGCCCAAAAGTTTCATCCCGCTGTCCGCCTCCGGAAACCGGCCCGCAGGCAGCTGAGAAAAATATTCAGACGCTTTCTCATAATCCACCGCGAATTCCGTATCCAGAGGATTTCCCAAAAACCAGAGCATCCCCATTTCCAGCAAAACCTGCTGATGTGACGCCGTCTCTTCCGGGTAAATAAAACGCAGAGCGGCTGTCTGCTCCAATGCATCCATTGTCCTGCCGCTGTTCACGCCTTCGCGGAGCATTTTAAGATATACGTCTTCCCGCTCCGGATACAGTTCTGCGGCTGCCCGGTACTCGCCATTCAGTAAATAATCCTGGTAGGCCGTTTCCGTTCCCAGACGTATGACATACTGCAGAAGAGAAAGACTCACCAGTATAACCGTCGCTGCAGCTGCAAGTTTTTTCACCGTGGTACGGGACGCATCTGTTTCCTGCATTCGTATCAATTTCTGTTTCAGTGCAGCCGCACTTTGATAACGCCGTCCGGGATTTTCTGCCCTGCACTTTCGCAGGATGTGACGCAGCCTGCGATCCGTTCCGTCATACAAAAGGTCAAATGTCACACCAAGTGCATACAGGTCCGTTCGCGCATCACTCTTCCCGCCAAACTGTTCCGGCGCCGCATATCCCTTTGTGCCCGCCTGCAGTTCATCCTTTGCCGGCTCTGTTTTCAAAAAACAGGCGCTTCCAAAATCGACCAGCTTCAGCATTCCGTTTTTCTGCAGCAGCAGGTTGTGCGGTTTTAAATCCCGGTAAATGACAGGCGGCTGCCTGCTGTGAAGATACTCAAGGATCTCACAGACAGAAATGGCAAAGTGTAAAATTTCATTTCGTGAAAATGTACGTCCGCCCCTGTGCAGAACTGCCAGATCAGCACCTTCCAGGTAATCCATCACCAGACAGATACTGCCACTTTCCTCTATATATTCCACAATACGCGGAATCATCGGATGTTCAAGTTCTTTGAGTATCTGAATCTCCTGTCTGTGCAGACCAATATCGGTGAATACTTTGATGGCCCAGCGTTTTTTTAACAGAATGTCCACTGCAAGGAAAACACGGCCGCCGCTCCCGTGGCCGAGTTCCTCCAGCAGATGATATTTGCCGCAAAGTATGGTGCCTTTTTTCATGATACGGATCACCCCGCTTTATGGTATCATGTTGCGTATGTTTTTTTCGTCTGGAAAATGTGGGCGAATTGCCCGGATATGCCGTATGGCACAGGAATCTGATTTCAGAATATCACACCATGTCATTTACTGCAAGTGCAGTTTTGTACTTTGCATTTTGTTTTTAACATAAGCCCGGAGAATTCCCCGGGCTTACATCCATATGCTTCACGATACCACTTACATTCTTTCAGGTGCTTCAAAACCCAGCATGTCGATATTTGCCTCCAGCACATCACGCGTCAGTTTCAGCAGCTGGATCCAGGAGGCTTTCTGAGCAGCATTTCCTTCTGTCAAAATCTTCGTCTCATGATAAAAACGGTTGAAATCATTTGCCAGTTCATAGATATATGCACACAGCTTATGAGGTGCCTTCTCCTCGAATGCATTTTCCACAACACCATTAAAGCGTGCCAGTTTAAGCATCAGTTCTTTTTCACTGTCACTCTTTGCTTCCAGAATTTCTCCATGATCCAGGGAACCTCCCGCTTCCAGAAAACGGGTCAGAATCGATTTGATCCTCACCGTTGTATATAAAATATACGGTCCTGTATCTCCTTCAAAAGAAGTGAAACGGTCAACGTCGAAAATATAGTCTTTCGATGCCTGATTGGAGAGATCTCCATATTTTATGGCAGACAGCCCGACCATCTCAGCAGTTGTCCTGGCATCTTCTTCTTTTACATTCCTGTTCTCAGAAATCTTCTGATACATCTCATCTGTGATTTCCTGAAGCAGTGTTTCCAGACGCATGACACCGCCTTCTCTTGTTTTGAATGGTTTTCCGTCTTTTCCATTCATCGTTCCAAAGCCGAGGAAAAAGAGCCCTGTGTCTTCTTTCACCAGCCCTGTTTTTCTGGCACAGCGGAATACCTGTGTGAAATACAATTCCTGCCGCTTATCCACAATGTAAATAATCTCGTCTGGCTCAAACAGCTTCATGCGCTCTACGATCGTGGCAAGATCTGTCGTGTTGTAAAGGGATGCTCCATCTGATTTCAGGATCATACACGGAGGAATCTCTTTTGTATCGCTCTCCTCTTTTACATCCACCACAAGCGCTCCGTCATCCAGATGAGCATATCCTTCACGTTTCATATACTCTACCATTTCCGGAATATACGGCTGGGCATCCGATTCTTTTTTCCAGAGATCAAAGGTAACATTTAATTTTTTATAATTCTTTTTCAGATCATTGACAGATACCTGCATGATATGATTCCAGAGTGCACGGTATCCCGGATTTCCCTGCTGCAGCAGATGGGTAGCTTCCATGGCCCGTTCTTTATATTCTGCATCTTCCTTGGATTTTGCACTGGCAGCCGGATAAATCTCTTCCAGCTCTCCGATCGTAAACGGCGCCTCGCCTGGGTATTCTCCCGTATAGTCTTCCTGAAAATAGGCAAGATCCGGTTTGCGCTCTTTCAGCTCAGTAATGATCAGTCCCATCTGAAGTCCCCAGTCACCCAGATGTACGTCACCGATCATGTTATGTCCTACAAAACGCCCCATACGTTTGATACTCTCACCAATAATGGCGGAGCGCAGGTGACCTACATGCAGCGGTTTTGCAACATTCGGTCCGCCGTAATCCAGAATGATCGTTTTGGGCTGTGCTGCCTTTTCTACCGACAGGTGGCTGTCAGCCTGCATCTGGCGCAGATAATCCGCGAGAAATTCCTGATTCACCTTCAGATTGATAAATCCAGGCTTTACGGCTTCCGACCGCTCAAACACGCTGCTGTCACAAAGCTGCGCAATGACCTCCTCTGCAATCACCAGAGGAGCCTTTTTATAAGCTTTGGCAGCTGCCATGGCGCCATTACACTGGTACTCACACAGATCAGGACGGTTGGAAATTGTCACCTTTGCATATGTCTCATCATATCCCGCATTTTTAAAGGCGGATACCATTTCATTTGTAATCAAGTCAATAATCTTCTTCATTGTCCCTCCTGCGCCGGTCTAAAATCCCAGCTCTTCTCCCACTAATATTATTTTAATACGTCCCCGCTCTCTGGAAACGCGCGTGATCACTTCCTGACAGCAAATACATTCACTCCCTGTACAGTCCGCACAGACTCCTGTCTTTGAACACGGTGTGCCGGCGCCGACGCGGATGGCATTCGGAGGCGTTGCCTGCGTCCTGACGCGGTCAATGCCCTCCTGCACGTTTTTGACAAGTTTATTCATTCCCGTCACAACGATTACCTGCCGTGGCCCTGTAATCAGACACGCCACACGGTTCCCATTTCCGTCAATGTTGATCAGTTCACCGTCCAGTGTAAACGCATTGGTGCTCATCAAAAATGAGTCTGAACAGACGATTTCCCCGTACAGTCTGCGGGCTTCTTCAGGGGTCCCGGCTGATTTTCTGTCGATGGCTTGATAGGGACCATGTTTAATGGCATCAATGATACCGGTCTCTTCAAGGGTGACGGAACCTCCCCAGGTTACGGTACTGTCCTCTTCCAGCAGCTTTAATACCTGTTCTCTGGCAGATGTTTTATCCGGACAGTAGAAAGCTGTCATTCCTCGTTTTTCAAATCTCTTGATCAGCGTTTTCGCTGTGTTTTCGTAACTTTGTGATTGATAGTTCATACGAAATCCTCCGTTTCCTGGTTTTTGTTCGGTATGGGCTTCCCCGCAGGGAAAAAAGTTTGTTTGATTCTATACGGTATCCCGCCGTGCTAAATTCGCTGACGCTCGTTCGCGGGCTTCGCCCTATAAAAGCCAGCCTCACGGAGAGGAACTATATTTGTACAGTTCTCCTCCGTGCGTTGTCTTCTGCACGGCTCATTGGGGTCGCGTACATTATACCACAACCTTGTGGGAATATGGTTATTACGTAAGAAAAAATTAATAAATTTTTGGGGTGCTTTTCCACACTTTTTCATGCAAATAGTATATAATAGAGACAACGTTACTATAAGGAGTATACACAATGAATATTTTATTTTTTCTAACACCCAAAAGTGAAGTGGAATATATTTATGATGATTTTTCACTCAGACAGACGCTTGAAAAGATGGAGCATCATAAATACACCGCAATTCCCATTTTAAACCGCAGTGGAGCATACATAGGGACGATTACGGAAGGTGACCTCTTACGTGTTATCAAAGATAAATACTCACTGACACTGCATGAGGCCGAAGATCTGCCGATTCGTCAGGTTTCACGGCGCTGGCACAATAATCCTGTCAATATCAACTGTAATATTGAGGATCTCGTAATGACCGCCATGCGGCAGAATTTCGTACCTGTAGTGGATGATGAACGTAAATTTATCGGTATTATCACCCGTAAAGATATTCTGGAATACTGTTTCCAGAAACTGAAGAACCCGGCCAGTGAAAACGATGGACCTGGTTCTGATACCGGAAAAGGGGATCCGTCATGAGCAGGACGTTCCATCCCCTCCGTTTTCTGATTCTGTTTGCTGTGGCTGCGCTATCTGCCGGGCTGCTGACCGGATGTGTGTCCGAAGACAAAAAAGCGGTAACTGACTGTATCAGAAATGAACTTGATGTCCTGAAAACCGCTGACCCGTCCAATATCGCGCAGCATCTGTCAAACTCCAGTCTCTTTGAAGATATGGCTGCCGATAAACTTCCTTCAGAGGTCATCGATGTATTTTCTCTGTTTTTCAGGGATTTTGATTATGATATCAAAAACGTCCAGGTCGATGAAGGCTCCCAGAAAGCCTCGGCAATCCTGAGGCTGGAAACGATTGATGCGAAAAAACTGGCAAAGGATTACACCTCCCAGTCCATCATCAAGCAGCTGCAGAATCTTGCCAATCCCAGTCAGGTTGAGTATTCCCTTGAGGATTATTATCTGACATTGCATGATCTGCTGACGGTTAATGATTACAAAACTGTAAAAAATGAATATTCGGTCACACTCACCAGGACAGGTGAAACCTGGAAACTCGAGCAGGACTCTGATCTTGAAAATGCTCTGGTTGGAGGTTTTGTCACATACGCTGCTGATCCGGAACTTTTCACACCGGAAGAAATCGTGGCTTTGCATTTTGACACCATCAAAGAATTTGACACGGAACAGATGAACCAGTTTTTATCACTGGATGAGCTGTTTTCTGCTGACGATGAATACAAGCGCACAATTGCCAAAGCATTGGCCGCTCAGATTCTGCAGTATCTCGACTACAGCATCACCGCTTCCGAGAATGACGGCATCAATGCGAAAGTTACAATGGATATCACAAGCTGCGACAGCCGCGGTATCATCAAGGAATACCAGACAAGCGTTGCTGACTATACCAACACAGCACAGGCGCTTGCCGACGGGATTTCTGTCCGTCTCACCAAAGCCAACCAGATCCTTTTGGACAGCATCAATCACAACACATCCGCTTCAACAACTTCTATTACACTGGTTCTCGTGAACGACGGCACGAACTGGAAACTTCAGATGGATGATGCAGTGGCCGAAGCGATTCTCGGCAATATTGACGAAGCCGTCGCCGACATATCAACCGATCCGGACGAAGACGGCAGCACAGAGGCTTCCTCGGATACGGGGTCAGCCGAATAACTAAAAAGTAAAAGCGTACCTTCAACAGCCGCCATACAAAAAGTCAGGCAACGGGCGTATCGTCAAAAAGGCGGTGCGCCCGTTTATATTAAGACAACCGTCACTCACTTTGTAGCAACCTGTCCAGGGCTTACAATTGATAGGTATCCTCCTGTTCTGTAATCGTGAAAATCTGCGATCTTTATCTTTCTTTAGAGAAACGGTATAGCAAAAGCTACACCGTTTCCAAAAAATATTTCTGTACAATTTTATTAACGGGTCATACCGTCTGCGTTTCTTTCTTCGGCAGCTCCACTTCCAGGCACAGCTCTTTCAGCTGTTTTTCCTCCACCGCTCCGGGTGCCTCCGACATCAGACAAGAAGCATCTTTTACTTTCGGGAATGCAATCACATCACGGATACTGTCTTCTTTTGCCATCAGCATTACCAGACGGTCCAGTCCGTACGCAAGTCCTGCATGAGGCGGTACCCCATATTTAAACGCCGTCAGCAGGAAACCAAAACGCTCTGCTGCTTCCTCCTTTGTGAATCCGAGCATCTCGAACATTTTTACCTGGATATCATTCTGATGGATTCTGACGCTTCCTCCGCCGATCTCTGTGCCGTTCAGTACAATATCATAAGCTTTCGCACGCACAGCCCCCGGATCACTGTCCAGAAGATGCAAATCCTCGTCCATCGGCATGGTGAACGGATGATGCATCGCCGTATAGCGGTTTTGTTCCTCAGACCACTCAAGAAGCGGGAATTCCGTGATCCACACGAACCGATACTCGTCTTTGTTCAGCAGGTCCATCTGTTTTGCCAGTTCCAGACGCAGCGCGCCAAGCACATCCCATACAACTTGGTTTTTATCAGCCGCAAATAACAGCAAATCTCCCGGTTCTGCCTGCATCGCACCTGCCAGCGCTTTTAACTCTTCATCTTTCATAAATTTTGCAAAAGAGGATTTGTAGCTTCCGTCCTCGTTGACTGCCAGATAAGCCAGTCCTTTCGCACCATAATCTTTTGCAAAATCAACCAGCTTGTCAATTTTCTTTCTCGGCATTGTGCCCTGACCTTTTGCATTGATGCCGCGCACACTTCCCCCGGCTTCCAGGGCATTTTTAAACACGACGAATTCGCTTTCTCTGACGATTTCTGAAACATCCTTTAATTCCATACCGAAACGCAGATCCGGTTTATCGGAACCAAACCGATCCATGGCTTCCTGCCAGGTCATTCTCTGGATGGGCAGCTGTACTTCAACTCCCAGCACCTCCTGAAACAGATGGGCAAGCAGACGCTCATTGACGTCAATAACATCATCAACATCCACGAACGCAAGCTCCATGTCGATCTGTGTAAACTCTGGCTGACGGTCAGCCCGCAGGTCTTCGTCGCGGAAACATTTGACAATCTGAATATAACGGTCATAACCGGAACACATCAGCAGCTGCTTAAACAGCTGCGGAGACTGCGGCAGTGCGTAGAAACTGCCGGGATGCACGCGGCTCGGCACAAGGTAATCCCGTGCCCCCTCCGGTGTGCTCTTTGTGAGCATCGGTGTCTCGATCTCCAAAAATCCTTCTTTTTCCAGGAACACTCTGGTCAGCATCGCAACCTTCGAGCGCATGATCAGATTTCTCTGGATATCCGGTCTTCGAAGGTCCAACGACCGGTATTTCAGACGGAGTTCTTCTTTTGTTTTACTGTTTTCCTCAATCGGAAACGGCGGTGTCTCTGATTCCGAAAGAATCCGCAAGGTATTTACGCGGATTTCGATATCACCGGTCTTCAGATTTTCGTTGACAGCTCCCGAACGAGCCTCCACTTTTCCGACAACCGCAATAACAAATTCACTGCGCAGCCGTCCTGCTTTTTCAAATCCTTCTTCGTCAATACTGCCATTTTCAAAAATCAGCTGAATAAGTCCGCTTCTGTCACGCAGATCGACAAATACGATCCCGCCTTTATTTCTCCCTTTCTGCACCCATCCCATCAAAGTGACTGTCTCCCCGATGTTGGCACTCGTTACTTCTGTACAGCGATGGGACCGTTTCAGTCCCTTCATTGACTCTGCCATTTTATAATCCTCCGTCTGTTTTACATTTTATCGATAAAAAATTCCTGGAATGTTTCATAACCCTCTTCTGTCAGCTGTTCTTTCTGGAACTTTTTATTTTTCTTCATCACCGCGATCGTCACCTGGGTACCACTATTTCTCAGTCTTTCTGCCTCTCTCAGAACAATCAGCAGTTTGTCCGCCGGCATTTTCTTTTCAATCAGCAGCGCTGTTTTTCCTGAAGTTCCAGGAACCTGATAACCGCGCTCCAGAAGCAGCATCACGATACGCTCAAAACCAATAGAAAATCCGCAGGCACTGGTGGCATTCCCGGTAAACTTGCCGATCATTTCATCATAACGCCCGCCTCCTCCGACAGATCCTCCGAACTCATCCATGGAAATCTCAAAAATCGGTCCTGTATAATAGGACATACCGCGCACGAGTGTCGGATCAAACGCAATTTTGAATTCCGCATTTTTCACGGCATCCACACTCTTCATAATAGTTTCAAGATCATCCGCATACTGTGCGTTAAGAACACCGTCCAGTTTCTCCTTCAGATAACGCACACCCTCGATATCTTCCGTCACCTCACGGAACATGGAAAGATATTTGTCAATGGATTCCTGTTGGTATCCTTCTTTTGCAAGCTCCTCCGCGACACCGTCCATACCGATCTTGTCCATCTTATCCAGAATGATAAAGACCGTATCAAATGTCTCAGGCGCAAATCCGCTGTAAGCCGCCATCGCTTTCAGGATTCTGCGGTCATTGATGCGAATCGTAAAATTTTTAAAATCCAGCTTTCCAAGCAGTGTTGTCGTTGCCAGAATCAGCTCAATCTCCGCCAAAATCGTCGGCTCTCCGAGAATGTCAATATCACACTGCATGAACTGTCGGAAACGTCCGCGCTGCGGCCGGTCGGCCCGCCATACATTTCCCATCTGCAGCGCTTTAAAAGGGCTTGGCAGTTCATTCGCATGATTTGCATAATATCGTGACAGCGGAACCGTCAGATCATAACGCAGTCCTCCGTCCACGAGGTCATTCTCTGTCTGTGCATCATCGATTTTCAGCTTTTCTCCTCTTTTTAAGATTTTAAAAATCAGCTTTTCATTTTCCCCGCCCTGTTTGCTGCATAGATTTTCAATGTGTTCCACACACGGTGTCTCCATCGAGGAAAATCCGAATGTCGCATATGTCTCTTTAATCAAACGGATCACATAATCGCGGATCGCCATCTCTGCCGGCAGAATATCCTTCATTCCCGTGACCGGTTTCTTCTTCAATGCCATAATATTTCTCTCCTTTTATTCGATTAATACCAGCTCCTGGTAATCTTCATGATGAATTACACGCTGAAATGCCAGGAAGACTTTGATATCAAAATTCTTCACCTCTTCAATCATCAGTTCCATGGCCGTATCCTGATCAAAGGATTTCCGGTATGGCCGGTCTGAGATCAGTGCTGCAAACACATCACACACACGTATGATACGCGCGCCGTAAGGGATCTCCTCTCCCCGGAGATTGTCCGGATATCCGCTCCCATCCATATTTTCATGATGATGGAGCACCGACTGCAGAATAATATCCGGATACCCGCGCTCTTTGAGTATCTCATACCCGAGCGTCGCGTGCATCCGCACGTATTTCATCTCTTCCACAATCAACGGATTGCTTTCTTCCTCATAAATGTAAGCTCCCAGTTTTTCTTTCCCAATATCATGCAGAATTCCTGCATCAAAGAGGTACTGACAGGTGTCTTCCGGAAGTCCCAGCTCCTTTGCCACTGAATACGAAAGGTTGCTGACCAGCATGGCATGTACGACCTGATCGTCCAGTGTATATGTCAGAAGATGTTTTTCATTGATATACTTCTTAGTCTTGTCTATCTCAACCACTTTTCAATCCCTGTTTTCTTTCGTTCTATCATCTCATCGATGCGTGAAATGTAATGGGTGACATCTTTTACATTTTCCACACGTTCAATCCGACGGCCGCGATCAAAGACCAGCTTTGTAGAAGCGCCTGCGCCTACCGCCAGAATTGATTGTTTCTCTTCCATAATCAGTATATTGTAAATTCCCGCTTTGTCAACCTTTGCATACCCTACATTTTCAAAATTACCGGCAATATTTTTCTGCCGGTACAGATAATAGGGGTTCATCCCAAGTTTCACCGCAGATTTTTCCGCCATTTCCATAATTTCCTGACTGTTCCCGAACGATATTTCTTCATACTGATCCTTAAACAAGTGCAGTCTGGTTGCCCGCTTCAAAGAGAGTGAATGGACCGTTATGCTGTCCGGATGCAGCGCCTCGATCTCACTGAGTGTCTCCTCTACTTCCGCCTTTCCCTCTCCCGGTAGTCCGATGATCAGATCCATGTTAATATTGTCAAAGGAAAGCTTTCTTGCCAGTGCATAGGCCTCCTTTATCTGCTCTGCCGTATGGCCTCTCCCGATAAGATCCAGGGTTTTCTGATGCATCGTCTGCGGATTAATGGAAATCCGATTCACCGGAAATTCTCTCAGCACCATCAGTTTTTCTTCCGTAATACTGTCCGGACGTCCGGCCTCTACCGTAAATTCCAAAAGATTCTGAAAATCAAATGAATCTGTGATATGGCGCAGCAGCCTTCTCATCTGCTCCGGTTCCAGTGTCGTAGGTGTTCCTCCTCCGATATAGATCGTATTCAGCTTTTTGTCTCTGAATTCCCTGCTCACAAAAGAAATCTCTTTCATCAGCGCATCCAGGTATTCGCCCATCCTGTCCTTCCACTTCGCGAGCGGGTGAGAACCAAATGAACAATAAAGACAGATGCTCGGACAAAACGGGATTCCCACATACAGACTGTAGCCATTTTCATAGTCGATATCTTTCAGGATAGACCGTTCCCGATTCGCTATCGCAATCGCCAGCGCTGTTTTTTTGTTTCCGGAGTAATAAGTACTGCGCATGTATTCTGCAATCCGGGAGTTTTTCCAGCCTTCCTCCAGAAGATGCATGGGTATCTTCGTAGGACGGATTCCCGTCAGTGTCCCCCACGGCAGCGTCCTGCCGCTCACCTCAGACAGGCCGCGGTACACCAGCTGCTTCAGGCAGTTTTTCGTCGCGGGCCGGTCCGCATAAAAATCAACAGCTGCTTCACCGCAGAACTGTTCTTCTCCGTCCATATAGATCCTGCATCCAATGCCGGCTTCCCGGTAGGAGAGGGCTACCAGACATTCAAATTCCCCGGCCGGTGCCTCTTCTCCCAGCGCGTACATCTGTACATTGCTCGCCGGGTAAAAGGCGCGGACCAGGGAATAGACGTCATATTCAAAATTTCTTTCTGAAAACTGTATACCTATGTTAAGCAAAGGGATTATACCTCTTTTCGTATCCGATCGTCGTACTCTGTTCATGCCCCGGCCAGACGTCAACGTCCTCCGGAAGCTTAAGAAGCCGCTTAATGCTGCTGCTCATATCTGCTGCACTCGAAGTCGGAAAATCCATCCGCCCCACAGAACCCGCAAACAGCGTATCTCCGCTTATCAGAACTTTTTCCTCCTCCAGATAGTAACAGCAGCTGCCGTGTGTATGCCCTGGTGTATGAAATACGGTAATCGCAAACCCGGCCAGTGTCAGTTTCTCATGATCCTTCACATATACATCGGCCTTCGTCGTAAACGCATGATCCCAGGCTGCCGATAGATTCAGCAGGGAATCTTCCAGTACGTCCTGTTCCTTATCGCAGGCATAGACCGGTATCTCATAGAGATCACGGAGATCATCTACCGCGAGAATATGGTCAAAATGTCCGTGTGTGAGCAGAATTGCCGCCGGCTTTGCGTCCATTCTGGTCACTGCCTGTGAAATGGTACCCGCACTGTCCGCGGGATCTACGATCAGCATCTCCCTGGTTTCACTGTTTTTGATCAACAGACAGTTGGTGCTTACCTGCCCAAGAATCAGATTCTGTATGACTGCTTTCTTCATATATTTATCCTCCACTAAGCTCGCGCTTCTACTGGCATCATCCGGTGGTACGTTCAATGTCCAGTACACTCTCTACCTGCTGTAATTTCTTAACCAGCCGATTCAGTTCCTCGATGCTGTGGACATCAAACGACATAGAAATCGTTGCGGTCCCCTGCTTGCTGGTCCTGACATTGATGGACGCGATATCGATCTTGCGCTCGGTAAACAGTTTTGAAATGTCTACCAGCAGTCCCGTCCTGTTATTTGCATAGACATTGATTTCCGCCGTAAACAGCTGATCCGGAATCTCACTGTCCTGCCATTCCGCATCGATCAGGCGGATTCTCTCATTCTCATCCATATTGATGATATTCACACAGTCCGTGCGGTGAACCGTAACGCCGCGGCCGCGTGTCACGTAACCGACAATCTCATCCCCCGGAATTGGATTGCAGCACTTTGCAAAACGGACAGCCACATCATGAATTCCTTTGACAATAATACTCCCCTGTGAAGATTTCCCCACGTGAAGCTTATCCTTGGCCTCCGCTTTTGCTTCCAGAATGCTCTTATCGGTAATCTCTGATTTATGAGCCTTATCATAGACTTCCACCAGTTTATTCAGTACCTGACCTTCTTTCAGTCCCCCATGTCCTATCGCCGCCAGCACGGAATCCCAGTCACGGAATCCATATTTGCGCATCACCGGTTCCTGATACTCCGTCTTCAGATAGCTGGTGAGAGGTTTTCCCTTCTCCTTGGCATACTGCACCAGCATATCTTTTCCTTTGAGGATATTATCTTCCTTCAGCTCCTGGCGAAACCACTGATTAATCTTGTTTTTTGCCTGCGTACTTTTGACAATCTTCAGCCAGTCACGGCTTGGTCCCTTTGAATTCTGTGAGGTAATGATCTCTACACGGTCACCGTTCTGGATCACATACTCAATGAGCATCAGTTTTCCGTTAACCCTGGCACCGACCATTTTATTGCCGACAGCACTGTGTACGCTGTATGCGAAATCGATCGGCGTAGAACCGGCAGGAAGTGTCTTGACATCCCCAGCCGGACTGAAACAATAGACATTATCTGCAAAGAGGTCCAGGTCACTTTTTAAGAGGCTTAAGAACTCTTTATTATCTGACATATCCCGCTGCCACTCCAGAATCTGGCGCAGCCAGCTCAGCTTTTCTTCTTCCTTCTGTGCATCCGTCTTTTTACCGTCGGACGCTTCTTTATATTTCCAATGAGCGGCAATGCCGTACTCCGCCGTCTTATGCATCTCAAATGTGCGGATCTGAATCTCAAACGGCTGTCCCTGTGGCCCAATCAGCGTCGTATGCAGTGACTGATACATATTCGGTTTTGGCATCGCAATATAATCCTTGAAGCGTCCCGGAATCGGCTTATACATCTCGTGAATGATACCGAGCGCCGCATAACAGTCCTTCACGGTATCAACAATGATACGGACCGCAAATAAATCGTAGATCTGATCCAGCGTCTTCCCCTGATTAACCATCTTTTTGTAGATACTGAAAAAGTGCTTCACCCGGCCGTCCACTTCGGCGGTTATGTTCGCCTTTTCCATATGGCTTTTTACTTCCGAGACAATCTTTGATACGAATGCCTCCCGCTCACTTTTGCGGACGGCAATCTTGTCAACCAGATCATAATAGACCTCCGGCTGCAGGTACTTCAATGACAGATCATCCAGCTCTATTTTGATCTTGGAAATACCAAGACGCTGAGCGATGGGTGCATAGATATCCATCGTCTCCCTCGCCTTGTCTTTCTGTTTCTTTTCCGGCATATATTTCAGTGTCCGCATATTGTGCAGACGGTCTGCCAGCTTGATCAGAATCACACGGATATCCTTTGCCATGGCCAGAAACATCTTTCTCAGATTTTCCGCCTGCACTTCCAGTTTATCCTTGGAATAATTCAGCTGTCCCAGTTTGGTAACGCCGTCCACAAGAAGCGCTACTTCTGATCCGAAGATACCTTCCAGTTCTTCGTAAGTCATAATCGTATCTTCCAGCACATCATGCAGAATCCCGGCAATGATCGTCTCTTTGTCAAGTTCCAGGTCCGCAAGTATGATGGCAACACACAGCGGATGGATAATATACGGCTCGCCTGATTTCCGCACCTGCCCGTTATGTGCCGTGTCAGCGATCTGATATGCCTTCTCAATCATATGAACACTGTCAGATGGATGATATTTTTTCACACTGGAAATAAGCTCTTCATAAAGTACGGAAGGGCTTGTAAAATCATCCATGGCTTTCACACTTTTTTCCACCTCACGGATGTTCTGTATCTTTGCATTCGTATCCTGAACCTGTGCGTTTTCTCCACCCATATCTATCCCTCTTTGCCTGTTATTTTCCTTCATAGCAGATGATGGATTCCACATCGTATTCCTTCAGTCGTTCTCTGCCCTTTAAACCGGCCAGCTCCATCAAAAATACAATCTTCTCCACCTGACCTCCCAGTGATTCAATCATCTTTGCACAGGCCTCTACAGTACCGCCTGTCGCGATCAGATCATCGATAATCACAACCCGCTGCCCCGGTAATATAGCATCACGGTGCATCTCAATCACCGCACTGCCATACTCCAGATCATAGCTCTGTTGTATTGTTTCACATGGAAGTTTTCCCAATTTCCGGATCGGAATGAACGGTTTATGCAGATTATATGCAATCGGCACACCAAAGATAAAACCTCTTGACTCCGTGCCTGCCACAACATCAAAATCAAGTCCGCTGATACATTCCTGCATGGAATCGATTGCCAGGTGCAATCCGTCCGCATCCTGCAGTATGCTGGTAACGTCCCGGAAAATAATCCCCGGTTCCGGAAAATCAGGTATATTCCGGACGTAATCTTCTATTCTCTTCATTCTTGCGTTCCTCCATCCGCTATTTCTCGACATTTATGACAATAAGTATATCACTATTCTGATGCATTTGTAAATATATTCCGATGCATTCAATGGTAATGTGTAATGACGATCTGAAGGTTTTCCCTCCCCCTGAAAGAATTGATCGACGGATAATACACAACATTCATTCTTCCTTTGTTTCTCACGTCATTTACAAAAGTATCCCCGTCCCCAAAAAACACCCCATCGACAGCATACCCCTGATCATCCATCACTTTCATTTTTACCACATTTCTATTCTTGCCAAAAATCCTGCATTCCAACATCCTGACCTGTCTGAGTGCAAAAAGTGGTCTTGAATTTCCTTTGCCAAACGGCTCCAGAAGCTCAAATTCTTTTACCAGATCTTTTCGTATGTATCCGATTGGCATTGCCACATCTATCACTACTTTTTCAGCCAGGTCTTCTTCCTTCAGTGTACACAGCTCATTCAGCCTACTCCTGAGCCGGGGGACATTTTCCTCTTTCAGTGAAAGTCCTGCCGCCATCGGATGTCCTCCGAATTTTGTCAGAAGATCCGCAGCCTTCACGAGCTCATCATACATGGAATATGCCTCGATCGAACGTCCCGAACCTTTCACTCCATCCAGCGTCCGTGTCAGCACGATCGATGGTTTGTGGTACCGCTCACGCAGCCTCCCGGCAATGATTCCCGCCAGGCTCTCGTGGCATTGCGGAAGATAAATGACAAGCACCCTGTCTTTGCTCAGGGAACTGTTTTCCACCATATCGACAGCCTGGTTCACTCCCTGTTCCGTCATATCCTTGCGCTCATCATTCAGCGTTTTTAGATCCTCTGCCAGTTTTTGTGCCTCCTCTTTTGTTTCGGCATTTAGAAGTTCCAGCGAACGCCTGGCTGTATCCAGCCTGCCGCCCGCATTCAGACAGGGACCAATGACAAATCCGATATGATATGGCGTCAGCTGTTCCGGCTCCAGTCCGTTTGCCGCAATCAAAGCCTTCAGACCTTCATTTTTTGTGTGTCTGAGCCTTCTCATTCCTTCTTTTACCAGAATCCTGTTATCCCCGACCAGATCCATCACATCTCCAATCGTCGCCACAGCCGCAAATTCCAGAAACTCTTCTTTTTCCACACCATCGATTCCAAAACTGTCATACAGACCAGACACCAGCTGCATCCCCACGCAGGCGCCGCACAGCTGTTTAAACGGATAGTCACACCCCTCCTGCCTGGGATTGATGACAACATCAGCCGGCGGCAGGATAAATACCCTGCCGTCCTCCTGTTCGTGATACGGCACTTCATGATGATCTGTGACAATCACCGTCAGTCCAAGATCCTTTGCCGTCTGAATCTGTGCTGCAGCTGCGATTCCATTGTCGCAGGTTACGATGGTATCGATGCCGTCCCGCGCCGCAGCTTCGATCAGTGACTCATTGATGCCATATCCATCTGTGATCCGGTCCGGGATCATCACATCCACTCTGGCCCCGACTCTTCTTAACCCCTTTTGCAGAATGTAGGACGCCGTGACACCGTCGATATCGTAATCTCCGATAATCCGGATCGGTCTTTGCATCCGGATTTTGTCCTCTATGATAGCAATCGCTTCTGCAATTCCTTTCATTTGCTTCCAGGAAGGCAGCTCCTCCAGATTTCCGTGAAGATAACGCCTGATCGCTTCCTCTCCGATTACCTCACGGTTCCGGATCAGACGGGCTGTCACCTGATCGATATGAAATAATTCCGCTGTCTTTTTAAAATCTGCTTTTTTCGCAGCTATTACCCACTTTTCCATAAAAATCTTAAAAGGGACGCCGCACGGCATCCCCTTTGCTCCTCTTTGTTTTATTGTTTAACTTTTCCCGCACGTGATTTCATCACATACCACAGGGAGCCCGTGATACATACAGAAGAATATGCGCCGCAGACGATACCCACCATGATCGGAAGTGCAAAGTCACGAATTGACGAAACACCAAGGATATAAAGTACCGCAACCATGATAAAGGTCGTCAGGGATGTATAGATACTTCTCGTCAGGGTCTGTGTAATACTTCGGTTAACAACCTCTGCAAGCTCTTCCTTCTTCTTGACACCCTTCATATTTTCACGAATACGGTCAAAGATAACGATTGTTGCATTGATGGAATAACCTACGATTGTCAGCATACATGCAATAAATGTGCTTCCAACGGAAACGCGGAACAGCGCATAAAAGGCCAGAACCACCAAAACATCGTGAATCAGGGCTATCACCGCACTGGATGCAAAACGGATATCTTTAAAGCGCAGCCAGATGTAAATCAGCATAAACAGCGTTGCAACTACAACCGCGATGAAAGCATCCATACGCATCTCTTTGCTGACCGTCGATGAAATCGTCTCCGCGGCGATACTGTTTTCTTCCACCTGGAAGTTCTCACTCATCTTCTGGTTGAACGCCTCTCGCTCATCGACATTCAGGCTGCGCGTCTTGATGATGACCTGATTGCTGCCCACCACCTGCTGGAACTGTACATTACTGTCTCCCGTTACTTCTTCAATAACCGGCCTTACATTCTCTTCCAGTTCATTCAGTGTATACTCTTCATTAAACGTGACCGTCGAAGACGTACCGCCAATAAATTCAAGGCTGTAATTCAGCGCTTTTCCATCTTTGGCAGAGAAGATCCCCATACCGATCGGTGCCAGAAGAACCAAAATGATAGAAATTGCAAAGAATACTTTTTTCTTCCCAACAAAATTGATGACCTTGCGCTCTTTCTGCTGTCCGTAAAGCTTCGGACTCTGAAGACCCACCGTATACAGCGCGTTGATCAGAAGCCGTGAAATTACGAGTGCTGTAAACATGGATAAAACAATACCAAGTGCAAGCGTCATAGCAAATCCTTTGACACTTCCGCTTCCCAAAAGACCAAGAACCGCAGCTGCGATCAGTGTCGTGATATTACCGTCCAAAATCGCTGAGAGGGCTTTCTGGAAGCCTGATTTAATTGCATTTCGGACACTTTTGCCCACGGCGATTTCTTCCTGAATGCGGGCGTAAATGATGACATTCGCATCCACAGCCATACCAATTGAAAGTACGATACCGGCGATTCCAGGGAGCGTCAGGGTCAGATCAAATGCATTCAGCATAACAAGCATCAGCCCTGTATAAATTAACAGTGACAGTGCCGCAACCACACCCGGAAGCAGATATACCACGATCATAAAGATCATGACAATTGCCATACCGATAGCTGCTGCTATCAGGCTTGTCTTGATCGCTTCCTGTCCGAGCTGTGCACCTACCACATTGGAACGCATCTCTTCAAGTTCCAGAGACAGTGAACCGATACGAATCGTAGATGCCAGTTCTCTTGCATCCTCGATTGAGCTCATCCCTGTGATCTGAGCTTTTCCGTCTGAAATGACAGACTGAACCGTCGGAGCACTGATCGTCTCTCCGTCGTAGACGATGGCAATCTGTTTTCCCAGATTTTCCTCTGTCGCCTCTGCAAATTTCTGAGTTCCCTCTTTCGTCAGCTGAAGCGACACCACATACTGGTTATTTCCGGTATCATCCTGTGTGATCCCGCCCTCTGCAGTATCAACATCGGTACCGTCCAGCACCGTATTGCCTTCAGCATCTGTAAATTCCAGGGAACCCGGTTTTCCCAGCTCCTCTAAGATAGCATTGGCATCCGATACACCCGGAATCTCGATATTGATCCGATTACTGCCTTCCTGATAGACCTGTGCCTCTTCACTGTATCCTTCCACACGCTTCTGAAGTTTGTATATGGTATCCGACATATCTTCGGAAGAAGGATTTTCCTCCTTCGCCTGATATGTGATACTGACACCTCCGGCCAGATCCAGACCAGTCTTTATGTTTTTAGCCGCTCCAGTCCCTGTTGGCCCGAATCCAACTGCCGCCGTGAAAATCAGCAGTCCAATCAGAAGAGCCGCCAGGATAATGACGACAATGCCTTGCTTTTTCTTCATGTTTACCTCCCATGCCGCACTTGCTGCGGCTCAAATCAGGGATTGGTGAAAGTTCTCTTTCAGCCTTTTGTTCCCTTTTGCTGTTTTTCGCTATCTTTATTCTTCCGCCTGCGCAGCCTTGATCATCAGTGCGCATTCCACACGTTTTCTCTGCAGTTCGCAGCCAATCTCGTAGACGTCATCTATTCTGCCCGTGAAATTAAAAGAATTCGCCGCACAGCCGCCGCTGCAGTAAAACCTTGCAAAACAATTTTGGCATCTTTCTTTTGCATAGACATTGCAGCCCTTGAATTCGCCGCAAATATCCTGCCGTGTAATGCCCTCATCTACATTCCCCATCAAAAATCTGCCTTCCCCGACAAACTGATGGCATGGATAGAGATCCCCCCACGGCGTCACAGCCAGGTACTCCGTACCTGAACCGCAGCCCGAGAGCCTTTTATATACACAGGGACCGCCTGTCAGGTCGATCATAAAGTGAAAGAAATTAAATCCCCGTCCCTCTTTTTCCCGTTTTATCATTTCCTGCGCCAGGATATCGTACTGTTCACATATGACCGGGACATCCTCTTCGCGCAACGCATAATCCTCTCTGGGATCAGCAACTACCGGCTCCACCGAAATCTGTTTAAAGCCCAGATCAGCCAGATGCAGCACATCTGCAGCAAAATCCAGATTATACCTGGTAAAGGTTCCTCTGACATAATACTTGTCCTGATTTCGGCTTTCAGCAAATTTCTGAAACTTCGGCACGATCAGATCATAGCTTCCCGCTCCTTTGCGGAACGGGCGCATGTGATCATGCACCTCTTTTCTGCCGTCTATACTCAGCACTACATTGCCCATCTCACGATTCGCAAACTCCATCACTTCATCATTCAGCAGCACGCCGTTTGTTGTCAGTGTAAAACGAAAATTTTTGTCATGGAGCTTCTCCTGCTCTCTTCCGTATGCCACCAGGTCTTTTACCACCTGCCAGTTCATCAGAGGTTCTCCTCCGAAGAAGTCCACTTCCAGATTCCTTCTGCTTCCTGAATTCGCGATCAAAAAATCAAGCGCCTTTTTCCCCACCTCAAAGGACATCAGCGCTCTTCGTCCATGATATTCTCCTTCCTCCGCAAAGCAGTACCGACAGGCAAGATTGCAGTCATGGGCGATATGCAGACATAGTGCTTTCACTACAGTCGGGCGGTCTTTAAAATGCTCAATGGCATCACGGTAGATATCTTCGGTAAAAAGCATCCCCTGCTCTGTTAACTGTCTGCACTCAAAAAGTGCTGACTCAATATCCTCCTGGACATATCGGCCGCCAAGTTTATTTTTGATAAAACCGGCATCCTTCTTTTCTGACAGCAGGCTGATACAGTCGTAAACTATGTCATCCACGACATGAACGGAACCGCTGTTGATATCCAGAACAATATTATATCCATTGTTCCTGTACTGATGTATCACTGAAATTCTCCCTTCCGCCTTCTCTTCTTTTGTGCTCATAGAGGGGCTGCTGCAAGATGATTTCTCACCTTACAACAGCCCCTTCTACCTTGTACAGCTACCTCAAAAGGTAATTATTTTTCACTTTCACAGCTCTGATTTCCCACTGTGCAGGAAGTCTTGCAGGCAGACTGACAGGAAGTCTGGCATTCACCACATCCGCCTTTTTTCACTGTGTTCTGAAGTCCTTTTGTATTTAAAGTTTTAATATGCTTCATGGTACTGTCCTCCTCTTTTATCACTATGCCACATTATAGCATAGAATCTTCAGTTTTTAAAGAGTTTTTTTCAGGACAACATTCCGCCCAGCATTCCGCCGCCTACGCAGAGCAGAATCGTCGTTACGATATAGTCTCCTCCCGTCATTGCCCCGGGTGAAAGAATGGCCGATACACCGAGCAGCATCAGAAAATAACAGGCTCCAACACACAGCCCCCACAGAAATTTTCTTTCCCTGATGCTCTTCCCCGCAGCAAATCCCCCTATAAAACAAGAGATTATGTAGATGGCTGCAATACCGGCTGTTACCATACCTTCCTTCAGTTCCATCTTATAGAGAAGCAGCGCAAGGATAAGTAACAGCAATGCAGTGACTGCAAAAGAAATAATGAGTGCTTTCAGAATGGATGTTATCTTTGGTGAGGATACTTCTGTCTTTGCCATAAAACAACCCTCCCATATAGTACTATATGGAAGGGTTGTACGTCCTATCACTCTTTATCGTTGTTTTTTTTGTTTTTTATTCTTCCCACAATGATCAGTATAATAATCAGAACCGCAGCCACGCCGGCCACAACAAAATATGGGATCAGATTTGTCGTGTCCCCGGTATTCACAGCTTTTTTCACCATGATTTTATCGCCGCTCTGGTTTTGAGCGGAAGATGATATCTTCTGTGCTGAACTTGCTGAGGACGAACTGCCGGAAGTTCCCGATGTACTGCTGTTTTCACTTCCCGAACTGCCCGATGCACTGTTGCCTGAGTTGCTTTCTCCGGATATTGTATTATTATAAACTGCATCGCCTGGTCCTACAAGCACCTGGCTTCCGGCTATATAGCCTGACGCCCTGCCTGAAATCGTATATGGGCTGAAGGATGAAGTTGTAAACCGGATGGCATGTTCCAGAATCTCCGGATATAGTTCTTCATAAGAGCCGTCGCTGAAATAGTGCAGTACGGATACCTTTTCGTAATCCGCGGCATTTTTTACCGGTACTGTCACCGTAACACTCCTGCCGTTCAGACTGTACGGCGAATCCTCCAAAAGATTCCACAGTGTCATCTCATAAGATCCTAAAAGCTCACCCAAATCAAAGTTCGCAGCATCCGCTATACTCCCTTTTGACACTCTGAACTGCACATACCAGGGAATATCACCCTCGACTGTGATCCCGCTGCCCGTATGGTTATATAGCTTGCAGACTGTCTGCGCTTTCTTCAGGCGAATCACCAGATCATTCGGAACATTCATCTTCTCTTCTTCTGTACATCCTTCATACCAGCGGAAAGCATCGATCACAGCATCCACATCGGCCTGGTTTTCAACAGTTACTTTCAGATTCTGCAGTTTTGTCAGCATATCCTGTTCCTGTTCCTTGCCTGCCTCGGGCTCTTTCGACGGCTCCGGTGTCTCTGTTGTCTCCGGCTCTTTCGTGGCCTCCGGTTCTGCTGTCACTTCCGGCTCTTTTGTCGGCTCCGGTGTCGCTGTCACTTCCGGCTCTTTCGTGGCCTCCGGTTCTGCTGTCACTTCCGGCTCTTTTGTCGGCTCCGGTGTCGCTGTC
>CAZUNG010000001.1:0-59497 GCA_964621905.1 uncultured Ruminococcus sp. | reverse complement strand
CTTCCGGCTCTTTTGTCGGCTCCGGTGTCGCTGTCACTTCCGGCTCTTTTGTCGGTTCCGGTGTCGCTGTCGCTTCCGGCTCTTTTGTCGGTTCCGGATCTTTCTTGTCGTTATCCTTTCCCGTTATTGTACCAGATCCGCTGATATCAGAAGCAGATAAAGAAATGTTGTTCAATGTCAGGGTACCTGAAATATTTACAATGGCTCCTGAAAATCCCGAAGCGCGTTTAAAACTCACCCCCGCCGGCAAGGACCATGTCGTATCCCCGGACACAGAGATAGTTCCGCACACCAGAATCTCACCGTCGCCTGCGGCAAGTTCCTTGGCTTTTCCAAACGAACGCACCGCGTCAGACTGGCTGGTGCCCCCCGCTGAATCACTTCCGCCGCTGCCGTCAAGATAAACACTTCTGCCGCCCGCCTCTGCATCCAGAGGCGGCTGTACGACTGCAGCTGATATTGCAAGTGTCACTACGATTAAAAGGCTCAGCACCTTAAAAAAACTGTTTTTTACACGTTCGTTTTTTTTCTTTACTGCTCTCATAATATATCTCCTGTCTATGTAAAGCGGAAATACTTATCCACTAGTTTACTACCGGAGTTATTATACCATAAGTCTTGTTTTTTCGACACCCCTAAACGCAGTTTTTTTACATTTTTTGTAACACTGCCTGATTTCCCATTTTAATGTTCCAGCAAATCAGGCCGCCGTTCTCTTGTCCGTTTCAGAGACTGCTCATAACGCCATTTTTCAATGTTCGCATGATGTCCGGAGAGAAGAACTTCCGGGACTTCTTTTCCCCTCCAGACTGCCGGCCGGGAATACTGGGGATATTCCAGGAGATTGTCAGAAAATGATTCCGTCACCGCTGACTCCTCATTGCTTAAAACCCCCGGAACCAGCCTGGATATTGTGTCAATCATCACCATGGCCGGAAGTTCTCCCCCTGTCAGTACGTAATCCCCGATAGATACATAATCTGTCACGATCTCTTCCAGCACACGCTCATCGATGCCTTCATAATGTCCGCACAGAAACACAAGATCGCGCTCCCCCGCCAGTTCCCGAGCCATATTCTGGTTAAACACACTGCCCTGCGGCGTCAGATAGATGACGCGCGGCGTGTATCCGACCTTCTCTCTCACCGCCTGATACGAAGCATAGACAGGTTCCGCCTGCATCACCATTCCGGCGCCGCCTCCATACGGATAGTCGTCCACTTTCATGTGTTTATTGCCGGCATAATCCCTGATATTCACACACGACAGCGTAATCAGTTCCTGTTCCATTGCCCTCCCGATAATGCTGGTGTGAAGCCCCTGCTCCACCATCTCCGGAAAAAGTGTCAGTACATGATAATTCATCGGTGCCTCCTATATCAGTCCATCCAGCAGATGGATCTCCATATTCTGTTCTTCTACATCAACCTTAAGGATACATTGTCGGATGGCCGGTATGAGCACTTCTCCGTGTTTTTGCGAATCGATAACATAGACGTCATTTGCTCCTGTCTGCAGCACATCCTTGATCACACCGAATGGCTTTCCGTCTTCCGTGCGGACCTTCATTCCGATCAAATCTGCAATAAAATACTCATTCTTTTTCAGCTTTACCGCGTGCTCTCTGGTTACAAACAATGGTTTCTGGCGGTAGATTTCCACATCCTCAATCCGATCCAGTCCTTCAAATTTCAGAATCACGAACTGCTTGAAAAATTTCACATTCTGAATCTTCATGATTTTCTGTTCTTTTCCAGTGTCGAGGATCACTTCCTTTAATTCTTTAAACCGCGCTGCGTCATCCGTTGTCGGGAACACTTTGACCTCACCGCGCAGGCCATGTGTGGAAGTGATGACGCCCACCTGCAGCATGTTTTCCATATTTACCTCCTGTACCGCACTTGATGCGGCTCCATCATAAACTTCAAAAAGAAGCGCAGCGGCCGGCTCCGTTCATTTCGGAACCTGTCCACTGCGCCGTATGTGCATTACATGATATCTACGATCACTTTCTTGTCACATTTGGAAGAAGCTGATTTTACGACAGTGCGAATTGCCTTTGCAATTCTTCCCTGACGGCCGATCACTTTTCCCATGTCAGAAGGAGCTACTTTCAGCTCTACTACGATAGTACGTTCTTCTTCTCTCTCTGTCACTGCAACCTCCTCCGGATGTTCCACCAGGGCTTTTGCAATCACTTCCACTAATTCTTTCATCACATACCTCCATTCCCGCACATATGCGGGAAGCAGCGTAGTAAAAAACGTCTTATTTTTCGATTCCAGCTAATTTGAAGAGTTTTCCAACAACTTCTGTAGGCTGAGCACCGTTAGCCAGCCATTTTTTAGCTGCTTCTTCATCGATTTTGTATACGCTTGGATCACGGGTTGGATCATATGTGCCGATCTCTTCGATAAATCTTCCATCTCTCGGGGATCTGGAATCAGCTACAACGATTCTATAGAAAGGAGCTTTTTTCTGTCCCATTCTTCTTAATCTGA
Organism: uncultured Ruminococcus sp.; assembly: GCA_964621905.1. Classification (GTDB taxonomy): domain Bacteria; phylum Bacillota; class Clostridia; order Lachnospirales; family Lachnospiraceae; genus Ruminococcus_G. Next base: position 56,996 of record CAZUNG010000001.1, on the reverse strand, counting down.
TTTTTACTGCCATTTGATTTCACCTCCTCATAATGAAATACGTTTTATGTTAAAAAGGAAGTTTGAAGCCTCCTCTTTTACCACCTTTGCCGCCCATCATGCCGGGCATCTGCTTCATCATCTTGCGCGCCTGTTCAAACTGTTTGACCAGACGGTTAACTTCACTGATATCAACGCCTGCACCCTTTGCAATCCTCTGCTTTCTGGACACATTCAGAATGTCAGGATTCGCGCGTTCTTTCGGCGTCATGGAAAGGATCATGGCTTCTTTTCTGTCCATATCCTTCTCATCGACCATCCCCTCCAGATCTTTCATCTTGCCGCCGATCCCCGGCAGCATAGAAAGTACGCTCGACAATCCGCCCATATTCTTCATCTGATTCATACTGTCAAGATAATCATCAAATCCGAACTGCGCTTTTTTAAGCTTTTGTTCCATTTCCCTGGCTTTTTCTTCATCGATGCTTTCCTGTGCCTTTTCAATCAGGCTCATCACATCTCCCATTCCCAGGATTCTGGACGCCATACGCTCCGGATAAAACTGTTCCAGATCCGAAAGCTTTTCACCCATTCCGACATAGAGGATCGGTTTTCCGCAGACCGCTTTAATTGAAAGCGCCGCACCGCCTCGTGTATCGCCATCCATCTTTGTCAGGATAACTCCGTCGATACCGATTTTATCATTGAACATCTGCGCTACATTGACCGCATCCTGTCCTGTCATGGCATCTACCACAAGCACTGTGGCATCTATCCCCACTGCACTTTTGATCTCCGCCAGTTCTGCCATCATATCCTCGTCTATGTGAAGCCGTCCGGCTGTATCGAGCAGCACAACGTTATGTCCATTGTTCTTCGCATGCTCCACCGCAGCTTTTGCGATGTTGACCGGCTTTTGCTTATCACCCATCGAGAACACTTCCACGCCCTGCTTCTCACCGTTCATCTCGAGCTGTCTGATCGCAGCGGGCCGATACACATCACAGGCTGCCAGCAGCGGGCGTTTTCCTTTTGACTTCAGCTTTCCGGCAAGTTTTGCCACTGTCGTCGTCTTGCCGGCACCCTGAAGGCCGGCCATCATGAAGACTGTCATTGCATTGCCCTGATTCATCGGAAGTTCTGTCGTCTCACTTCCCATCAGTGCAACCAGCTCTTCATTTACAATCTTAATTACCATCTGACCAGGGTTCAGGCCGTTCATGACATCCTGTCCGACTGCCCGTTCCTGCACAGATTTGATAAACTGTTTGACTACTTTAAAACTGACATCTGCTTCGAGCAGCGCCATCTTGACTTCTTTCAGGGCCGTCCTGACATCTTCTTCCGTAAGTTTTCCCTTACTTCTCAGTTTTTTAAATACATTCTGCAGTTTTTCTGATAAACTCTCAAATGCCATGAATTATAACTCCTCCAGAATACCTACCGAAATCTCTTCAATCTGCTTCATCAGTGATTCTTTCGTCTCTCCCCCGCAGTTTTTGGTCAGCGTGTGAATCCGGTTCACCTTGTCCCTGATGCTCAGAAACTTTTGTACCAGATGCAGCTTTTCCTCATACTCTGCAAGGATTCTGTTGCAGCGTTTGATCATATCGTGCACACCCTGACGGCTGATGCCCAGGTCCTGTGCGACTTCACTGAGTGAATAGTCATTTAATGCGACCGCCTCATAAATCTGTCTCTGGTGATCCGTCAGCAATTCACCATAAAAATCATATAACAATGCCTGTTCTACTATCTTTTCCATTCAAATCACCTTTGCAATCATACAATAGAAAAGACATCCTGTCAAGTACTTTTTCTTGACATCAAAGTTTTTTATCCATGCTGCCGGACCGAAAGCCTTCAAGATCCAGTGTCACATATGTAAGTCCTAAGTTTTTCAGACCTTCCACAATCTCATCCGCCCTGTCAGCTGCCATGACAAAGGATTCTCTGTCCAGCTCAAGCCGCGCGAGATCTCCATGTATACGAAGCCGCACATTTTGAAAACCAAATGCTTTCAGAAATTCTTCACCGCGCTCGATCTGTTCCAATAGTCCTGCAGTGATTACGGTTCCGTACGGCAGCCGTGTTGCCATACACGGGGTTGACGGACGATCCGCCACTGCTATCCCTAACTCCTTCGCCCATGCGCGAATTTCCTGTTTGGTAAACCCGCATGCACGAAGCGGACTTATAACACCCAGTTCTTCCACTGCACGAATTCCCGGACGGTACTGAAAATCATCATCACGGTTTGTCCCTTCCAGCACAGTCCGAATATTGTTACTCTCTGCAAATTCCAACAGTTTTTCGAATAATTCTTTTTTGCACAGATAACACCGATTCACAGGATTTTTTAAAATCTCCGGGTTTGCAAGTTCATTCACCGCAATCACCTGATGTCTGGCTCCCATCTGTTCGGCAACTTGCCTGGCGATCCTGGCATCACAGGACGGGTGCAGATGAGTATCAAAGGTTACGGCAAACACACTGGTACCATGTCTTCCGGCCTCCAGCAGAGCAAGCTTCACCAGAAGACTGCTGTCCACACCGCCCGAAAATGCAATGCACACATCCTCCTTTGTGAGCTCAGATAACATCTCCCGTACTTTTTCTCTATGCCCTGTCAAACAGTTCACCCGCTTCCCTGACTGCCGCTTCATACACTTCCCGGTAGCCGGCGCCTTCTCTTTGCGCCGCCCGTTTGATATCTTCATATTCCGGATAGGTATACACCTGATTGCTTCGGTAGCAGATCTTCATCCGAATGTCGCCATACTTTGTGGGTATCCGCTCCATCTTTCGTTCCAGGACATTTCGCCCCGCACGGTACCTGCGGATACCGATACTTGTTGACTCCCTAAAAATCATATCTTCCGCTGCCTCCGCCATATCATCCTGACAGAGAACCTGAAGCAGGTATGCCGGCCTGTTTTTTTTCATGTAGACCGGAAGATATATCACATCTTTCACCCCCAGCTTCAAAAGTTCTTCCTGCAGAAAACCAAGCTGTTCTCCGCTGCAGTCATCAACGTTTGTCTCCAGCACCCACACATCCTCCGGTTTTCTGATTTCGGACACGATCATCGCACGTAAAATGTTGGCATGCAAAAAATCTTTTGTGCCGGCACCGATTCCGATATTTCTGATCTCCATCTCTTGCGGAAGCAGTTCTCTGCTGCGAAGAGCCGCTGCAATGGCGGCGCCGGTCGGCGTGATCATCTCCCCTTCGGTATCCGTCAGTGCTACCGGCAGGCCATACTGTGCAAGAAGTTCAGCCGTTGCCGGTACCGGAATCGGTATCTCCCCATGCTGACACCACGTTGTTCCGCAGCCTTCTCTGAGCGTTCCCACCGCAGTCTGTGTAATTCCCAAATCGCGGATACAGACTGCGGCGGCAACGATATCAATGATAGAATCCACGGCCCCTACCTCGTGAAAATGCACCGTCTCCGTCGTCACCCCATGAACTTTTGCTTCGGCTTTCGCCAGCACATAAAATATTTTCACCGCCAGGCTCTTTACCGTCTCCTCCAGTTCCGATTCCATGATCATCTGTTCGATATCTCCATACGACCGGTGAGGCTGATGTTCCTCCCATACATGGACCCGAAACGCACAGCTGTCAATCCCATTCTTTTTCGTCCGTCCGATCTCAATCTCGTAATGCGAAAGCGGCAGTTTTGAAAGCTCATTCCTGAGGTGCGTTTCATCAGCTCCGAGGTCCAACAGCGCCCCAACCGTCATATCACCGCTGATCCCTGACGCCCCTTCCAGATATAAAATTTTCTCCTCCATTGTCTCTGCTCCCATCTCTATGAATTTGAACCCGCCAGGCGGTTCATCTGTGCTGCCAGGTAACCGGCACCAAATCCGTTGTCTATATTCACTGTCGCAATTCCCTCCGCACAGGAATTGAGCATCGTTAAAAGCGGAGCGATCCCCTGAAAATTCGCCCCGTAGCCGATCGATGTCGGCACTGCGATTACCGGTCGTTCTACGAGTCCGGCGACAACACCTGGAAGAGCTCCCTCCATGCCCGCAACTGCCACCACACAGTTGGCTTCACGGATATCATCCAGCTTGGAAATCAGCCGGTGGATTCCAGCTACACCGACATCATAGATCCGATTCACACGGCATCCGAAGTATTCGGCCGTCCGGGCCGCTTCCTCAGCCACCGGCAAATCCGATGTGCCTCCGGTACAGACAGCCACGCAGCCTGTCCTGGCGGGACGATTGAAATAAAATCCCAGTATCCGTGCTGTTTCATCGTATTCTATTTCCGAAAATTCTTTCTTCAATGCAAGATACTGTTCCGGGCTCACTCTCGTACCCATCACATTTTCCCGGCGTTCGTAAAAACTACGGTAAATGGTTCTCATTTGCTCTACTGACTTTCCCTCACCGTAGATGACCTCTCCGAATCCGTTCCGAAGACTTCTGTGATGATCGATCTTGGCACATCCGATATCTTCATACGGAAGCTTCTTCAGCTGTTCTTCCGCCTCAGCGACAGAAAGTTCACCACGTTTTACCTGTTCTAATAATTTATGTGTATCCATATTATTAACCCTCTTTTTTTCACCTTTCGATATTATAGCATCTATGATACAATGATGTAAATAAAATTACATCATGGAGGTATCATATGGAAGCTTCAAAAGTCTACTATACCAATCTTCGCACAACCATGAAATCAAACCGCCAGCAAAAACTAACCAAGCTCATCAAAGCGGCCGGCATCGAAAATATTAAGTTTGACAGGCGCTACACCGCCATCAAGATGCATTTCGGAGAACCCGGAAACCTGGCATATCTTCGTCCCAATTATGCGAAAACTGTCGTTGACGTTGTCCGCGAACTGGGCGGCCGTCCCTTCCTGACAGACTGCAACACGCTCTACATAGGCGGGAGAAAAAATGCCCTCGACCATTTGAACAGCGCTTACGAAAACGGATTTTCTCCATTTTCAACCGGATGCCACATCCTCATCGGCGACGGACTGAAGGGGACTGATGAAGCCCTTGTCCCTGTCGAGGGCGGCGAGCACGTCAAAGAAGCCAAAATCGGGCAGGCGATCATGGATGCAGATATCTTGATATCGCTGAATCATTTTAAAGGACATGAATTCACCGGATTCGGCGGAGCCTTGAAAAATATCGGAATGGGCTGCGGTTCCCGCGCCGGAAAGATGGAGATGCACAATGCCGGAAAACCGTTCGTGAAAGAACGTAAATGTGTCGGCTGTGCCCTATGCACCAAAAACTGTGCACATGAGGCGATCACGATCACAGATAAAAAAGCGTCGATTGATCACAATAAATGTGTCGGCTGCGGCCGCTGTATCGGAGCCTGTCCGCAGGATGCGATCCGTGAAGCTTCTGACGAATCCAACGATATCCTGAACAAGAAGATTGCGGAGTATTCCAAGGCAGTCCTCGGCGGACGCCCTCATTTCCACATCAGTCTCGTGATCGATGTCGCACCGTTCTGCGACTGTCATCCGGACAACGACCTGTCAGTCATCCCGGATGTCGGAATGTTCGCCTCCTTCGATCCGGTTGCGCTCGATGTCGCATGTGCCGACGCCGTCAACGCTCAGCCCGTCACACCGGGAAGCCTGCTCGATGAATCCGACCACGAAGGTCACGATCACTTCAGCGCCATCAGCCCGGAAACCAACTGGATGGTCTGTATCGATCATGCAGTGAAGCTGGGACTTGGCCGCAAAGAGTACGAACTGATTGAAGTCAAATAAACGTTTCGCAGAGAAACAGCAAGCGTATTGCCCCGGCACAACAGCCAGCCCGGCAATACGCTTTTTATTGTCTTGATCTGTTTTTACAGATTCGGACGAATCAGCTTGGGACGGTACCCATGCTCCTCAAGAGCTCTGACGATCTGCCCCTTGTGCTGGGTTCCGAATGCTTCCAGCGTAATCTTCAGCTCAACGGCCGCATTGCGGTTCGTACTGAAGAACTGGTTATGATCCAGACGGATGACATTTCCCTGCTCCTCAGCGATCACCTGTGAAACTCTTACAAGTTCACCCGGCTTATCAGGAAGCAGTACAGAGATCGTAAAAATCCGGTCTCTCTGGATCAGACCGTTTTGTACAACGGAAGACATCGTGATCACATCCATGTTGCCCCCGCTCAAAATTGAAACAATCTTTTTATTTTTCATATCCAGATGTTTCAGAGCCGCAACGGTCAGCAGGCCGGAATTTTCCACGATCATCTTATGATTTTCCACCATATCCAGGAAAGAAACGATCAGTTCCTCATCCTCCACCGTGATGATTTCGTCCAGGTTCTTCTGAATATACGGGAAAATCACTTCTCCCGGTGTCTTTACCGCCGTACCGTCTGCAATCGTATCAATATGCGGGAGTGTTATGACTTCCCCCTTATCCAGGGATGCCTGCATACAGTTTGCACCTGCCGGTTCCACCCCGATCACTTTGATGTTCGGGTTCAAAAGCTTTGCAAGTGTGGAGACGCCCGTCGCAAGGCCTCCTCCTCCGATCGGAACCAGAATATAGTCCACCAGAGGGAGTTCTTTTACGATCTCCATCGCAATCGTCCCCTGACCGGTAGCAACCGCAGGATCGTCAAACGGATGAATAAAGGTGTAGCCGTGCTCCTCTGCCAGCTGATAAGCATGTTCGCATGCCTCATCATAGACATCGCCTTCCAGCACAACTTCCGCCCCATAACTCTTGGTGCGCTCTACTTTGATCAGCGGAGTTGTCGTCGGCATGACGATAACCGCCTTCACACCAAATTTTTTGGCTGCATATGCCACGCCCTGTGCATGATTTCCCGCTGACGCTGTGATCAGCCCCTTGGAACGTTCTTCATCTGTGAGCGTACTGATCTTATAGTAAGCCCCCCTGATCTTGTAGGCCCCTGTCACCTGCATATTTTCCGGTTTTAAATAAACTTTGTTTCCGGTGCTGGCACTGAAATACTCACTGTAGACCAGCTTCGTCTCCTGCGTCACTTGTTTTACGACTTCTGACGCTTCTTCAAATTTCTCTAACGTTAACATATAGTATCCTCCATCTGCACCCGGTCCGGCACATGCTGTATCTCCCACTAATTATCATCATTTTTATGAAACAGCGCATTGACAAATTCCGAAGAATCAAACTTCTGGAGATCGTCAATGGTTTCGCCTACCCCGATATATTTCACCGGAATATCAAGTTCTGACTGGATCGCGACAGCAATCCCTCCTTTGGCGGTGCCATCCAGTTTCGTCAAAATGATGCCCGTCACATTTGCCACCTCTGCAAACTGTTTCGCCTGGGCGAGCGCATTCTGGCCCGTCGTACCGTCCAGCACAACCAGAGTCTCCAGATATGCCTCCGGGTATTCCCGTTCCAGAATACGGTATATTTTTTTCAGTTCTTCCATCAGATTCTTTTTGTTATGCAGGCGTCCCGCCGTATCACACAACAGAATATCCGCATTTCTCGCCTTTGCCGCCTGTACCGCATCATACACAACAGCCGCCGGATCGGCACCCTGCTGTCCGCCGATGATCTCAACGCCTGCACGGTGTGCCCATTCTGTCAGCTGCTCCCCGGCGGCTGCACGAAACGTATCCGCCGCGGCCAGAACCACTTTTTTGTTCTGATCCTTTAGCTTTCCCGCCAGTTTTCCGACTGAGGTCGTTTTTCCGACGCCATTTACACCGATGACAAGCACAACTGACTTTCTGTTCTCAAAGTCGTATGCCGTCTCGCCGACATCCATCTGCTGTTTGATGCTGTCGATCAACAGCTGTTTGCATTCTGATGGTTCCTTAATCTTTTTTTCTTTCACCTGCTGCTTCAGATTTTCAATAATCGCATTTGTCGTGTTGATTCCAATATCGCCCATGACAAGGATTTCTTCGATTTCTTCATAAAAATCCTCATCTATACTGGAAAATCCGCTGAAAATAGAATCAATCCCCGATACAATATTGTCTCTGGTTTTGGATAATCCACTCACCAGACGTTTGAAAAATCCTTGTTTTTCTTCTGCCATATGTTAATGCCCCCTATTTATCCAGATCATTTTCGATGAGATTGACAGATACCAGCGTTGACACACCTTTTTCCTGCATGGTAATCCCGTACAGTCGGTCAGCAGCCGTCATGGTACCTCTCCTATGTGTAATAATAATGAATTGTGTATTCTTTGTCAACTTATGAAGGTACTCGGCAAAGCGCGTAACATTGGAGTCATCCAGCGCAGCCTCAATTTCATCCAGCAGACAGAAAGGCGAAGGTTTCAGATTTTGAATTGCAAACAGCAGCGCGATCGCCGTCAGTGCTTTCTCTCCGCCTGACAGCTGCATCATATTCTGCAGCTTCTTTCCGGGAGGCTGCGAAATGATTTTGATTCCCGCTTCCAGCACATCTTCATCTTCCATCAGCTCCAGCGTCCCTTTTCCGCCCCCGAACAGCTGCCTGAACACCCGGTCAAATTCTTTTCTGATTTCTTCAAATTTTTCAACAAACTGTTTTCGCATGCCCGCGTCCAGCTCATCAATGATATTCACCAGGGTCGCTTCCGCTTCTACCAGGTCATGGTGCTGTGTTTCCAGAAATTCATGGCGTTCCTTCAGTTCTTTATAGTCTTCGATTGCATTGACGTTCACAGGTCCAAGCTTGCGGATCTCCTCCTTACAGGCGGCAATTTCTTTTTTCAGCTCTCCTGGCTCCGGAATTTCTTCTATAACAAGGGCTGCCGCGCCGCCGGGAGTCACTTCGTACTCTTCCCACATATAGTTGATTCTGGCTTCCCGTGACTCTTCGAGCTTTTCTTTCTGATTATTCAAACGGAAACACTCTTTATCCAGCAAATTCATTTTCTGGGAGAGCTCATCCCGCTTCTCAAAGAACGCCTTATGGCTCTTGCTCATCTTTTCTTTTTCAATATTGTAGTTTTTCGTCTTCTGCTCCAGCAGTTTAGTTTTGCCGGCGGCGGCTTCAATCGACCGTTCCATCTCAGCAATCTGCTGTTCAATCTCTGCCATCTGGCCGCTTCCGCTGCTTAGCGTCCGGCGAATCTGCGCCAGTTCTTCTTTGAGGGCAGCCTCCTCCCGATGAATCCGGCCAAGTGTCTGATTCATAAATTCTTCTTTCTGCTTCAGCTGTGCGTACGCAAGATGTACGGATTCCAGCTGCGATACCGCCTGTTCTTCTGCCTTTCGCAGCGTATCTGCCTTTTCCTGACTGTCCGATATTTCCTGCTGAATACGTTCTTCCTGAACTTTGGATTCTTCCAGTTCTTCCTGAATCGCTGCACTGCTGCCGGTAATCTCCTGCATCTGTGCAAAAAGCTCGTCCTGTTCATTTTTCAGCTGTGCATAACCGCTCTTTGTCTGCGCCAGTTTCTCCCGTGTCTGCGTAAGATTCATGCTTGCCGTATTCTGTAGAATGCACTGTTCCTGAATACGCTCTGACATTTCCATAATAGTGTCACGCAGAACATTTCTTTTGCTGCGGTTATCCTCAATCACCCGCTGCATTTCCTCCATCTCCTGCTTCAGCATTTTTACATTGTGCTCAAGCTCTTCCAGTTCACGGCGGCGTCCCAGCAGATTACTGCTGTTTTTGAAGGCACCTCCCGTCATGGACCCTCCCGGACTGAACGATTCCCCTTCCAGGGTTACCATTCTAAGAGAATGTCTGTACTTTCTTCCCAGCACAATCGCATGATCGATGTGATCAACGACAAGTGTCCTCCCCAACAGATACTGGATCAGAGATTCATATCTGGATTCCGTCTTTACCAGTGTATGTGCCAGTCCAATGACCCCTTCTTCTCTCAGCGCTTCCGGTTTTGGAAATGATCCCCCTCCTCTTACCGTTGTGAGCGGCAGAAACGTTGCACGGCCATATCTGTTTTTCTTCAAAAAATCTATCATTGATTTTGCAGTATTCTCATTATCCGTAACAATATTCTGGATACTGCCTCCAAGTGCAGTTTCCACAGCAGTCTCATACCTTTTCTCGGTCTGGATGAGATCGGCCACAACACCTTGTATGCCCGGATATTTGTGCTTCTGCTCCATCACACGCCGGATGCTGTTGCCGTAACCATCATATCGTTCGGTTAGATTTTTCAGAGACTCGAGGCGCGAAGCTTCCCTGTGGTACGCGGTCTGACCGACTTCCATCTGCCGGTTCTGTTCGGCAAGCTGCTGCTGAATCGACGCCACTTCCTGTTCCAGCCGTTTCTGTTCCCGGCTCATCTCTTCGACTCCGGCGGTGATTTTCTCATACTGTTCCTGGTACGTGCGCTCTGAATCCTTCTGCTGGCTCTCCTCACTTTTTGTCTGTATGTAGCGCTGATTTAATTCAGACTTACGGATCTGAATCTGTTCCTGCATGGCATCGTAACGCTGCAGCTTACCTTTGGTAGATGCTCTTTTGTTCAGCAGTTCAATGATCCTGCTCTTTCCGTCCTCTACAGATCTGCTGACAGCTGCAATTTCGTCCTGCAGATTTTTTAACGCCTCTTCCTTCTCAGCCTGTACACGTTCGGATTTCTGTCTTTCAGCCAGCAGCTTTTCTTTTTCACTCAGACACTTCAAAGCTTCTTCCTCATGCCTGTTCAGTTCATTCCCAATGGCATCCGCACGGTTCTGATAGTGCTCATCATTCAGACGCGCCGTATTAATCTGTTCCTTTAATACGTTCCGCTGTCCTTCCAGCTGCTGTTTTAAAAGTGCACTGTTTGCCGCGGCCTCTCTCGTCTGCTCAATCTTTTCATCCAGAGCCTCCATCCCGCGTTCCAGTGTTTCATACTCAGCCTTCGTCTGTTCAAATTCACGGGCGGAAGTTTTTAGATCTTCGTCTGCAATATGGTATTTTTCCTCAATCTGAGTCAGCTGTGTTCTGCTGTGTTCCAGTTCCGAAAGAAACATACAGATTTCAAAATGTTTCAGCTCTTCTCTCTTTTTGATATAAATGCGCGCTGTCTCGGATTGCCTCGACAGCGGGCCCAGCTGCCTTGTCAGCTCACTTAAGATATCATTGACACGGACAAGATTCTGCTGTTCCTCCGTCAGTTTCTTAACAGCTGTATTTTTTCTGCGCTTAAATTTGACAATGCCGGCCGCCTCATCAAATAACTCCCGGCGCTCTTCCGGCTTTCCGCTTAAGATCTTATCAATCTGACCCTGGCCGATGATCGAATATCCTTCTTTCCCGATACCTGTATCATAAAATAGTTCATTGATATCTTTCAGCCTGCAGGAAGCGCCATTCAGCAGATATTCACTTTCCCCTGACCGATACAGCCTTCTCGTGACCGTAACCTCTTCATATTCTATCTCAAGTTTATGATCCGAATTGTCCAGTGTGATCGCAACCGATGCAAAGCCGAGTGGTTTTCTGTTTTCTGTCCCGGAAAAGATGACATCCTGCATATTGCCGCCGCGCAGCTGCTTGGCACTCTGTTCACCAAGCACCCAGCGGACGGCATCCCCCACATTACTTTTCCCACTCCCGTTCGGACCTACGATCCCCGTAATTCCGTTGTGGAATTCAAAGCATATTTTATTTGCAAACGACTTAAACCCCTGGATTTCAATGCTCTTTAAATACATGACTCTCCTATTTCTTTTTCAGCTCACAGATCGCATGATACGCGGCTGCCTGCTCCGCTGCCTTTTTTGTCCGTCCTTTACCGGTTCCCAGAATCTGCCCGTTCACCTGTACTTCTGCTGTAAATGTTTTGTCATGGTCAGGACCGTCCTCTCCCACCAGCTGATAGACGATGTCCCCCTGCATGCTCCCCTGCACAATCTCCTGCAGAATTGTCTTACTGTCGTAAAACAACTGTTTGTGCTGTATGTCATTCAGCACATGCCGGATGATAAATTCCTTCGCACACTCCAGTCCTCCGTCCAGATAAATAGCCCCAATGATCGACTCCAGTGCATCGGAAACTATAGAATCCCGCCTGCGCCCTCCTGAATTGTCTTCCCCTTTTCCCAGGCGCAGATATTCCCCGAGGCAAATCTGTCTCGCGTCGTATGCAAGTGTTGGTTCACATACGAGGCTTGCCCTGAATTTTGTCAGTTCTCCTTCCGGATAATCCGGATAAGTCTGATATAAAAATTCACTTGACACAAGTTCCAGCACTGCATCTCCCAGAAATTCCAGACGCTCATTGCACTCCACTCTCGGCATCCGGTGTTCATTCGTGTAAGAACTGTGTCGCAGTGCCATCTCCAGAAGGTTCCGGTTTTTAAATCGATAATCCAGCCTGTTTTCCAAATCACATTGTTGTTTTTCCGTCTTCATCTCTTCTCCAATCAAAAAGACTGTCTCACCTGAACAGTTTTCCCCAAGACAGTCTTTCTATAACTAACATACCTATTTTCTCATCCAATCGCGTGCCGGATTGCTTCTACCGCATCACCGACAGATACAATCTTTTCTGCCTCTTCATTCGAGATCTCAATATCAAATTCTTCCTCCAACGCCATAATAATCTGGAAAATGTCCAGAGAATCCGCACAGAGATCATCGACAAATGTTGTATCCATTTTTACTTCTGCTTGATCCACATTCAGAACGTCAGCAATGATCTCCTGAAGTTTTTCGTATTCCATACCCTTCTCCTCCCTCATCCTTTACGCTTCCGTGATATGATCCTGAATTTTCCCGCTGATATTCTCAGCTTTAAACTGGATACATTGAAGAATAGAATTACAAAATTCCAGTGACTTTGAGCTTCCATGTGTTTTTACGACCAGACCTTTCAGCCCCAGCAGAGGAGCTCCGCCATATTGGCTGGCGTCAAACGTGTTCAGTGTCGATTTCAAAGCCGGTTTTACAAGCAGTGCACCGATCTTACTTCTCAAAGTCGTCATCATGCCTTCTTTCACTTTCGAAATCAGCGTTGCACCCACACCTTCATACAGTTTTAAAATCACATTGCCGACAAATGCCTCGCACACAATAACATCCGCATATCCCGCAGGGATGTCACGCGCTTCGATGCTTCCAATAAAATTGATATGAGGACACTCTTTCAGCAGTGGGAAGGTCTCTTTTACAAGCGCATTTCCTTTTTCCTCTTCCGCCCCGATATTAACGATCGCAACCCTGGGGTTTTTGATCCCCATTACACTCTCCATATAGACAGACCCCATCTGTGCAAACTGTACCAGGTGAGAAGGCCTTGCATCCACATTGGCACCGCAGTCAATCAAAAGCGAAGCGCCTTTTGCGGTTGGAATCAGCGGCGCAAGCGGAGCGCGCTCCACCCCTTTGATTCTTCCCACCAGCACCTGGCCGCCAACCAGCACTGCTCCCGTACTTCCTGAAGAAACAAATGCATCTGCCTCCCCTTTTCGTACCAATGTCAATGCCACTACAATAGAAGAATCTTTCTTTCCGCGGATTGCATTCACAGGCGGTTCTGCTGTTTCGATCATCTCCGATGCATGGACCACTTCAATTCTGTCTTTCGGATAAGTATATTTTTCCAGTTCCTTTTCAATCAGGTCTTTCTTTCCTACCAGATATACAAAGATCCGCTCATCTGCCCTGACAGCCTCCACGGCTCCTTTAACCGGTTCTTCCGGTGCATAATCGCCTCCCATCGCATCTACTGCAACCTTTACGATCTGTTCCATTTATTCATCTCCAAACCTTTGTTTTTTTCGTTCCAAATATTGACGCTAAGAATAATATACTAAACATCCTTATAAAATGCAAGTCCAAGAAAGGGGATACCGCTTATACAGTATCCCCTCTACCCTGTTTTTATGCTATTCTGCAAGCTTGCCGTCAGGATTCAACCACTTGCCGTTCACCTCACAGTTTGTGAGCATAATGCCGTCTTCATTGAAGTAGTACCAGCTGTCATCGATTTCCACCCACTCCGAAATCTTCAGCGCACCGTCTGATCCGGAATAGTACCAGCTGCCATTTCCATCCAGCCAGCCGACATTCATCTGGCCTTTGTCATTCATATAATACTTTTTGCCATCGACAGTAATAAACCCTGTGGCCATGGATCCATCGTCATTCAAATAATACCAGATGTCTTTTACTTCCTGCCATCCGGTCAGCATATATCCCTTTTTATTGAACAGGTACCATTTGCCTTTTACTTCTTTCCACTTGCCTTTTACGCGGTTTCCGTCGTCAGCCACATAGTACCATCCCGTTTTATCCTGTGTCCACCCGGGCGTCTCCTCGCCTTCTTTAGGCGCCGGCTCCTTATCAGGATCCACATAGATCTCAACGATATCACTTGTGGCCATATTGACCGCTTTATCTACTGTATTTGTCGCGACAACAAAATAATACCAATATCCTTCCTCAGAAGTATCCGGTGTATATTTCCCTTCCGTTGCACCTTCAATCTTCATACCGCCGCCATTGGAATCAACAGTATTTTTATACCACTGGTAACTGATCTCTCCGTCACCTTCTACTTCGGCTTTTACAGAAAGTGCTTTGGCCTTGTCACCCACTGCATATGTAGCTTTTCCCTCCAGATTCTTGCTGAACTTCGGCGCTTCTACATTTTCATCTACTTTGACGGCATTTGGATCAAAAACCTCCTGAGCCGCGCCTTCATCTCCTGTTTCACTCTTATGGTTTCCCCACAGTAGTTCCCACGTTTCTCCCAGGGAACAGCCTGATAAAACCGTCATACAGCCGACCAGCATCACTGTCAATATCCCTTTTTTTAATACTTTCATACTCGTTACCCCTTGTCTGATTGTTACAAAATCTTTTCAATTTTGTGTATTTCTCGTTTCATAGTATAGCACAATTATGAATCAAAAGTCAAACTCTGATGCCGGCAGCAAAAACATGCCGAAATATGTAACTGTATTTACCCCATTTATGTATTTCATTCCGCTTACCTCTGCAAGCTGTGAACAGTTCATGCAGTAGGCCTCTACCGATGCGGTCGCTTTCTCCGGCATTCTGCAGGGTTCTCCTGTAATCTGACCGCAGACTTTACACCGTGTACAGCCCCCCGCTTCCAGCCTCAGAAATTTCTGATAATATTTCCTGACCATTTCTTCTATAGACTCTGCAACTTCCGTATGACGGTTCTGTGCATCCATCATTCCTTCAATGTCATAAGAATCTTCGATCTCCGTAACCGTCTGAAAAACCAGACCCTTCTTGTATGACTTTGCCTCTGCGATCAGCTCTCCGGGCGTCCCCACATTTGGAGGACAGGCATAATTTCTCCCATAGTGCCCGCAGATATTGGCCTCACATGCTTTGCGGAGTTCTTCATCAAACGGAATCCGGTCCGTGTCAATAACCTTTGCTTTAAAAGCACCGCGTTCCATACAATATTGTTCCATTTCTTCATACCGATTCATAACCTACCCCCAATTCTGTTTTTTGTCTGCAGATATGGCAAAAGGCTTCCCGAAGCATCGGAAAGCCTTTTAATCACTTAGTCCATAGTAATGATTTCTTTTTTATTATAGGACCCGCATGCCTTACATACACGATGAGGCATCATCAGTTCTCCGCATTTGCTGCATTTTACCAGATTCGGAGCACTCATTTTCCAGTTTGCTCTTCTCTTATCTCTTCTGGCTTTAGATGTTTTATTTTTTGGACAGATGGACATTGTTACACCTCCTTAAATTTTCTAAATATATCACTGATTGCCGCCATTCTCGGATCGAGACTGGCAGTATCACAATCGCATGATGTCTGGTTCAGGTTGGCACCGCATTTGCTGCAGATACCTTTACAGTCTTCACTGCACAATACCTGCATGGGCCAGCTGAATAAAATCTCATTATGCATCAGTGCATCCACATCAAGTTCTCTTCCCTCAATATATCCGCCGTCATCCAGCATTTCTTCCCGTTCCTCATCCGATAACTTCATGTCCACTTCCCGCACAGCGTGAAGTGCAAACGGAGTCTTCACCGGTTCCAGACAGCGGGCACACGGAATCTCAATCACCACATCACAGTCCGCAGTGACTGTCAGAACCTGATCGGCGTTGTGGGTTATGCACAGGCGTACAGGGGATTTCTCTGTAATCGGAAATTCTCCCAGCCTGATTTTAAATGCATCCGTTTCCAAAGCTGTTTCCAGTTCTTCCGTCTTTCCCTCCCGGGCTAAAATATCTGTCAGATCAATTCGCATAATAGTCTCCTAATCACACTTTGTTAATTATACATACGGGTGCAGAATTTGTCAACTCTTTTTACTTGACTTTTCAGATTGATTTTAACATTTTCGTCCTGTTCATTCCAGACTCCATGATAAAACCGCCGCAGCATCAGTGCCGCGGCGGTCAGATTCAATCATCAGAAGCAAAGCAGCCGTTATACGAGTGCTACTGTCTCCCTGCAGATTGCAAGTTCTTCATTCGTAGGAATCACGCACACTTTCACTTTGGAATCCGGTGTGGAAATCACACAGTCTTCTCCTCTTCCGGCATTTGCTTTCTCATCCAGAGTAATTCCAAGATATCCGAGATAAGATACGACCTTCTCACGTACGATAGAAGCATTTTCACCGATACCTGCAGTAAACGCGATCGCATCCACGCCATTCATAACTGCAACGTAAGAACCAATGTATTTTGCTACATGGTAGCAGAATACTTCCATCGCATTGGCAGCCAGCTTGTTGCCGTCTTCCATTGCTTCTTCCAGATCACGGAAATCACTGGAGAGTCCGTCGGAAAGACCCTGGACTCCGGATTTTTTGTTCAATACGTTCATAACGCCTGCCAGATCCAGATTTTCTTTCTTGGCGATGAATTCGATGATCGCCGGATCGATATCTCCGGAACGTGTTCCCATTACAAGTCCTTCAAGCGGTGTCAGACCCATGGAAGTATCTACGCATTTTCCGTTAACGACAGCACTGATGGATGCTCCGTTTCCAAGATGTGCCACGATAATTTTGGAATGATTCAGATCCATTCCCAGGAATTCTGCTGTACGTTTGGAAACAAAACTGTGTGATGTTCCGTGGAAACCGTATCTTCTCACTTTATATTTCTCATAATACTCATATGGAAGACCATACATATAAGCTTTTTCCGGCATTGTCTGATGGAATGCTGTATCAAATACAGCCACCATCGGTGCTTTCGGCATCAGCTCCTGGCATGCACGGATTCCGATCAGGTTCGCCGGGTTGTGAAGTGGTGCAAGATCATTGCACTCTTCGATTGCAGCCATAACTTCATCATTGATCACAACAGAAGAAGCAAATTTCTCACCGCCATGTACGACACGGTGGCCGACAGCATCAACTTCGTCAAGGCTTTTGATCACACCTGTCTTCGGATTCATCAATGCATCCAGAACCATCTGGATCGCCTGTTTATGAGTCGGCATATCTGCCTCAGTTACTTCTTTTTCTCCGCCTGCCGGCTGATATACCAGTCTTCCGTCAATTCCAATTCTCTCGCAGAGTCCTTTTGCAAGGACATGTTCTGTGTCAGAGTTAATCAGCTGGAATTTCAGTGAAGAACTTCCACAGTTAATTACTAATACATTCATCGGTATTACCTCGCTTTATTTGGTTTTATGTAATATTTATTACTTCTTTTGATGGGGTTTATGCGAATTGTTAATTTCCTTCGCTTCGCTCAGCTTAATTTTGACACTGTACTGCTGTGATTGCTACTACGCCAACGATATCTTCTGCAGAGCATCCTCTGGAAAGGTCGTTGACCGGAGCTGCAATACCCTGGGTAACTGGTCCGTAAGCTTCTGCTTTTGCAAGTCTTTGAACCAGCTTGTATCCGATATTACCTGCATCCAGATCCGGGAAGATCAGTGTGTTGGCCTGTCCTGCTACCGGGCTGTTCGGAGCTTTGGAAGCACCTACACTCGGAACGATCGCCGCGTCAAGCTGCAGTTCCCCGTCCAGTTTCAGATCCGGATAATTTTCTTTTGCGATTTTTACCGCTTCCGTTACTTTATCAATATCAGCGTGCTTTGCGCTTCCCATTGTTGAGTGTGACAGGAATGCAATTTTCGGCTCTTCACCAACCAGAAGTTTAAAGGATTCTGCAGAAGATTCAGCAATTGCAGCCAGTTCTTCCGGATTCGGATTCTGGTTCAGTCCGCAGTCAGCAAATACGAAAGTACCATTGGCACCATACTCACAGTTCGGAACAGACATCAGGAAAAATGCAGATACCAGTTTTGTACCTGGTTTTGTTTTCAGAATCTGCAGGCAGGGACGCAGAGTATCCGCTGTTGAATGGCAAGCACCGGAAACCATTCCGTCAGCATCGCCCATTTTAACCATCATAACTCCATAATACAGATACTGGTTCAGCATGATCTCTCTTGCTTTTTCTTCAGTCATACCCTTGCTACCTCTTAATTCAACCAGTTTATCAATATAAGACTGTGTCTTATCAGAGGTTGCCGGATCAACAACAACTGCCCCTGTGATATCCAGTCCCTCGCTCCCGGCCTTTACTGCCTCTTCGCTTCCTACCAGAATTACATTTGCAATGTTTTCTTTTAAGATCTGTTCAACCGCCTCATACGTTCTTCTGTCTTCTGTCTCCGGAAGTACAATTGTTTTTTTGTCAGCTCTCGCTCTGTCTTTGATTACGTCAATAAATCCCATGATTTTTTTGACTCCTTTCGTTTTATACTAATTCATTTTAACAGTTCGGACGGCGAAAAAATTTATATAGAATCGGCCATTAAGCTTACTTATAAGACGGATTCTATACAGATTTTCACATTGGATGAAATCCGATGCTTCTTATCCGAACTGTTATAATTCCTTTCATTATACCCCCAATACCCTTGTATTTCAAGCATTTCAATGGTAGAATACTGGATAATTCCATGTATTTTTTGAGGTGCATTCATGAAAACAGCAGGACTTGTCACAGAATATAATCCGTTTCACAATGGTCATAAATATCATATTGAAAAAGCCCGCAAGATCACAGGCGCCAGAGACGTCATTGCCGTGATGAGCGGAAATTTCGTACAGCGCGGTTCATGTGCCGTCACAGATAAATACACACGGACAGCAATGGCGCTCGCAGAAGGGGCGTCTCTTGTCCTTGAACTTCCGGTGTGCTTTGCAACGGGAAGTGCTGAGTTTTTTGCACGCGGCGCCGTCCGGATCCTCAGTCAGACCGGAGTGACGGACTCCATCTGTTTTGGATGTGAGCATGATGACCTTCCACTTTTCCATCAAATCGCTGCCGTTTTATCGGAGGAACCCCAAGAGTACCGGAGCATCTTAAAACGTGAACTTGCACTGGGTTTTCCCTATCCCGCTGCGCGACAGCAGGCGATCGCCGCCTGTCTGCCTGATCTTAAAACAGAGTTTCTGCAGTCCCCCAACAATATTCTGGGACTCGAATACGTAAAGGCACTGCGCCAGGAACACTCTGCGCTCACCCCTTTTTCTATACAGCGCATCGGAAGTGCTTATCACGACGAAAAGCTGGGCGCCGCCTACAGCTCAGCCACTGCCATCCGCAAAGAAATCCACGGCAGACAGATATCCGATACCGCACTGAAACAGATCCCCTTCAAAGCTGCCGAAATTCTGAACAGTCAGCTCAAGCTGCGCGGAAGTCTTGCGATTGACCATTTTTCAGCTCTGCTGAAATACGCGCTGCTGTCTGAGAACAATTCTTCTCTGTGTCGATACCAGGATATGACAGAAGCGCTTGCAAACCGCACCTTACACTGTCTGAATCGCTTTGTGGAAATCACGTCTTTCGTTCAGCATTTGAAGACAAAAGAGCTGACGTATTCCCATATTTTGCGTGCTCTGCTTCATGTTCTGCTGAAGCTGACCACAGAAGATCTTGAGCGATCACTTTGCCCGGAAAACAGCTATCTGCGCATTCTCGGGTTCCGCAAAGATTCAGGCGCACTTTTAAAAGAGCTGAAACAAAAAAGTACCGTCCCCATCATCACAAAACCCGCAGACGCGGCAAAGATCCTCAGTGCATCTGCGCTGAAAACATTTCAACATGATATTCTCGCCGCCCATATCTATGAAACCGTCATGACGGACATCTATCACACCCCTTTCCAACACGAATACACCCGCACTCCGGTTATCCTCTGACCAGCGTGCGGGTGTATCGATACCGCTGACTATAGCGGTTAGTTCTTAAAACTGTGAATCGGCGCAGGTATCCTCCCGCCCCTGTTGACAAAAGCATCACAACCAAAGGTATTGACCGGCATGATCGGCGCATAGCCTAAAAGCCCTCCGAATTCCACCGTCTCGCCGATCCCTTTCCCGATTACCGGAATGATGCGCACTGCTGTTGTCTTTTGATTCACCATGCCGATTGCCATCTCATCTGCGATAATGCCTGCGATCGTTGTCGCTTTTGTATCCCCCGGTATTGCGATCATGTCAAGCCCTACGGAGCATACACACGTCATGGCCTCAAGCTTCTCAAGCGTCAGTGCTCCCGCAACGACCGCATCGATCATCCCCTGATCTTCACTGACCGGAATAAATGCGCCGCTTAAGCCTCCCACATAGGAAGACGCCATGATTCCGCCCTTTTTCACCTGGTCATTGAGCATGGCAAGCGCCGCTGTTGTGCCCGGCGCACCGGCTGCCTCCAGTCCGATCTCCTGCAAAATCTCGGCAACACTGTCACCGACAGCCGGTGTGGGGGCCAGAGACAAATCAATGATGCCAAATGGAATTCCCAGACGTCTGGATGCTTCCTGCGCTACCAGCTGGCCGACACGTGTGATTTTAAAAGCAGTTTTCTTAATCGTTTCACACAGGACTTCAAAATTCTCGCCGCGCACCTGTTCCAGCGCATATTTTACAACGCCCGGTCCGCTGACCCCGACGTTGATAATGGCATCCGCTTCCGTTACACCGTGAAAAGCACCTGCCATAAACGGATTATCATCCGGTGCATTACAGAACACCACAAGCTTTGCACAGCCAAGAGAATCATTCTCTTTCGTGCACTCGGCAGTCTGCAGCACAATGTCGCCCATCAGGCGTACTGCATCCATATTGATTCCTGTCTTTGTGGACCCAAGATTGACCGAACTGCAGACACGTTCCGTGCATGCCAGTGCTCCCGGTATTGAACGGATCAGCAGTTCGTCTGCTCTTGTCATACCTTTTGAGACAAGCGCAGAATATCCGCCGATAAAATTAACACCGACTTCTTTAGCCGCCCTGTCAAGCGTCCTCGCCAGCACAACAAAATCCTCAGACTTTTTGCAGGCTGCACCGCCTACGAGTGCCAGCGGTGTAATCGAAATCCTTTTGTTGACAATCGGAATTCCATATTCCGCTGAAATATCTTCTCCCGTCTGAACGAGATCTTTTGCCATCGTCGTGATTTTATCATAAATCCGGTCACTGACCATCTCGAGATTATCATTGATACAGTCCAAAAGGCTGATTCCCATGGTGATCGTACGGACGTCCAGATTTTCCTGTTCAATCATCTTGTTCGTTTCATTGACTTCAAATATATTGATCATGATACCGTTCTCCTCTGTCTTTAGATGCGGTGCATTTTGTTAAAAATATCCTCGTGCTGGCAGCGAATGATAACTCCGATCTCTTCCCCCAGTCTCTTCATCTCGTCCGCCAGCTCCCCTGTACCTTTTCCGCACCCTGAAGTATCCGTCACCATCATCATATTAAAATATCCGTCCACAATCGTCTGAGAAATGTCCAGAATGTTGATCTGATGCTCTGCCAGATACGCACATACCTTTGCTATAATTCCCACGGTATCTTTTCCCACTACAGTAATAATCGTTTTTTCCATCTCATCCTCCTGTACCGCACCGGCTGCGGTTTCCTTTCTTTTCTGTATGTATTAGATCTCAGCCATCTTCGATATGCTCTCACGGCTCGCAACCGAAATATCGAAATCACATGCCCTGTATGGATTATCGCCCATCGTCACTTCCGAACACACCGTTTCATATGCAAGCGCCTCGTAATTATTTTCCCTGCTGAGATGCCCCAGAAGTATTTTTTTCAGATTATCGTGCAGCAGTGCACACAGCAGTCTGCCGGCAGATTCATTCGACAGATGTCCTCTGTTCCCAAGGATCCTGCGTTTTAAATAATACGGATAACTCCCCACCTGCAGCATATTGACATCATGATTTGCTTCCAGAAGAAGTGCATCCAGACCCTGGAGATTCGAGATGATATAGTCTGAATATTCTCCCATATCTGTCGCAATCCCAATCGTCTGTTCCCCGTGCTGCAGCCGATACCCCACCGGCTGTGCCGCATCATGCGAGACAGAGAACGGATGTACCACCATATCTTTGATCTGATACGGTTTATCCGCATGAATCTCATGAAAAATCCCCTCCGGCAGCTTTCCGAGCGTGCTCATCTCTTTCATGGCGCAAATCGTACCCGCTGTTGCATATATCGGAATCCGATACTTTCTCGCGATAACTCCCAGACCTTTTATGTGATCAGAATGTTCATGTGTGATCAGAATCCCGTCAATATCAGAAGTCGTCCGGTCAATTTCATTTAAGCCAAACTCGATTCTTTTTCCGCTGATCCCTGCATCCACAAGAAGACTGGTTTGATCACTTCCTGCAAATATACAGTTGCCGCTGCTGCCGCTCGCTATACTACATAATTTCATGGTTTCCTCCATTGCTGCATCCTGGTTTCAATCTGACTGACCGTATGTTCAAACGCTTTGCTGTTATCAATGATGACATCGCAGCGTTTTCTAAACTCCTCTTCATCCAGTTGATTTGCAATCATCCGGCTGATTTTCTCATCACTGTAATCCCTGCTTTTTTTCAGCCGTTCCCGGCGCACACTCCGTTTCGCATAAATATACCACACTTCATCGCAGATTTCATCATAATGTTCTTCCAAAAGCAATGCAGCTTCCAGAAAAAAATACGCTTTTCCCTGTTCTGCCGCAGTTTTTCTCTGCTCCATAATATATCTGCGGACAGCCGGGTGGATGATACGGCTGAGCGCCTCTAAAAGACCGGTATCCTGATATACAATCTGCGCGATTCTGGAACGGTTCAGTTCTCCATCCTCATCCAGCACCCTATCTCCAAAAAGCGCACGGACCGGTTCATAACATGCCTGCCCGGACCTCATCAGCAAATGTCCTGCTTCATCCGCAAGCAGGACAGCCGCATCATAATTCCGGGCAATATATTTCATCACTTCGCTTTTTCCGGAGCCTACCCCACCGGTGACTCCGATCATCTTCATCTGATTATTTTGCTTCATACCAGTTCTCTCCCTGGTGCATATCTACTTCCAGCGGAACTGCAAGTTCAGCAGCTCCCCGCATCTGATCTTTTAAAATCTCAGATACCTCGTCGATTTCATCCCGGTACGCCTCAATCAGCAGTTCATCATGCACCTGCAAAATCAGGCGGGATTTCAAATTTCTCTCCTTTAATTTATCGCTCACGCGGATCATCGCAATTTTGATAATATCAGCTGCCGTCCCCTGGATCGGTGAATTCATTGCCACGCGCTCACCGAATGAACGCTGCATAAAATTGCTGGAAGACAGTTCCGGAATCGGTCTTCTCCTTCCGAACAGCGTCTGTGCATAACCCAGTTTTTTTGCCTCCGCGACAAGACTGTCGAGATACTGTTTGATCTTCGGATATGTCTCGAAATATTTTTCAATATAGTCAGCAGCCTCTTTCCTTGTAATACTCAGATCCTGACTGAGTCCAAAGGAACTGATGCCATAGACAATTCCAAAATTGACGGCCTTTGCATTTCGCCTCTGCAGTTCTGTCACTTCTGAAAATGGTGTATGGAATACCTGAGAAGCAGTGATTCTGTGAATATCTCTGGCCTCACGGTATGCCTCAATCAATGTCTCATCCCCTGAACAGTGTGCCAGCACACGCAGCTCGATCTGCGAATAATCCGCATCCAGGAAAACACAGCCTTCTTTCGGAATAAACACTTTGCGAATCAGTCGTCCAAGCTCCATCCGGATCGGGATATTCTGCAGGTTTGGTTCGGTACTGCTGATCCTTCCCGTGGCTGTGATCGTCTGATTAAAATTCGAATGGATCCTGCCATCCTCGCCAATATACCCCGCAAGTCCGTCGGCGTAAGTGGATTTTAGTTTTGTCAGCTGACGATACTCCAGAATATCCGTTACGATCTCATGATCCGGCGCCAGTTTATCAAGTACGTCCGCAGCCGTCGAATACCCTGTCTTGGTTTTCTTTGCTCCGGGAAGTTTTAATTTTTCAAACAGAATCACACCAAGCTGTTTTGGAGAATTAATGTTGAATTTCTCTCCTGCTTTTTCGCAGATGAGCTCTTCCAGCTCCAGAATCCGCACCTGCAGCTCGTCCCCGTACACTTTCAGTTCTTCTTTTGCCGCACGGATTCCTTCCTTTTCCATATCGTGCAGAACAAAAATAAGAGGCAGTTCAATCTCCCGATACAGCCTCAGCATTCCTTTATCCTCCAGCAGCTGTTCAAGCGGCCGCTTTGCTGCAAACGCTGTGTAGCTCATATAACATGCAAACCGCATTACAGCTTCCGGTCTCTGCGTCAGTGCATCCCGCAGGGAAAGCTTGCCCAGCAGATCCTCTTTCGCCGGAAACATCAGACCCAGAATTTCTTTTGCAATGTCATCATACGTGTATGAGGATTTCAGAGGATTGTTCAGATAAGCCGCAACCCCAATATCAAATACACTGCTTTTATTTTCTGGTTCTGCAACGGCAAGCGCCTGTTTGATATCCAGCATCGCTGTCACATGACTGCCATTAAGCAGCATCCTGATTTTATCTTTCAGATAATCTGCGGTAACAAATCCCTGCACCGGCAGAAAACAGATATCCTCCGCAGAGACTGCCAGCGCTGCCCCCAACAGTTCTCCGTCCTGGACCAGAAGATGGATTCCAATCTCTTCATATCCGCAGACTTTTGAAAACAGCGACTCCACTTCTGTCAGTTCCGTAACCGTAAGAAAAGAATCTTCCACATCCGGGACTGGAGATTCACAGGAAAAACGGGACAGAAGATTTTTAAATTCCAGTTCTTTAAAATATTGATAAGCCTCCGGCGTAAACAGATCTTTCAGCCTTGCAGTTTCCAGCTCAAACGTCACCGGACTTTCTGTGTTGATCGTGGCTAGTTCCTTGCTCAGTACTGCAAGGTCATAATGATCCCGGAGAGATTCCCTGGCTTTATTGGGTTTTACTTCTTCCAGATGCTCATGAGCGTTCTCGATGCTTCCATACTCCACGATCAGCTTTGTGGCCGTCTTTTCTCCAACCCCCGGAATCCCCGGTATGTTGTCGGAGCTGTCTCCCATCAGTCCTTTCAGGTCAATGATCTGGAGCGGTGTCACCTGATACCGCTCCAGCACATCTGCTGAGAAATAATCTTCCGTAATTGTTTTGCCGCCCTTCGTCTTCGGAATCCGTATCTTAATCTTTTCCGTTGCGAGCTGCAGCAGGTCCCGGTCTCCCGATACGACCGTCACTTCCATGCCCTGTGCTTCACATTTCTTTGCCACAGTTCCCAGCAGGTCGTCTGCTTCATATCCCTCCATGGAGATCAGACAGACTCCCATCGCTGCCAGCACTTCCTTAAGCAGCGGGACCTGCTCCCTCAGTTCCGGAGGCATTGGTTTCCTCGTTCCTTTGTACGCCTCGTATCTCTCATGGCGGAATGTCGGTGCATGCACATCAAAAGCAACCGACAGATACTGCGGCTGCTCCTCTTCTAACGTCTTAAATAAAATATTCAAAAAACCATACACAGCATTTGTGTGTGTTCCATCCGCATTTGTCAAATCCGGTATTCCGTAAAATGCACGGTTGATAATGCTGTGTCCGTCAACTAAAACTATTTTTTCCATTTATATTATGTCTCCTCTTTACAGATAGCCCATGATGATGCATGCACCGGTAACTGCCAGTCCAAGCATCAGACAGCCCACAATAAACACAAACGTACGCAGATGCTGACGCCTGCGCATTCTTGTCAGTTTATCGTGGATATCTTCCTCAAGCAGCTGGCCAATATTATAGGATTCCTCCTGATCCTCATCCAAATACTTTTGCGCCATATCCACAATATAGTAAATTTCCAGATCTTCAAAACATGCCTGACAGTTTCTGATATGGTAAACAAATTCTTCCAGATCACTATCTGATATGGTTCCATTTAGATATTGGTCGATACAGGCCTGTGCCTTCTGACAGTTCATATAATTCCTCCAGTATCATATTCGGGATCACGTCTCTCAAGACAAGGCCAGAAAGTGCGTGGCAATCCCAAAATAGATTAAAATTGAACACGTATCCAAAATTGTCGTAATCAGCGGTGTAGCCATCAAAGCCGGATCCAGCTTCAGGCTTTTTGCTATGATTGGCAGCATGCCCCCCACAAGTTTCCCAAGAATGACAATTCCCACCATTGACAGCGCTACGATCAATGAAATCGTCATATCATGATATGTCAACTGAATTCTGATTCCATTGACAATTGCAAGTACAACACTGACAATCAGCGCGATTCTGAGTTCCTTCCAGATGATCCGAAAGAAATCCTGGATATGAATCTCATCCAGAGCAAGACCGCGGATCACAAGCGTCGATGTCTGGGATCCGCAGTTTCCTCCGATTCCCATCAGCATGGGGATAAAAGAAACCAACAGAGGAATGGCCTGAAAAGCCGCTTCATAATGCCGCAGGACAGAACCTGACAATGTAGCGGAAAGCATCAGGACCAGCAGCCATCCGATACGGTTTTTCGCATGAATCGGAACCGAAGTCTTAAAGTATGAGTCCTCGTTCGGACTCATAGCCGCCAGCTTTGAGAAATCCTCCGTGGTCTCTTCTTCCAGAACGTCAATCGCATCATCAAAGGTAACGATTCCGACGAGACGCCCTTCATCATCCACAACAGGCATCGCCATGAAATCGTATTTACTCATCTGTTTTGCAACATCTTCCTTGTCATCGTGCGTGTTCACGGTGATCACATTTGTCTCCATGATGTCTTCAACCAGCTCATCATCCCCGGCAAGAAGCAGATCCTTTACCGTGACCATCCCGATCAGTTTCCGGTATTCCGTCACATAACACGTATAGATCGTTTCTTTATCCGTCCCCACACGCCGGATTCTGGAAATCGCATCAGCGACCGTCAGATACCGGGAAAGTTTGACATACTCGATCGTCATAATACTGCCGGCGCTGTCTTTCGGATAGTTCAGAATCTGATTGATCGCATCGCGTGTTTCACGGTCAGTACTGCGAAGAATACGATTAATCACGTTCGCAGGCATTTCCTCAATCATATCAACTGCATCATCTACAAATGTCTGTTCCAGGACTTCACGAAGCTCACGGTCTGTAAAGCCATTGATCAGGCCTTCCTGCATATCACTTTCCATAAATGCAAACGTATCCGCCGCCAGTTCTTTTGGCAGCAGCCGATAAACCAGGAGACGCTCTTTTTCATCCATATCCTCCAGAAGAATCGCCAAATCGGCAGGATTAATTCTTTGAAGTTCTTCTCTTAATTCTGCCAGTCTTTTTTCTTCTAAAAGCTGTGTAATTTTCTCTTTCACTGTGCCTCTCCCTTCATCCAAGTCCTTCTTCTTGCAGATGCTTTATCTGTTTTATCAGAATAAAAGTCAATTTTACCTTAACCTCTGATTATTCGTTTGTCAACCCGAATTTACAATGTTATAATCGAAACAGAATAGGAGGAAAGAAAATTCATTATGGAAACTCGAAAAATTATCTTAAGCGCAGACAGTACCTGTGATTTGGGTCCGGAGCTCAAAGACCGATACGATGTACACTACTATCCGTTTCATGTTATTCTGAGAGGACAAGACTATCAGGATAATGTCACGATCACAACTGAAGAAATTTATCAGGCCTATTACGAAGACAAAACTCTTCCGAAAACCGCTGCGATTAACGTCAGTGAATACATTGATTATTTCCGACCGTGGGTTGATGCCGGATACGAAGTGATCCATCTGAATCTGGGCGGCGCCCTCTCAAGCGCCCACCAGAACTGCATGCTTGCCGCTACACAGCTTCCGGGCGTCTATCCGATTGACAGTCAGAATCTTTCCACCGGAATCTCTCTGCTGGTCATAGCGGCCGGTGATATGATCCGCCAGGGTCTTTCCGCATCAGAGATCGTCATACGAATCAAAGAACTGCGCAGCCACTGCCATGCCAGCTTTATTCTGGACACGCTTGATTTCATGCATGCCGGAGGCCGCTGTTCTTCTGTGGTTGCACTCGGTGCGAGTCTTTTGAACCTGAAACCCTGTATTGAAGTTGATAACTCTGACGGAAGTATGAGAGTAGGCCGCAAGTACCGCGGAAGCCTGCCGAAAGTACTGACCCGCTATACACAAGATGAGCTAAAACGGTATCATAATATACGCACAGATCATATTTTCATCACTCATTCCGGCATCGACAGTTCCTGCATCGAAGCCGTTAAAAAAACCATATGGGAAACGATGAACTTTTCTGAAATTCATATAACCAAAGCAAGCTGTACGATTTCGTGCCACTGCGGCCCGAATACACTGGGCATTCTTTTTATGACCGATTGACGAAACGACGAAAAGTATCCCACCCTGCAGGCAGCGTCCACAGCTTACGCTTTGCTTTATCAGGGTGGGATTGTTTGTATTCAGCCATCAGCTGCATCATCTCCGCACAATTTAGATATTGCATCCATGATTTCAAGCAGCAGATACTGCTTTTCTTCCGGACATCCACGGAACAGTTCCAATATTTTTACCGGCACTTCCATCTCCGTTTCTTTTCCCTGCAGTAAATAATCGATACTTACCCCCAGGATATCACAGACATTGATAATATTCTCCACCGACAATCCCGAAATCCCTCTTTCAACCTCACTGTAATGCTTGATCGAAATGTTCAGACGGTCTGCCATCTGCTCTTGTGTCAAATGATGGCTTCGACGTTTTTCCTTAAGCCTCGTTCCCATTCCCACTTTGTAGTTTTGCATATCACACCATCCTTATATCGGATATTTTACCCCATACGAAAGATTCCATACACAAGGTAATAGGTGTTGCTTTTATCAACCTGTTATGTTATATTTTAATCACTCGCAATTTTTAACCGGAAAGGAGCTTTCTATGATCAACAACAGAGAAATCCATGATGCGAATCTGTGCCTGGCATGTCTGAATAAAAAGCATTCTCTGAAACTGAAGAAAAAGGACTGTCTGTATTTTTATTATTCACAGCAATGCTCAGGCTGCGGCGAACTTCATCACATCGTGGCAAAAATACGTTTCGGCAAACTCTGGAAACTGCTGTAAAAAAATAAGGGACTGTTGCAGAATCGCTGATTCCTCAGCGATTCTGCAACAGTCCTATTTTTGTGCCTGAACATCCTAAAAACAGAAAAGCGGACTCCGAAGAATCCGCCATTCATGGTACCATAAATTATGTCGAGTAACTTAAAATACCCTAAAAATTATACCGAACTTGGCGCAGCTTATCAACTGGTTTTGCCGTTAAGTTTGGAAGGTGTTGTCCCTGATGAAAAGTTTTATTGAGAAACGCGAGGAATCGTACCAGAACATCCTGAGTGAAACCGGCTCAAAGTATCGCATAAACCGTTCCATTCAAGTGGAAGGATCCTTCGGAGTCCTGAAAAATGATTATGAGTTCTTACCTGATTTTTAATAATACCCGTCTCACGGCGTTTCCTGCACCTCCTGGGGTTCCCCGTGGTATAAAACCTTCAGCAAAATCGGCGTAACCACAGAAGATACGATAATCAGCAAAATAACCGCCGTGAAATATTCCGATTCAAGGAATCCCGCCGACAGACCTTTCTGCGCCACAATCAGAGCAACCTCTCCTCTTGTCATCATTCCAATACCGATTTTCAGTGAATCTTTCCCGGAGAACCTGCAGAGTTTAGCACACAGGCCACACCCGATAATCTTGGATACCAACGCAACCAGGACAAAACCCAGAGAAAAAACAAGAAGTGTCATGCTAAAGTTTTTAATGTCTGTTTTCAGCCCGATGCTTGCAAAAAACACCGGTCCAAAAAGCATATAGGAATTAATATCCATCTTTCTTGCAATATACTCTGAATCCTGAATATTACACAGGATAATCCCTGCCACGTATGCTCCCGTAATATCAGCAATCCCAAAATACCGTTCCGCTATGTAGGCAAGGCCCAGACAGAGCGCCAGACCTGCAATCGGAATTCTTCTCGTGTGCGGATACATGCTGTCAATTTTCTTAAACACCCGGTAGAGAACGTAGCCGATTACCAGTGCAAACACGAAAAACAGTGCTGTGCTGATAATCGTTGTCGATGCCTTGGAATTCTCATCTTTAAATCCGATCACGACTGTCAGTACGATAATGCCGATGACATCATCGATAATGGCCGCGCTCAGTATGGTGGTGCCGACACGCCCTTTCAGCCGTCCCATCTCGCGCAGCGTCTGTACCGTAATGCTGACAGAGGTCGCTGTCATGATCGTTCCTACAAATACTGCTTTTAGAAATCCTTCGCTTCCCCACGGGGCAGCTCCGTACATCGCCATGTAAAAGAGAGTCCCCGTTCCGAGAGGAACTAAAACTCCTGCACAGGCGATCGCCAGAGCGATGGGACCTGTCTTCATCAATTCTTTCAGATTCGTCTCCAGTCCGGCCGAAAACATCAGGAGAACCACTCCCACCTCGGCCATCACCATCAAAAAGTCTGTCTGCTGTACCCAGCCCAGCAGGCTTGGCCCAATTAAAAGCCCTGCCACAATCTCTCCGACAACCTGCGGCGCTTTCAGTTTTCTCGCCAGAATCCCGCACGCCTTTGCTG
Source organism: uncultured Ruminococcus sp. (assembly GCA_964621905.1). Classification (GTDB taxonomy): domain Bacteria; phylum Bacillota; class Clostridia; order Lachnospirales; family Lachnospiraceae; genus Ruminococcus_G. The sequence goes on along the minus strand of CAZUNG010000001.1, from coordinate 26,137 downwards.
CAATAACAATAATTGCCAGATCTTTAAATACACTGTACGCTTCCATCTCTTAACCTTCCTTCATCAATTGTAGTTTAAAATTCTTTCGTAGTTTCCTCAAGCCATTGTGCCTCCTGGTCTGTCAGATGCGGTGCCAATGTCTCGTACACTTTCCGGTGATACCCGTTCAGCAGCTTTCTGTCCGTATCCTCCAGCAGTTCCGGCTCTATCGCATCCCTGTCAAACGGCACCATCGTCAGCACATCAAACCCCAGGAACTGTCCATACTCACTTTTTTCTTTTTTCACGCAGGCGAGCAGGTTCTCCAGACGGATTCCGTACTTTCCCTGCAGATAGAGTCCCGGTTCATCTGATATCACCATGCCCTCTTCGAGCACAACCACCTCTTTTCCCTTGATATGACGCCACCGAACTGCCTGCGGCCCCTCATGGACACTCAGCAGATCACCGACGCCGTGTCCCGTCCCGTGCTGATAATCAAGTCCTGCATCCCACAGCGGCTGTCTGGCCAGAATGTCCAGATTCTCACCGCTGCACCCGTACGGAAATTTTGCAGCGGCAAGCCGGAGATTACCTTTGAGTACCATCGTATAGTGCATTCTCTGCTGTGTATCCGGCATACCAAGCGATACTGTTCTTGTAATATCTGTCGTCCCCTCCCGGTAATGACCTCCCGTATCCATCAGGAGCAGTCCTTCAGGAGCCAGTTCCAGATTGGAATTCGGATCAGCCGAGTAGTGTACAACTGCACCGTGTTCCCGGAACGCCATAATTGGTTCAAAGCTTGGCATCAGATACCCATCTTGTTCCCTCCGGAATTCTTCCAGCTTTTCCGCCGCACTGATCTCTGTCAGCTGTTGATATCCGGCCTGTTCTTTCAGCCAGTACAGAAATTTTGTCACTGCAATCCCGTCTTTTATGTGCGCTTCCCGGATTCTCTGCAGCTGTCCCATGCTTTTTACCGCTTTTCGTCTCAGGACGGGCGATTCTTTTTCCAGTACTGCGGCCGCACCTTTCAGCCTTCCTGCCAGTGCTGCGTTTAACTGATGATCATCGGCCCATATCCGCTGATCCTGTACGATCTCAGAAAGTTCCTCATAAATCTGCTCATAATCCCGGACGACGACACCACGTTTTTCCAGCACAGATTTTGTTTTGTCCGTCAGAGCCCCTCTCTGAAGATAGACCGTGCTCTCCTGCATGCCGACAACTGCATACGCCAGGGCTACCGGACAGCAGGCCGTGTCATTTCCCCTGATATTAAAAAGCCACGCAATCTCATCAAGCGATGACAAGATCAGAAGCTCACTGCCTTCTCTCTTCATATCGCCGCGGATAAGTTCAATCTTATCCTCACTGCTCTCGCCCGGAAACTCATCAGGCATCCAAATCCGTTCACAGGACCGCAGTGGCCTGTCTTCCCATATCCCGCCGATAAAATCCACATCCAGCCTGACGGACGCTCCTTTTGTCTCAATCTGCTTCGACAACTCTTTGATCCAGGATGCGCTGACTGTCCGTCCGTCAACTCCGGCACACTCCCCCGCCCCAATCTTCTGTTCTAAAAATTCACAGACAGAAGGAACGCCGGGCTCCCCCATTTTAAAAAGTTTGATCCCGCTTCCCAAGAGCTGCTCTTCTGCCTGCAGAAAATAACGGCCGTCTGTCCACAGACCGGCGCCGTCCCTCCATATGACTGCCGTCCCTGCTGATCCGGTAAACCCTGTGATAAACTGACGGCATTTGAAATATTCACCGACATACTCAGAACCATGAAAATCATCCGAGGGAACGATATAATAATCAATTTCCTGCTTTTTCATCTCGTTTCTGAGCTGTGTTATACGTTCTTTTATCATGTCTTTTCGTTTCACTTTCTTTTTATTTTACCTGTTTTATGCTATACTATCGATGATCATAAATCAGGATTCATTAAGGAGGTAACCACGCATGGCAGTTTATACGAAAACAAAAGATTATCACACAAAAGCCCATATGGGTATGATCGATGTCACCAAAGATTTCCAGAACGCGGTCACAGAGGCCTGTGAAAAACATCATATCAGCGCCGGAATCATCACCGGTTTCACAACCGGCGGCGTCGCAGGTCTGACAACTCTCGAATTCGAACCCGGAATGGTGACGAAAGATTTAAAGGAAGCCATGGATGTCTTTTCACCTTATCGCGATGACGACGGCCGTGTGATTCATTATAAGCACCACGATACCTGGCACGATGACAATGGTTCCAGCCATATCAAATCTGCGCTTCTTTCGCCTTTTATTACGATTCCATTTGTGGACGGCCTGATCACCATCGGCCCCTGGCAGAATCTGACCCTCGTCGAATGTGACACGAGAGACCGCCACCGCGAGATCGTCTTTCAGGTCATGGGCGAATAAAACATTTCTATAATTCCATAAATCTGCGGCTTCCGTTTTCTTTCAAATAGAAATACATACCTGCGGAAGCCGCTGCCAATATGATACAGTGGACGATCATAAAGAAACCACATGACATTCCAAATGCAAACAATGCGATGTAGCCGGCAGCAGGTGCTGCTATAAACGCCATGGCGAGTATCATTGATAAAAAGGGACTCATCCCCTGTTTGACAGCCGCCGTTTCGTTCACCCAGTCCAGCTTTGGAAATCTCAGATTCAAAATAATTCCCAAAAATCCAACCGCCACATTAAAACAAAACGGCAGCACAAAAATCATCAGCCGCGACAGGATATCCATCGGCAGCAGGACATTCAGTATGATACCCGCCACAATCGCAGGAACTTCTCCAATCACCACGTGCAGCTTTACTTTTGCCAACAAAATCTCAATCGCTGGTACCGGAAGCGTCTTGACAATCCATAGATTCTTCCCTTCCAGCGATATGCTGGGTGCCGACACGAAGTTCATCGAGACAAGACCCGCCAGTATCATAGCACCTCCCACACCATAGTATTGCGCAGGAACTTTCTGAAGATACGGCATAAGATCTTTCCATTTAATCATCGCTGCCGCCGTCAGCAGCAGTGTGAAAATCGACCCGATTGCCGCATTCATCATATACATCGAACTCGTTCCAAATCTGGACAGTTCTTTCTTAAAGAGTGCCTTTTTGATGCCTCCGGCTTTCAGTGTTCCTTCTTTATACTTTACTTTCACCTGACTGTGCTTCGCCGTAGCAATACGGATAAAACTTTTTGTCAGAACGACAGCCACCAGCGCGGCCGGGATGACGGTACACAGTACAAACAGCAAAAGGCTGAGCAGATTTCCCTCCCCGACAGCCATTCCCAGCTGATAGACGGGAAACAAACTCTTCCTGACCGCTTCTGCCAGGTCCGCTCCGTGATTTAACAGCCACTGCATATAGACGGTAATCTGACTGTAAACGTAAAAGTACGCGCCCATAAAAGCCACAAATACAATCAGGCTCACAATATGGCGCATCGGTATCCGGCTGCTCACAACCGCAAGCACCCATCCCAAAATACAGGATAATGTCAGACTGATAAACGGGAGCAGCAGAAACACAACGATCAGACTGAGCTCCTGTGCGACTGAAAAACCAACTATCCGCCCATAAATAAAGCCCGCCGGAATCATGACAAAGCTTTGATAGACATAGTTCAGGAGCAGCAGGGCCAAAAGCCTCCCTGCCAGAATATTTCTTGGCGCAATCGGCATGGAAAGAAGCAGTTCGTTATCCTTTGCATCATAAAGCTGTGCTTTTGTCACCATAACACTCCCAATAAAACTCAGCAGTATACCGACAATTCCCATAACCGCAAAATACAGCCAGTCAAGACCGGCCGTGTTAAGCGGCATACACAGAGCACCGAACAGCATGCCAAACAGCAGAAACAGACATCCTACTACGTATAAGGCCAGCAGTACGATACCGGCAGTCATCAGTGTACTGCTTTTTTTATTTCGGGATCTCTGAAACATCGTGGAAAACATCTGCCGGAGATTCATTTTAATCAGCGCTTTGAACATGTTCTCCCTCCAATTCCAGAAAGACATCTTCCAGCGACTCGTCTCCGATCACTTCATCTGTCTTTCCGCTCTTTATCAACGTTCCGTTTTTTATGATTGCGATCCGGTCACAAAGTTTTTCCGCCACCTCAAGAACATGTGTGGAAAAGAAAATCGCACCTCCGTTATCACACAGTGTCCGCATCAGTTCTTTGACTTCAAACGCCGCTTTCGGATCCAGACCGACAAAAGGCTCATCCATGATCAGCAGCTTTGGCTCATGAATCAGCGCGGAAATAATGGCTAGTTTCTGTTTCATTCCGTGAGAATACGTGTTGACAGGGGACGCCAGGTCATCCATCAGTTCAAACTGGCGGGCATACCGGTGAATCCGTTCCTCTCGGTCCTTACCCGACACGCCATAGATATCAGCAATAAAATTCAGATATTTAATCCCGCTCATAAATTCATAGAGATCCGGATTATCCGGTATATAGGCCAGCTCTTTCTTACATTCCAGCGGCTGCGACCGGATTGATTTCCCGTCAATCAGGATTTCTCCCTCCTCAAAATTCAAAATCCCACAGCAGCATTTGATGGTCGTTGTTTTACCGGCACCGTTATGTCCGATAAATCCGTAAATCTCACCCGGATGAATGTGAAGAGACAAATGATCTACCGCTTTTTTGCTGCCGTATGTTTTCGTGAGGCCTTCGATTTTAAGCATATGTTTCCCCTTTTTGTTTTTTGCTCCGCAGTGAATCTGACTTTTTCTGCGATCTTGTTATCTTTCATTATAGACCTGCCATGTTAAGAAAGCAAATAAAAAGAAAACAACCAGCACAAAAAGGAAGCTGCCATAAAGCAGCTCCCCGATTTCTGTTGATATTATGCCGTAACAGCCTCAAACTGAGAATTGTACAGCTGAGCGTAGAATCCATTCTGTGCCAGAAGTGTTTCATGGTCGCCCTGTTCTATGATATCCCCGTCTTTCATAACAAGAATAACATCCGCATCTTTGATCGTTGAAAGCCGGTGTGCGATTACAAAACTAGTGCGCCCCTTCATCAGATTATTCATCGCTTTTTGAATCCTGGCTTCTGTTCTGGTATCAACCGAACTTGTCGCCTCGTCGAGAATCATCACCGGATTGTCTGCCAGAATCGCCCTTGCAATCGTCAGCAGCTGTTTCTGTCCCTGCGATACATTGCTGGCATCCTCATTGAGTTCCATCTGATAGCCGCCAGGCAGAGTCTGAATGAAATGATGTGCATGTGCCGCTTTGGCTGCCTCCATAACTTCTTCGTCCGTTGCATCCAGCCGCCCATAACGGATATTTTCCATGATCGTACCTTTGAACAGCCAAGTATCCTGCAGCACCATACCAAAACTCTCTCTTAGTTCACTCCGGTTAAAGCTTCTCAGATCATGGCCATCCACACGAATACTTCCTTTATTGACATCGTAAAAGCGCATCAGGAGTTTTACCATCGTCGTCTTTCCTGCACCCGTCGGTCCTACGATGGCAACCGTCTGGCCAGGCGTTACGTGACAGCTGAAATCATGGATAATCACTTTATCCGGCTGATATCCAAACTGTACATGGTCAAACTCCACCTCACCCTCCACATGCGCAAGGCGGACCGGATGTTCCACAGTCTGATCTTCTTCCTCCTCACCCAGGAATTCAAACACCCGCTCTGCCGCAGCCGCCGTTGACTGCAGCATATTGGAAACTTGAGCAACCTGTGTGATCGGCTGTGTGAAGCTTCTCACATACTGAATAAATGACTGGATATCACCAACCTCAATCACATTTTTAACGGTGAGGAAGGCTCCCACTACGGCAACCGCAACGTATCCGAGATTTCCCACAAAGTTCATAACCGGCTGCATCATACCTGACAAAAACTGTGATTTCCATGCAGACTGAAATAACACATCATTTGTCTCGTCAAATTCCCGCTCCATCTCATCTTCTTTATTAAACGCCTGAACGATGGTATGGCCGCTGTAAACCTCTTCCACCTGTCCATTGATCTTGCCCAGGTATTTCTGCTGTGCCACAAAGTATTTCTGTGAAAATTTGACAACGAGCGCGATCAGTCCCAGCGATACGGGAAGAATCACGAGCGCGATCACCGTCATCAGCGGACTGATAGAAAGCATCATGATCAGTATTCCGATGATCATTGTGACAGAGGTGATCAGCTGTGTCACGCTCTGGTTCAGGCTCTGTCCCAGGGTATCCACATCGTTTGTGATCCTGGAGAGCACCTCTCCGACCGTCCTCGACTCAAAATATTTCATCGGCATTCTGTTGATCTTCTTTGAAATTTCTTCCCTGAACCGGTAACAGAGTTTCTGTGATATACCGGTCATGATAAATCCCTGAATAAATGTCAGAAGTGCACTGATCAAGTACAGCGCGACCAGTATCAGCAGTATCCTGCCAATCTTTTCAAAGTTTATGCCGCCGGTTCCCGAAATCTTCCCGACAAGCCCATGAAAGATCTCTGTTGTTGCTTTTCCGAGTATCTTCGGACCTACAATATTAAACGCGGTTCCGCCCACTGCAAATATGAACACACCGATCAACGCATACTTATAGCGTCCCATATAAGCCAGCAGTTTTTTGATTGTTCCCTTAAAATCCTGGGCCTTCTCTCCCGGCACCATTCCGCGCCCCGGTCCATGCATGCCCCCTGGTCTGTTGGGTCTGTCCTGTGTCTCACTCATTATGCACAGCCCCCTTTCAATTCAGCCTCTGAAAGCTGCGATTTTGCAATCTCCTGATAGGATTCGCACTGCTCCATCAATTCCTGATGTGTTCCTTTTCCAACGATCCTTCCCTCATCCAGGACAAGAATCTGATCCGCATGAAGGATCGTACTGATTCGCTGTGCCACTATGATAACCGTGGCGTCCTTCACCTTTTCGTTTAATGCTTTTCGAAGTACCGAATCTGTCTTATAATCCAGCGCGGAAAAACTGTCATCAAACAGCAGAACCTTCGGTTTTTTTGCGATTGCTCTTGCAATCGAAAGCCTCTGCTTCTGCCCTCCGGATACATTGTTTCCGCCCTGCGAGATGCCGCTTTGATATTTCTTCGATTTGTCGTCAATAAATTCCGTGGCCTGCGAAATCTGTGCCGCTTCCATCATCATCTCATCACTTACCATATCGCCCGCAAACTTTATATTGGATTCGATGGTTCCGGAGAACAATACCCCTTTTTGCGGCACCATGCCGAGAAGCTCTCTGAGTTTATGCATGGAAAGGTCTCTGATATCCACACCGTCCATTGTGATACGCCCTTCCGTCACATCGTAGAACCGCGGAATCAGATTCAGAAGCGTTGTCTTTCCGCATCCTGTACTTCCGATGATTGCCGTCGTCTTTCCCGGTTCTGCCGTAAAGTTCAAGTCTTCCAGCGCATTTTCATCTGCGCCCGGATATTTAAAGGAAACACGCTCAAATGCAATACTTCCCTCCCAGTTATCTCTGGAATCATCCTTCGTATTCTCTTTATCCGTGATACTGATCGTGGTGTCGGCAACCTCGTTGATACGTGCGGCAGCCACACCGGCACGGGGCAGCATAATCGAGATCATCGTCAGCATCAGAAATGCCATGACAATCTGCATCGTGTATGTGATAAATGCCATCATATCACCAACCTGCAGATTTCCCACATCGATTCCTTTACCGCCTACCCAGACGATCAGCACAGTAATGCAGTTCATGATCAGCATCATCGCCGGCATCATAAATGTCATAATGCGGTTTGTAAACAGCTGCGTTGACTTCAGATCCTGGTTCGCCACAGCAAACCTTTTTTCCTCATATTTTTCCCTGCTGAAGGCCCGGATGACCGGAAGCCCTGTCAGAATCTCCCTGGATACCAGATTCAGCCGGTCGACCAGTGTCTGCATAATCTTAAACTTAGGCATCGTAACAGACATGAGAATACCCACCACAACCACAATGGCAACTACGGCCACAGCGATGATCCACCCAAGTCCTGTCTTTGTGTTTGCAACTTTTATGATACCTCCGATACCGATGATCGGTGCATACATCACCATTCTCAGCAGCATGACCGAAACCATCTGAATCTGCTGAATATCATTTGTACTTCTGGTGATCAGAGATGCCGTCGAGAACTGGTCCATCTCAGCATGTGTAAAGTGAAGCACTTTTTTAAACACCCTGGTTCTGAGTGTCATACCAACTTTTGCCGCCGTATAAGACGCCAACATGGCTGCCGCCACCGAAGCAGCCATCGCCAGTACCGCCAGGGCCAGCATGATACCGCCTTTTCTCAGAAGGTAATGCATCTGGTAATCATCCTGATTGATCCCGATCGCCTCATATTCCCGCTGAATAAACAACACGGCTTTCTGCGCGATCAGAGATTCGCTGTAATCACCGAACTTCTCCATGGCCTGCGCTTCGGCCTGCTGTATCTGTTCCCTTGTCATCTGTCCGCTCTCGACAAGCTTTCCCAGCTGTGCGGCATCCATTTCCCCGGACTCCTCCATCACAGACATCATGAGCATGGATTTCCCGAGAATCGGATCGAGAGACTCTCTCTCTTTTTCCCCCTCAGCGGTCAGCTCCATATTTCCGTCCGCATTTGCCTTATAGGCATTTCGTACTTCTTTCTCTTCTCCATCCGTCATGAAAAGTGTCAGGGACTCCAGTGTATCGGTACGTATCTCATCCGGTACAGCCCCGTCAATACCTTTCTGCTGGATCCCCACATCAACAATATCTGATGTATATGCAGGGAGCGAAAGATCACAATATGCCTGAATGACAAGCAGAACAATTATGCACAGAATCATCCGTTTATGTTCTGCCAGATACTTAAACATATATTTCATTTTTTAGCTCCTTCCCGTTTACTGATCTCATCTTCCATAATATCCGTTAAATCCTCCATATATGCAAGAATCGCTTCCACACGGTCCTCTCCCATCCTCATTATGATGGTATCTGTAAAATCTTTGAGAAGTTCCAGAACTTCGCAGTGCCTTTTTCTGCCGTAATCTGTCAGACAGACATAAGTGTTTCTTCTGTCTTCATCTTTTTCACTTCTGGCAATCAGCCCTTTTCCCTCCACGCATCGAAGCAGTCTGGAAGCCGTCGGAGCAGAAAACCTCATAATTTTTGCCAGGCCGGAAACCGTGACACCACATCCATTCTTCTCTTCTTCCATCTGAATAATCTCCAGGGCCATAAACTCCTGCCTGGAAATATCCGGAAACATCCTCTGCACACGAATTTTCCGAAATGCATGGGAAGCCTGAAACATCCGCACCCTCAATTCTTCATTTTTCATTACAGCATACTCTCCCTGCCTTTCTACGTTTGTATTGCTAATTATTTACATAGCTATTAGTTAGCATTAGTAAGTATATGCCTGTAGCCATATTATGTCAAGACCGTATTTTGTGTTACAAAAATACCACGACTATGTTAAATATAAATATACATAAGCACATTCAAAAATCACCTTCCCTTGTCAAAAGACGTTTCCGGTCAATTAACAATGATGAAGGTGATTATGATCAAATCTATGTTCTATATGATAGCTCCCGCTTTATGATTCTGTTGATGTACTGTCTGCTGCATCGCTGCCCGCAGAGCTGCTGCTGTCTGATGTACCGTTTCCTGTGGTGCTGTCGCTCTCCGATGCGCTGCTGCCTTTTGTACTGTCGCTGTCTGATGTGCCGCTTCCCGCTGTGCTGTCGCTCTCTGATGCGCTGCTGCCTGATGTGCCGCTTCCTGTGGAACCGCCACTCTCTGTTTTGTCGTTTTCTGTACTACTTCCGCTGTCTGATGTGCCGCTTCCTGTAGAACTGCTGCCGGCAGAACCGCTTCCCGTGCTGCTGTCACTCTCTGTTGTCGAAGAGCTATTGGTAGTGCCGGATTTGTCGTCATCTGATCCACAGCCTGTGAAAACACCGATTGACAACGCTGCCACACATGTCAGTGCGAAAAGTTTCATAATAAATTTACGTTTCATTTTTGAAAAACACTCCTTTCAAACCATATCCCTATTGCCGTAATGATCTTTTCAGTATGATTGGTTGATCCGTCCTCCCTTCGCTTCGGAATAACTATATGATAACTGGAAAATGTGACCATTCAGTGTTTAATGTATGAGGTTTTTCTTATGAAACAATGTTTACTTTCTTAATAAAATCTAAAATTCTAATTCATATAACTGGTTTTCCATTTCTTTTAATTCTGATGCAAAGCCTTTAAATCGTTCCCGAATGCGTTCCTGATGAGATTCTTCTGCTTTATACAGCATACGATGTTCCATGCTCGCCCACAAGTCCATGGCAAGTGAGCGAATCTGAATCTCGACAGGGTAATACTGCTTGCAGTCAGTCCGGTAAACGGGAGTCCCCAGCACAAGATGATAACTGCGGTACCCATTTGGCTTCGGATGTGTCACATAATCACATTCTTTAATAATTATCGTATCGGAATACTTTTTTAAATGAGCGGCAATCGGAACAATATCCGGTTCAAAATAGCAGATGATCCGGATTCCGGCAATATCAGTCAGGTAATCTTTTGCAGACTCCAAAACAGGCGGATACCCTTTCCGTACAAGCTTTGTCTGAATGCTCTCTGCTTTTTTTATCCTTGACTGAATATTGTGTATCGGATAATCCCTATAGCGCATCCGGTACTCCTCATTCAGAGCATCAATATGCACCATGAGACTGGACATTGCTTCCCGATACGGTTTGATCATCGTCTGGTATTCTTCTATACCTGCTGTTGTTGTTGACAAAGGATGTTTCACCTCCTGCATTTAGTTGTCTCTTATCATATCAGAGAAATATGATTTTTTTGTGTAGGAAAAAGAAAATATTGGAATCCAATTTATGAACGGTATATAATAAAAACAGCAGTGATTTTTAAACAAAACATAAAGGAGGAGTACACAGCATGAAGGAAGTTTATGATTTTTTAAAAGCATGTGAAACTTATTACCTGGCGACTACGGAAGGTGATCAGCCCCGGGTACGCCCCTTCGGGACCATTGATATTTTTGAAGACAAACTTTATATTCAGACCGGAAAAGTAAAGAATGTGTCAAAACAAATGATGGCAAATCCGAAAATCGAGATCTGCGGATTTCTGAACGGAAAATGGCTGCGTGTGACGGCTGCCGCAGTTGAGGACAAGAACATAGAAGCTCAAAAGCACATGCTGGCTGCTTACCCGTCACTGCAGAATATGTACCAGCCCGGCGACGGCAATACACAGGTCTTTTACCTGAAAGATGTGACAGCAACCTTCTCATCTTTTACGGAAGATCCCAGAGTCATCACTTTCTGACAGGCACGAGTCAACAAACATAATTTTTGAAGAAATATTACTTGCGCTTTGCATGCAGACATGATATTATAATGTCTGCGTGCAGGGCAGGCCGGCGTGTCGGAATGGCAGACGAGGCAGACTCAAAATCTGTTGTGGGCAACCACGTGTGGGTTCAAGTCCCACCGCCGGCAGTTAAGAGGAGTTCAGTATTTTGTAAATACTGAGCTTTTTTATTTTAAAAAAACGGACTGCCGCATAATGTAAAGACCCTGCAGAAAACTTGCCGCAGGGTCTTTTTCTTCTATTTTTCAAATATTTTCTGATAAATCGGAAAACAATCAAATGTAGCAAAATAATCTTCCGGCGTCTCCGCACGGCGAATCATCTCAAAGCTTCCATCTTCCTTCAACAGCACTTCCGCTGATTTTAATTTTCCATTATAATTATATCCCATCGAAAATCCATGGGCTCCCGTATCATGAATGACCAGAAGATCCCCGATATCTATTTTCGGAAGCATTCTGTCCACTGCAAATTTGTCATTATTCTCACAGAGAGAACCTGTCACATCATACATATGATCGCAGGGAACATTTTCTTTCCCCATCACTGTAATATGATGGTATGCGCCGTACATCGCCGGACGCATCAGATTTACCGCACATGCGTCACAGCCGATATACTCTTTGTGTGTATGCTTTTCGTGAATGGCTTCTGTGACGAGGCAGCCATACGGTCCCGTCATAAATCTTCCGAGTTCCGTGTACAGTGCGACATCCCCCATTCCAGCCGGGACCAGCACCTCTTCGTAAACTTTCCGCACGCCTTCTCCGATTGCACGGATATCATTTGGCTCCTGGTCAGGGCGATACGGAATACCGATTCCTCCTGAGAGATTGATAAACCGGATATCGGCTCCCGTCTCTTCTTTTAACCGGACAGCAACCTCAAACAATACCTTCGCCAGCATCGGATAATAATCATTCGTCACAGTATTGCTTGCCAGGAATGCATGGATCCCAAATTCCTCTGCACCTTTTTCTTTCAAAATCTTAAATGCTTCAAACAACTGCTCCGTCGTCATACCGTATTTTGCATCACCCGGATTGTCCATGATATCATTGCTGATTTTAAAGAGTCCTCCCGGGTTATAGCGGCAGCTGATTTTTTTTGGTATGCGGCCGATCGTATGTTCCAGAAAATCAATGTGCGTGATGTCATCGAGATTGATGATTGCATTTACTTTATCTGCATACTGATATTCGCAGGCCGGTGTCGCGTTCGAGGAAAACATGATATCATCCCCGCTGCAGCCAAGTGCCTTAGAGAGCATCAGCTCTGTCATGGAAGAACAGTCACAGCCACAGCCATATTCCCGAAGAATATCGATCAGGAACGGGTTCGGGCAGGCTTTGACAGCGAAATACTCACGATATCCTTTATTCCACGCAAACGCCTCTTTCAGTGCCCTGGCATTTTTGCGGATTCCCTTTTCATCATACAGATGAAAAGGTGTCGGAATCGTCTGTCTGATCTCTTCCAGCTTTTCTTTTGTCACAAATGGTTTCTTGGTCATTTCCTGCTCCTCCTCGCATGTTCTTCCTTATTTCGCCTGTATGATGTGCAGCATATTCGTAACGGCACCTTCACCAGTCACAATGTTCGTCGCCGGATCACCGGCTGTGAAAACAACAAGATCCCCTGTCTTGATATATTTTTCGCGCTCCACAACATACATTGCATGAGAAATAATATTTTCAGTGCTGTCCTCTTCGTATCCGCTGAGCGGTCTTACTCCCCAGAAAATCTGCATCTTGCGCTGAACCCAGTCATTCGGCGTCACTGCATAGATCGGCACTTTGGGGCGGAAATTAGAGATCAGGCGTGCCGTCTGACCTGATACGGTAGGTGTCACAATACATTTTGCATGCAGATAAATGCTGGACTGCACCGCTGCCACCCCGACGGTACTGGAAACATTACTGTTCCCGCGAAGCGCACGGTAATCCAGAAAATGTTCATAATCAATATATGGCTCTGTTGAATTTGCGATCTCCACCATCATATGTACGGATTCGATCGGGTATTTGCCAACTGCCGTTTCTCCTGAAAGCATGATAGCATCTGTTCCATCATAGATCGCATTCGCAACATCTGTCACCTCAGCTCTTGTGGGACGCGGATTGCGGATCATGGAATCCAGCATCTGTGTTGCAGTGATAACCGGTTTGTAACGCTCATTACATTTTCGGATAATCTCTTTTTGAATATGGGGAACTTCCCAGGCCGGAATCTCAACACCGAGATCACCTCTTGCCACCATGATCCCGTCAGACTGCTGGATGATCCGGTCAATGTTCGCCACCCCTTCGATACTCTCAATTTTAGCTATAATATCAATATGTTCACCGCCGTTCTCTTTCAGCAGGGTACGGATCTCTTTGATCGCATCGGCATTCCTTACAAACGACGCAGCGATAAAGTCAACCCCCTGCTCGATTCCAAAGAGGATATCTTTTACGTCCTGCTCTGTGATATTCGGCAGATTTGTGCTGGTACCCGGAATGTTAATCCCTTTTCGCTCGCCGAGCTCACCGCCGTTTACAATGGTGCAGACGACATCCGTATGCGTTGTGGATTCCACCTTCAGCTCGATCAGTCCGTCATCGACAAGGATGCGGGCACCGCGCTTTACATCCATCGGAAGCCCTTCGTAGGTCTGATAACAGATCTCCTGATTTCCTGAAATTTTATTCGTCGTCAGAGTAAACGTATCTCCGGCTTTCAAAGTCACCGGTGTATGTTCATTGAGCAGCCCCGTTCTGATCTCCGGACCTTTTGTGTCCAGCAAAATCGCAATCGGTTTTTTCATCTCCGCGCGGACTTCCTTGAGCATGTCCATCCGTGCCTTCTGTTCCTCGTGGGTTCCGTGTGAAAAATTGAATCTGGCGATATCCATTCCAGCCTCGATTAGCTGTTTCATCATTTCACGTTTATCAGTATTCGGTCCCATGGTACAGACGATTTTCGTTTTTTTCATATTGTTTTAACTCCTTACTGTATATGTTTATGTGTAAATAAATGATCCTGGCAGTACTCATAATTGCCCCTGCATTTTGAACAGAAACGGAATTCCAGATCATCTCCATCCTTCTCTGTTCTTCCGCAAACCGCACATTTATGCTTTGTCATATCAGGGCTCTGACTTTTGTGCACCGCTTTGGCATATGTCCGTTTACGCTTCACCTCATGTGGGGAATAACGTGACAGATTCCTGGTTGCAAAAAAGTAGATAATAAAATTCATCAGACTGCAGATAATTGCAACACGTGTTGTCCAGCCGCTTTGCACCATCTGCCATACAAGAAAGATTACATCCAGCCATGCCAGCCATTTGATCTTGATCGGAATGATAAAATACAAGAGCACCTGCATATCCGGATATGTTGCGGCAAAACCCAGAAAAATCGACAGCGCTATATAATAGGTACTGAAAAACACTCTGCTGCCGGAGAGAAAAATGCCGCCTCCCAGAACAAAATACATAATAAAGGCTCCGATCACAGTCAGTATGATTCCGCCGAAAATATAGAAATTATAGCGGAAAGAACCCCATGTTTTTTCCAGAGTCGTACCAATCGAATAGTAAAAAAACAGCATGATGATTGTGAAAATATCGAGAGTTCCCGGCGGTATCAGAAGCCAGCTTATCAGTCTCCACACCTGCCCCCGCAAAATCAATCCCGGTTCCAGAAGGCAGTAGCTCATAACATTTGGCGCCAGGTACATCAACAGATATCCGACCGCATACGTAATGATAATATACAGGGTCAGATTGTGAATCGCATATTTCCCGAATTTCCGTTCCATTTTGTTGATCCAGTTCATAAGATCTCCTCTTTAATTTTTCGTTCCATATCAATAGAAAATCAGATTTATTATACGCTGTGCCCATCTCTTTGTCAATTTGTTTGCATATGTTTTGGTTCAGCATTACATCTTATTTACAAACACTTTTTTGTCAGCTATAATACAAGCTGGTACTAACGACAGAATAGCAGAAAGGATAACAGTATGGCAGGATCATCATTCGGAACACTTTTTACCGTCACCACCTGGGGTGAATCTCATGGAAAGGGTCTCGGCGTCGTCGTAGACGGCTGTCCCGCGGGTCTAATGCTTCAGGAGTCGGATATCCAGGCATTTTTAGACCGCAGAAAACCAGGTCAGAATCAATATGCGACTCCCAGAAAGGAAGCAGATGAAGTCGAAATCCTCTCCGGTGTTTTCGAAGGCCGTACAACAGGGACACCCATTTCCATGTTTGTGCGCAATACCAGCCAGCGTTCCGGCGACTACGGGGAGATCGCTTCTTATTATCGCCCGGGACACGCAGATTATACCTTTGATCAGAAATACGGCTTCCGTGATTACCGCGGAGGCGGACGTTCTTCCGGCCGTGAAACCATCGGCCGCGTTGCCGCCGGTGCAATCGCCGTAAAAATTTTAAAAAGTCTCGGCGTCTCCATCTGTACTTACACAAAAGCGATCGGTCCTGTAACCGCGAAGCAGTTTCATCCGGAACTGATCGCCGAAAATCCGCTGTATATGCCGGACGCTGAAGCCAGTCAAAAAGCACAGGCATATCTGGATGACTGTATGAAACGTCACGATTCATCGGGAGGGATTGTTGAATGTATCGTCAGTCATCTTCCCGCAGGAGCCGGAACCCCGGTTTTTGAAAAACTGGATGCCAACCTGGGCAAGGCACTCTTTTCCATCGGTGCCGTAAAGGGTGTCGAGATCGGGGAAGGTTTCGCGGCAGCCACAGCAACCGGCACCACAAATAATGACGGCTTTTGCCGAAATGCAGACGGCAGCATAGGCAAAGCATCCAACCACGCGGGCGGCATCCTCGGCGGGATCAGCGATGGAAGTGATCTCATCATTCGCACAGCGTTCAAGCCGACTCCTTCCATCTTCTCCCCCCAGCAGACAGTAAACCGTCAGGGTGAAACCATCGATATCAACATCAAGGGACGTCATGATCCTGTCATCGTTCCCCGTGCGGTCGTTGTCGTGGAGTCCATGACGGCCATCACACTCATCGATGCCCTGCTGTGCGGCATGGGAGCGCGCATGGAACATCTGCAGCTCATCTGGAAACACAAATCATAAGAAATTAAAAAACGAAAACCGGGCAGAAGCAGACAACTGCTGCCCACTTCTTCGCCCGGCTTTCATTTCCCTCATCTATTCAAATTGCTGTCCGACTTTCTCTATCAGGATACAGTTCGGTGTCTCCACCTTCATTGGCTTCCCTTTCATCATTAAAAGCTTTCTTTCGTAATCAATGGTAAATGTCGTAATGCTGTCCGACTCATGATTTACGATTGCAATGTGTTTTCCGTCCGGAAACAGCCGCATACTTTTTGGATACTCCCCGCTGATGGGCAGCGAAAACTGACGGCTTAACATCCCCGTTTCCTGGTCGATCTGAAACATGGTAATCGAATTGTCCCCCGCTGTAGACGCAAACAGATAGTTGCCGTCCGGAGAAATCGCAAGAGCCTCCGCGGCATCGTGCATCGGGTCAAGCTCCGTATCTAAAATACTGATATTCTGAATTTTTTCAAATACCGGTCCCTTAGTCCCTTCATGATAAGAGAACACATCGATATCATTGCTCAGTTCATACACAAGATATGCAAATTTACCGTTTGTCGAAAATTTCATTTCCCTCGGGCCCGACTCTCTTCGGCATCTGATGATATCCTGCAGGTTCAGTTTATCTCTTCTTTTATCCATCCCATAAACTTTGACCTGATCAATTCCATTGTCAACTGCACACACATAATTGTTATCCGGTGTCGGAACAACACAGCTGACATGCGGACGAAAACTCCGCTCTGCCACACTGCCGGTGCCTTTGTGGAAAATGCCGTCCATAACACTTCCCAGTCTGCCGTCACGATGAGTATGTACCACCGTCACTTTGCCATCGTGATATCCCGCCACAAACAGATATTTTCCGGTAACATCAACCGAGAGGTAACATCCTCTCATTCCGTCAATGTCAACTTTATTGATATATTCCAAATCTCCGTCCGGATGAATAGCAAAAACTGCAACTCCTTCATCCGCAATCGAATATAAATATTTTCCGTTCTTCGAACGCGCCAGATAAGAAGAATTATTGACCGGAACTACTTTACGTTCCGTGAGCGTTCCCTCTTTCACATCGACGTCATACAGATGAATGCCGATACTGCTTCCGTGTGTATAAGTACCCACATACGCTACATATTTTTCCTGGTTCATGCAAAAGCCCGTCCTTTCAAACTTTTTCCTGTATATGCATTATTTTATCATGCTTTTTTCTTTCTGTACACCAAAAGATTTTGCAGTTTTTCTTGACACATCCCGCACTTTGACTATAATACATAGGATAACCACGAAAGAAGGAATATCATGGACCGAACACTGACCTATCATATCACGGAGGCCGATGCCGGCATCTCCGTCGGCGAATACCTGCAGGCAAAAGGGTATTCCCGCCATCTGATCATTCACCTGAAGCAGACCCCCCTTGGGATCCACATAGGAGGCCAAAAAGTGCTGACTTCTCACCGGTTATCTGCCGGTGAACTTCTGACGGTACAAATCATCGAGGAGCATCCTTCCGGTCAGATCGCCCCGTCAGATCTTATACTGTCTGTCGTCTACGAAGACGAGGATCTGCTCGTCCTGAATAAACCGGCCGATATGCCGGTACATCCATCCATTGGAAACTATGAGCGTACACTTGCAAACGGTGCTGCATATTATTACGGGAAGCAAAACCTCCCGTTCGTCTTCCGCTGCATCAACCGCCTGGACCGCGATACGACAGGGCTTCTGATTCTGGCAAAAAACATGCTCAGCGCCGCTGTGCTGTCCCGCCAGATGAAAGAGCGGCGCATATTCCGGACCTACCTGGCTCTTGTCAGCGGAAATCCTGATCCTGCTGCAGGCACCATCGACGCTCCCATAGCACGTGTTCCTGATTCTGTACTTAAGCGCTGTGTCAGCATAGACGGCGAAAAGGCAGTCACACATTACCGGGTGCTCAGGCAGCTTGCCTGCTCTGCACTTGTTGAACTGCATCTGGAGACAGGGAGGACCCACCAGATTCGTGTGCACATGAAGCATATCGGACATCCTCTGCTCGGGGATTTTCTCTATGCCCCCGGTGAATCCTCTCTTACCCGTCAGGCGCTGCACTCCAGTTCCCTGCAGTTTACTCACCCGGTCACCGGCCGCGAACTTACTTTTCACGCCCCGCTTCCTGATGACATGCAGGAATACATCAGACTTCACACAGACAGGGCAGAGCCATCCAACTGACGTGCTCTGCCCTGTCTGCTTATTTTCCGGCCTCCTGCTGCCTAAACCGCACGGATCCGGGGAACTTCATCAATATGCAGATATTTGCTGACACACTTTATAATCAGATCATGTTCCGATACGGGATCCATACCTGATACAAGTATGCTTCCTATCACTCCAACTTCCTCGACACGAACAGGGAATCCCCCGCCGCTCGCCACAAAATCTTTGGAATCAGGGAATCTCTCCTCCAGTGTCTCACCAGATTCTCTGAGGGCCATGGCCAGATGCAGACTGCTGCGTTCTGTCACCATCACCGTTTTTTGTTTCTTGGCCAGCCACATATCGTTACAGAGATTGGTACCGTCAAATGCATACTGGAATACGGTAAATCCATTGTTCAGCCGGATGCTGATGACCGGAAATACCCCTCGTCTCTGCGCTTCCGATACCAGCATATTGCCAAGCGTCCATGCATCTGCATTCGTAAAATGCGAAAACTGAAGAATCTCTTCCTGCATTTCAAGTACTTCAATCACTTCATTAATTGTCATTTGAAATCCCTCCTGTCATGTCCCACAAATATATTTATATTATACTGCAACTCCATGCATTTTACAAATCAGACTTCTCCTTTATGCCAGACCAAAAAAGCTTAAATACCCCCTGATCAGAACATCTCCGAACACTTGTCCAAAATAAACTCCGATACATAGAAACGGCCCATATAAAAAATTCTCCTCCTCCTGTTCATCATCCCCCAACAGCTTTTTCAGTGCATAGATGCCGCCGCACAATACAGCAAAGGTAAAAGAAACCAGCATCACTTTCCACCCGGAAAACAGGCCGCAGACCGCCATCAGATAAATCTCCTTCATCGTAAAGGCTGAGGGAATCCGAAGTTTGACAACAAACAGCGGGAGACTGATGCACAGACCTCCGATTATCCTTGTAAGATACGGCGGCTGTTCCAAAAATAAGAGCTGCAGGACAGCCAATACCATAATCAGTTTCAGCATCAATGCCGGGATTTCTTTAGTCTCCCACGCTGTCAGTCCGATCACCGTAAGAAGCGCCAGAAAAGCAAACACCAGACCTGCCTGAAACGACCATCCGAGCCGCAGAATAAGAATCGTTGCCGTCAGCCCACCCAGCAGTTCCGTCCGGGAATAGCGGATCGGTATTACCGTATCACAGTACCGGCATCTGCCGCGCAGTATCAGCCAGCTTACGACCGGTATCATGTCCTGCACGGTCAGAATGTGCCCGCATGCCATGCACCGGTTTTGTTCTTTTAATATCGCAATTTTCCTTGGAAACCGATAGATCACTACATTCAGGAACGAATAAAAACACGTACCTGCTGTAAATACCAAGAATATTCCCAGTAATTCCAGAAAAATTATCATACCTTTTTCATTCCTTCATACTATTTATTAAATTATAGCAATTTAATTGTATTTCTTCAATACAACATTAGAATTTGTTTCTATCTTTTTCTGGATAATTTTTCATTTCACAGGCAATACTTAGGATAACATTCAAGAAAGGATTGGTAGGAATATGGCAGTAGATTTTAAAAACAGCGTGACAAAAGAAAACCTGATGCGTGCTTTTGCCGGAGAAAGCCAGGCCAGAAACCGTTATACAATTGCAGCATCTCAGGCAAAAAAGGAACACCTGCATGTAATAGAAGCAATCTTTACATTTACCGCTGATCAGGAAAAAGAGCATGCAGAAATATTCTACAAGCACCTGACAGAACTGGCTGGAGAATCCATTTCCATCGACGGCACATATCCAGTCGATATCGCCTCAGATGTTGCACAGCTTCTGCGCTATGCACAGCACAACGAATATGAAGAGCATGATGATGTCTACAAGCATTTTGCCGAGACAGCTCAGGAAGAGGGCTTCCAGAATGTAGCCGGATCTTTCCGGATGATCGCTAACATTGAAAAAACACACGGTGACCGGTTCGGACGTTTCGCAGATATGCTGGAGCAGGGAAAACTCTTTGTCGCTGAGGCTGAAACGGCATGGATGTGCCTAGAGTGCGGAAATATTTATTATGGTACCGAAGTCCCGGAGCAGTGCCCTGTCTGCCATCATGACAAAGGGTATTACATCCGCCTGGAACTGGCACCTTTTGCAAATTAGACAGGAGGATTTAAGCCAATGGTAAAAGAGCCAAAATTTTTTATCAACAAAGAAAAAACTGTGATTTTTGATGCAATCCTCGGATGCGGTGATCAGGCCCTGGCCTGTGACTGCAGTTCCCTGGAAGAACTTGTTCCAAACACTTCCGAAGGAGCTGCTGAAAAACATCTCCCCGTTGTTGAAGTGAACGGCCGGCAAGTAACGGTAAAAGTGGGGAGCGTCTTCCACCCGATGACAGAAGAGCACAGCATCGCATGGGTCTATCTGTTCACCAAAGCGGGATGCTGCCAGCGTGTTTACCTGGACGGCCTGTGTGATCCGGTTGCCGAATTCGTATTAAATGAAAATGATGAACCGGCTGCAGCTTACGCATACTGCAACCTGCACGGCTTCTGGAAAACAGAATATCATTAAAAACATCGCCCGCAATTTTCATAACTGCGGGCGATGCATCTTTTAATCGGCCTGTGAAACTCCCGTCTCCGGTTGACTGCACGGTCTATCTTTTCCAAGAAATTTCTGCAGAGGCTTTTGAAAACACCTGGTATACAGTTTGATGAACAGTCCAACACCAAACGCAGCAATCAGCGTGCCCTCACGAATTCCCCTGAATTCCTTCAAAAAGCAAATCGACAAGACCGCGGAAACTGCCACAACGGACCAGTCAAAAAAGATCTTCATCGTGGACATCGGGCGTTTTGCCCGGATCGCCAGTGCCTGTGCAACTCCTTCTGCAGGCAGGGACATGATATCCGTCTCCACATACAGAAAAATTCCAAAACCAAGAAGTGCCATACTGAGTACCACGTAACATAACTGAATGCCATATCCGGTTGCCTCCGGAAGTATGGCTGCCGCCAACCGGTTTGTAATGCTGATAAAAGCTCCCGACACCGCGGAAACAGCAATCTGAAGAATGTTTCTCTTCGGAAACTTCCTGCCCAGAAGCAAAATCTGCAGCAGCACGTAGCAGGTAAAAATAGCGGTGGTACAGATACCCATATCAATCTTTAAAATTTCACTTGTGACATATGGAATCGTATCGATCGGTGATACTCCAAGATTCGACATGATCGAAGCTGAAACACCAAATGCCATAATAAAGAGTCCCGCCAGATAAAGTAACAGTCTTTTCATAAAATGTTATCCTCCTTATACTGTTTTCATTGTATCAACGATTCCTTTTTGTTGCAATGAAAAACTTTCATGTTACAATAGAAGAAAACTATACGAGGTGCTTATGACAGTCGCAGAAAATCTGGAGGCCTTAAAGCCTGCATTTATGAAAACATTAAAAGAATTGATAAGCATTCAAAGTGTCGAAGGCCCCGCCGCCCCCGGTGCACCTTTTGGCACCGGCATTCGTGAGGCGCTTACTTATCTTCTGGATCTGGCCAGACGTGACGGCTTTTCGGTCAGAGATACGGACGGTTACGGCGGTCATATTGAATTTAGCGGACGCACGGGCGAGATTGTCGGTATCGCGGGACATCTGGACGTCGTATCGGAGGGCTCTGCCTCTGACTGGGTGACGCCTGCGTTTGCCCCCGTTATCCGTGACGGCTGTATATTCGGGCGCGGAGTTATCGATGACAAAGGACCTCTGCTGTCCTGCTATTACGCGATGAAAGCGCTCAAGGACAGTGGGTTTTGCCCCACAAAGACCGTCAGACTCATCATCGGATGCGATGAGGAGACGAACTGGAAAGGCATGGAATACTACCTGCAAAAAGAACGTACTCCGAACTGCGGATTTTCGCCTGACGGCGATTACCCCGTGATCCATGCGGAGATGGGACTTATCGTCTGCAGCCTTAACCGGTCGTTCAGGCCAACGGCTCCTATGAATCACGATTCGCGCGAAATAACGCTTTTATCCTTCACTGGCGGGACTGCACCCAATGTGACGGCTGAATACGCTTCCATCATTTTGGACTGCGGGCAACACACCAGGTTGATCCTGGAATACCTGGACGCTTACCACAGCTTTCACCCCCACCGGCAGTTTACATTCACCGCTGGTGACGGCCGTATTTCCATAAAGATTAAAGGAAAAGCAGCCCATGGCGCTTCACCTGAAAAGGGACAGAATGCCATCAGTATCGGTTTTGACCTTCTGTTTGGCATCCCCTATTTCTCTTGTGAAACGCAGGATTTTCTCCGTTTTTATACAGCGTGTATCGGTTTTGATCTTCATGGAGAACGCATCGGGTGCAACTTCTCCGATGATGTATCGGGCAGTCTGATCCTGAATGTGGGAGAGATTGACTGGAAGGATTCCAGCTGCCGCCTGACTCTCAATATCCGCTATCCGGTAACCATGAGTGAAAATCAGATCTATCAGTCGCTGACACAAAGCACCGGGACAGTCGGCATATCGGTTGAACCCATCGATCACCAGCCGCCCCTTTATGCCGCACCTGATGACCCGCTGGTATCTGTGCTTTTGGACGTATACCGAAAGCATACCGGTGATTTCAAGACACCGCCGCTTGTGACTGCCGGAGCCACATATGCACGCGCCATACCGAACACACTCGCGTTTGGACCTTTGTTACCCGGTGAACCGGATCTGTCTCACCAGTCCAATGAATGTATCTCCATTGACCATCTGATGCTGTCAGCCCGTATCTATGCAGATGCAATTCAGAGACTGTCTCAATAATTAAGGTAAGCACAGCTGCGCGTGTTACAGGAGGTCGTATTGAAAAAACGAATGATTTTATTTGTTTCCCTGGAAGCAATTATTTATATCGGTTTCTTATTGATGGATTTTACAAACATCGGCGGCAGCAGCTTTCTCAAATATGCCGGAATTTTGCTGTGTCTGGTTTTCACGCTGCTCTGTGACCGGACCGAAGACAGTCTGCTGATCTTTACCGCCTTTTTATTTACTGCATTTGCCGATCTGTTTCTGCTTCTGCTCGACCGCTGGTACGCTGCAGGCATTCTGCTGTTCTGCATCGTACAGCTTATCTATGCAAAACGGTTTTTTGCCTGGAAAAAGCAAGGCAGTCCGGCACAGTGGCTGCTGCGCTTTGTGCTCCCGGTTTCCTGTTTTCTTTTGCTGGCAGTCTTTAACAGCCTGACTTTGTTAACAGGTGCGGCTGCATTTTATGGAATCAATCTGGTTATAAACGCCGTGATAAGTGTTTCCTTTTTTCACACTGGCGTTTCACACCGCCTGTTCAGTATCGGGCTGTGGCTGTTTCTGTGCTGTGATCTCTGTGTTGCCATTCATAATCTGAACTTTGGCATCTATACACTGCAGGTATTTGCCGATTATGGGATGTGGCTGTTTTATCTTCCCTCCCAGGTTCTGATCGCGCTTTCCTGCTG
This sequence comes from uncultured Ruminococcus sp., assembly GCA_964621905.1. Taxonomy (GTDB): domain Bacteria; phylum Bacillota; class Clostridia; order Lachnospirales; family Lachnospiraceae; genus Ruminococcus_G. Next base: position 1,941 of record CAZUNG010000001.1, on the reverse strand, counting down.
CAGCTTTTTACCAAGGAGGAACTTATGAAATTTTCCAGAATCTATTCATTGCTGACAACCCTGGCTGGCTTTTTTGGCTCCCTTGCCCTTGCAATCGCCGTGCCGATTCTGTTTCGTCCGTTTTATTATCTGCAGATTGTTCCCCTGCGTATCATGGAAACCAGCGGATACTCTTACGGCACGATAAAACACGCATATGATTCTGTACTCGACTATCTTTTATTCGGAGGAGAATTCAGTACCGGAAGCCTGTCATGGTCCGCATCCGGACGTGCACATTTTGAAGACTGCAGGGGATTATTTTATCTTGATTTTGTCATCCTCGGAATCTCAATCCTGCTGCTTTTCGTGCTATTAACCGCGGAACACCGAAAGAAAATACAGATCTGCCGATTCCATCAACTGCATCCTCTGTTTTACAGCGGAATCCTGAATATTGCTCTTTTGATAACCATCGCATCCTGGGGACTTCTGTCGTTTGATTCATTTTTTTACACCTTCCATCTGCTGCTTTTCCCGGGACAGGATAACTGGATCCTGGATTCTGCCACGGATGAGATTATCAAGATCATGCCCGAACAGTTTTTTTTCAACTGCGCTGCACTGATCGTAGTACTTTTATTGATTTTCAGTGTTTTATTTCTTCTGCTGTCAACAGGGAAACGAAAACAGCTGCACAAAAAGGACCGGTAAAGATGAAAATTATCATATCTCCCGCTAAAAAAATGAACGTAATTGAAGAATTCGAAGGTACACTCACAAAGCCTTCTCTGCTCGATGAAACTTCCATTCTCTGTCAGGCATTAAAAAAACTGACCTTTCATCAACTGCAGGCACTCTGGAAGTGCAGCCAGAAACTGGCCGCTGTCAACTATGAAAGACTTCAGAACATGGATTTAAAGACAAATCTCTCACCGGCTCTTCTGGCATACGAGGGACTTCAGTATCAGTACATGGCTCCTCAGATTTTTACTGGGAGCCAATGGGAATACGTACTACATAACCTGCGCATCCTGTCCGGATTTTACGGCGTCTTAAAACCATTTGACGGAGTTGTTCCGTATCGGCTTGAAATGCAGGCACCTCTTCAGGTCGGTCCCTTTTCCAGCCTGTATGAGTATTGGGGGACTTCTATCGCCAAAAACATCTGTGCAGATGATACCCTGATACTGAACCTGGCCTCCCGGGAATACAGCAAAGCAGTTCTGCCCCATCTCACTTCACAAATACTCTGCATCACCTGCGATTTTAAAGAAGTATCAGACGGGCGTCTGATTACAAAAGGTACTCTTGCCAAAATGGCACGCGGGGAAATGATCCGCTTTCTGGCGGAAAACAGGATCACAGATCCGGATGAAATCAAAAAATTCTGCGGTCTGAACTATACGTTTCAGCCCTCTTTATCTACCTGTGAAAATTATGTATTTGTCCGAATCCCGGATTGAAAAACCCCTTTTACAAGGGGTTTTTCATGCTGTTCCTATAATATGATCTCTTTGATATCAGCTATATTTTTCATCTCTCCCAACAGATCCTGAGAATTTTCTCCGTAGATCGTCATTTCCATTCTTTCTCTTTCTGCTATGGCAAGCACTCCCATAAGTGATTTTCCATCAACCACCTGAATGCCGCTTTTTAAGTCGATCTCCCCTTCGAATTTATTAGCCAAATTTACAAAATCAAGCATTTCTTTTGTGTTGTGAAATCCAATCGAATATCTGGGCATTTTGATTACCTCCATATGCCTTTATGATACGTCTCTGACCAGAAACTGTTTCAGAGACGTTCTTATTTTAATCATTGACCGGATTTCGGAAGGTTATTCAATTTGTATCAGATAAAAAATTGGCGGTGCAGCATCATCGCTGCACCGCCTTTCCCATTACTATTTTACCTTCACGGATCTCTCTGCAGAGTAAGCCCCAAAGACCTTCTCGCCTC